>JAEUUT010000149.1 GCA_016787415.1 Saprospiraceae bacterium | reverse complement strand
TGAACGGATTTTTAGTGGCCTTGCGGCCACTTCTTTTTGATTTTTACGGATTTGCCCGCCTTCGGCGAGACGCATATCGAATCAATCTTTTGTAAAGCAAGCAAAAATCAATACCGATCCCTTGTTTCATTTCATGTGTATACCAAGCGTATCCAGCCGCCGAAGGCGGTTTTAATCCGAAAAAATTAAAAGAAGTGGCCGCAAGGCCACTAAAAATCCGTTCAAATCCGCTTTATCCGCTTCATCCGCGTTCCCATCCTTCTAAAAGGGGCGTAGCCGAACAAATCCTTCGTACATCTCTAATTCTATATTTAATAAAGAGGGCGTTTCGGGCAAATCTAAAATCAAAAATCTTAAATCTTAAATCCCTTCTTCTTTTTCAGTACCCGCATGGCTTGGATATATTGCCTGGCTAGTCTGGATATATTCACCTTGCTGCCAGTGGTGTCGTCGGTCCATTTCACGGGCAACTCGCACATTTTCAGCCCTTTCCATTCGGCGATAGTCAGCAGTTCGGTGCTAAAAAACCAGCCGTTCGATACGGCGCCACCATCCATCAGAGGCTGCACAAGTTCGCGGCGCAGCCATTTGAATCCGCACATGCCATCGGAAAAACGGATGCCGAGGTACATTTTCAGCATCAGGTTGAACACACGGGAAGTGATTTCGCGCTTCAGGGTTCGGCCGATTACCCGCGAGCGGCTGTGCAGGCGCGTACCGTACACCAGGTCGAAACCTTCCGTTGCCAGCGCATTATACGCCTGTATAAAATGCGGCAGATCGGTTGCCAGATCGAGGTCCATGTATCCCACCATATCAGCGTCGCTTTGCATCCAGGAGGTTTTCAGTGCCAGCCCGACCCCTTTTTCCGGTACACGCACGAGGCGCAGTTCCGGCAATTCGGCACAAAGTTTTTCTGCAATAGCCCGGGTATCGTCGGTACTGCCGTTGTCGGCAATCACAATGCGCCACTGCCCATACGCCGGGAAATGCCGCTGCAAAAAGGCATACAGGATGCGAACCTGCCGGTCCAGCGTTTCGGCTTCATTGAGCACAGGGATGGTTATGTCGAAGGTCATAAGGCGGCGCAAGGTAAAATACAGTTGAGCGCGGCAAAAGTAAGGCGACCGGGGTCAATGACAAGGCTGATTTTATTATTTGAATGCATTTACTTTGGCAGTAGATTTTCATTTTATCGACTGTTTTACATTACTTTGTCCGAAATTCCCGGATTGTCGACGACGAAAGTGCAAGTGATGTTTTCCACACCCCCACTTTTGGCCGGTCAACAGGGAAATCACCAAATATACACCCTGGTTGTGCGGCGCAAAAGCCACACATACTTGATACAACCCACACAGAGATGAGTGATCTTTTGAAAAAATTCAAGTCGGTTTTTATCGTAGAGGATGAAAGTGGCGGATCTGCCCAGCCTGCTACACCTCCGCAAAACACCCCTGTTGCACAACCCGAAGCGCCAGTAGCCGAAACACGCAGGGATACTGCCAGCAGCGGCGCAATCACCGACAAGTTTGTACAGATTTTATTGGGGGCGCTGGAAAAAAACAACCAGCAAGGCTTCGATTATTTCGAATTCCGCCAGGCACTTAAAAACCTGGAAAAAATGCCCATGGACGAAGCGACGCGTTTCCACTCCGCTTATGCCATGGCACAAACCATGAATGTTACACCCGCCAAACTGATCGAATCCGCCCAGTTTTACATGAATATTCTGGCAGGCGAACAGTCCAAATTCAATGAAGCACATGCCCAGCAGCGCGCTAAACTTATCGGCAACCGAGAAGAAGAGGTGCGCAACCTGGAAGCCATGATTCAAAGCAAAACCGAACAAATCAAACAACTGACCCAGCAAATTGAGGAACATCGCCGCAACAGCGAGCAGATTCGCAGTGAAATTGGTGACAGCACCGTGAAAATTGAAAATACCAAAGCCGACTTCGAAGCCACTTTCGCCAATGTAAGCGGCCAGATAGAGGCGGATATTGCGAAGATTCAGGAGCACCTGAAGTAGTTATCAGTTATCCGTTATTGGTTATCAGGGGTGGTAAGGAGACCATCTCTACAATTGTATAGCCACACAAAAATGGATACCAAACTGATGACAAATAGTCTCCTTACCACCCCTAATAACCAATAACGGATAACTGATAACTAAAAATAACAATGAACGACTTGATAAAAAACCCGATCGTAGCCTTCCTCGCCGGCCTGCTGGTGCTGTGGCTTGTTTTTTACTCCCTGAAAGTGGTCATCAGCCTTTTCTGGGTATTCGTACTGGCATTCATCGTGCTGTATTTCGTCAACGACCGTTTCCGGCGCGCTGTAAGGATTTTCCTCAACAGCATTTTCAGCAGATAATTGTTGAAATGCCAGGGAACAAGAAGTGATGTCCTTTTCAACCACTCCATTTTTCAACCAACTTCACCATCAATACATTTAGAAATGTCTGAATTACAACCGATCAAGCCCAAAAGTTTTTGGGAACGTCCGGAAGGTGTCACCGGAGGACTGTTCATGGCAGCCATTGTGCTGGGTGGCGGGTACCTGCTGTACCAGGCCCTTCCTGTCCTGATTTCACTGGCGCAAAACACCTTGTATCTGGCAGGCCTGCTGGCTGCATTGGCCGCCGTGATTTATATGGTTCTCGATCCAAAAATGCGCAACCTCGTTTGGTACATGTACAAATCGATCATGCGCTGGCTCACCGGAATGTTTGTGCAAATCGACCCGATCGGTATCCTTAAAAGTTATATCGACGACCTGAAAGACAGCCTGAGTAAAATGAACGGCCAGATCAGCAACCTGAAAGGCCAGATGTACAAACTCAGCGAAATGATCAAGCAAAACCAGCGCAATATCCAGAACAACCTCAGCCTGGCCGGTAAAGCCAAAGAAACCGGGAAGGACGCGATTATGGTATTGCAGGCGCGCAAAGCAGGTCGTTTGCAGGATTCCAATGTAAAACTGGAAGACCTGTACAAGCGCATGGAAGTGCTGTACCGCGTGCTGACTAAAATGTACGAAAACTCTGAAATCATGCTCGAAGACCTCTCCGACCAGGTGGTGGTGAAAGAGCAGGAATACAAGGCTATCAAAGCCAGCCACTCGGCCATTCGTTCGGCACAGGCAATTCTGAGCGGCAATTCCGACAAAAAATACATGTACGACATGGCCCTGGAAGCCATGGCCGAAGATGTAGGCCAGAAAGTAGGCGAAATGGAACGCTTTATGGATATGTCCAAAAACTTCATGGACAGCATCGACCTGCAAAACGGCGTATTCGAGGAAGACGGCCTCGCTATGCTGGAAAAATGGGAAAAAGAAGGCGTTTCTACCCTGCTGGGTGGCGATAAAGGCAAAATCATCGCTAAAGCCAACAACCCCGGCGACGTACTCGATCTCAACGCTCCCGTGCAGGTTCCGGCCAAATCGGAACGCGGCGGAAATCAGTATGATTCGTTTTTTGAACAATAACCTTGCTGTTATTGGTTATCAGTTATCTGTTATCAGGTCATTCAAGCATGGCCTGACCATTGGAATATGCCAAGCATTACCAGCCTGATAACTGATAACAGATAACAGATAACCAATTAGACTCATGGCACGATTAACCTCTTTTTCAAAATTCATCATAACCCTCCTGATTGTCGGCGGGCTCTATTTCATAGGCAGTTATTTCCTGAATAAAACCAAAACCGGGCAAGACCTGAAAGGGAAAGCCTCTACCGAACAAAGTGGTGGCGGATTGTTTGGCGGAGGCTCCAAACCCGATGAAAACACCATCGGCGTGGGCGTCGTCACCTGGGGCGGTTATGCCGGCGGGCAATACTGGAACAAAGGTTTTGCCGCCAACGAAGAAAGCCGATTCTTCAAGGAAAACGGCTTTAAAGTAGATTTTAAAATCCTCGACGACCCCACCGCCAGCCGCAATGCCTGGAAAAACGACGAGGTCAACCTGCTTTGGGCTACCATTGATGCCTTGCCGACTGAAATGCCGGGGCTGGCCGACTACGACCCTGTAGTGTTGTTCCAGGCCGACTGGTCGCGCGGTGGCGACGCCATCGTAGCGCGCCGGGGCATCACTTCTGTCGGCGACCTGCGCGGCAAACAAATTGCAGTTGCCGAAATGTCGCCCTCCCACTCTTTCCTAATCTGGCTGCTCAGCGCGGCCGGTATGACCACCAACGACGTAAAAGTGGTCGGTGTGCCATCGCCGGTAGAAGCCGCAGATGCTTTCAAGGCCAACAACGTGGATGCCGCCGTGGTGTGGTCGCCGTTTGATGAAGAGTGCGTACAAAAAGTACCCGGCGCCCGTGTGCTGCAAAGCACCCGCAACGCTTCCAATATCATCGCCGACGTATTTATTGCCAAACGCAAATGGGTGGAAGCCAACCGCGACCGCGTTCAGCAGTTGTATGAAGGCTGGATGAAAGGCGCCGCAGAGATCAACCGCAGCAACGCCGCCAAACAGGAAGCCGCCGCCATTCTGGCCGACGCTTTCGACGGATTTACCAAAGACGACGCCCTGAAAGCCATCGACAACGTACGCCTGTGTACACACGGCGACAACGTCAACTTCTTCGGACTCAACCGCAGCAGTTACAAAGGTGTAACAGGTGAAGACTTGTACAGTCGCATGACCAAAGAATACCGCAATGTCGGGGTGCTCAAAAACGGCGATGTGGTACCTCCGTGGTCAAAAACGGCCTGGTTTAGTACCGTAGAGCGCTCCAACTTGAGTGGCGCGGAGAACGCTGCCGAAGGCCAAAAATCGTTTACCAGTATTTCCGAAAGCGAAGCAAAAGGTAAAGAAGCCGTCGCCACCAAACGTGTGAGCATTTCTTTCCGTTCTGGCGAATTCCTGCTCGACGACAATGCCAAATATATCGTCGACAATGAAATGGTGCCTATCGCCAAGGCATTTGCCAACAGCCGCATCCGCGTAGAAGGCAATACGGATAATGTGGGAAATGCCGCGGCAAACGTTTCGCTCTCCAAAAAACGCGCCCAGGCCGTGATCGATTACCTCGTAAAAGAGTATGGCATGCCACGCAGCCGCTTTGTGGCGATCGGCAACGGCCCGGATAAACCTGTAGCAGACAATGGCTCTGAAGACGGTCGCCGTAAAAACCGGCGGACGGACTTTGAATTGGTAGAGGAATAAAGTCCTGAGTCGACAGTCCTGAGTCCTAAGTCCGTAGAGTACACCTTATTAATCTTTTGCATTTAGTTATGGAAAAGCCAAGGATAATAAGGTGTACTCTACGGACTTAGGACTCAGGACTGTCGACTCAGGACTCTCCTATTGGCATCCCATATCGTGCCGCGATTGCGGGTCATTGTTCGGGAAGCAATTGCCCGACATCGTCACAGCAGGCGCGAAACGTTTCATATTCGGGTCGTACAGACCGTTTTCCAGGAAGTCAACCAGGTCGTTGATTTCGTTTTCCGACAGGTTCAGTGGGTGCAGCAGCGGCGTCACCTGGCTGGTGGGCACTTCCGGGTTTTCCGGCACCCCGTCGTTGAAATAGTGTACTACATCCCGCAGCGATGTTTTGCTGGCGCCGTGGAAGTAGAATCCTACATTTTTCAGGTTGTACAATTGTGGTACTTTGAACTTGTGCATGTCCTCCTCGCGACCTGTAAAGCCGCCGCGGCCCAGGTTCCGTTTGTCGTCGGGCCCTGTACGGAACACGTCATATCCGCTCTGGTACAGGTTTTTCACACCCAGCGCAAAGAAACGGTGCGGCTGGCTGTTGAGCGAAGGACTGCTGTGGCAACTGGAGCAACCGGCTTTTCCAAAAAACAGTGCAGCGCCATTTTTCTGGGTAGTGGTCATGGCAGATTTATCACCTTTCAGCCACAACTGGAACGGCGCTTCGTTGGTAAGAATGGTGCGGAAATAAGCAGCAATAGCGAAAGCCGCCATTTTGCGCGTGTAGCGCTCACTTTCCGGCACTTCAGGGAAGGCGGCATCAAACATAGCGGTGTAGCCTAGCGAGTCGGTCACGGCTTTGTTGACGACCTGCCGGTGTACGATCAGCGCGCGGTTGTTGTTGGCTTCGAGGCCTTGCAGTCCATCAAAATTGATTTCCACCAGCGTATCCTGGTGCCATGCCGATTCGGTGCCTTCGTTGGCGCCAAAAGAGCCGAAGGTGCCTGCCCACAAAGCGTTTGTGACATAGGCGGTATTAATAACCGGTAATGGACGTGCCCCTTGCGCGTCTACCTGATCGCCCAGATAGAGCGGGTTTTTATTACGCCCTTCCCCGCTGATGCCAAAACCAACGGCGCCGTCGGCTACACCCTGGAAACGACCGGCCGTGAACCCGCGCTCGGCATTGTGGCAACTGCTGCAAGAATATGTTTCCTTCGAAACGGCATTGCTGGGCTCCAGCCCCAGACCGGTTTCGTGAAACAGCAATCGACCCAGGGTCACTTTAATCGGTGTGATCGGGTTTTTAGCATCCTGATAAGGTATGGAAGCGTAGTCGTCGCTTTGAGGTAAAATGTAATAATCGTATGATCCCGTTGGGGAGCGGCTGTCAAGGGTTTCTTCCAGTGCTTTGTCTTCCTGAATGGAAACTTCATGCACACAGGACAAAAAGTAGCCTGCAAAAGCAAGCAGGAGCAAAAAGGTAGAAATTTTTTTCATTGATTCAAAAATTACGGTACACAGTGTAGACACTCGCCAGAAGGATGAAGGCAAGTGATCTTTTGAAAAATTCTATCATAAGCAGGATTATTCACTTGCTGTAATAACAAACAACAAGCCGGATTTTGAAAGTGTCGGATACATTACCAATTAGAATGGTTACTGGGCTGTTTTTTAATCCGAATTTAAGAAGTCGAAAGTGCCGGTTTTTTAATTTGTTAAAAGCCAATGACTTACGTCACCTGTGGAAATGACTTTATGTATTCTGGTGCAAACTGTTAAGGCCTTAACATGGTATAAGCGCGGGTTTAACATTATTTTAAAACCAGTTCCCCGAAAATGCCTGGTAGATTGTATCCAAAATTTCGCATCACATGAGGTCATACTATTACTTACCATTTCTATTGTTAGGGACACTGCTTACCGGCTGTATTCCCAATACTCCTATGCGTATCGACGCTTTTCGCACCCCCGAATTTAAAACAGACGCCACCTTCAAGGTGATGAGCCTGAATTCAGACGATGCCATATTGGCCCTTATTGAAAAAGAATTGCTTGCACAGGGTATTAAAGTGATTGCCGACAACCAATTGCGCACGACCACTGCTCCGAGCGGGAATGTGACCGTTACCACGCGCGACACCACGTACACCACCACGCAGTACCGCTCGTCGGGTATGGAAATGTTCAAGGAAAAACCTTCCGATTATGTGATACGATACAGCGCTGACTGGCGCATGATGGGCCGTTTTTTCGATTACTTCAATGTTTCCGTCATCAATACGGCCAGCGGCGCGGTGGAATTCACCTATAATTTCAGGCAAGCCACCTACACCACCGTCGCGACTTTGGATGCTGAAAGTATTGTGCGCGATTTCGTTATCAAAATGCGGGCGCGCCAATAGAAAAATCGGCAACCTGCGGGCGGGGTGCTGTGTTGTGTGTATCATTGGCGCAACAAACCAAGCATACCGCACCTTCCGATGGAACAGAAACGGCATTTGCGCGTCCTTTCCAAACACTGGGAAACCGACGACACGGTAACTTTCACCCTGGAACCGACCGACGGAAAACCGTTCGACTACCTGCCCGGGCAATACCTGAGCCTGATATTTGTGTCGAATGGCCAGGAGCAACGGCGCGCCTATTCCTTTAGTTCCTGCCCGGGTGTCGACCCGCATCCTGCTATTACAGTCAAGCGGGTACCCAATGGTGAATTTTCCAATTACCTCTTGCAGCATGTCGAGCCCGGCGACGTACTGGAGTCGATCGAACCGAACGGCCTGTTTCTGTTGCCGAAAAAAGGGGTTCAAAACCTGTTTTTTATAGCAGCCGGCGGCGGTATTACGCCTGTTTTGAGTCAGTTGAAATCGCTGCTGCTTCAGCATACGCCGAAAGCGCAGCGCATTATCCTGTTTTATGCCAATCGCGACAGCCGGAGCACCATTTTCAAGCAGCAGATCGATCAATGGATAGAACTGTTCCCGGATCGTTTCGAGTGTGTGTATTTTTTTAGTCGGGAAAAAAATGCGGCGCATGCGCTCTACCGCCACCTGAACAACGAACTGCTGGAAGATATGCTGCACCGATATTTCCAGGGCCGGATTACGGCGGCCGACCGGCGCAATACCCGTTTTTACCTCTGCGCGCCCGTGCCCATGATGCGCATGGCCCGCATGACCCTGCGCGTGCTCGATTTCCCGGATGAACATATTCGGCAAGAGACGTTTTTGCCAGAAAAGCCGCCTGTGCCGCGCCCCCGGGATACTTCCATCCTGCACCATATTTCCATCTCCGGACTGGATGGCGCTACCGAATTCCAGACCTACGAAGGCGAAACCATCCTGGATGCGGCCTTGCGGCAGGGGATTGCGCTACCCTACACCTGCAAAAGCGGCGTCTGCTTCACCTGCCTGGCGCGCTGTACTTCTGGGCAGGTGGAGGTAGCGTTTACGGAGGCGTCGAAGCAGGAAGGGCCGGGAAGTATGGTGAATACGTGTATTGGATATGCGGTGAGTGAAAAGGTGGCGTTAGAGTTTTAGTGAGTGGTGAGTAGTGAGTGGAGAGTAGTGAGTAGTGAGTAGTGAGGTAATTTCTGCTTGGAATTTTTGGTATTATGGGCAATAACCATATTTTTGAGCCACTTGATAGAATATTCCACGTTTGGCTTGGGGGATTTTGCGCAGACCTTTGATGATTTTATTCAAATTGACTCGATCGATGTCGAGTTCTTCTGCTAAAGCAGACAGATGTAGGGCAGGTCTTTCTGCGATAAATTGACGGAAAGCGTTTTCATCCATAGGGGGAATATACGCAGGTTTGGCTACAGGGTTGTAGTCAGAAATGCGGGAAGCAATAGATGTGAGAAATTATAGAATTAAAATTATGGACAATCTTAAAATTAAGATATCTGAGTTAGTTGATATCGGTTTGGTTAATGAAGCATTTAGGAGTCTAAACCAAATTGAGGTGCCTGAAGACCTTCAAACCGACCTGACGCTATTGAAGTCAAGATATCATGAGAATAATCGGAGAAAAACAATTTTAGGTATTACTAGCGAAAACGAATATATGCTAGAGTTAGAAGAAATAAAATTTGGAATTCAGTTGATGGCCGATCGAATCGATAAGTATATTTCTTTTATAAAGGATGAATTTAAAGCAACGCTTGAAAAGCAATCGAATTCCATGCTTTTAATTTTAATTACATACAAGCAACATGTCACAAATTTAAATTTTAAATCTAGATGGAATAAGAAAACAGTATTCATCGATTCCAAAATAATTTGTGCAAGAACTGGAATATCTGCCACATTTAATCCTGTTCAAAAATTTGAATTTTTTATCCAACTTCAAGGCATCAAAGTACCTGTCAGGCTGGTTGTTATTTTTGATTTTTTCCTTGGAGGCATCAAAAAAACTAAACTAACAATAAAAAATGTTGAAATTCTTGAGACCGGTATTGAAATTGAATAGCCTTTTTGGGGTTATAGTGATTACAATTTTCTTTTCATTTGTGCTTTCTTGTACTAGGATATACTATTACAATGAAAGCAAAGAAAACCAAAACGAACTAAAGATTACAAACAACTTAAAGGATTTTAATCCAGAAAAACAAACATTATATATTTCATTCGTAAATCCCACGTCAAAACAAATACTGATACTTGATTTGAGACAAAAATCTCCTAAAGACACGTTAGTTTTTTTAGGCAATATTTCTGACTTTAATAAAACATTTTCACATAACTTCTCTTTAGAAATACCTATTAAGTCATTAGATGAAATTAGGGGAAGAAAAATTTCTACTTCGTCTTTTACCATAGAAAGCGCCAATACATCAAACAGGAGCACGAATGACAGTTTAAATTCTTATCAATCTGGTTTTTTTTCTAAAAACATTCCTGCCCTATTCTATGATATTGAAAATTATTATTCAGATGAAGAACTTATTCAAACAATGCGTGGCAAAATTTCTTCCCCAAATGGCAATCAAGTTGACTTTTATGCGATTTCTGACTTCGTTCCTTTTCTTATTTGGGGGGCGGTCTTAATTGCAGGCGGGTCAATTTCATACAGATTGTTTGGCCAAGAAAATAACAATAATAACCCCTGTGCTGACCCAGTTATTATTAGGTCAATTGATTTTTGTCATAAGAACAATTTTGACTATGAAACCACTATCGAGAATGGCAAGTGCATTTGGAAAGGATGTAAGCAATTGCCCAGTAGTAAAAAATAGTAAAACCTCACAACACTCGCCTCCCGAAAATTGCTCCTAAGTGTCGCAAATTCGGGAAGCGTAACGTTAGCAACAACAAGAAGAAGAAAAAATAAAACATGTAATAAACTTCAAAAAATGGATAAAAATGAAGTTTATCAAGTTAAAGAAATTTCGTTAAAACTAATCGGTGAAGCACACACCGAGGGTGCGCTTAATTTGTTGAAAAAATTCCTCAAAGAGAAAGATAAAGAATTATATGCCCAACTTTTACTTATTTCAAATCAGTTTTTCGATGCAAAGAAAGATAGGTTATTAGGCCTTGGCAATAAGAATAAAATAATAGCCAGAGTAAATTACAGCCTGATAATTTTCATTAATAATCTTGAATTTGGGTTGACCAATAAAAGTGATATACAAAATAACAAACAAGAAAGCGAAAAAGAAGAGAAATTAATCTATGTAAAAGGATTGGTAGTTTTGGCAATTTTAGTAGGTGTATATTTAATGCTGTTTCGCTCAGACAATACTAAGCCTCTGGGTTTAGAGAATAAAGTCAAAGAATTAAAAGAAGTAAGAGGTGAATCTACTTATTCCGCTTCTTCTATGTCAAATCTACCATATAAGAAAAATAAAATTGCATTAAGATACAAATCAAATAAATCAAAAGAAGTTCATGCAATGGATTTTTATCTAAGCACTAAATTAATAGAAGTGAAAGAGCGTTTCATGAAGGAGTATGAAATAAGAGAAAATAATGATGAAAAAGATGAATGGATTGAATGGATATTGGTAAGAGGTAGAGACGCTAAATATTCTAAAGATGATGAACTTTTAAGTCTTGAAAGCCTTCTGTCCCAAAACAAAATAAGCGAGCATGACGAACTTATGATAGCAAAATCTACAATGGAATTGACAGTTAATGAATCGAGCCAATCATTTTACCGTCACCCAAGTATTTCGGCAGGAAGTAGAGGAGATAAATGGGTTACTTCATTTTACATTCGTGATTATCCACTAACGTCTATCGTTTTAGCACATGATATAGGGAGTAAGACATTTGGTACTTCGACGTACGGCACAAAATCAGTTTATTTATCGCCTGACTCTCAATATGTTGAGACCGATACATACAAGTACGTTTTAAAGCCTTTATTTAATCACACTAAACCAATAAAACCTAAAAATCAAAATCGCAATTTCTACTTTCTTAACAGATATGGAATAAAACCTGATGATGAAATTTACATATTGAGTGAAGAAGATGATGAGGATATGGAAGGCAATGAAAAAAGTTGCTAATCGAGTAGGGAGAGGTGAGTAATTTACCCACCTAAGCCCTCTCACACCACCGTGCGTACGGGCCTCGTACACGGCGGTTCATGGAGCAAACATCTTCGGTCGAATGGTGGTGCACTAGCGGAAAAAATAGTTAACAGTCAGTAATAACATGAAAGAAATTAACTCAAATATCATTGGAAAGTTAATTCAAAACGAAGGTTTTGATGATTGGTGGGAAAGTAGCCAAATAGAAATTGCATTTTTTGACCATCAAAAAATGAAAATCACTTTTATGAATTTTAATCCAGAAGATGACAAAGAATTTATCAACGAGGCTGATGAAGCCTTGAAATTATTTTTGAGCAAATCAAATGCAGATAGATTAGCAATATCGAATCTTGTGTACAACAATTGCATGGACTTTCTAAATGCAATTGGGTATGATGAAAATGACAAACCACTTTGGGAAATCAAAGACCAACATGAAATTTGGAACTTTGTCCAACCAAGTGAAATATTCATTTCAAGAAGACCTTATCAAGACAAAAATATTTATGTTGACATTAGTTGTGAATGTGATTGGGAACAAGAACACGGACTACAATTGGTTTATAGAAAAGGCAAACATCTTACAAGAGTAAGTCAAATTGACGGCCACTTAACAGATGCTGATGCCTATGATAAGCCAGATAGTGAAGATGAATTATTGAGTAACTATACGGAATGACAAAAGAATACGAACCGCTGAATCCACAATCATTCTACACCCTACAACAGTGCATTCAGTTTTTGCGCTAATACATTTTTAGGTACTGAGCCTACCTGACGATCTACCACCTGGCCGTTTTTGAAAAAGAGAATAGTGGGAATATTGCGGATGCCGAATTCTACGGGTATATCTGGATTGTTATCTACATCCATTTTGCCGACCAGGGCGATGTCGGCATATTCGCTGGAGAGTTCCTCTACTATCGGGGCAATCAGTGTACAGGGGCCACACCAAACAGCCCAGAAGTCTATCATCACCGGTTTATTGCCGGCGTTTCGTACCAGTTCATCAAAGTTTGCGTCGGTAATTTCTGCTGCCATTTCTGAGAATTTATGTGGTTAAACCTGTATCTGAATAGGAACAAAGATGGGGTATATTCACCAGAATCCGATACAAGGGGTATGGAAATTGGCGAATAAAGCAGCGGATTGTGCCTGCGCTTTCGCATCTTTGTTTGCACTCGGGGGGAGGGGAAGACATGGTAAGGCCCCAAAAACAATTGTTTTAATCCGGTTTTCGAGGGCCTTCGTTTCATCTCTAAACTTCTTTGAAACAATGAAAGTCGCTTTATGCTGTGCTTTTGGCCTGCTACCTTTCATGCTGCTCGCCCAAACGGCGGATTCTGTTGCCATTCGGCAGGTGGACAGCCTCCTACAGGTTTCCAATGTGCTTACCGGTAAAAAGGACTTCGTCCAGGCCCTCGACGTGGCGGCTGCAGCCGAAAAAATCGCACTGGAAAAACTGGGGCAGGAGTCGGCCACCTATGGCAGTTGTTGTGATAACCACGGCAAAATATTATTTTCTAAAAGAGACTATGCCGGTGCTGAAAAATGGTACCTGGAAGCCAAAGCCATCCGTGAAAAAAACCTGGGGAAGGAACATCCGGATTATGCCTTCACCTTGTACAACCTGGGGTGGTTGTACCGGGTTATGGGCCAATATGATAAAGCCGAACCGCTTTTTCTGGAAGCCAAAGCCATCCGTGAAAAAGTGCTGGGAAGGGAACATCCCGATTATGCCTCCACCCTGAACGGCCTGGCGGTTCTGTACCAGGAAATGGCCCAACCGGATAAAGCCGAACCACTTTACCTGGAAGCCAAAGCCATCCGTGAAAAAGTGCTGGGGAAGGAACATCCCGATTATGCCACAAGCCTGAGCAACCTGGGAGCGCTGTACCGGCGAACGGGCAGATATGACAAAGCCGAACCGCTTTATCTGGAAGCCAAAGCCATCCGTGAAAAAGTGCTGGGAAAGGAGCATCCCGATTATGCCATAAGCCTGGCCAACCTGGCAATTCTGTACAGTGTGATGGACCAATACGAGAAAGCCGAACCGCTCTACTTGGAAACCATCGCCATCCGTGCAAAAACCCTGGGAAAGGAACATCCCGACTATGCCCAAAACCTGTACAACCTGGCGATGATGTATAGTTTGACTGGCCAATACGAGAAAGCCGAACCGTATTACCTGGAATGTAAAAACATCTGGGGAAAAGTCCTGGGTGTGGAACATCCCGACTATGCTGCAAGCCTGAGCAAACTGGTGACGCTGTACCAAAACATGGGACAATACGACAAAGCCGAACCCTTCCTACTTGAACTGTCTACGGTAAACAAACGCGTCATTGAACGAGCCTTGCACCACTTGTCAGAAAGCGAATTGAACGATTTCCTGGACAGGTTTTCCGACAATTCACTCAGTCAGAACCAGACGCTTACATTCACCCAGATATCTGGCAGTAAAAAACTGATTCCTGTATGTTACGACAACAGCCTCTTTTACAAGGGTTTTCTGCTACAGTCCGTAGGCCGGATAAAAAAACTGGCCCTTTCGAATCCGGTTGCCGCTGAAAAATATGCCCGCCTGCAAGGCTATCAACGCCAGTTGGCCACGCAATACGCCCGACCCATTTCCAAACGAGACAGCGCCCTGGTGGCCCAACTGGAAAGCAGCGCCAATGACCTGGAAAAAGACCTCGCTCAAACGGTGGCAGGATTTGGGCAAGCCTTGCAACAGGTGAAATGGCAGGAAGTGCAGGCAGCATTGAAGCCCAATGAAGCGGCGATTGAGTTTGTAAGTTATCGTTTTTATCTACTACGGCAGGTGGACAGTACGTTTTACGTCGCGCTTATCCTTTTGCCGGGCAAGGACGCCCCTCAATCCATCCCTCTTTTTGAAGAAAAACAACTTACCGCCCTGCTCCAATCCGAGGCCAAACCCCAGCCGGCTTTTTACAACGACCTGTACGCTGCGGGCAAAACAGGTAGCCAACTCTACGATTTAATCTGGAAACCCATCGCCGCCGCGCTTCCCGAACGCACCACTGTGTATTGTTCGCCTTCCGGACTGCTGCACCGCCTCCATCTTGCAGCCATTCCCACGCCCGATGGAAATACCCTGGCCGACAACTACCGCCTGACGCTGCTGGGCAGCACGCGGCAGTTGGCCGTTCCACCAGTTCCCGCTACCAACAACAACAACACGGCCCAACTCTATGGCGGCATTCAATACGATGCCACGCCTTTAGTTGCTGTAAATTCCGACATACCCCCTGACGACTTGGCCGCGCGACGAGGCCCCGATATTGCGGAAAACGACTCTACCCTGCGCGGCGAAACCTGGAACTACCTGCGCTGGACCGACGTGGAAGTCAGCGCTGCTGCCGAGATCATGAAGGGCAACGGCATCACCGCTACTGTAAAAAAAGGGGCAGAGGCTACCGAAGAATCGTTCAAGGCCCTGGGTGAAAAAAGCCCTTCTCCGCGCATCCTGCACGTAGCCACACACGGGTTTTTCTTCCCCGACCCAGGCCCCCTCCTGGCTTCCCCCAATGGAGGAGGTAACAAGGCCGGCGAATCAAAAACCTTTAAAGTGTCGAACAATCCCATGATCCGCTCCGGCCTCGTACTGGCCGGCGGCAACTACGCCTGGAAAACGGGCAAACCGGCACGCCCCGATCTGGAAGACGGCATCCTGACTGCTTACGAAATCAGTCAGATGAATCTCTCCAATACCGAACTCGTGGTGTTGTCGGCCTGCGAAACGGGGCTCGGCGACATCCACGGCAATGAAGGTGTGTACGGACTGCAACGCGCCTTCAAAATTGCGGGCGCGAAGTACCTCATCATGTCGCTGTGGCAGGTACCCGATTTTCAGACGCAGGTTTTTATGAGCGCTTTTTACAGACACTGGCTGAACGGAAAGATGCCTGTGCCAGAAGCCTTTCGCGCCACTCAGTCGGAACTCCGGGCCAAATATGGGGAGGCGTTTAAGTGGGCAGGTTTTGTGCTGGTGGAATAGAGACTGCCTGACTTAAAACCAACATCCGCTGCAAAACTTACGATATGAATAGATGTAGAAAAGAATTCAAAACCAAGTTGTTAGTATAAAAGAACCATACAAATAAAGGTTAGTTGGTGGACTGTTGATGATTTTTGGCATTTCTTCAATTTTTATTTTCTATGCTGCACTACCAGCGATTCAATTAATTTTGTGTGTGTTTTGCATAAAACTAATTTTCGCTTTTGGTGTAAATTGGAACAAATAAAGGAAAATTCAACTAAAACATGACCATAGAACTAAAGCCAGTAGCAACCGTCAAAAACTCCCGGAATGAACCAATTGACGACAACTGGGAATCGATCATTGCAGAAATAGAACTTGCAAGTCATATTCCAACTGAAGCATTCAATAATATTTCTGACTTTTCTCACCTCGAAATTATTTATTATTTTAACAAGGTAAAAGAAGAAGATATTGTATTTGCCGGGCGGCCCAGAGGCAACCCCAATTATCCATTAGTAGGCATATTTGGACAACGAAAAAAAGATAGGCCTAATACAATTGGACTTTCCACTGTTGAACTACTAGAACATAATGGAAGGGTTATTAAAGTAAAATATCTGGATGCAATTGATGGAACACCTGTTTTAGATATTAAACCTGTTTTCAAGGAATTTCAACCACAATCGGATATAAAGCAACCCGTTTGGGTAGCAGATTTGATGAAAAAATATTGGAAATAGAAGAAAGCACTCAAAAAATTGAGAGTATGTGAGGTAAAATTGATAACCCAATAAATATCCAAGGGATCAATTAAGGCGTGGCGAACTGACCGTATCCCTCACTTCCACTTCAACGTCCCCACCATCTTATCCAAATCCTGTTTCATAAACTCCACCACCGGCGCCAGCGAATCGGGTCGTGCCTGGGTATTGAAGTACAGTGCCCCGCGCACAAAATTCCTGGTGGAATCAGACAGAAAAAACTGATAGGTAGAAGCCGCTGCGCCTTCCACATGGAACACAATGCCGTACACATCGGCGTCGGGGCGCGACACGGGGATTTCTTCGATATAACTGGCTTTGATATTGTGTTTATTGGTCATCTCGTAGGCATCGGCCACCAGTTTGTCGAAGTCTTGTCGGCTTTTTATGGGGTAATAACTGCAATAAATTTTTGCATTCAGCGACGGCACGAAGAGGTTGAACCAGCAGTCATTGGCGGGTTTTTCGTCGAAAAACGTCGTGTCGTGCTCCACGCTGGCATACGCCGGCTGATCGAAGGTGAAATTGCAATAACCTTCCTCAAAAGGTTTGTAGGCTTTTTCAGGGTAAATAACGCGCGGATAGGCACGCGGCTTGGGCACTACCACTGTTTCGTCGCAGGCGGTGAACAATACAATCAGGGAGAGGAAAAACAGGCTATAGCGGATCATGAATGGCAAAATTGTTATGGGCGGCAAAGGTCTGTAAAAACGCTAGATTGGTGGGCAGATTGCGTGGGAGTTTGGGCTTTTGTTTTTACTCGTCGTCAGCAGGATGGGACAACGGATGAAACCCACCCTCACTTCCTGTTCCACGTCTTCAGTCGCTCTTCGTATCGCTTGCGGTCAATCGGCCAGGCATCCTCATCCAGCGAGCCTTCCAGTTCTTCGTCGAGCCCTTTGAGCAGGCTGGGGAAAAAATCGAGTCCGGTGCGCTTTTCCACCTGATCGATGGAGCAGGCATAATCCATGACCGGCCGTTCGCTCACGGAATTGGGCAGCATAAATGCAATGGCTTTTTGCTGATCGGGGGCGTACAACACTTTATAGTAAGCGCCGGGTACGGTTACCTTGCTGAATCCAATTTGCCCGAGTTCTTTCACACTGAAAATGGGGCCGGTGACGACATACAAGTGGTTAAATTTGCGGGCCCAGTCGCGCGTGAGTTCTTCCAGTTCGCGCCAGATGCCGACATTGAAAGCGGGCACCTGCGGACTGATATTGCTCATAAAAAAGGATTCGTCGATGGCCGTTTCATTGAAAGCCATATCGGCTGCTGCGCACAGGTGGCCTTTGTCATACCCGCTGCCGGTGTAATCGCGCGGCGTAGCGCTTTCGGTGCGCACTTCCGGGTCGGGCCGGAAGGTGTTGGGGCGTTCTGCCCAGTTTTCGTTGAGCCGGTCGCGGGTGAGTTCGTAGGTCACCCATTCGGCCTGTTCGTGGTCTTCGTTGTAGGACAGCGTAAACCAGCCATGTCGCACCACTTCACCGGTGGTGGAGGCTGGTAGCAGGTTTTCGGGCACATGCGATACGGAGGCCTGCTCGGCGGGCTGTTCGGGTCGGGAGGGCATTTCGGTGGTAGTGCCTGTACTGGTGGGCTCCTCTGTTTTTTTTCCGGAAAACTGATTGAACAGCCAGAAGGCGACGCCTGCCAGGACGGCAAAAATGCCAGTTTTAAACAAAAAACCTCCTGAATCGGAGGATGATCTTCGTGCCATGGTCTGAAAAACTTTTTGTTGGCACAAACATAAATTTTTTGTTTGAGATAGTGGGTGATATGGGCTTGTAAATGTTGAAGGGGTGATAAGTGGCTGTATCATTAGTAATGGCTTCGAAAAAATGAGAAATTTTATTCCGCTTCTGATGCTTTTAGACCTTCCAGGTTTTAAAAACCTGGAAGGTCTGGCATCTCAACCAAACAAAATATCTCACTTTCTATCAGACCATTACTTTTGAGACAGTCACTATACCCACAACAAAAAAAATCCCGAATACCGGCCATAACCAGTATTCGGGACAAAAATGATCTTGCTACTTATCGTTTAACTCTCCAGTGCAGCCGCGCCGCCTACGATCTCGCCGAGTTCGGTAGTAATCGCTTCCTGACGGGCTTTGTTGTAATTGATGCGGAGTGTTTTGAGCAGTTCTTCTGCGTTGTCCGTGGCCTTGTCCATCGCAGTCATACGAGCGCCATGTTCGCCGGCCTGGGTGTCGAGCACTGTTTTGTGGAACGACAACTGGAGGATACTCGGAACGAGGGTTTCCAGGAGTTGTTCTTTATCCGGTTCGAAGATGTAGTCGGCTTTTTTCTTCGCAGACTTCGTGTCTTTGACTTCCATTTTCGGTACCGGGAGCCACTGTTCCACTACCGGGTATTGGGTAGCGGCGTTGCGGAAGTGGCTGTATACGATTTCAATGGCGTCGTAGGAACCTTTGGAAAACTCGTCCATCAATCCGCGGGCCGTAGCGCTTACATTCTCGTAAGACGGCTGGTCGTACAGATGAATGAAATCCGAGTTGAATTTCAGGTCGTTGAAACGACGGCGGAAGAAGTCGTAGCCTTTTTTACCAATAAACAACACGGTGACACCGCCATTGCGACGCTGTTCGCCGTATTTGGTGTTGATCAGCATGACCGCTTCCTTGTTGATATTGGTATTGAACGCACCACACAGGCCGCGGTTGGATGTAACCACCACGATCAGTACTTTTTTTACAGGGCGCGCTTTGCCAAACGAGGTATTGGCATCGCCGTCGAGGTTCGACAAAATATTGGACAGCATGCGGTTCAAACGTTCCGCATACGGGCGCATTTGCACGATCGCGTTTTGCGCTTTGCGCAATTTCGCTGCCGACACCATTTTCATGGCTTTCGTGATCTGCTGTGTGCCGATAACGGATTTGATGCGCTCGCGTACTTCTTTTAAGCCTCCAGCCATTGTTGTATTTTTAGTTATTGGTTATCAGTTATCTGTTATCAGGGCTGGTAGCCCTTGGCGTCATCGGATAGAGGCGCCAAGTGTTATCAGTCCTGATAACAGATAACTGATAACCAATAACAGTTACACCGTAACTAATTTAGTTTTTCTTATACGTTTCAGCCAGTTCGGCAGCCAGGTCTTTCATTTTGGAAAGGCTGGCATCTTCGAGTTTGCCTTTGCGGAATTCTTCCAGAATAGAAGGCAGTTCCTGCTCCATTTTCATCAGGAAGATTTCCTCGAATTCGTGAACTTTATCGAGCGGAACATCGCGCAGCAGGTTCTGGGTGCCGAGGTAGATGATGGCCACCTGTTTTTCCACCGTTACAGGGCTGTACTGTGGCTGTTTCAGAATTTCCACGTTGCGCGAGCCTTTTGCCAGTACGCTTTGCGTAGCAGCGTCGAGGTCGGAACCGAATTTTGCGAAGGCTTCCAGTTCGCGGAACTGCGCCTGGTCGAGTTTCAGCGTACCGGCGATTTTCTTCATCGACTTGATCTGCGCATTACCACCTACGCGGCTTACGGAGATACCTACGTTGATAGCAGGGCGTACACCGGCGTTGAACAGGTTCGATTCAAGGAATATCTGGCCGTCGGTGATCGAGATTACGTTCGTCGGGATATACGCAGATACGTCGCCTGCTTGTGTTTCGATGATCGGCAGGGCGGTGAGCGAACCGCCACCTTTCAGCAAGCCCGCTTTTTTGAGGCTTTCGGGCAGGTCGTTCATGTCTTTCATCACGTCGTCGTTGGCGATGACTTTAGCAGCGCGTTCGAGCAAGCGGCTGTGCAGGTAGAATACGTCGCCAGGATAAGCCTCACGGCCTGGAGGACGGCGCAGCAGCAGGGATGCTTCGCGGTAGGCTACGGCCTGTTTGGACAGGTCATCGTACACGATCAGTGCCGGGCGGCCGGTATCGCGGAAATACTCGCCGATTGCAGCGCCGGAGAACGGAGCATAGAACTGCAGCGGAGCCGGATCGGAAGCCGAAGAAGACACGATTACGGTGTAAGCCATAGCACCGTTTTCTTCCAGCGTACGGGCCACCTGGGCTACCGTGGAGGCTTTCTGACCGCAGGCAACGTAGATACAGAATACAGGTTCGCCACGATCGTAGAATTCTTTCTGGTTGATGATCGTGTCGATGGCAATAGCGGTTTTACCCGTCTGACGGTCGCCGATGATCAACTCACGCTGGCCGCGGCCAATTGGAATCATGGCGTCGATGGCCTTGATACCGGTTTGCAGCGGTTCGTTTACCGGCTGGCGGTAAATTACACCCGGTGCTTTGCGTTCGATCGCCATTTCGTATTTGGCGCCGGTGATCGGGCCTTTACCGTCGATGGGCTGGCCCAGCGGGTTTACTACGCGGCCTACAAAACCTTCACCTACTTCGATAGAGGCGATTTTGCCGGTGCGTTTTACGACAGAGCCTTCGCGAATACCATCGGAAGAACCCATCAATACAACACCTACGTTGTCTTCTTCAAGGTTCAGAACGATGGCGCGTACGCCGTTTTCAAATTCTACGAGTTCGCCCGCTTGCGCGCGGTTGAGGCCATACACGCGAGCGATACCGTCGCCCACCTGCAGTACAGAGCCAACTTCTTCGAGATTGGTTTCTGCCCCGAAGCCCGACAATTGTTGTTTCAATATTGCGGAGATTTCTTCCGGTCTGACGTCTGCCATATTATCAATGATGAATGATGAATGATATGTGATGAATGGAAATTTGGGGGGGAATGATGAATGATGAATGATGAATGATGAATAACACACATAGAGTAATCTAAAGCGGTATTCATCATTCATATTTCATCATTCATCATTCAATTTTAAAATTCTTTGATATACAGGTTTTTAGAAAACTGTGCTCTGAGTTGATCGAGTTTGTGTGCTGCGCTGGCGTCGTAGCGTTTGTTGTCGAACTCCAGGATGAAGCCGCCGATCAGGTCGGGGTCTACAGAAGTCTGGAGGTCGATGTTTTCGTTGGTGGCGCCGCTGGCAACAATTTTGTTGCGCAGGTCTTGCAGCACAGCGTCGCTCATAGGCGTAGCCGTGGTGACCCGCACGGTGGTGATTTTATTAAGGGTTTTATATTGTTCGCCGAATTCGGCGGCAATTTCCGGCAGGTAGTTTTCGCGGTTTTTTGTAATCAGCAGTTTGAGGTAGCCCATCGTGAGGGAATCGAACTGCGATTTGAACAGCGCGTCCATGGCAGCCGCTTTCCGGTCGTTGGTGATCACCGGGTTTTTCAGCATCAGGTACAGGTCGCGGTTGCGCACGGCTTGTTGCAATACCTGGATATCGGCATTTACCTGGGCCAGTTTACCTTGCTCGACGGCCAGTTCGATCAGTGATTTGGCGTAACGGGTGGCTATACGTGTGACACTCATGGTGCTTGGTTGTTGCGTTGTTGGTGGTTGATATGGGTTGATGAGGGTTGATAAGGGTTGATGAGGGTTGATATACAGCCGCTCGAGGTAAGGGTAGAATTTTCATTCATCGAGTGGTTGAATATCAACCCTCATCAACCCTTATCAACCCTCATCAACGCAATCAATTCAGATCAATGCTCTTCGTCAGGCTCTGGGCGTACGCTTCCTGTTCGGCTTTGTTGCCCAGTTCTTTGCGAAGGACTTTTTCTGCAATTTCGATAGCCAGTTGGCCTGATTTGTTTTTCAGTTCCACCATAGCCGCGTTTTTGTGGTTTTCGATATCGTGCAGGGCACTTTCCACTTTGCGTTTGTATTCGGCGTTGGCGCGTTCTTTGGCTTCAGAAATGATTTGCTCTTTAGCCTCTTTGGCTTCTTTCAGCATTTGAGCGCGCTCTTCACGGGCTTCCGCCAGCAGTTGCTCGTTTTTGGCTTCCAGATGTGCCATTTCCTCCCGGGCTTTTTTGGCTTCATCGAGGGCATCCTGAATGTCCTGTTCGCGTTTTTTCAGGGCTTCGCCAATTGGTTTGAAGGCAAAGCGGCTCATTACAAACCAGAACAGCAGGAAAATGACGGTCGTCCAGAACAATAAACCCGGTTCGGGTTTGATGACGGAAAAATCTGCCAGAAACAACATAGAAGTGAAGAATTGTGATTTTTTATAAATGGATCGGAGCCTGTTTTTGCTGGCGGGATGCCCACAAAGGCAGTGACACCGAATGATTCTCAAAAAATCGGGGCGTTGAACAGACCAACCGTCGCTCGCTGCCCCGAAAGGGCATTTCTTAGCCTTGTGCTTTTACGAAGAAAGACAATACCATTGCAACCAGAGCAGCACCCTCTACGAGAGCAGCCGTCAGGATCATGTTGGAACGGATATCGCCAGTTGCTTCAGGTTGACGAGCGATGGCTTCCATCGCTTTACCACCGATTTGACCGATACCGAGACCGGCACCGATTACAGCCAGGCCGGCACCAAGTGCAGCGTAACTCATTGTTGTGTAATTTATAATGAATGAACTGATGTACTGATTTGTGTTTTGGTGTTTTCGGGTTTTGGTATTTTTGAATTACCACCCAAGCTGCCCCTCTCACCTCTCACTTCTCACTCTCTCACCTCTCTTTAGTGGTGGTGGTGTGGTTCTTCAATAGCCGTTCCGATATACGTTGCCGACAACATCGTGAAGATGAATGCTTGCAGGAATGCCACCAGCAATTCCAGCGTCATCATGAACAGCGAAAGCGGTACGGAAGCGATGATACCGGTTATGGAACCAGTCATGTTTTTTCCGGCATCGCCGAATATAAAGATCAGGCTCACGAAACTCAGGATCACGATGTGGCCGGCCGTGATGTTGGCAAAAAGACGCAACAGCAGGGTGAACGGCTTCAGGAAAAGACCCAGAATTTCGATGGGCGTGAGGATAAAAATTTTCAGAACGGCTGGAACGCCCGGCATCCACAGCGTATGTTCCCAGAAATGACGTTTTGCACTGAACGTAGAGATGAAAAACGTCAGCAGGGCCAGTACGATGGTAATGGAAATATTACCGGTCACGTTGGCGCCACCCGGGAAGAACGGAATCTGACCGATCAGGTTGAGGCCGAGGATGAAAAAGAATGCCGACAAGAGGTAAGGCATGTATTTTTCGTATTTCGGGCCGATGTTTGGCTTGGCTACTTCGTCGCGGATAAAAGTGTAGAAGGGCTCGATGAAGTTTTGCAGTCCCTTTGGCGCCTGTCCGTGGCGTTTGGTAGCGCTGTTGGCTACGGAGCGGAACAGGAAGAAAAACACCAGCACTGTCAGCAGCATCGTAAATACGTTGCGGGTGATGGAGTAGTCGTAGAAACTGGTGACACCGCCGCCCATCAGGCCGCCGTCGAAGGTTGTTTTGGAATCCAGCAGGTTGCACTGCCCGTTGATGACAGCATAGTACAGGGTTTTCGTTTTGCCGTCGATCGTGGTGTCTTTGTGTGTGTAGTCGTCTACGTTCACTTCACCGCTGGCATACTGCGGGTTCTGAATGCGCATTACGTTGCCATGTACCAGTACATATCCGTCTTGTGCGGCTTCGCCGTTGCCGTGGTGGTGTGCATGGAAAGCCGAGGTGGTGGAAAATTTCCAGCCATGACCAGGAGCATACAGGATAACAGGCAGGTGAATGTAGGTATTGCCAACAACGTGAATTGCATTGGCATCGGCGATGTGGTGAACGGCATTGTCGCCTGCATTGAACTCGGTTTCTTCGCTCACCGAGTGACCGCAAGGGCTGTGAGCGCCCTCATGGTGACCTTCTGCGGGTGCTTCAGCCGACATTTCTGCATTTTGAGGATGCATCTGCTCGCCGTGCGTTTGCTCGGTCTGCGGCTGGTGAGAATGATCGTGGCCGTCCTGCGCAAAAGCGCATGTTGCTAAACCACTGATAATCAATACAATCCAATATTTGCGTGCAAAGGTCATAGCCACTTTGGAAATAATTTTCTCAAATCGGCTGCAAAGGTACAATGTGATTTTCGTTTAAAAAAACCAAGAAAATTATTTTCCCAAAAAAAATGGGGAAAAGTGGTCGGGCAAAGCAGCAATCCGGAATTTAATTTGGAATAGGGCGAACTGAGACCTATGCTGGCCTCATTTCTAATGCGGATTTGAGCGGGGATAACAAAGAATATTAGGAAAAAAGATGTTTCACAGAAAAATCAGGGTTTGTTGCGCTGGGCGATGTCCACCTTGTAGAGTTTGTGGTTGGGAATATTTACGTTGTCCTGGCCTATATAATATAGGTGTCCGTCGCGTATTTTAAAATTAGCCGACAGGTAACGTACTTCACCGAGCGGGTAAGTGTGCACGATGTGGCCGTTTTCAGGGTCTATTTTTTCAAGCCGGTGCAATCCGTCGGGTGCAAAATGGGCATAGAGTTCCTGGGTCACATCGTCTTTCAGCAACTCCTTTTTCCAGCCTCTCGCTGTCTGGTAGGCAATGGCGGTGTTTCCTTCCGACCGGAACAAATCATCGTATCGCTGCAATTCGCCATTTACGTGGTCGAAAATCAGGATTTGATTGTCAATTTTAAACAAAGGCGCATAGGCTGAATCCTGCTCGATGGTTTTCAGCGCGCCCAGCCAGGCCACCTGATTGGCGGATTCTGCAAGGGGTATCAGTTTGGAAATTTCCAGGGGAGGGTTTTGTTCATCGAACAGTTCATCAAAAGTAAAATCCTTGTTGATGGGGTCGCTTGCCGGTGTTCCTTCGGCACGCACTACGAAAGGCGCATTGTTCAGAAACTGCCGGTAGGCGCGAAAAGCCTCGCGGATGGCCGGCCTGTTGCGAATTTGAGTCAGCGGGTGCCTGCCGCCGTAGTTGTCATAGTAGGTATATGAAATTTCCTGATTGAGCAGCGCAGCATGTCGGTAAATGTAGTATCGATCGCTTTTAAGCACACAGGGCTCTATAAACGCCCTGAATTTCCGGGTATCGTAGCGTGGGAAGGTATCGAGTTCGACGCCATTGACGATCAGTTCCTGCGAAAAATCAGGCCCGATAATATGTAGGCCGCCTGTGCAACTCCGATGCAACTGGTGTGGCGACCCGGCCAGGGGCAATTCTGAAATGATTTGTCCTGATTCGTCTGTCAGTCGCAACAGGTGCCTTTTTTTATCGCGTACCAGCAGCAAGAGGTTTCTGCCCGCAAATTCATAATCATACAAATCCATAGAAAAATCCTCCTCGATCAACACCTGCACCTTGGGTGCTACCACATCCACCACCGGCAGGGAAAGGAATTGGGAGGTCAGGGTTACATCAAGCAGCCGTTTTCCGGACACAAAATCCTTTTCCTCCAGTACAATACGCCTTGAAAAGTAGCCCAGGCGCTGCACGATGAGTTGCACAGGCCGCTCAGGCGTGGAAATCCTGTACAGTCCGTCGCCGCCCGTAATTACACCCGTGAAGTCGTCGATATACACCGATGCGCCTTCCAGGGGTTCTCCTTCTTCGGTGCGAATGGCGCCGTACACCTGCCAGTTTTGGGAAAACAGCCATACACTGTGAAAAATACCGAGCAATAGTAAACAAATGCGCATAGGAAAGTCTGAAGGTTTGGAAAAACAAAAGAGCAATGAAAATACCGCCTAATCCGCCCAAAAAGTAGATATTCGATCTGTCGCATTTGGGAAAAAGTTGTGAACCCTCTGTTTGCATATCCGAATGAGCCGGATAATTGAGTGGATAAGAAGAGCGCACGTGTACGTTATGCTTTGTGTCCCTTGTGTACTCTGTGGTAAAAAAATAAACCACGGAGTACACAAGGGACACAAAGCATAACGTCACACGGCTTTTGTTTAATTTTTTTTGTAAAAAATTTGCCATAAGATAAACAAAACCAATTGCAGCCTGTTTTGCTTTCCAGTTTGCAAAAGAAATGATACAAACTGACATGCGATCATTACCTTTGCCCCGCTAACCAGCCTTACAGCGCTGCCGCTGACACCACCATAATCTTCCACATCAGTTCCATCTCGTTTGTTCGTTTCCGAAGCCCTGTCTCCTGAAACCTTAAACGATATTTATTTGAACGTCAGCGCATTACATAAAGCGCATTAAAACACATTCCAGCAGTATGGCAAAACGCCTCGCTCCCATCGGCATCGACGATATGGCATTTTATGTGCCCAAACTTTATCTCGACATTCGCGCACTGGCTGAAAAACGCAACATCCCTTACGAAAAACTCTCGCACGGACTGGGCCTGCACAAAATGGCTATTTGCGATGTGCATGAAGACGCCGCCACCATGGCTGCCGAAGCCATCGCCGAACTGATTGAACGCAATCAGATCGATCCGCGCCGCATCGGCCGCATTTACCTGGGCACCGAAAGTGCCCTCGATGGCGCCAAACCCACCGGCACCTACGCGGTGGAAATGCTCGGCCAGCGATTTGCCCAACAATATGGCTCCGACAGTTTCCGCCACTGCGACGTAGTGGATATGACCTTTGCCTGTATCGGCGCTACGGATGCCTTGCACAACACCCTCGACTGGGTAGCAGGTAGCGATGAAGACCGTATCGGCATTGTGGTAGCCAGCGACGTAGCCAAATATGAACTCGGCTCCAGCGGCGAATACACCCAGGGCGCAGGGGCCGTAGCCATGCTGGTGCGCCGCAACCCGCGCCTCCTGGTGGTGCGCAACCTCTTCGGGGTGGCCATGGAAAGCGTACACGATTTTTATAAACCTCGCCGCGAGCGTTTTACCGAAACGCCCATATTCGACGGGCAATACTCCAATCAATGTTATCAGAATCGCATGACGGAGGCGCTGGCCGATTTCCGCCGCCGCGCTGTGCAGGCCGGTGTGTTTGGAGAAGACCGTTATCCGGCCATGTCGGACCGCTGGGCGCGTATGATTTTCCACCTGCCCTATGCCTTTCATGCCAAACGCATGTATGTAGAACCCTTTGTTGAGGAGCGAAAAGCCGCAGGCAAATGGACAGCCGACGTGCAGCGCTACGGCTTTGTGGAGCCTGGCCGCGAGCAATATGAAGACCGCAAATCATTTGAAAAAGCACATGCCGCATTCCTCAAATCAGTGAGCGAATCGCCCATTTATCGTCGTTTTGTACGCGAGAAACTGGAAAAAGCGCAACGCGCCAGCCAGGAAACTGGCAACCTGTACACAGCCTCTATCTTCCTGGCGCTCATGAGCACACTGGAATCCGATGTGCAGGAAAATGCAGCCATCACCGGGAAACGCTTCGGATTCGTGGCCTATGGCAGCGGCTCCAAAGCCAAGGTGTTTGAAGCCAGCGTACAACCCGGCTGGGAAGCCGTGGCAAGCCATTTTAAAGTGTTTGAAAAATTGCAACGCCGCCGCGCCATCGACTACGACCAGTATGAAAACCTGCATACCGGCCTGCAACAGGAATCGGTGCTCACCGAAATGGGGCACTGGGGCCTGAAATCGATCGGTCAGGAAGGGGTGACACTGGGGGCGAGGTATTATGCGGCGTTTTGAGGGGAGTATTTGAACAGGATTTTTGGGATTTATGGGATTAGAAGGATTTCCGAGGTAGAGTTGACAATTTTCTGAATTTTATCAATTGTCAACTCTACCTCGGAAATCCTTCTAATCCTTTAAATCCCCTAAATCCTGTTCAACTTCCCAAAAATCCTGTTCCAATACTCCTTCCTTTTTCCGTCATTTGCAGTTCTTCTTACAGATCACACGCACATGACGCACATCCTCCAGAAATACGCCCGCTTGCTCGTGCAGTACTGTCTTCAGGTAAAAGACGGTGATAAAGTATTCATTTCCACTACATTATTAGCCGAACCGCTGCTGCGGGAAGTGTACCGCGAAGCCTATGCTGCCGGTGCAGCACTGGTAGAATGCGACCTGTCGTTCAGGGAACGCGAGCGCATTTTCACGCAGAATGCCAACGAACAGGCTTTCAAAACACAGCCGGTGCTCAGTAGTATCGCTATGGAAACGTTCGACTGCTACCTGCACATTCGCGCGCCATTCAACCTGCGCGAATTCAGCGGCGCCACACCCGAGCAGGCCCGCTGGCGAAATGAAGCCATGGCGCCCATCAACAAAACCTACTTCGAACGCACTGCCGATCGCAGGCTGCGTCGCAACCTGTGCCAGTACCCGACCGACGCTTCGGCACAGGAAGCGGGTATGAGCCTGAGCGAATACGAGCAATTTGTATACAACGCCTGCAAACTGTTTCACGACGACCCGCAGGCCGCCTGGCTCGATGTGCGGGCCAGCCAACAGCGCATTGTCGACCACCTGAATGCTTGCAGCACGGTACGGTATGTTACCAATGGCACCGATATTTCATTCAGTACGCAAGGCCGTACCTGGATGAATTCCGACGGACAAACCAATATGCCTTCCGGTGAGGTGTACACCAGTCCTGTGGAAGACAAAGTGAACGGAACTATTCACTTTTCCCTGCCTTGCATTTACCAGGGCGCCGAAGTGGAAGGCGTGACGCTCTGGGTGCGCGACGGCTATATTGAAAAATGGGAAGCGCAACGCGGCCGCGATTTTCTGGATCAGGTTTTTGCCATGCCAGGTACGCGTCGTTTCGGCGAAGCGGCCATTGGCACCAATTACGACATCCAGCGTATGACTAAAAACATCCTCTTTGATGAAAAAATTGGCGGCACCATCCACATGGCCATCGGGCAGAGTTACCTGCAAACAGGCGGTAAAAATGAATCGCCGGTACACTGGGATATGATCACCGATATGACGCAAGGTGGAGAAATATGGGCCGACGGGGAGAAGATTTACCAGAGCGGGAAATTTTTGATTTAACGTGAGTTTTGGATAGGTTTTGATTATATGAAGGTTAAAAAGTGGATTGTGATAGTTTAGGCATTGTGCTATACTGTTCTTTTTCCTTGATGAAAAAGAACGAAAAAATCAAGGCTGTATTCAAATCCTGCGATTTTGCCCTCCTTGGATGCGGGTTCGCACCCAAACTCGCCCCTCCTACGTCGGGACTCAAACATGGGTGCTCTCGACCGCATCCAAGGGGGCAAAATCGGGATTTGAATAAGGCCATTTCAACAGGCGCTTGACCAACACTTTGATTTTCAGGTACTTACATCAGTTGCTGGGGCTTTGCTACCCAAAGATCACGTTGATTTAGCATTTGAATCATTAGTTATCCGTTGTCAGGATGGTAAGGGATCATTTGTACCTATATTTGGCATCCATTTTTGTGTGGCCAAGCATATGTACAAATGGTCCTTTACCACCCTGATAACTAATAACAGATAACCGATAACAAATAAGGAATATGAAACACCTCTCCCTCCTTCTCCTTACCCTGTTTGTGGTCCACTGCTTGCAGGCACAAAGCGTGGTGTCGCCCAATGGCGCCCTGCGGGTGCAAATTCAAACTTCGCCCAACCTCAGTTGGCAGGTTTTTCTGCGCGATGCAGCCCTCACACAACCTGCCGCTATCAGCATGACCTTTGAAGGAATGGGCACTTTGGGTGAACGACCCGAGGTGCTGAAAGCCGACACCAAAACCGTACAGCGCAATGCCCGGGCCGATGTATGGCAAAAAAGTGCCCAAGTGCCAGAAGCCTTCAACGAACTGACGCTCCAATGTAAAGGCAACTGGGGAGTGGTGTTCCGGGCCTACGATGAAGGAGTGGCGTATCGTTTTTTTACCAATTTCCAGAAAGAACAGGTAGTCATTACTGCCGAAACATGCGCTTTCCGGCCTGCCAACTGCAAATCTTACCTGTTTCCGGAAGAAGAAGGTTTTTATTCGCACAACGAGCGCATTTTCAAACCTACGGCGCCTGCCAGCCTGGATGAAAGCAAATTAGCCAGTCTGCCCCTGCTGGCAGAACTGGAAAGCGGCGTGAAAATACTCGTTACGGAAACGGATCTGCAAGACTATCCAGGACTTTGGATGCGCGGTACAAAAACCAGGAATGGCGACCTCCAGGGCGTACTACCCTACTACCCGAAAACGCTGGTGCGCACCACCAATCGGGATATTCAACCCGTCGATCGCGACTATTACCTTGCCAAAACCAAAGGCGCACGCAGTTACCCCTGGCGTTTGTTTCTGGTGGCTGAAAAAGACATGCAATTGCTCAGCAACCAGATGCCCTGGCTGCTGGCCGAACCCAGCCGCATCAGCAATACCCAATGGATCAAACCCGGAAAAGTAGCCTGGGACTGGTGGAACGCCCTCAACCTGCAAGGTGTGGATTTCAGAACGGGCGTCAATACCGAAACGTACAAATACTTTGTCGACTTCGCTGCCAAAAACGGACTGGAATACGTGGTCCTCGACGAAGGCTGGTCAGATACCGGCAACCTGCTCTTCCACGGTGGCGCAGTCGATATGGACGCACTCGCGGCTTATGCCAAATCCAAAAACGTGGGCCTGATCCTGTGGACCACCTGGGTAGCCATCGACCTGGGTTTTGATGACATCCTGCCGTACCTGAAAAAATGGGACATCAAAGGCCTGAAAATCGACTTTATGCAACGCGACGACCAGCAGATGGTGCAGTTCTACTGGCGCATGGCCGAACTCTGCGCCCGACATGGTCTGCTGGTCGACTACCACGGTGCATACAAACCATCCGGACTGCAACGTACCTGGCCCAATGTCATCAGTTTTGAAGGCGTTTTTGGTCTGGAAAACTGCAAATGGGACACGCAGAAACGCATCGATCCGGAGCACAACGTCACCCTGCCTTTTACCCGCCAGGTAGCAGGCCCGATGGACTACACGCCGGGGGCTATGCTGAATTATCAGAAAGACGACTGGTCGCCTTCTTTCAACCGCCCGGCGTCTATGGGCACTCGCTGCCACGAATTAGCCAAATACGTCGTGTTTGAAAGCCCGCTTCAAATGCTGGCCGACAGTCCTACCAACTATGAAAAGGAGCCTGAATGCCTGGCTTTCCTGTCGAAAGTGCCTTCTGTTTGGGAAAAAACCATTCCTGTAGCGGGTCAAGTAGGCGATTATGTCATCATTGCCCGACAGGCCGTCAACGGACTGTGGTACCTGGGCGCTATGGGCGACTGGACCGGCTGGAACCTGAAAATCGACACTCGTTTCCTGCCTGCCGGCGAATATGAAGTGGAAGTTTTTGAAGACGGCATCAACGCCGACCGAAATGCACAGGACTATAAACGTGTGGTAAAACGCATGAAAAGTGGCGACACGATGGAACTCGGCCTGGCACAGGGTGGCGGGTATGTGGCAGTGTACCGAAAACTATAGTTAGTTATCAGTTATTGGTTATCAGTTATCAGGGGTGATAAGGAGACCATCTGTACATATGTTTGGCATCCATTTTTGTGTGGCGAAGCATATGTACAGATGGTCTCCTTATCACCCCTGATAACTGATAACCAATAACTGATAACTAGTTTGCCACCCCTGATAACAAATAACTGATAACTGATAACTAACATAAATGGGACCCAACCTTCCCGGCTGCGCCCCATCATTAAACTACAAACGCTTCTTAAAAACCCCTTTAAGGGGATTGTTATTTCAGAGAGTAGTACCACTTCTCACCTCTCACTTCTTCTTACTCGTTACCTTCCCTGATCCCGACACCGCCGATTGTACGGGGCCATCAACGCCCACCAACACATTGCCGGAGCCGGAAATAGCAACTTCTGCAGTCTTGCCTGTAAGGTCGCCTGCGTCAATATTTCCGGAGCCGGAAACGGCAAATTCCTGTTCGGCGGCGCTACCCTTCAACACCATTTTGCTGCTGCCAGAAATGGCCACATCCAGGTCTTTCACATCGAATGTACCTTTAAAATCGCCCGAGCCGCTGGTGGCTATTTCAAATTCATTGCCTTTGATCACCGACAGCGCTTCGATATTAGAGGAACCACTGGAAGCAATTTCTTTGAGTTTTTTGTAGGTGATCGTCATACGGATTTTAGCACCGTTGTAGGAGCCTTTTTTCATACCTATTTCCAGGGTCGAACCTTTTACCTCGGTAATGATTTTATCAGCGTCTACGCCATTCAATTCCAGCGTCACGCCTTCACTGCTGCCCTCCTGGAGCAACACGGCATCATACCCACCGGAAATAGCGATCTTGTTGAAAGAAGGCAGGCTGCGGGTAACATTGTTCTGTGCGCCAGCCATAGCCGAAAGTACCAGGCCGCCAAAAAGGGTTAGCAAAAGACGAATTTTCATACAATTAGCAAGATTTGTAGTGAATACAGATTGGTTTGATACGGGGAGAGACAGTGGGGAGGAAGGAAGGTTGCTTGGAAGTCCTGCGGACAGTCCTGAGTCGTAAGTCCTAAGTCCGTAGAGTACACCTGTTTACCCTTGACATTTCTAAAACCAGATACAAAGGGTAAGTAGGTGTACTCTACGGACTTAGGACTTACGACTCAGGACTTAGGACTCTATAGCCATTGTGATAAAAAACGCCATCGCTTCCGGGTTTCGCATCGAATCGCGGTTGTAGGCTTTGTCGAGCGGTTTGCGCTGGAGGATTTTTTTCACCGGCGTCTCCATTTTTTTACCTGAAATGGTATACGGCACGTCTGGTATTTCAATAATAGTATCGGGCACGTGGCGCGGGCTGTAGGCCGTGCGCAGGCTGGTATTGATGCGTTTTTTCAGGCTATCATCGAGGACGGCGCCGGGAGCGAGCGTCACAAAAAGCGGCATCCAGTCGGTTCCGTCGGCGTATTCGAGGTTGATAATGAGGCTGTCTTTGATTTCCGGGATAGCATCGAGGGCGCGGTAAATTTCGGCCGTTCCAATCCGGACGCCCTGCCGGTTAAGCGTAGCATCGGAGCGGCCGAGAATGACCACGCTATCGCGTTCAGTAATTTGAATCCAGTCGCCATGTCGCCACACCCCCGGAAAGGTGTCAAAATAACTGTTGTGGTATTTCGTGCCATCCGGGTCATTCCAGAAAAAAACGGGCATGGAGGGCATGGGCTGCGTGACCACCATTTCGCCCACTTCACCTGTCGGAACGACCTGTCCGTTTTCATCCCAACTTGCCATGGCGCAGCCAAGGCAGCGACACTGAATTTCGCCCTGATACACAGACAGGAGCGGATTGCCACCCACCCAGGCCGTACACACGTCTGTGCCGCCGGCCATGCTGCACAGCCAGGCGTCGGATTTTACGTGTTCGTACACCCAGGCAAAGGCTTCGGGCGGCAGTGGAGAACCCGTAGAGCCGATGCTGCGCAATCGGGAAAGATCGAACTGCCGGCCGGGTTCCAGCGCGGCTTTCATACAACTCACCAGAAACGGGGCGCTGGTGCCGAAGTGCTCGATACCCGTTTTTTCGGCCAGTTCCCACAGCACATTCAGGTCGGGGAAACCCGGACTGCCATCGTACAGCACAATGGTAGCGCCTGCCAGCATAGAGGCCAAGGTGAAATTCCACATCATCCAGCCGGTGGTGGAAAACCAGAAAAAACGTTCGCCCGGATGAATGTCGTTGTGCAAATGGGTGTATTTCAAGTGTTCCAGTAAATTGCCCCCCTGCGAATGCGTGATAGCCTTCGGCACACCTGTGGTGCCCGAAGAATACAACACCCAAAGCGGGTGATCGAACGGTACGGGCAAAAAGGAAAGGGGGGTGTTTGCATGATTTTCAAGCACTTCCTCCCAATGGATTACGGTTTTACCTTCCGCTTTAAATGCCGCTGATTCATCCAGGTATGGGATAAAAAGCACCTGCTGCACAGTGGGCAGCAAGCCGCATAGTTCGCGCAGGGTATCGAGTTTATCAAATGATTTGCCGCCATAGGAGTATCCGTCTATGGCAATCAGTACCTTCGGTTCGATCTGAACAAAACGGTCAGCCACGCTGGACGCCCCAAAATCGGGCGAGCAACTCGACCACACGGCCCCGATCGACATGGCGGCCAGCACAGCCACCATAGCATGGGGCGAATTGGGCAGGTAGGCCGCAATGCGGTCGCCGGGCTGCACGCCGCACTGCCGGAAGTACTGGGCCAGGGCTGCGGTTTGTCGTTCCAGTTCGGCCCAGGATATTTCCGTCAGGGCATGGCGCTCGCTTTGAAAAAGAATGGCTGGATGAGCGGCGTTCTTTTGCCGGAAAATGTGTTCGGCATAATTGAGCGAACTGCCTTCAAACCATTGAAAATGAGGCATTTCACCGCCTTTCAGCACATGTCGATAGGGCGCATGGGCAATTACCTGAAAATACGCCCACTGGCTTTCCCAGAAATCGGCTACATGGCTGGCCGACCATTCCCAAAGGGAATGGTAATCATCAAATGCAAGTTGTTTTTCCTGTTTCAGCCATTGCATGTATCGGTGCAAATGACTACGCTGAGTGCCGGCCTGCGTGGGGCGCCAGCGAATAATAGGTGTGGTGTTGGTGGACTCGGGCATGTGTGGGTGGATAAAGGTTGATGAGGTTGATGAGGGTTGATGAGGGTTGATGAAGGTTGATAAGAGTTTATGAGAGTTGATGAGGGTTGATGTTGGCCGCTCGAAAAAAACAAATTGATCATACCCAAGCCGATGAATATCAACCCTCATCAACCCTTATCAACCCTCATCACCCTCATCAACCTCATCAACCTCCCACCAAACCATATATCTTTGCCACGAAAGTCCTGCAATTCCTTCAACTGACAAATTTTTTCCACCATGAAAGCATACAAAACCTTGTTGTCCGCGCTTTTGGCGCTCATTTTCCTCTCTTGCGATACCAGTAAAAAAACGGTTGCCACACCTGGCAAAGACGATGGCATCATTGAAGTCACCTTCCTGCAAATGAACGACGTGTATGAAATATCGCCGTCTTTATCCGACAATTCGGGTGGACTGGCGCGTGTCGCCACTTTGCGCAAGGAATTGATGGCCCAAAACCCGAATACCATTACCGTGCTGGCCGGGGATTTTATCAGCCCATCCGTCATTGGCACCCTGAAATACGAAGGCAAACGCATACGCGGCCGACAAATGGTGGATGTGCTCAATACACTCGGCCTCGATTGGGTAGTGTTTGGCAACCACGAATTCGATTACGACGACCTGGCCGACTTGCAGGCGCGGCTCGATGAATCCAAGTTTTCCTGGCTGGCTGGCAATGTCCGCCTGAAAGGCAACACCTGGACCCAGCAGTTTTTTAAAAACAGAAATGGCGGCACCGAAATCATTCCCGACAACACCGTGATAAACCTGAAAGATGCCGACGGCACTACGCTCAACCTCGGCATGTTCGGCGTACTGGTGGATACGGGCAAAAAACCCTGGGCGGAATACAGCGACTGGCAGGCGTCTGCCCAAAAAAGTTATGCTGAATTGCAGCCCAAAACCGATGTGGTAGTAGGCCTCACCCACCTCAATGTGGCCGACGACAAAAAACTGGCGACCCTGCTGCCCAATGTGCCACTTATTATGGGCGGACACGACCACGACAACCAGATTCATAAAATCGGGAATTCCATCGTAGCCAAAGCAGATGCCAACGCCAAAACAGTATATGTACACACCCTGCGCTACGACAAAAACAAACGTACGGCTACGGTGAAATCAGTCTTGCGCAAAATAGATGGCAAAATCGCCGACGAGCCCGCCACTGCCGCCGCTGTAGCCAAATGGGAAACAGTGAAAAATGAATCGCTGGCAACAGCCGGTTTCGACGCTGCCAAAACAGTGACCACGCTCAAGCAGCCGCTCGACTGCCGCGACGCCATCACACGTCACATGCCTGCGCCGGTCGGGGAAATTATCACAAACGCCATGCAGTCTGTGTCGAAAAACAAACCCGAAGTTGTCATTCTAAACAGCGGCTCCATCCGCGTCGATGACGTACTGAGCGGCACCCTCACCGAACTCGACATCGTTCGGATGCTGCCTTTCGGCGGCGCCATTGTGGAGGTGGAAATGAAAGGCGCCATGCTTCGCAAAACGCTGGATACGGGCCTGGGTAACAAAGGCGCCGGCGGTTATCTGCAAACCAGTGGCGTGCGCAAAGACGAAGCCTCCGGCAAATGGTATGTAGGCGCCAATATGCTGGACGACAATAAGTTATACCATGTCACCCTGCCCGAATTCCTGCTCACCGGCAACGAATTGAACATGGGTTTTCTGAAAGCATCGCTGGACAACGGCAAAAGCAACAACCCGGATATGCCGGTCATTATCAAACCCGATTCCAAAGACAAATCCGACCTGCGCAATGATGTGCGACTGGCCCTGATCGATTACTGGAGAAAAAAATAATAACTATGAAACACACTCTTTTGCTGCTCTTTTCCTTGTATTTTCTGAACCCTGTTTTTTCTATGAACGACTCGCTCGCCATTCAGCAATTGCTGGAAAAAGAATCGGCTACCTGGCGGTCTGGCGATTTTCAGGCGCATGCCGATTGCTGGCACATTCAACCTTACAGCCGAATCCTTGTTTCTACGACCGACGGCAAAACCTACGACGTCCCGCCAGCCCTGATGAAAGACCCCAAAACGCCTATGGGCGATGGCGGCACCTCCTCTAATTCCAACTATCACATGAGCATTCACGGCGACAATGCCTGGGTGAGCCATGATGAAGTGTCCATTTCCAAAGACGGGCATAAAACCTACTCCCATGAAATCCGTATGCTGGAAAAAATAGAGGGGCAGTGGAAACTGGTGGGGCAGTCGATTCATCAGTATCTTTGAAAAAATAAAAGGCAAGGGGCGAGAGGCAAAAGGCAAGGGGCAAAAGGCAAAGGGCAACGAGTAAAAGCCAAATTTGCCTCTTGCCCTTTGCCTCTTGCCCTTTGCACCTTGCCCCTTGCCCCTTACACCTCTTGCTACTTCCAAACACAAACGCTATGCTCCACCAACTTCCCTTTTTTCTGCTGCTGATCGTTAGCATTTTGATGCTCATTATGCTGGCCAAACGGGTTGGAATAGCCTACCCTATTGTGCTGGTAGTGGCCGGCCTGCTGGTGTGTTTTATCCCCGGTTTGCCGCGTTATGAAATCAGCCCGGATCTTATTTTCGTATTGTTTTTGCCGCCCTTGTTGTACGAAGCGGCCTGGGACACTTCCTGGAAAGAACTCTGGCGGTTTCGACGCATCATCAGCAGTTTTGCTTTTCTGATTGTGCTGCTTACCTCCTGTGTGGTGGCTGTGGTGGCCAACAGTTTTATTCCGGGCTTCAGTCTGGCACTGGGATTCCTGTTGGGTGGCATAGTATCGCCGCCAGACGCGGTGAGCGCTTCGGCTATTCTGGAAAACGTGAGAGTAAGCCGGCATTTTCGGGCAATTATTGAAGGAGAAAGCCTGTTGAACGATGCATCCAGCCTGATTGTGTTTCGTTTTGCGCTGATTGCAGTGGGTACGGGGCAGTTCGTTTTCCAGCAGGCCGCCCTGAATTTCTTTTGGGTCATCATAGCCGGTTTGCTGGTCGGACTGGCTGTTGCATACGTGTTTTACTGGTTGCATCGCCTGCTTCCCACCGATTCGAACATGGATATTGTGCTGACGCTTGTAGCGCCTTATGCCATGTATATTGCTGCCGAGTCCATTCATGTGTCGGGCGTACTGGCCGTGGTAGCGGGCGGGTTATTTCTGTCAGATCGATCGCATATTTTCCTGAGCAACCAAAGCAGGATTCAAGGTTACGGTGTGTGGTCGGCGCTGGGATTCATATTGAACGGATTGGTATTCATCCTGATCGGCCTGCAATTGCCCGTGATTGTCAATAATTTAGGAGATACCAGTCTGTCGCAAGCCATCGGTTATGGGGTGCTGATAACAGTGGTATTGATGGTTGGCCGCATCTTATCGGCATTCGGGGCCGCCATTTTTACGGAATTTGCCCGCAAATATTTCCACCTAAAATCTCCTGCGCCAGGGTGGCGGGTGTCGCTCATTTTCGGCTGGGCAGGCATGCGCGGTGTTGTATCGCTGGCTGCGGCACTGGCTATTCCGCCCATGCTCGACAATGGCGAACCCTTTCCGCAGCGCAACCTGATCCTGTTTATCACCTTTGTTGTCATCCTGCTCACGCTGGTGATTCAGGGCCTGACTTTACCCTGGTTGATACGAAAATTGCACGTGACCAATCCGTACATGGAAGAGCAGGAAGCCGAAAGCGAGCGCGATATTCAGCGCCGTTTGGCGCACAAAAGCCTGGAATACCTGAAAGTAAAATGTACGCTCGACATGCAGGAACACCCCTACGTAAAACAACTGGCCGCTAAATGGAAACACGCACACCAGTTGCTGGAAGATGAAGCCATGTCGAACAACTACAAAATGGCCTATTTCAAACTGCTTGACGAACAACGCGGCTGGCTGCGCGAATGGAACAAGGAACTGGACCTGGACGAAGAGATTATTCGCAAACACCTGATGCGAATTGACCTGGAGGAAATGAAGATGCGGCTGGCGTAAGCGTCCTGGAACGATGGCTTGTAAAAACTTGTTGGCACATGCGACAAAACGATTTTCTTTGCCGCATACACCTGCGCTATTTGCCAACACGATGAAACAATTCTTTTACACCTTTTGCCTGCTTGCTCTCACCCTGCCCCTGCGCGCCCAGGATGCTGTCATTTTCCCGCCCGACTCTATTAAACGAACCATTCGCGCTACGGAAATTTTTTCCAGCCTGAATGTTGATGGCAACTTGAAAGAAACGGACTGGAACCAGGTAGCGCCTGTATCCGATTTTACACAAATTGAACCATTTCAGGGCGAAAAACCGCATTTTAGTACAGAAGTAAAAGTACTGTACAACCGAAAATACTTGTATTTCGGTATTTTCTCCCGCGATTCACTGGGGAAAAAGGCCGTCCGTGCGACCGATTTCAAACGCGATTTCAATATCCGCCAGCACGACCAGATCAACCTTGTTTTCGATGGGTTTAACGACCGGCGCAATGCCATGTCGTTTGCAGCCAACCCGTATGGGGTGCAACTGGACCAACTCGTGTTCGACGACACCTACTACGACATCGACTGGGATGGTCTGTGGCGCGTGCGCACCAGTCGCACCGATTCAGGTTGGGTGGCCGAAATTGCCATTCCCTGGCAAACGCTTCGATACCCGAAAACAGCCGATACGATTCAGCAGTGGGGTTTCAACGTGTACCGCAACCGACGCCTGAGCAACGAAGGTTCCGCTTTTGCTCCTTTTCCGCGTGCCTTTACCAGCCACCGCATGGACTATGCCGGCGTGCTTACCAACCTGCGACCGCCGCCGCCCAAACCCAATATCCGTATTCAGCCCTTTATCCTGGGATCGTATGACCGCTACAGGGGTTTTGGCAATGAGGTAAAACCGGAAAGCACCAACGCCAAAATAGGCGGCGATGTGAAGTGGGCCATCAGTCCCAATGCCGTGCTCGACCTCACTGCCAACACCGATTTTGCCCAGGCAGATGCCGACCGGCAAGTGAACAACGTGACCCGTTTTAGTGTATTTTTCCCAGAAAGGAGGCAATTTTTTCTGGAAAATGCTTCGCTTTTTGGCGTAGGCGTGGGCCAGGCCATCGACGGCTCGGGCGGCAGCATGCGGATTCAACCTTTTTTTAGTCGCACGATCGGACTGGATGCCGCAGGAAATCCAATTCCGATCGACGCCGGCGGGCGCTTTGTGTACCGCTCTTCCAAACGCAATTTCGGCGCTATGGCCATCCGCCAACGCGACTTGCAGGACAGTCCGGGCACCAACTTTTTTGTAGGGCGCTTTTCCGAGAATTTTGGCGAACAAAGCCGCATCGGTGGACTGGTTACCATCAAAAACCAGCCCAATCATACCAATATTGTGAGCACGCTCGACGGCTTCTTCCGCCTCGGTGCCTCGCACTCGCTCAATGCGCTGGTGATGCACTCTACCTCTGGCGGCGACGCCAAAGACGGTTTTGCAGGCATTGCTCAATATTACTATTCGAGCAACAAGACCAAAATCTGGTGGACACAGTCGGTGGTGACCAAAGACTTCAATCCTGAAATGGGATTTGTGGCGCGTACCGACATCATCGGCACCACGCCGGGCGCCAACTGGTACTACCGCGGCCATTTGCTGCCATTCAAAAAGGTAATTCGTGCCTTTGAGCCGGGTTTTTTGCCTGAGTTTTACCACTCGGCCACCACGGGCAAACTGATCGAGCGACAACTGCTGTTGTTCCCCTTGTGGATCAATTTCCAAAACGGCGGCTGGCTGGGCTACTCCGTTAATCCTGTATATCAAGGACTTACAGAATCGTTCGAGCCGCTGGGTGTACGAATCGGCCCAGGCGATTATCGCTATTTTCGCCAGCAGGTGTGGTATAGCACTGATCCTTCCAAAATTATCAATATCCTGGGACAGACAGACTGGGGGACGTATTTCAACGGCCGACTGTTTTACACCGACCTGACTTTGCAGATTGCGCCTTTGCCGCATTTTTCTATTGCAGGGAAATTCAACCGGAACCGCTTTATTGGCGTTGGCGATGATAAAATTACCAAAAACGTCGATTTATACAGCATTGAAGGGCGTTTTGCCCTAAATCCGAGGCTTCAACTGATCGCATTTTATCAGAAAAATACCGACAACAATGCGGATAATTACAATATTCGCCTCGCCTGGGAATACCGGCCACTGTCGTATGTTTACCTCGTGCTCAACAAACGCCGCTTCAATGATTCGCTCACCCAACTCCGGCGTGAAGAAGACCATGCGGTGCTGAAGGTGAGTTATTTGAAACAGTTGTAGTCCTGAGTCTTGAAAAGTCCTGAGTCTTGAAAAGTCCTGAGTCGTAAGTCCTGAGTCCTGAGTCCGTAGAGTACACCTTTATACCCTTAGAATTGGTTTATGGAAATCTCAAGGGTATAAAGGTGTACTCTACGGACTCAGGACTCAGGACTCAGGACTCAGGACTTTTCAGGACTCAGGACTCAGGACTTTTCAGGACTCAGGACTTTTCAGGACTCAGGACTTAATTCAGTATTTTACCATGAAACACTTTCAATACATCCTCCTCCCCCTGCTCCTCCTTTCCTGCACACATCGCCATCAGCCGGTGCAGGAAACCAAGAGCCACAGTTCCTACGATTCCCAACTGGAATACAAACCGTATACGCCCAAACCGGGCGACAGGGTGATTTCCCGGAAACAATACCAGGAACAACTCTATGGTTTCTGGTTGGGGCAGTGCATTGCCAACTGGACTGGGCTGGTCACCGAAATGGATAAAATCGGGAATATTGGCGAGATAAAAACGGGTAAATTCTACACCCGCACCGACTGGGGACAGAAAGATCAACCCAGCATCTGGGGGCAGGGAAAACCCAGCGACATCTCACCGGTGATCGACTACGTGTTTACCGGCCCGGAAGGTATATGGGGCTCCGACGACGATACGGACATTGAATACATCTATCAGGATCTGCTGTTTACTAATAAAACCAGCATGCTGAGCGGCGAACAAATTCGGGAAGGCTGGCTAAAACACATCAAAACAGAAGAGGAAAACTACCTGTGGGTATCCAATCAGAAAGCCTTCGATCTGATGAAAGCAGGTATGGTACCGCCTGCTACGGGCGACCCGGCCAACAACCCGGAATACGACATGATCGACGCCCAACTGACCACGGAAATTTTTGGGTTATTTGCCCCTGCGCGGCCGGATATTGCCCTGAAAATGGCCAAATTGCCGATTCAAACGACAGCGCGCAATGAATCGGAATGGATTTCCGGGTTTTATGTCAGCATGTATTCCCTGGCGTCGGCATCCGATGCCACCCAACCCATGAAAACCAGGATTCTGTGGATGGCCGACGAAGCGCGCAAAACGCTTCCGGAAGGTTCTTATCCTGCCAAAATGTACGATTTTGTAAAAAGCAGGTACCTGGCAAATGTACCCTGGGAACAAACACGCGACGAAGTGTACCAGCGCTATCAGGTGGAACAGGCCGATGGATACAACATGACGTCCCGCAACCGGTATTGCAACGGCTGTTTTGCCGCAGGCATCAATTTCGCGTCCAGCATCGTCAGCCTGCTGTATGGCGAAGGCGACATCAAAGAAACCATCAAAATCGGCGCGCTCGCCGGCTGGGATTCCGACAATCCTACTGCCACCTGGGGCGGCCTGCTGGGTTTTATGCTGGGTAAAAAGGGCGTGGAGAAGGCTTTCAACCGCACTTTTTCAGAACGCTACAACATTCACCGTACCCGCATCGGGTTTCCCAACAATGGCATTGATTTTTTCCAAAACATGGCCCTCACCGGCGTATACATTGTCGACCGCGTGGTACAGGAACAAATGGGCGGCGGTGTGGATTTGTGGAAGGATGAGTGGCGGTTGCCAGAGGTGAGAGGTGAGAGGTGAGAGTACGTAGAGTTGACCGCTTCGCTATAACTAAATTGATTCCTTCGAACGAAGCGGTCAACTCTACGCACTCTCACTTCTCACCTCTCACCTCTCACCTCTCATTTCTCTTCCCATATCTGCGCCAAATGCACCATCGTTTCGGCTGCTTTTTCCATGTCCTGCACCGATACCCATTCCTGTTTGGAGTGGAAAGCGTGTTCGCCGGCGAAGAGATTGGGGCATGGCAGACCCATGAATGACAGGCGGGAGCCATCGGTGCCGCCGCGGATGGAGCGTTTGAGCGGTTGGGCGAAACCGCTGCGTTGGAGGGCTTCCATGGCGTATTCTACTACTTTCGGGTGGCGGCGCAGCACCTTGCCCATATTGCGGTATTGTTCGCTGATTTTTACTTCAGCGCGGCTGTTGGGGAAGGATTTCAGGACGCTGTCGACGATCTTTTGCAGCGTGTTGGCGTGGCGTTTCAGGCCGCTTTCCGTAAAATCGCGGATGATCAGTTTGATCGTTGCTTTTTCGATACCACCTTCAAAATGAACAGGATGGATAAATCCCTGTTTGTCGGAGGTGTGTTCCGGGCTGAGTTTGTCGGGGAATTTGGCAACAATACGCGCCGCAATTTTCAGGGCATTTTCCATTTTACCTTTGGCAAATCCCGGATGGGCTGATACCCCGTAAATCGTGACCACAGCGCCGTCGGCACTGAATGTTTCATCCTCGATACTGCCTGCCGTTTCGCCGTCGATGGTGTAGCCGAATTTGGCGCCCAGTTTTTTCATATCCACTTTATCTACGCCACGGCCGATTTCTTCGTCGGGCGTAAAAAGGATGCGGATTTTCCCGTGCTTCAACTGTTTGTTATTCAACAGGATATGCACCGCGTCCATAATAGCGGCCACACCGGCTTTATTGTCGGCGCCCAGCAGCGTAGTCCCGCTGGCTGTGATGATGTCGTTGCCGATCTGGTGTTTCAGGTCTTCGTGTTCCGACATACGAATGACCACCGTAGGGTCGTCGGGCAGCACCAAATCCTGGCCCTTGTAATTCGAATGTACCAGCGGTTTTACCCCCGCGCCCGAACAGTCGGGCGAGGTGTCCATATGTGAGCAAAAGCACAATACGGGCACTTTTTTATCGGTATTGGCAGGCAGGGTGGCATACACGTATCCGTGCTCATCGAGGTGAGCATCCGTGATACCCATGGCCAGGAGTTCTTCCACGAGCACACGGCCCAGGTCTTTTTGTTTTTCCGTACTCGGACAGGTGGGGCTATCCGGATCGCTTTGTGTGTCTATTTGCACGTAGCGGATGAAGCGATCTTTACAGGTATGGTGAAATTTGGATGCGGCCATTGAATAAAATCTTTAAAATGTTAGAGGCCGCGAATATCTGAAAAACTGGAACACGGATGGCACGGAAGATAAACGGATTTTCACGGATTGGATTTGTACGTCAGGAACCATTCCGTTGTAATCAAATCCGTGTAAATCTGTTTATTTTCCGTGCCATCCGTGTTGCACTTAATCCGTGTAAATCTGTCCATTATCCGCGGAATCCGTGTTGCAGTTATTGTCCCGGGTTCGCCGTATTATTCACATCCCCAATTTTTACACCCAAAAAATTATTGCCCGTCGAATTGGCTTGCAGGTTATTTAGCGTGAGGGCGCCCGTCGGCAGGGTTGGCGAAAACGGGTTATCAGGATTTACAAAGGTGGTGCCCGCTGGAAAAAAGCGCCAGGAAGTGTTAGCAGGGTACGAAGGGTTGAGTCCGAGAATCACCTTGCGGATTTCCACCACATCGAAGGTAGTCACGCTGTTGCTGAGGTTGGCATCGCCCGCAATAATTTTCCAGGGCGAATCGAAGGATTCCAGGCCGATAATGTGTTTCGACATGAGCACCAGGTCAAAACTCGTCACGCCGTTGTTGTCGAGCGTATCGCGGACAGGGGTGATGGTCAGGTTGCTGCCGGCAGCCAGGTTGGCAAAGGAAAAATTGCCGGAAGCGTCTGTTTGGGTCGTGGCCGTGCTGCTGCCGCTGAGTTGGACGGTTACGTTGGGCATGGGTTGCCCCCAATGCGTTTGCACATTTCCGCTGACGGTAAATGTAGTGGGCGCGGGTGGAATATAGCCCGCTTGCGTCATCGCGTTGGTATTCGTCGGATCGAGCCAGTCGCGCAGGCGTGCATCGGCAGTAGCGCCCTGTCCCCACGACAGGTCGAAGCGGCCCCAATACGTATTCTGTACGGTACAATTGGCGGGGGTGGCATTACCACCGTGCAATTGTCCGATGATTTGTTTGTTTTGGTTAAACAAAGGGCTACCCGAAGAACCCGGCTCGAAGTAGCCTTGATCGGGCACTACCAGCCAGTGGGTATTGACAGCGCTGGTACCAAATTGCCCGCCCCAGTTGATAGTCTGGTTAAAAATAACAGGCGCTTGCTGGTCGACCGATATTTTTTTGATATCGCCGACTGGATGGTGAATAAAGGTAGTAGTAGTAGCGGCAGGATTCGACACGCGCGTCCAGCCGTTGAAATACACGTTGAAATTGGCGGGCAGGCTGGTCATACGGAGTAGCATAAAATCGAGACCCATGCCTGCCGACACACGTTGGCAACCCAGCACTGATTTTTCTACCGGTTCGGTGGCAGGGTTGTTGCAATCGGCCGATTCATAGCCAAAATCGAAACGCCACATGGAAAAATCGGGGTTAGTGCCGATCAACTGGCAGTGGTTGGCGCTTAGCACATAGGGCTCCGGCGTACCCGATGTATTGGCAATGGTAGTTCCGCTGCACCAGCCCAGGCCGTTACTAAAAACCATCAGGATGCGCATAATGCCGCGCTTTTCGGTTTGCCAGTTGGCGCCCTGGGTGCAGTTTATATTGAGATGGCAAGGTACCGACTGTGCAAAGCCGGTTACGCCTGCTACCTGTGCATCCACCATCGCATTGCGGTCGTAGGCATAGTCGACGCGATGAATATGCAGGCTCGCCTGGCCGCGCACGTCGGCGGGTTCCACGCATTCGAGCCAGGCGGTAGCGCCGGGCACTACGCCCAGCAGAAATTTGCCGGAAGGCGTCATGCTGCGTTCGGTGTAGGCGCCGCGCACCCATTTCCGATCGGCGCTGTACACAAACAATTTGGCGCCAGGGGGCAAATGCAGGGCATCCAACTGAAGCGCCAGGCCCAGCGCACCATCGGAATGTATGCCGCAACGCCATACGCGGCTGCCATCGGGCAGGTTGGTCCAGTCGCCTGCATTTTCCATGGAAATATCAGCAGCAATGGGCGCAGCAAAGCGGTTTTGCCCCGGTGTGTCGCTGTCCTCCTTCCAGGCGCGGTCGGTATCCAGTTTGGGTAAAATGACGGGTTCGGTGGTTTTACCTGCAACAAACAGCGCCTGAATATCAGGGGAAAAACCTGGCGGAATGCCGCCTTCGCTGATCTGGGCATGGAGAGAAAGGGTGGTCAGTACAACCAGAAGTGTAAATCGGTAGCGCATGGGCACGGGATGATGAGTGGATAAGCGGGTTGGTGGAGAGGGAGGCTGAATCAGGATTTTTAGGATTTAAAAGATTAGAAGGATTCTCGCCGTGATGCCCACAATTATGCCAATTGATTAATGGGTTCTGCTTGCAGGCGTGTTCAAGCCCATTTAGCCCATTTTATTAAATTTTGACACCACATCGGGAATCCTTCTAATCTTTTAAATCCTAAAAATCCTGGTTCAGCCTCCTTCCTAATCAACCTTTTCAACCTTTATTTCTCTCTCTCCAAATCCCACGCCAAAAACCCCAAAACGACCGTTTTATGTCAGAAAACAAAAAAAAGAGGGGCCCTGACGAGCCCCTCCGGATTTTCATGGGAATGTTTTTGTGGATTCAGGTTGATGAGCAGGGAGGATGAACCAGGATTTAGGGGATTTTCAGGATTAGAAGGATTCCCGATGGGGTGTCGAAATTAAATAAAATGGACTAAATTGGCCTAAACATGCCTGCAAGCAGAATCCATTAATCAATTTGCATAATTGTGGGCATCACATAAGGAATCCTTCTAATCCTGAAAAATCCCCTAAATCCTGGTTCATCCCCCTCATCAACCCTCATTCCCCCTTACATCTTCGGCAGCAGTACCGCATCTACAGAATGAATCACGCCGTTCGACTGATACACGTCGTAGGTTGTGATATTGGCTGTGTTGCCATTTTCATCTTTCACAACGATGTTGCGTGGGCCGTTCATCATAAAAGTGAGGGTACCACCGCTGACGGTTTTGAGGGTTTTGGTGCCTTTTTTCAGCATGGCGCTGATGGCTTTGAAGTCGTATTTACCTGCTACAACGTGGTAGGTAAGCACTTTGGTAAGCGTGGGTTTGCTTTCCGGTTTGAGCAGGGTTTCGACGGTGCCCGCAGGCAGGTTTTCAAAAGCGTCATTGACAGGTGCGAACACCGTGAACGGCCCTTTGCCTTGCAGCGTTTCCACCAGTCCTGCCGCTTTTACAGCAGCTACCAGCGTGGTGTGGGCTTTGGAATTTACAGCGTTTTCAACGATGTTTTTCATAGGAAACATGGCCTCGCCTCCAACCATGACGGTTTTTTGCTTCATTTGGGCGTTGGCAGAAAGAGTAGCGAGTACGAATGTGAGCACCAGACCGGCGCTTTTCAGAATGCGTTGCATGATTTTGTGTTGATTTAAATGTGGTGTAAAGAATTTGTTTTCCGGAACACCCACACTTACGGGCAGCAACGCGCATTCGGTTTTTGCAGGCGATTGTTTTTTTTATTAAAAAACAAAAACCCAGGCACAACTTATTGATTTACAAAAAGTTAGCATTTTTTTATTTTTATTTCCCTTATATCTTTCAGGCCTGCGCAACCAGCCAGCCACATTGCCCGTATTCATTTATTTCACTCCAATCCTTGCATAGTTATGAACAGAAAAGACTTTCTCAAAGGCCTGGGCCTGGCAGGCATGTCGACCATGTTGCCCGCTGAAACGGCACAAACCGTTCGCAACATCCACCAGAAACAACGCGGCGCGCTACCTCCCAACTGCGCGCTCATCCCGAGCGAAACAGCCGGCCCGTTTCCCCTCGACCTGACCGCTAACACGGTGTTTTTCCGACAGGACATCCGGGAAAACAAAACTGGTGTGCCTCTAAACCTGAAATTGAAAATTTTCGGCCTCAGTAACTGCGAGCCCATGCCCAATGTACGCGTCAACATCTGGCATTGCGACAAAGACGGTCTCTACTCGGGCTACAGTCAGCAAAACAACCAGGGCCAGGCCGGGCTTACCTATTTGCGCGGCTACCAGATTGCCGATGCCAACGGTGAAGTGAATTTCGTGACCATTTTCCCGGGTTGGTACACCGGGCGTATTTGCCATATCCATTTTCAGGTGTATGTAAGTTCAGTGTATGCCGCTATTTCGCAATTGACGTTTCCCATAGCTGAAAAAAATGCCCTGTACGCCGCTAACTCCTCCCTGTACACCAAAGGCGCCGACCCGCTCGGGTTCAATCAGGACAATATATTTTCAGACGGCTATTCCTTTCAATTGGCCACCCTCACCGCCAATGCATCTGGCGGCTACGATGCCTACCTGGAAGTGAGCGTTAATGGCTCGGGCACCAGCGGACTGGGTAGCCTGGAACCGGAAACGGGCGGACAATTTTCTATGGGCCAGAATTTTCCCAACCCATACGAAGGCGACACCACCATTCCATTCACCTTGCACAATGCCTCCGACGTGGAAATCGGTATCTGGGACTTGCAAGGCAAAAAAGTGGCCAGCCTCCCACAAGGCCGCCTGGCCTCGGGGCAATACAAAGTGCCGATTCACCTGGCAAGTCTCGGGCTTGCACAGGCCTCCTATGCCTACCAACTGGAGGTAAAAAATGAGAACGGGGTGTTCAGGCAGTCGAAGATGATGACGGGAAAATAGAGGTTGAATCAGGATTTTTGGGATTTAAAGGATTAGAAGGATGACCGACTTAGTGTTGACAATTTTCTGAATTTTATTAATTGTCAACACTAAGTCGGTCATCCTTCTAATCCTTTAAATCTCAAAAATCCTGATTCAACCTCTCACCTCTAAAAAGATACCCTCGCCGACACATGGTGGGTAAAATTCTTGACATGGCCGGACGGCCCTTCCGCTTTAAAGCCCAAATACGTGCTTTCGTACATATATTCCAGGTAAAAAGACCGTTTGGGCGTCATTTTGAATTCCAGTCCGGCACTGCCACGCAAGCCGTATTCCCAGTTTTTGAGCAGGATGGGTTCCTTATTTCCGATAAAATTTTTGCTACCCTCGCTTTTCAAGGTCCACCCGAGGGGAAGTCCAGCAGAAATAAAGGGGCGTACTTTTTCAAGTGGGAAGGTGTAATAGATGCACAGTGGCAGTTGCAGCCATGTTTGGTCTACATCGTAGGCAATGTCGTAAATTCCGGATATTTTCCCGGCATAGGAACCGCTTTTTCGAATAAACAAGAGTTCAGGTTGAAAAGAAAGTTTGTTGCGAAAAGCCAGGTTGATCCAGATACCTGCCGAAAAAGTGGTCAGGGAGCCGAGGTCGACAGTGCGGCCCCCGCTGGCCAGGCCATTGTCCTGGTCGTTGAGGCGGGAATGGTGGAAAGCAACGCCCCCGCGAATGCCTTTGTGTATGAGCATTCGGGTCGACTTGCGATGACTACCTGACTTGAAAGAAGGGTCTTTGCAGGCATTGTACTTTTCTACCAGATCGATGAGCGCGTAGTCGCTAAAATTCACATTTTCGCTCTGTTTCTGCACTTTCGGGCAGTCAGAAGTCAGGTATTTCAGCAAGCCCTGGAAGCGCTTATCTTCTTTGCCTTCGTCTTTGGGGTTCATTTTTCCCAGTTTTACCGGCGCTTCTCCTTTTCGTTGTACGAGGTAATAATCCTGGTATTTGTACAAATCCATCGGGCCTTCCACAAGGCAGCGCAGGAAACGATCTTCACTGGGTACCGGCTTGAAATAATTTCCATTTTCATAAAAAATGGAGCGCACCTGTTGGATCGTATAATCGGTAAAACCTGGTGCGCCATTTGGCTGAATGGAAACGGTGTTGCCCAGACTGCCGCGGTCTTTCAGCGAACCGCGCAGGGTATCGCCATTGCTGAGCACCAGGTAGCCTTTGACGACGTTGTAACCCTGAGAAAAAACCGTTGAAATGGAAAGGAGCAAAAAAACTGGAAGCAAAAAAATTTTAAACATAATTATTTGTATATTAATGATTTAACGTTTGTTTTAGTTAGTAAGTCACCTCAATCTTTTCACACTTTTCATCCTGAGTATGATGAAATATCAAAAACTAGCCCGTAAGGAAATGTGATGGACTTTACTTCGAATAATGCGGCCTATATAATCGGTCATTCCTACTGCATTTTCATACATATACTCTATGTAGAATGAGTGTTTTGAAGTTCTTTTTAATTCCAGTCCCGCCCCTGCCCGAACGCCCGTTTCAAATTTGCTGGGCCCCAGGTCCAAAATAGCCGTAGCAAAACGCCTTTTTACTTCGCTTTGTAAACTAGTGCCTACCTGACCGCCGATCATCAAAAATGGTCTGATTTTTTGGGTAGGAAACGTGTAATACAAGGAAACCGGCAACTGAAGCCAGGATTGCTTAATGACGTATTCCGGCTCCATTCCGTTGCCTTGCGGGTATTCGCCTGATTTACGGATGTAAAGCAGTTCGGGTTGCAGCGACAACTTATCCCGATAGGAAAAATTCGCAAAAAAACCGGCTGAAAACGACGTCTTTGTCGTAAAGCCTATTTTTCTATTGGAATCAGTATATTCCATCTGGACAAAGGCTACGCCCGTGCGTATACCTTTTTTGAACCGAATCCGGGTGCTTTCTCTTGAATTGCCTGACGTCCAGGATGCATCCTTGCAGCGATTGTACTGCTCAATGAGGTCGATCAACTGGCGGTCTACAAACGCTGTTTGGTCAGCCTTTAACTGTACGTCCGCACAATCTGCCAAAACGGCCTTTAAAAGTCCTTTGTATCGCGTATCCTCCCTGGTTCCGCTACCTACGACCGGATATGCCTTCTCCAGTTTTACTGGCGGCTCTCCTTTCTTCTGTAAATAATAGTAATCCTGGTATTTGAACAAATCCAAAGTACCTTCTACCAAACAAAGCAGAAAGCGTTTTTCTGATGGTACCGACTTGAAGTAATATCCATCGGCGTAACGAACAACCCGCACCTGTTCATAGGTGTAATCTGTAAAAGTAGTGATTCCTGCCACTTGAAGAGAAACGACCCCAGCCAGACTGCCACGGTCTTTCAGAAAACCATGCAAGGTGTCACCTTGATTGAGCACGATATATCCTTTCGTGATATTGTAACCTTGTGAATAAACAGATACAGATGAAAGGATGGAAAAAAGCGCCATCAAAAAGTATTGGTTTTTCATGCAACGAAAGATGGTTTTATGACGAGAAATCAGAAGTAAAAACGCTTCGTTTCATTGTATATTTCAGTGGCATTCATGGAGGTCTGTCAGTTGTTTGCTGGAGTTTAAAAGATGCCTTTACGAGGTATTGAGACTAACTATTACTATTTCTAACGCACAACCTCCACCTTCTTCACCTCATTTCTGCCATAAAATACCGGAAAATACATCTGCTCCACCCGCACCGGATTGAGCGTAAAACGCCCAGCAAACCGCGACTCCAGGGGAATTTGAAAAACATATTTCCCGACTGGAAGCCGTTCACAGAAAATGGCGGTTTTGTCCTTAAAATATTCCCGGTGTACTTCCGGCCAGCCGGGTTGCACCTTGGGTCCGTATCCGCAACCGGCCGGAATGGGCACTTCGATCATCACATAATCCGCCGCTTCCTTTACTTCTACATGCACTTCCAGCAGGGCCGATTCGCCGTACTGCAATTGCGTGGCAGGTGTTTTGTTGGCAAGCAGCAGTCGGCTCGACACCTCAAACAGATCGCTGCGTGCCGCCGGCGCCGTTTCCTGAAACTGGCGGTAGGCCGTAAAAAACACCGGGCCGCTACCTGTTTTCGTCACCGACACCGTAGCGCCCTGTGCGAGGTCAATCCGTTCGGTGGCAGGAAACAGTTTCAAGGTCTTTTCATTGACCTGCAAACGCGAGGGCCGCAGGGTATCCTGCCCCGCCAGCAGTGCCGGCAGGAGGCGCTCCAGTATCTGGGCAGTTTCGATGGTGTTGCGGCGTACGGGTCGGCTTTGCAGCCAGTAGCGCTCTATGCCCCGGGCAATATCGTTCCAGCCCGCCGCCAGTGCAATGTCGTAGGCCTGAATCGTCTGAACTGCACGACGGTTGTACCAGCCGGTTTCGCCCTTGCCGAAATAGAGGCCACCCATGGTAGTGCGGTGCATGTATGCAGCAAGCGAGTCTTTTTGCAAACTATTTCCACACAATTGATTGATTCTCATCGCATTCAGGCGATCGACCAGGGTTACTTGCTTCAAGTTATTGAAATAGATCAGGTAAGGCTGGCAGTCGATATTGACCTCACACTGCCGAAGCAAGGCCAGCGTAGCGCATTGATCGTACGGGTTCATGGAAGGCAACCGCAAACGAAGAGTCGTGATCGCTCGATCCAGCCCTTCCACGTTATAGCCCGCCTGGTTCGCTGCACACAATACTTTCAGCACATAAATGGTCATCCAGTCGTTGGTGCTGCCCTGCGCCCACCAGCCCCAGGTACCGTCCGGCAATTGGGCATTGGCCAGGCGTTTGAGCCCGGACTGGATGTCTTTTTCCCTTTTAAATGGCTGTTTTCGAATGGCTTGCAGTTTTTTCAAATGCAGGAGTCCGATCAGGCGGCTCGCCGTTTGTTCGTTGCAGCCATAAGGATACGTGTATAAATATTCCATATCCTGTAGCATCAGTTCGATGGGGTTGTCTTCGGCATGCAGGGTCACGGCGCCTGCCCCCGCCGGATAAGTGAGCAGCAGGCTGGTATCTTTTTCCAGCACCCAGAACTGTCCTTCTGTTGTGATGGTACCTACCGGCAAAACGGGGATACTGCGTTGTTCGCCGTCTGTATTCTGCCCACTCATCATTTCGTAAGTAAAGGTGACTGAATCCGTGTTGGTCGGGATATTTACCGGAAAATACTCCGCCATGCCTTCCAGCACACGCCATTGGTGCGCGCCGGTCACCTGTTTGTTCAGCGAAAAACGGGTAGATACCGACACCGAGTCTTTTCCGCGTTGCACGATGCGGCCCGACGCTTCAAACTGGTCGCCTGCAATGGCAAACCTGGGCGTAGTCAATTGTGCAGTAATGGATTTGAAGGCTCTGGTCATGGCCGATCCCGATCCGGCGCGTTTTCGGGTGTCGGCAGCCACGGCAAAGGCCTCCCAGGTGGTGAGGTCATCCGGGAAACGCGCCTGAAAAACGGCCATTCCCTGTGCATCTGTTTGCAGACGCGGCTGCCAGTAGGCGTGGTCGCGGAAAGCGCTGCGCACCTGCACAGGCCCGGCAAATTCTTCAATGCCCTGCGGCGGCGGCGGCGGCGCTGCCACCCGAATGCCGTCGATGTAGTAGTTGAGGCCCTGCTGCCTGGTTCCTTTTATATTGATTTCTCCGCCGTCGACGCTGGACATGCCCCGTACTTTTCCGGCAAGCATCGTAGTCGGCGAGTATCGGTACGAATATCCTGTCACCATCACCTCTTCCAGCATAGTGCCTTCTTCCAGGGTCATATCCAGGCTTCTGGGCGACCCTCCGGGTACAAGTATATCCGATAAGGTACGCGAATTGTAACCTGTGTAAGAAACAGACACCGTGTACAATCCCGGGTTCAATTGAATGCGGTAATTCCCTTCCACGTCTGTGATCGTGCCTCCTATAGAAGCGCCGTTTTGAAGGATATGAACGGAAGCGCCAATAAGCCCCTCGCCCGAACTATCCGTTATCCGGCCTTGCAAAACAGCGCCATAACCCAAAAATCGCTGGTAATTATTGCGCAAAGGCTGAGAGGTGGAAACCGGCGCGTTTTTCACCAGCAGGTATTTGAACACCCGCTCGAAGCGCTCCTCTGCGGCGCAGGGGCGAAATGCTGATTTAGAAAAATCGAGGCACAGCAAAGTATCCCGTTTCAATTCCACTTCCTGTTCGCACAGCGCGCCATGCGTGGTGTACAACGTAACACGGTAGCGACCTGGCAGCAGGTCGTTCGAAACATAATTTTCGGGGCGATACAGGCGGGACAGCGAATCGTTGCGCACAGCATATCCCAGCAGCACGCTGTCTTTTTTGTAATACTGTACGCGAAGAGAAGCCTTCCCCTGCGCGTCGGGGCCGGGCGGTGAAAAATGGTAAACAGGTGACGGGAATGTAACATGGTGTCGGCCCAGCGCCCAGTCGAACATCGGCTGCACAGGCAATTTTCGGGGCAAGCGCCCCATACCGCGTTTCATCCATTTGGTATCGTAAAGGCGTTCTCTGCGTTCCAGCACTTCATATTCGTATCCGGGTTCGAAAGGGAACTGGCAAAGCACACCGCCCGGCAGCATTCCATTGATGAGGTAGCCGGGACTAAACGGCCCGACGATCTGCACCTGATTGGAAACAGGTTTCAGGGCATGAATACTGCCCGCATCTTGCCAGAAGAGCAGGTTTGCGCTGCCGTATTGGTTGCGCAGCAGCAGCATGGATTGTTGCAGCACTTTTCGTTCGAACGCTTCGAGGCTGTCGGCGCGTGCATCCAGGCGTACATGGGCATGCGTCCAGGTGTTGTTTGATTGGGACACCGGCTCCCATTTGGCTTTCCAGCCTGATTGGCTCAAGGCGATGGTGTATTTTTTCCCTTTTTCCAGGTAAATACTGTCAATGAAATATTCGCCCGTACGCGTTCTGATTTGCAGAAAATTATAGCCTGGTTCGGCAACGAAACTGTACGGCGGCGCGTCGGTTGTGCCGTGGTAGTACACCAGTTGGTGGTTCAGCCAGATCAGGTAAATGGGCTGCGTTTTAAAATGATCGACAATAAAAGGCGCCACTTGCGGTTTCTGAAAATACATGGAATCCGTCGACGCCGGGAGGCCGGGCAACAGCGTATCAGCGCCGGGAAACGAGGTATTCCGAAAGGCTTTGGGGTAAATATCAGTCGTAAGCAGGAACGTAGCAGGCGCATCACCCGTCGTACCTGTATGTCGCATCTGATAATACGGAATCGTGTCTAAGTGGAGTCTTTTGTACCAGTTTTCCGAAATGGATATGCTAAAACCGCTGCTTTGCAGGGAACTTATGTGAAACGGGTTTTCAGGCGGCGTTTGTCGGTAGGAGAATTCAATGGAAGGCTTATTGTACGGCTTGTTTCCTTTAAACAATGCGTTGAACGCCCCTGCCGTCAGATCGGCGCCTGCCACTGGCCTGTCGCGGTAGTCTTTCACCTGTATTTTTACCTGCACCTGCTCGCCGGGCGCGATGGTTTCCGGCTGGTCGATGCTTACATCCAGGCGGTTTTTATATAAGGGAATGATGCTTTCCGCTTGTCTTTCCTGCCCGGCCCACAAAAAAGTGTAGTACGCACTCCAGTCGTATTTATCAGCCTGCGGATAACGTATCTCCCAGACAGAATCGGCCACCATACCTCTGTCCCACGCTTCTTTTCCACGCTGGATCCGATATAGAACTGGAATCCGGTGCGGATTGACAAGGGTAAATACGGCGGTATCGCCTGCTCTGAATGCCATTACACTTACCCGGTGGCCGCCGAATTGACTATCGTCGGGGGAGATATTGACATACGAGTCACCCACTTTGAATTGATAAGTACTCACATCCGGCCTTACAGGCGCGCGGTATGGCAGGCTGACATGTAAGGTGCGAGGAGGAAGTTCATTGGTATACTCCAGCAATTGCACCAGTTTGTCGGCAACAGGCTGCCCTTTCCAGTCGGCATACAGCCAGCCACGGTCGATCCACGCTTTTATCGGCGTATTGACTTTGCGTTGGTCGACCTGAAAAGACAGGTTGAGTTGCTGCAATTCTCCGGCGCTGTTGGTGGCGTACAGCATAGCCGACATGCCGCATTTAGCATTGGGTAAAAAACGGTCGGGCAGCCTCAAATCCAGTTTTCCGGAAGCGGGCAAAGCGCCCGACGACTGCCAAATGGTGTCGGGAATGGCTACCGTTTCGGCATAAAAATCATACGTGATAACGGATTTTACGACCAGTTTGTAACTTCCATCATTCAGCGCCTGCCCCGTAGCATCACTGGCGCTGATATGAAATACCACGCTGTCGCCTTGCACATATTCCGATTTATCCTGCGTAAAACTGTATTTAACTTCATCCAACACATAGTCTTCGTAATACATCGAGCCACTCACGTTGCCGGGCGTCGTTCTATATTTGTGAAACCAGCCGCGCTTTCGGGGATTGGGATTGGAAAACTGGAAGTTGTATGCCCTGTCAATTTCCAGCGAGTCATTCAACAAGGTTTGCCAGACAAATACGCCGGGAGCGGAGGGTTGCAGGATGCGATTGGTACTTGGTTTACCTGTGTAAGAAGAATAGGCCTTTAATCTCACCGGTTTGTTCCACGGATTTCCTTTGAAGTCGGTGATCCATGCTTTCACATGCAGGCTGTCGCCGGGGCGGTATTTGGGCTGGGAAAAAGCCACATAGCCATTCCAGGCTTCTTTTTGGTCCCATTTTTCCTGGCGGCGGTAACCTTGGAATTCGTGGTACCGAATTTTTTGAATGAATTGCCGGGAAATACGGGGAATGCCCTTGATATACAACCAGGACAAACCCAACACCCTGCCGACGGGGTGGGCCGTAAAACGTTCCCAGCGGTACGTGCGGAGGTCGTCCGGATCATCCACGTCTATTTCGTAGTACCAGGTATAGCCGGCAGTTTTTATTTGCAGAATGCGGCCCTGCCTGGGGCGTGGAATGCGGTATACCTGCATTTTGGGGTCGAACCTGACTTTTTTGCCCTGTACACTGGCCTGTGCATCGGTAATACGCCGCCCGAGGGTGTCTGTCAGGATAAATTCCAGCGAGCGCCGACGGGAAGGAAACACGGTCATTTGAATCGGTGAACGTGTTATTACATCGATGCTGATGCCCTCCTCTTGTGCCGATACGGACAGATAGTACCCAAATGGCAATCGCTGACTCGGAAGGGTATCGTTCAAGCCTACGGGGCTGTGCAACCAGGAGGAATCAAACGGTGCCTGATCTACCAGAATGGAATGCGCTTCGCGCGGGCTGAGTTGATAGTATTCGCTGTACCTGCCAAAAGTGTTGGTGTTTTGGGCAAAAAGCGAACAAGAAGACAGCAAAAAAAGAAGGACGAACAGGGTTGGTTTTTTCATGGCTGCGCAATTGACTGGATGTTAACTTACATCCGTAATAATAGGGTAACGCGGACAAATATGTACATGTAAATGTCTGGAAAAGCCGTTTTCAAGGGCCAATATGCCATTATAATATGCAAGAAGAGCGCCGGACTACCTGAATGGATTTTGAATATCCGGGTTGTTGATAAACGTAGTATCTGTCAGCGTTTTCAAAAATTTCACCACTGCTTTCCGCTGATAGGGCGTCAGGCCCGAATAGGTCAGCACATTTCCCCCCAGCGGGAAGCCGATTTGCCGAACGAAAGGATCTTCATTGGAAACGCCTTTCCCGTTGCCGTTGTAATGTTCGAGCACCGCCTCCAGGGTGGTAAAACGACCGTCGTGCATATAAGGCGCCGTCAGTTCGATGTTGCGCAGCGTGGGCGCCCTGAATTTGCCGTTGTCGGTCGGGTTGCCGCTCACTTCGCCCCGGCCTTTGTCGACGAAGTCGTTGAGCGAGGCCACACTGTCGAGGCCGTTGTTGAAATAAAAATTGCCGGTGAGCGTGATGCCGCCGTGGCAGTGAAAACACTGGGCATCGGGCAGGTTTACCACCTGTCCTTCGTCAAAAAACATGAGTTTGCCATCCAGTTCTTCGTCGTCTAGCGCGTCGGGATTCCCCAATACATACTGATCGAAACGCGAGGTGCCGCTGCTGATGAGGATGCGTTCGAACTGGGCAATGGCTTTGGCGGCCAGTTCCTTGGTAATGTCGCAACAGGTCGAGATGCCGAATGCTTTTCTGAACAATTCGGGATATTCCGGATGTTTTTTCAACTGCTCCACTACATTGGGCCAGGTATGGTGCAGTTCAATGGGGTCTTCCACAGGCTTCAAGGCCTGGTCTTCGAGCGTACGGGCGCGCCCATCCCAGAACAGTCCGTTGGTGGCATAGGCGATATTCAACAGCGACATGGCGCTGCGTCGGCCGGCAACGCCATCGATGCCCTTGGAAACGGCTTTGCCATCTGTAAAACTCATTTCAGGCAAATGACACGTACTGCACGACATGGTGCTGTCGGCCGAAAGAATTGGGTCGTAAAACAGGCGGCGCCCCAGTTGCACGCCTTCCAGCGTCATGGGGTTATCGGCTGGCACTGCTATTTGCGGAAAATGTGCAGGTTTTTGAATGGTGTAGGCCGTTGGAGCGTAGGGAATTCCCGTCAGGTCGCAGCCGTCTTTGCAATTGGTGCCGGGCGGGTTTTTGCCGCATTGCGATAACAACAGCGCAGTGGCAAGCAATGCTGCCACAACCATACCTGTTTTTCCCCTGTAGTGTGTCATTTTACGGAAGTTGCATTGGCAAAATTATCCATGACCTTGGTTCCCAATACAATATTACTGGCGCTGTGAGAGGTGTTTCGGTTGTCCGGATTGCTCAAATCAAGCAGTGTGCCGTTGACAGTCAGCAGTTTTTTCAGGTCAAATTCTACTGTCAGAGCGCCACTTTTGTCAGACACATTCACATCTGTATTGAAAACGCCCGTGCGATAAACGGCATCCGATCCGCAGTGGTATGTGAGTACGCTTTCCGGATCGCCTACACCATCGAGGTCGTACAAGCCCTGCACTTTGGTGAAGATGTAACTCTGCCAGCCCGACCAGTATTCGTTTTCCAGGTACAGGGGTTCGGATGGCGCGAAATCGCTCGGCTTTTTAGCATTGAGGTCGGCCCGCACACCGTATCCGATTTTGAGGGCGGTATAATCGCCTGCCGGGACGGAATACTGAAATTTGACTTCTACGGCTTTGTTATCCGGTGCGAGGTCGGGCGTAAAATCCACCCATTCGATATCGGAAAGGCGTTGTTCGCCACCGTCCTTTTTTACCAGAATCAGGTCGGACAAAAAAGTATTGAACTTGTTCATCTGCACCGTGCGGTCGCCGTACGGGTAATTTTTGTATTTCTCCAGGGCCACGCCGTCGTAGGTGGCCTTAAATGTCAGGGTAAAATTATTGTCGGTGGGTGGCTCGTCTTTACCACAGGAAGAAAAGGCGACAAGTGCAGCGCCGACCAAAAACAGGGCAATTTTTTTCATAACAGTGGTGGATAAAAAATTAAATCATGTTCTTACTGATAAACGCTTAAAGCACCTTGTAAGTTGGATACAATCTGCAATTTCCATGCAGAAATGTCGCCGGTTGTCCAATCGATGCCGTTCAGCAGTTTCTCGTGGTCAATTGCCAGCACGATGTCGAAATTGTAGCCTGTTTTATGCACAAAAGGCCCAGAAGCGCTAAAAATAAAATCGGGCAAATCGGCTTTTTTCAGCGAAATGGTATCGGGTTTGGTACCTGCCAGGGTGTCGCGCGCTACCACCACCTGCATGAACACGAAGCCTTCGCTGCGGCCGTGCCAAAGGCTGTCCGATTGTGTGCGCAGCGGATGCCCTGCCGGTGCGCGGGAAGGCACTACACGCTCTGCCTGGTCGTCGAGGCCAAGGCGAAATTTCATCTGATCAAAACTGCCGTCGTATCTAAAAGTGCCCGCTTCATTGATAATCGGCGTGCGGCGTACCAGCACAAAATCGTCGGTAAACACCTCCCTCATGGTGTCGTTTCCGGTGGGCGGCAGGGTGTAGAGTCCAACAGTATCGCTGACAGTGAACGCCTCCCCATTTTGAAACAGTTGAAAATCAGAGAGATAGAACGACACATTTTTCAGTACGAACGGGTGCCCGTCGGATGCAGCATATCGGGTATTTTCAATAAAGAGGCTGCTTCCATAGAACTGCGACACGCCGATGCGCAATTTCGGATAGGTACAGCAGGCGCAGTCTTTATCAGCCGAGGCATCGAAATTGGTAGCCGAAATATCCTGACAACCTTCCTGCGGTTCGTAACAGGCCACCAAACAGCACGACAAGGCAAGGGCTATTCCGAAAAACAAAAGTCCTGCCGGCTGGCGAGTTCCGGTTCTGCGCCTGGTGATTTTACTAAAAACGCTGTTGCACAACAGTTGATGCATGGTGCCGGATTTTTGTGTTCATGTTGAGTGCTGCGTTTTCTGGCAGGGTGTATCAGGCGCTAACTTCCTTCATCATCTGGCGGATGATCTGTTTTACCTGGGAAGAGAATTCCCGCTCCTGAATCCAGACGCCGTAGTTGCGTTCTTTTTTGAGTACTTCTTTTACGGGTTGCCCCATGTATTTTCCAAAATTAAACACCACCACGCCGTCGGGTTGTACCCGCAATTTCTGCGTGGCGTCGAGGAAATGCAGGTCGTTGGTAAAATCGTGCAAAGCCTGCATATCGTTTTTGATCGGCGCCGGTATCGTGCTGCCGTCTTCATCCCACAGGTCTTTGCCGTCGTAAGCGCGCAACTGGCCTTTAAACACATCGATGGTGGCTTTCACATCGGCCAGGGCATCGTGCGCATCTTCGAGTTCGCGCTGGCAATACAACCTGTACGCAGCCTTGAGCGTACGGGGTTCCATCTTGTAAAAGATACGCTGAACGTCGATCAAACGCCGCTTGCTGATGTCGAATTCCATACCTACCCGGGCAAATTCCTCCATGAGCATGGGCACATCGAATCGGTTGGAGTTGTAGCCCGCCAGGTCGGATTGGCCGATAAAATCCCATATTTTTTGCGCCACCTGGGCAAAAACGGGTTTGTTAGCCAGGTCTTTCGGTGTGATGCCGTGGATTTGCATGGACTCTTCCGAAATGGGAATACCTGGATTGATCAGCATGGACAGTTCTTCCGGCGGCTGTCCGTTTTTAAACATCTTCACCAGCGCAATCTGTACAATGCGGTCGCGGATGACGTTCAAGCCCGTGGTTTCTACATCGAAAAATACGAGGTCGCGGGTGAGATTGAGTTGGATATCTTGCATGGTGAGGGTTGATGAGAGGGGTTGATAAAGGGTTGATGAGGGTTGATGAGGTTGATAAGGGTTGATGAGGTTGATGGGGGTTGATAAGGTTGATGAGGTTGATAAGGGTTGATGAGGTTGATGAGGGTTGATAAGGGTTGAATCAGGATTTTGGGGATTTTTCAGAATTAAAAGGATTCCCGATGTGGTGTCAAAATTGAATAAAATGGACTAAACTGGCTTGAACATGCCTGCAAGCAGAGCGCATTAAATTAATTTGCATAATTGTGGGCATCACATAAGGAATCCTTCTAATCCTGAAAAATCCCCAAAATCCTGATTCATCCCCCCAAAAAAATCATTTCTGCTGCTCCTCCTGATCCAGCAAATCCTCGTCCAGCAGACCGCGTTTGGTGGCCGTTTCGCTGTATCCGTGCAATTGCACAGGGCTTTGGGCTTTGCGCATACGGATATTGAGGAATTCTACAAACAGAGAGAAGAAAATAGCAAAATACAGGTAACCTTTCGGTACGGAGCCTTCGATAAAATGGCCCAGGTGTGCCGCTTCAGCAATCAGCGAAAAACCGATCAGGATCAGGAACGACAGGCCCAACATTTGTACCGTAGGGTGTTTATTGACAAACTGGCTCACAGGGCCTGAGAACAGCATCATGACCAGCACGGATGCGATAATAGCAATGATCATGACAACCAGGTCGTTGGAAAGCCCCACGGCGGTCAGAATAGAATCAAAGGAAAACACCACATTGATCAGGGTAATTTGCACGATAACAGCGCTGAGTGCCGATTTCCCTTTGCCCCCCGGGTCGTCGCCATCATTCGGACTTTCCAGTTTGTGGTGAATTTCAGAAGTAGCCTTGTACAACAGGAAAATACCGCCGAGGAAAAGAATCAGCCCCTGCCCTGTCACACCGCCATGCAGTCCGAGAAAATCGATATGAAAGAATGGCTCTTTCATGCCAATAATCCAGGTCAGGCCGAACAGCAGCACAATACGCAGGCCCATGGCCAGTAAGAGGCCGATATTGCGCGCTTTAGGTTGCTCGGCGGCTGGCAGTTTGGCCGACACAATAGAAAGGAAAATAATGTTATCGACGCCCAAAACAATTTCCAGGAATGTCAGCGTCAGCAAACTCATCCACACCTCACCGGAGGCAAAATCGGGCATTGTAAGAAGAAACATGGATATACGGGTTGGTTAAGAAATGCCTGCAAAAAGGTAAAAACACCTGTGTTTCAAGCATTTGAGTTTTTCAAATCATTCAGGTGTCTGCCGTATTTGCATTTGCAAAAACAAAATCGGGGCAAGAATACAATTTTCCCCCCAAATGGCCGCGCCCTTGTTCGACAAAGCAAAGCGTTCTTCAGGCGACATTTGTGCAGGTTGACGACCAACGGATAGAAGCATTCGAATGAAAGGGGATTACATTTGCACAGCATCCGCTAACACCTTCCTGTGAAATGCCTGCCGATCGGGCAGGTTTCTGATCATTTTCTCACAATAATGAAACAATCAAACATGAAAAAACTACTCTTCATGCTGGTATTCAGCCTCTATGGCATGTTCGGCGGAGCACAAAATGCCGTAAAACGATACGTGCTGCTGGAGCACTTTACGAACTCGCGTTGCAGTATTTGCGCCAGCAAAAATCCGGCGTTTTACAGCCTTATCAGTGGTTACACGGCTGATGTACACCATATCGCCTATCACCCGCCCATCCCGTACAATTCCTGTATTTTTTATCTGGGAAATACAGCGGAGAACACGACACGCACCAACTTTTACGGCGTCAACAGCACGCCACGCGTAGCGCTCAATGGCACGCTGGTAAACGGCGGCAGCCAATTGTTGCCGGCCGCCACGCTTACCACCGCCATCGGTTACACCAGCCCGATCCACTTGCGGGTGACGGAAACATCGGGGACGAATCGGACGGCGACTGTTCAGATTTTTACCCATACCGATGTGCCAGCCGGCAACTACAACCTGTACCTGGCCGTAGTGGAAAAAGACGTGGACTACACTTCTCCCAATACTGGCGCCACGGAGCATTACGATGTGTTTCGCAGCATGCTGCCTTCCGTTAACGGCACACCTGTTACGTTGGCAGCACCGGGCGGCAGCATCACGCAGTCGTTCAACTACTCGGTTGCCGCAGGCTGGAATGCCGACCAAATTTATGTGGTAGCCTTTGTTCAAAACGCCGATACCAAAGAAGTGCTGAACAGCGGCACCAGGTTCGACCCGCTTACAGTGTCGAGCCACGAACCCGCCGTTCAGTCGCTGAGCGTACAGCCCAATCCGGTACAGGAAATAGCCACGGCCTTCATCGGCAGCGACCGGGCGGAGACGCTGGAGGTATTCGACCTGAGCGGCCGTCGAGTATCTGTTTCTTTTGAAAACCCGCAAACGGGGGCAGTATCGTTTTCGCTGGCGCATTTGCCACGCGGTATTTATGTGGTAAAAATTACAGGGAAAGAAAAAGTGTACACCGGAAAAGTGGTGAAAGAATAGTGTAGTATGAAACGGATGCTTTGGGCTGTTTGAATGCATTCGTTTTCAGGAGCGGCCCTCGTGGTCGACGGTAAATGTGACTCATCCCGAATTTTGGTCAAGGCCAGGATTCGGGATTTTTTTTGTGGCCATTTTCTGTAGGGTAGTTTCCCGCAGAATAATTTCCCGTAGAGTAGTTTCCCGCAGAACTCGCAGAATACACGCAGATTTCCGCAGAACGTAGCGTACACAAATATTAAGTAAAAGGTGTACTCTACGTTCTGCGGGAATCTGCGTGTATTCTGCGAGTTCTGCGGGAAATTACTCTACGGGAAATTATTCTGCGGGAAATTATTCTACGGGAAATAACGCTACTGAACTCAATCTGTTTCGGGTCGAATGGCTCATGTTTCGTCGTTTATTATGCGTTTTTAGGAGTTGTGCAAAAGGAGGTAAGGGGTTTGTTTAATTTAGGCAAAAATTCATTTTGTTTAATGTTTGCATCAAATACCATGAACAACATTAAACACTATGAGTTAATAAGGGCACATTTAAACCAATTATCACAAACCAATTCCTTTTTAAAACATGAAAAAACTACTTGTCACCTCTGTGTTTATGCTGTTTGCAATGGTCGCTGCCCTGGCCCAGACAGCGCGCGTACAGATTGTACACAACGCACCCGACCCAACGGTAGATGTGTATGTAAATGGAGTGAACACATTTGATGATTTTGCCTTTCGTACGGCTACGGGTTTTCTGACCCTTCCAGCAGGCGTACAACTTTCCATCGGTGTTGCGCCGGCCAGCAGTACCTCGGCCAGCGATGTTTTGTTCAACTTTGACGTAACCTTTGAAGATGGAAAAACCTATGTGGTAACGGCTTCCGGTTTGGTCTTCGATCAGGATACCCCGTTCACCTTGATTGCCGACCCGAATGCCCGTGAGGCCGCAGCATCACCTACTATGGTTGACCTCTCTGTGCTGCATGGCGCACCCGATGCGCCGGCCGTGGATGTTGCGGTTCGGACAATTGGCGATGTGGTGACGAACCTTGCTTATGGTCAGTTTACACCTTACCTGAGTGTCCAGCCCGGCGACTATTTTCTGGATGTAAAACCTGCAGGCAGCAATACAATTCTGGCTACCTACCGTGCCAACCTGACCGGCGCAGCAGGACAGGCCCTGAAAGTGATGGCCAGTGGATTGCTGGGTTCCAATACTTTCGGCCTATATGCCGTGTTTGCGGATGGCACGGTAGCAGCGCTGCCGCTGAGCCCCACAGCGCGCGTACAACTGATTCACAACTCACCTGATCCGGCTGCGACAGTGGTCGACGTGTATAAAAATGGCAACCTGTATGCCGACAATGTACCGTTCCGTGGCGCAAAGGCATTTGATTTTGTTCCGGCGGGCAGCCCTATGAACATCGGCATCGCTCCTGCCAACAGCACTTCTGTAAATGATACGATCAAAAATTTTACCTACACTTTTGAAAATGGCAAAACGTATGTGGTGTCCGTAATCGGTCTCACGAGCAGCACTTCTACCCCACTTGCCCTGAATATCAATGATCTGGGCCGCGAAACCGCTTCCACTCCAACACAAGTTGACCTGGCTGTGCTGCATGGCTCCCCCGATGCGCCGGCTGTCGACGTAGATGCTGTGTATGTTGCCAACAACCTCATTTCCAACCTGGCATACGGTTCTTCCACAGGATATTTGAGCGTTGCACCTGCTATTTATGACCTGGCTGTGCGCGCCAGTGGAAACCCCGATGTTGTAGCCACGTTCCGCGCCGACCTGAGTTCGCTGGCAGGCGGCGCGGCCTACGTATTTGCTAGTGGTCTGCTGGGCGGCACACCTGCTTTCGGGTTGTATGCTGCCCTGGCCGACGGCACAGTGATCGCACTGCCCGCAGCCCCGGCCCCTGCGCGGGTGCAGGTTGTACACAATGCAGTAGCGCCTACGGTAGATGTTTATGTTGGAAATACCTTGCTGGCAGATGATTTTGAATTCCGCTCGGCCACACCTTTTGTAAGTGTAGCAGCAGACCGGCCTTTGAATGTAGGTATTGCGCTGGCTAATAGCGCCTCCGCTGCCGATGCGCTGGCCAATATTCCGGTTACGTTCCAAAGCGGTCAGACATATGTGGTATTCGCTTCGGGCATTTTTGCCGGCAACCCGGGTTTCGAACTGCTGGCATTCCCGGGCCGCGAATCGGGCACACTGCCACTGCTAACCGATGTAGCCGTACTGCATGGCGCACCGGATGCACCCGCCGTCGACGTAGATGCCGTATATGTAGCCGATGATCTGATCGACAACCTGGCCTATCGTTCCGCTACAGACTACACCAGTCTGCCCATTGGCGTGTACGACCTGGCAGTGCGCGCGCACGACAACCCGGCGGTGCTGGCTACTTTCCGCGCCGACCTCAGTGGCGCAGGTGGCGGCGCAGCGTATGTATTTGCCAGCGGACTGCTGGGTGGCACGCCAGCATTCGGTTTGTATGCAGTGTTTCCCGATGGAACGGTAGCAGCCCTGCCGACCTCACCCAAAGCCCGTGTGCAGGTAATTCACAACTCGCCCTCCCCCACCGTAGACGTGTACCTGGGTAATACCCGCCTGATCGACAACTTTGAATTCCGTACTGCCACACCGTTTGTAGACGTACTGGCCGACAGAAATATCAATATTGGCATTGCACTGAGCAACAGCACGAGTGCTGCCGATGCCATTGCCACTTTCCCGGTAAGCCTGCCCGAAGGCAGCACATCTGTGGTGTATGCCAGCGGTATTGTTGGCCAGTCGCCTGCTTTCACACTCATTCCGGTAGCAGGAAAGGAGGGCGCTACTGATCCTGATAATGTAGAGGTAAATGTTTTCCACGGTTCGCCTGATGCACCGGCCGTAGATGTAGATGCGGTATATGCCGCAGATGATCTGATTGACAACCTGGCTTATGGCAACGCCACAGGTTATGTTACGCTCGCTCCGGGTGTTTATGACCTGGCCATTCGCGCACACGACGATCCGAATGTGGTGGCTACTTTCCGCGCCGACATCAGCGGCCTGGCAGGTGGCGCAGCACAGGTATTTGCCAGCGGCCTGCTGGGTGGCACACCGGCTTTCGGCCTGTATGCAGCATTCCCGAATGGTACAGTAGCAGCCCTGCCACTTTCTCCAACTGCCCGTGTGCAGGTAATTCACAACTCGCCTTCCCCTACCGTAGACGTGTATCTGGGCAATACCCGCCTGATCGACAATTTTGAATTCCGCACCGCTACACCATTTGTAGATGTACTGGCCGACAGAAATATCAACATTGGCATTGCGCTGGATAACAGTACCAGCGCTGCCGATGCCATTGCCACTTTCCCGGTAAGCCTGCCAGAAGGCAGCACCACCGTGGTGTATGCCAGCGGTATTGTTGGCCAGTCGCCAGCCTTTACACTCATTCCGGTAGCAGGACAGGAGGCCGCCGTAGATCCTGAAAGTATAGAGGTAAATGTTTTCCACGGCTCACCTGACGCACCCGCGGTAGATGTAGACGCGGTACTGATTGCCAACGACCTGATCGACAACCTGGCCTATGGTAATGCCACAGGATACGTAGCGCTGGCTCCGGCGGCGTATGACCTGGCTATTCGTGCGCACGACGATCCGAATGTAGTGGCTACCTTCCGCGCTGAACTCAACGACACAGAAGGTATCGCTGCACAGGTTTTTGCCAGCGGTCTGCTGGGTGGTACGCCTGCTTTCGGGTTGTATGTAGCCCTGCCTGATGGAACGGTTTTCCCGCTCGCGCTGTCGCCTGCGCCCGCACGTGTGCAGGTCATTCACAATGCGATTGCCCCCACGGTCGATGTGTATGCCGACAATACACTGCTGATAGACAATTTTGAATTCCGTACTGCTACGCCGTTTGTAAATGTTCCGGCGGAGCGCCCGATCAATATAGGCGTAGCAGCAGGCAATAGTACTAGTGCAGAAGATGCACTGGCCAATTTCCCGCTCAACCTCGAATCGGGCCGCGCGTATGTGGTGGTGGCCGGTGGCGTTCTGGCCGGTAGCCCTGGTTTCAACCTGTTTATCAATGAAGATGCCCGTGAAGTGGCTGTAAATCCGGCCAATGTGGAGTTTGCCGTATTCCACGGCTCGCCCGATGCAGGCCAGGTAGATATTCGCCTGTCCAATGGCCCCACGCTGGTGGAAGACCTGGCTTTTGGCGACTTTACCGACTACCTGAGCGTACCGCCGGCCGAATATTTTGTAGATGTGACACCTGCTGATGATACAAATAACCCGTTTGCTGAATACCGCGCCGACCTGAATGGCACGGCAGGTGTAGCGGCTACGTTGTTCGCATCCGGATTCCGTAGTGGCGCAACGCCTGCTTTTGAAGTATGGGCTGCACTGGCCAACGGCGTTACGTTCCCACTGGAACAGGCTGTAAACAGCAATGAACTGGAAAACACCCTGAACGACCTACAACTGGCGCCCAATCCGGTGAAAGATCGCCTGCGGGTGCAGTTCGACCTGAGCACCGTAGAAAACCTGCGTTACGCAGTACGGGATATTGCTGGCCGTTTGCTGATGGAAGGTGACATGGGCAATGTGAGCGGTTCGTTCAATGTCGAACTGAACACCGGCGAACTGCTTTCAGGCATGTATCAACTCGAAATTCGCTCCGATGCAGGAGTGAAAACGGCGAAATTTATTGTTCAAAACTAGTATTGGTCTTAATTTGATGTGCGCGGCCGGGTTACTTTGGTAACCTGGCCGTTTTTTTATCAAGACATTCAAGCCATACTTTTATCAATTGAGGAATCCTTCTTTCAACCTCTCTACCAATAACTATTTCGTCTACCAATCCCATATGAAGAATGTCCACCATAAGTCATAGAAGTAAGTTCACGTGGATCGTAATCACATACACCGGTGTAAGTTGCCTTTGAGATAAATTTAGACAAATGGCACAATTATCATTGGAAATGAAGTACTTAACGTACTACCTGCCAAAAACACAGCTGCTAAAGTGGATAGGGAACAAACAAAAATTCGCAACAGAGATAACAAGGTTTTTTCCAACATCATACCATACCTACTTTGAACTATTTCTCGGAAGTGGATCAATAATGGCTACATTTGCGCCTAAAAACGGACATTGCTCAGATGCTTTCAAGCCATTGATGGAAATTTGGATGAAACTAAAGGAAGCCCCCAAAGGCTTGATCGATTGGTACGCTGAAAGAAGGACAAGAGTTAGTGAAAAAAATAAAATCGAGATATATGAAGACATAAAAGCATTTGAAAAACGTGTGCAAGAGTGGCATGCGCGAACTAAATACATACAGTTTAGCATAATGGATTATCAGGAGGCTTTTGACCTGGCAAAAGAAGGTGATCATCTATTGTGATCCTCCTTATAGTCATTCACAAAGTATCTTATACGGAGCGCAGGATTTTAGTTTAAAAACGCTTTTCAAAAAAATCAATGACGCCAAAGAAAAAGGAGTTAAAGTGGCGCCTAGTATTGATGGGAATAAAAAATCTGGAGATTACATTTGTGATATTCATATTCCAGATGGATTATTTGAACAAGAAATACTGATAGACTGTGAAAGTTCAATGCTCAAGCGTTTCCAAATGGATGGCCCGTCAATGATTAATGAGGATGTTGCAGACAGGTTGTTGCTTACTTACTAAAACTGTTATTAGAGATGAAAAACATATATAGGTCAAAAGCCGGTCTTGAACTGGTCATTCCGCTGGTATTGGTATTTGTCATTACTGGAGCCGTAATCATTTCTACTCCTTTCAGTTGGGCAGGGGTTATCATTTTGTTGTTTACGGCAGCATTTATCGTGCACCTGTTTTTAACCACTTATTATATTTTGGAAGGAAATATTCTTCGTATTAGGTGCGGATTCCTGTACAACTCCCAAATCGACATTAGCAGTATCCGGCAAATTTCCGAAACAAACAATCCCCTCAGTTCGCCCGCCACTTCGCTTGACAGGCTTGAAATACGATATGGACAGAGCAATATGGTGCTGATTTCGCCCAGGGAGAAACTGGCGTTTATCAGGGAAATACAAGCGCTCAACCCCGGCGTTAAGGTTGTGCTGAAAGCGAAAAAAAAGGGTAAGAATACTTGATAAAATGATCGAGGTATTACACCAACATATCATCAAACGACTGCGCAACATACCCGGGCCGCTACCTCAGAGAACGATATGCTGAATACCCGCAGAATCTAATGGTCATCGGTGCCCCCACTACGCCGCCAAAGACCAGCGTATCGTGGGTTACACATCGTAATCCACTATCAGTATTTCCGTGATCGGGTGGCTTTGGCAGGTCAGAATATATCCCTGCTCCACTTCTTCGTCGAGCAGGCCATAGCGGTGTTTCATGTGCACCGCACCTTCCAGCACCTTGGCTTTGCAGGTGCAGCAAACGCCCGCATGGCAGGACCACGGCGCGTCTACGCCAGCGTCGATGGCAGCATCTACCAGGGCCTTTCCATCGGATGAAAGTTCAAATTGAGTGCGTTCGCCGTCAAAAATGACGGTTACCTGGCATTGTACAGGCGTATTTGTGAGGGTGTCCAAAACTGTTTGTTCCTGGTGCATAGATGATAGGCCTTGCGGCCGGTGTGGTGGAGGGCTTTTGAAAGTGAATAGAGCATGTAGTGACGGGGTGACTTCAGTCACCCCGTCACTATGAAAAACACAATAAAACTTGGTTTATAGTGGAATTGAAAGGCAAAAATCCCGCAACATCGCATTTTACTTACTGATAAATATCAAATCCTGTCATAACATTCGTCATCGTGCTTCTTTATAGTTCGGCAGACCTTTGGGTGAAATACACCACACAGAAGCGTTATGGCAGTGCTTACCGAAGCCCAAACCGAATTTTTTGAAGCCAAAATTGCGCGCGACGAGAAAATCGAACCGCGCGACCCTATGCCCGAAGGCTACCGGGTACACCTCATCCGACAAATCAGTCAGCATGCACACTCGGAAGTAATCGGGATGCAACCTGAAGGCAACTGGGTGACCCGCGCGCCGTCCTTGCGCGCCAAACTGATCCTGCTGGCAAAAATACAGGATGAATGTGGCCACGGCCTCTACCTGTATTCCGCCGCCGAAACACTGGGCATCAGCCGCGACGAAATGCTGGCCCAACTGCACGCTGGCAAAGCCAAATATTCCAGCATTTTCAACTACCCTACCCTTACCTGGGCCGACATCGGCGCCATCGGCTGGCTGGTCGACGGCGCTGCAATTGTCAATCAGGTCAGCCTCCAGCGCACCAGTTATGGCCCGTATTCCCGCGCTATGGTGCGCATTTGCAAGGAAGAAAGTTTTCACCAGCGCCAGGGTTACGAAATCATGGCGCAACTGATGGCCGGCACGCGCAAACAACGCGCCATGGCGCAGGATGCCATGAACCGCTGGTGGGCGCCCGCCCTGATGATGTTTGGCCCGCCCGACAACGACTCTCCACGCAGCCACGACGCGTTCAACTGGAAGATCAAACGTGAAAGCAACGACACCCTTCGCCAGCGTTTCATCGATAAAACGGTGCAGCAGGCTGAAGTCATCGGGCTCACGATCCCCGACCCGGATATGAAATTCAACGAAGCGACGAAGCATTACGACATCGGGCCGCTGAACTGGAAAGAATTTTACGAAGTCATCAAAGGCAATGGCCCCTGCAACCGCCAGCGCATGGATCACCACATACAGGTGCATGAAGACGGCGCCTGGGTACGTGAAGCCGCACAAAAAGCCATGCTCAACGGGCACAAACCAGCATAAATCGACGAAAAAATGGATACGCAACTCAATATCTGGGAAGTTTTTACCCAAAGCAAACCCGGTCAGCCCTATCGCCATGCTGGCAGCGTACATGCCTCCGACCGGCAAATGGCCCTGCAAAATGCCCGGGATTCCTACACGCGCCGCGGCGAAACCAGCGGTCTGTGGGTGGTACGCGCCGAGGACATCGCCGCGACAACGCTGGAAGACAACCCTTCGTTTTTTGAACCGAACGACGACAAAATTTACCGCCTGCCGTCTTTCTATACCATGCCGGAAGGGGCTAAAAATATTTGACCAACTCCAGATTTTTCCGAAAATGGAATCTCCCTTGTTACAATACCTGTTTCGCCTCGGCGACGACTCCCTGATTCTGGGCCACCGACTGTCGGAATGGTGCAGCCGCGCCCCTATGCTGGAAGAAGACCTGGCGCTCACCAACATGGCGCTCGACCATATCGGCCGCGCCAAAATGCTGCTGGAATACGCCGCCTCATTTGAAGCCCTGGGCCACAGCGCCGATGACCTGGCTTTCGGACGCGACGAACGCCATTATTACAACCTGCTGATGGCGGAAGTACCCAATGGCGACTTTGCCGTTACGATGGTGCGGATGTTTCTTTTCGCTTCCTTCGATGTGCTGCGCCTCGAAGAACTCGGCGCATCGCACGACGAGGTGCTGGCAGGCATCGCACAAAAAGGCGTGAAAGAAAGCCGCTACCACCGCCGCCATGCTGCCGACTGGATTTGGCGACTCGGAAAAGGCACCGACGAAAGCCATCGCCGGGTGCAACGCGCCCTGGATGCCTTGTGGCCTTATACCGCTGAAATGTTCGACATGGACGATACCGAGCGCGTACTGATCGAGGAAGGCATCGGTTGCGACCTGCACACCCTGCGTGAAATATGGAAAAAGGATGTGAGCGAGGTCATTCTGAATGCCGGACTCACCCTGCCCGAAGACGGATACATGCACCGGGGCGGCCGAAATGGCGTACACACTGAAGCGCTGGGGCATATTATCAGCGAAATGAATTATGGGTATAATATGATGCTGGCTTAAATCGGGTTTTTGAGGTTTTGGTGTTTTGGTGTTTTGGTGTTTTGGTGTTTTGGAGGGCTCCGCTCTTGGCATCGGAAGTTAAGGTTGGGCCTGATTTCAAAAGCCAAGAGCAACGCACCACCAAAACATAAAAACACCAAAACACTCAAAAACCCAAATTGACCATCAAAACCAAAAAATTCAGCCCTATTTCAAAAGCCAAAAGCAACGTACCACCAAAACACAAAAACCCCAAAACACAAAAACACTTAAAACTCCTCATCCATGCCTTTTTATCACAAACTGGGGAAAGTTCCCCGCAAACGCCACGTCGTCGCCCGCAAGGAAGACGGCAGCCTGTACCAGGAAGAACTGGTGGGCACCCAGGGGTTCAGCGGCATGGCGTCGCTGGTGTACCATTTGCACACACCCACACAGATCAGGGCGATTGGGGAGCCGTATTCCATTAAACCCAGAACGGTGGTGGAAAACAACATTCGGCCACTCAAATTCGAAGGGTTCGAACTGCCCCCGAACACGGATTATATCGACAGCCGCAAAGTGTTGTTTACCAATGCCGATATGAACATTGGGTTGGCCGCACCAACTGCTACGCCCGATTATTTTTTTAAAAATGCGGACGCCGATGAAATGCTGTTCATCCACAAGGGCAGCGGCGAATTGCAAACCATGTTCGGCGATGTCGCCTTCGAGCCCGGCGATTACCTGATTATTCCGCGTGGCACCATTTACCAACTCGAATGGCACACGCAGGACAATCGCATGCTTTTTGTAGAAAGCAGGGGCCCGATCGTGACACCCAAACGCTACCGCAATGAATTCGGGCAACTGCTGGAGCATTCGCCATTTTGCGAACGCGACATCAAACGGCCGGAATTTCTGGAAACGCATGATGAACAAGGCGCTTTCGAGGTGCGCATCAAAAAACGCGAAGCCATTTTCCCCTTCGAATATCCTTTCCATCCGTTCGATGTGGCTGGCTGGGACGGGTATCACTACCCTTACGCGTTCAATATCCGCGATTTCGAGCCCCTGACAGGCCGAATACACATGCCGCCGCCAATACACCAGACTTTTGAAGGCCGCAATTTTGTAGTTTGCTCTTTCGTGCCGCGCCTGTACGACTACCACCCGGATGCCATTCCGGCGCCTTACCACCACTCCAATATCGACTCCGACGAAATTCTGTACTACGTGGATGGCGATTTTATGTCGCGCAACAACACCCGCCACGGACAGATTACGCTCCACCCGGCCGGTATTCCGCATGGCCCGCACCCCGGCGCTATTGAACGCAGTATCGGTAAAAAAGATACCCAGGAACTCGCCGTTATGATCGATCCTTTCAACCCGCTCAGCATCACCGAACATGCGGTGGCGCTGGAAGTGGAAGATTATTATCGGGTTTGGCTGGAGGAAGAAGTGAGAGAGGTGAGAGAGTGAGAGAGGTGAGAGGTGAGAGGTGAGAGGTGAGAGGTGAGAGTGCGTAGAGTTGACCGCTTCGCTATCACCCCTCATCACCCCTCATCAACTTTATCAACCTCATCAACCTTATCAACCCTCATCAACTCTTATCAACCCTCATCAACTTTATCAACCCTCATCAACCTCATCAACCTCATCAACCCTCATCAACAATTACCAACCTAACCATCCATGCTCGTCCATTCCGCACCCGAAACAAACCCCACTACTGCCGAAGATTTTCTGCCATTGCAGGGCACCGACTATATCGAACTGTATGTAGGCAATGCCAAGCAGGCCGCGCATTTCTATAAAACGGCATTCGGTTTTCAGTCGCTGGCCTACGCCGGACTCGAAACCGGCGTCCGCGATAAAGCGAGTTACGTGCTACAACAGGGAAAAATCCGGCTTGTACTCACTACGCCTTACAACTCTGGCTCGGAGATTTCAGAACACCTCCGACGCCACGGCGACGGGGTAAAAACCATCGCATTCTGGGTCGAAGATGCCACCCGCGCGTTTGAGGAAACGGTGAAACGCGGCGCAAAACCATTTTTACAGCCGATCGTAGAGCGCGATGAAGCCGGCGAGGTAGTTCGTTCGGGTATCCATGCGTATGGCGATGTGGTACATATTTTTGTGGAACGGAAAAATTACTCCGGCGTGTTCCTGCCCGGCTACGAGCCCTGGCTGTCAGATTACAACCCAACGGAAATCGGCCTGCAATACATTGACCACTGCGTGGGCTCAGTGGGCTGGGGTGAAATGAACACCTGGGCCAAATTCTACGAGGAAGTGATGGGCTTTAAAAACCTGATCACTTTTGACGACAAGGATATTTCCACTGAATACACAGCCCTGATGTCGAAAGTGATGGCTAACGATAACATGCGCATCAAGTTTCCTATCAACGAACCCGCACATGGCAAAAAGAAATCGCAGGTGGAGGAGTTTTACGACTTCAACGAAGGCGCAGGCACACAGCACCTGGCCGTCGCCACCGATGATATTATCTTCACTGTCAGCGAATTGCGCAAACGTGGTGTAGAATTCTTGTACGTACCTGGCAATTATTACGACACCGTTCCCAATCGTGTGGGCGATATCAAGGAAGACCTGAAAACGCTGAAAAGCCTGGGTATCATGGCCGACCGCGACGAAGACGGCTACCTGCTCCAGATATTTACCAAACCGGTGGAAGACCGCCCTACCATGTTTTTTGAAATCATTCAGCGTTGTGGCGCCAAATCATTTGGCAAAGGCAATTTCCAGGCGCTTTTTGAAAGCATCGAAGCCGAACAGGAGCGCCGCGGCACTTTGTAAACAGGATCGTAATCATGGAAAAACAAGAAAGCCTGGGTGGCCGCATCACATTCCGGTCGCTGAAAATATGGGCGCCCAGGGTACTGGCGCTGCTGTATGTCGCCTTTCTGGCTATCATGTCGCTCGACTCCTTTGACGGCAGCAGTGGTATTTTTAATAACCTGGTTGGTTTTCTGGTACACCTGCTGCCCGCTTTCTGGATAGGAATGACCCTGCTGCTGGCCTGGCACTACCGGCTTATCGGAGGCGTTGCGTTTATGATTATGGGTATGGTTTTCACCATTTACTATCATACCAACACGTCGACCGCCAATTTTATGCTCATCTCGATGCCTTTGTTCGTGTGCGGGATGCTGTTCATTTTTTCCCATACAGAATAAGAGATGCTGCTTCGGCTGACCAAAATTTTTCAATTTGAAATGGCACATGCCCTGCCGGGATACGATGGGGCATGTCGCCATATCCACGGGCATACTTTCACACTGGAGGTGACCGTACGGGGCCGACCGCTCGAACAGGCCGGACATCCCAAAAACGGGATGGTGCTGGATTTTAAAGACCTGAAATCTGTCGTAAAAACGCATTTTGTCGACACATTCGACCATGCGCTGGCGCTACCCAATACTGTGGCGCCTGAAGTGCTGGCAGCGCTGCAATCCGAATTCGGCCGCGTGGTTGTACTGCCGGCACAGCCCACCTGTGAATACCTGATCCATCTTTGTGTACAAGCGATCATACCTGTTTTGCCCTCGGGTGTGGAATTGTGGCATATCAGGCTGGCGGAAACGGCGAGTTCATATGCGAGTTGGTGGGCGGAGGATAATGGTTGAGATACTTATCATTTTATGTCGTTCGGCTTCGCCTCACTCCATGGGGGGACTTGGGATCGGGCGGATAAAGCGGATAAAGCGGATTTTTGTGGCCTGGCGGCCACTCTTTTTTTGATTTTTTACTGACTATCTGCATATCATACTTCTATGTAATTTTATGAAAAAAGCAGGTGTACTCTACGCGTAGTGTCCTTTGTGCGCTTGGTGGTTGATAAATAAACCACCAAGCGCACAAAGGACACTACGCGTAGCATACAAAAAACACATAAAAATTACATAGTCGAGTATTTGCATACAATATGCAGATAGTCAATAAAAAAGTGGCCGCCAGGCCACAAAAATCCGCTTTATCCGCTTTATCCGCCCGATCCCAAGTTCCCCCATGGAGTGAGGCGAAGCCGAACGAAATACCCTATCGCGAAAAAAAAAGAACCCGACCAGTTTATCACCAGCCGGGTTCGTATCGTCAAACCAAAAATCAATCAGTTCAAATTAGTGGTTCAGACCGCCGTTGCTGGCCGGAACGCTTTCCTGAGAAGCAGGGGCTTTTACTTCGCCTTTGATCGTCAGGGTGTGGGTGTCAGATGCTTCGTTGGTAGTCAGCGTAACCGTTTTGGTGAAAGCACCTACGCGCTGGGTGTCGTAGCGAACTTCGATTACGTTGCTCTCGCCGGGCATGATCGGCTCTTTCGGGTAGGTTGGAACGGTGCAACCGCAAGAACCCTTTGCTGCTTTCACGATCAGCGGCTCATTACCAGTGTTCGTGAATTTGAATTTGCGGATTGGGTCGCCACCTTTTTCGATAGTACCGTAGTCGATGGTCGTTACGTCGAAAGTCATAACAGCACCGTTAGTAGTCTGTGCAGACGCGTAGAAAGAACCAACCACAACGAAAGCGAGAATAGAGAGAACTTGTTTCATCGGATAATACCGTTTTAGATGAGAAATTGAGTTTCTTTGTCAAATGATGCTACAAAAGTATGGGGGGAAAGATTGCATGCTGCCATTTAGCCTGTTAATGATGTCCAAAATAAAGTAAACCGTTTCTAACTTATTGATTTTCAATTTCAAACAAAGTTCGTTCTTGCCAAGACCCGCTTTTATACATCCGCATTTTTTTTCAAAAAAAACCGTAGAAAGAAACACAGCGCCCTACCTTTAGCGTGCCGGACAAAACCGGGCGACTACGAAATACCACAATGGCACGACCGACCAAAGACGGCGCAAAGAGCAATTCGGCAGGCGGCAGCGTTACGCCGCTCATGCAGCAATACACGCAGGTGAAAGGAAAATACCCCGATGCCATCCTCCTGTTCCGCGTCGGCGATTTTTATGAAACCTTCGGAGAAGACGCCGTGAAAGCCTCCCGCGCACTAGGCATCACCCTTACCAGCCGCAACAACGGCGGCAGCGACATCGAACTGGCCGGTTTCCCCTACCACGCCATGGATATGTACATGCCGCGACTGGTGCGCGCCGGCTACCGCGTGGCTATTTGCGAGCAAATGGAAAAACCCGTGCCCGGCAAAGTGGTGCGCCGCGCCGTGACCGAAGTGGTTACCCCCGGCGTGACGACCGACGACGCCCTGCTCGACCACAATACGAACAACTTTCTGGCCACGATCACCTACGGCAAAAACGACCATTTCGGCGCAGCATTTCTGGATATTTCCACCGGCGAATTTTTTGTCAGCGAAGGCGACGCCGCTACCATCGACAAACTGCTGCAAAGTTTTAAACCCGCGGAAGTCGTGCTGCCCAAAAGTCGGCTGCGCGAATTTTCGGCCACCTATGGCGACAAGTTTTATTCCAATACGCTGGAAGACTGGATTTTTACCTACGATTTTGCCCGGGAAAAACTGCTCCAGCATTTCCAGACACAGAGCCTGAAGGGTTTCGGGGTGGAAGAAATGGAACTCGGCCAGGCCGCTGCCGGCGCCGCGCTGCATTACCTGGCTGCTACGGAAAACAACAAACTGTCGCACATCGCCGCATTGAGCAGGTTTCAGACCGATAAATATGTGTGGCTCGACCGCTTTACCATCCGCAACCTCGAACTGGTATCGAGCAATCATGAAAACGGCATCCCCTTGCTGCAGGTGCTCGACAAAACCGTAAGCCCCATGGGTGCGCGCCTGCTGCGCAAATGGGTACTGCTGCCACTCACCAGCCTGACCCAGATCAGCGAGCGCCACGATATTGTGACCTTTTTTGTTGAAAATGAGGAATTTACACAGGAACTGGAGCCGCTCATCCGCCAAATGGGCGATCTCGAACGCCTCATGAGTAAAACCGCCGTCGGCAAAATCAATCCCCGCGAAGTCATGCAACTCCGCCGGGCACTGATGGCCATCGAGCAACTCAAAAAACTCCTGCTCCGCAACGAAACCGACCTGCTGCCCCTGCGCAAAATATCCGAGTCGCTTCACCCCTGCCTCACTCTGCGCGAGCGCATCGAAAACGATATTGCTCCCGACCCGCCCGTCGACGTACGCAAAGGCGGCACCATCGCCGACGGCGCCGATGAAACGCTCGACGAACTGCGCCATATCGTGCGCAACAGCCGCGACCTGCTGCTGGAAATCCAGCAACGCGAAATACAACGCACCGGCATCAGTACCCTGAAAATTGCCTTCAACAACGTTTTCGGGTACTATATCGAAGTTACCTCCAAGTGGAAAGACCTCGTGCCACCCGAATGGACGCGCAAACAAACCATTGCCAACGGCGAACGCTACATCACCGAAGAATTGAAAGTGCTGGAAGCAAAAATCCTGGGCGCAGAGGAAAAAATTCTGGAACTGGAAGACCGCATTTTCCGTGCCCTGGTGGAGGAAATCGGCGCGTACATCCAGCCCGTGCAGCAAAATGCCCATGCCATTGCGCGCATCGACTGCCTGCTGTCTTTTGCCAAAGTAGCGGTGAAAAACCACTATTCCAGGCCCGAACTCGACGACAGCACGACGCTCGACATTCGCGACGGCCGGCACCCGGTCATCGAAACACAATTGCCTGTAGGAGAGCCATTTATCCCCAATGATGTGTACCTCGACAACGAAGCGGTACAGATCATGCTCATCACCGGCCCAAATATGGCAGGTAAATCGGCGCTGTTGCGCCAGACAGCACTCATTGCGCTCATGGCCCAAATGGGCAGTTTTGTGCCCGCCGCCAGCGCCCGTATCGGGTGGGTCGACAAGGTTTTTACCCGCGTAGGCGCCAGCGACAATATCAGCGGCGGAGAAAGTACCTTCATGGTGGAAATGAACGAAACGGCACTGATTATGAACAATATCAGCGACCGTTCGCTCATTCTGCTCGATGAAATCGGGCGCGGTACCAGCACTTACGACGGCATCAGCATTGCCTGGAGCCTGGCCGAATACCTGCACGACAATGGCCGTGGGCGCCCAAAAACGCTGTTCGCCACCCACTACCACGAACTCAACGAACTGGCCGAAACGCACGAGCGTATTCACAATTTCCATGTCAGTACCAAAGAAGTGGGCCATCGGGTCATTTTCCTCCGCAAACTCGTGTCGGGAGGTTCCAACCACTCCTTCGGTATCCATGTGGCGCGTATGGCGGGCATGCCTTCTTCCATCGTCGAACGCGCCAATGAAATCCTGAAAACGCTGGAAGACAAAACCGTGGAAGGTCCGCGCACATCCGAAGAAGAAGTTCCGGAACAGGGCGTTACACAAGCGCAAATGCGGAAAAAGGTGAAAAACATCGGCTCGCCGCTCCAGTTGCACATTTTCGATGTGGACGACTATACCATGAAAATAAAGGAAGAACTGCTCAGCCTCGACCTGAATACCATGACGCCTATGGATGCGTTGTGGAAATTGAATGAGTTGGTGAAGATTGCCGGAAAGAAATAAAGCGGAACCATGAAAGATAAAATTCGGGAACTTGCAGAACAATACTTTCAGGAGGCCATCGCCATCCGTCGGCACCTGCACATGCACCCCGAACTTTCTTACGAGGAATATGAAACCCAGGCCTTTATTTCCCAAAAACTGAGCGATTGGGGCATTCCGCATCGAAAGATTGCCCAAACAGGGGTGCTGGCCCAAATTCGCTCCGAAAAAAATCCGGACAAGTCGGCAACCGCCATTCGCAGCGACCACGACGCGCTCCCCATCGATGAAAAAAACGACAAACCCTACAAAAGTACCCGAGCGGGCAAACAACACGCCTGCGGGCACGACGCGCACACTGCCTGCAACTTGTTGGCTACCAGAATATTATACGAATTGCGCAGCGAATTTGAAGGCACGGTAAACTGCCTGTTTCAACCGGGAGAAGAATACGTCAAATCCGATGGAACGACAGGCGCACAACTCATGATCGACGATGGCGCGCTCTCCCATCCAGTGCCTCGTTCTATCATGGCCCAACATGTGAATCCTTCCATTCCCTGTGGAAAAATTGCCATCAAGTCCGGCAATACCATGGCGTCCGTCGATACGGTCAAAATAATAGTACATGGCACGGGAGGACATGCTGCCAGCCCACATTTGTGTACCGACCCGTTGCCCATCGCCAGTCTGCTGCAACAGGCCTTGCAATTGATCGCTTCGCGCTACAACAACCCTATCAATCCGATGGTGCTGTCCATTTCCTCCATCCATTCGGATTCGACAGCCTTCAATGTGCTTTCGAGGCAGGTAAATTTGCTGGGCACCCTCCGCGCCTACAACGAAACCTGGCGCAAGGAGGTACACGAGCATATTACACGCATGTGCCAGGGTGTGGCGCTGGCATTCAACACCCAAATCGATTGCCGAATCGAAGTAGGAATTCCGTTTTTGCAAAATGATGCGCCCCTCACCGAACGGGTGCAACAAGCCGCCATCGAATACCTGGGCTCCGAAAATGTGCTACCCATCGATGCCTACATGACGGGCGAGGATTTTGCGGTGTATTCGCAGCAAATGCCCGCCTGTTTCTACTGGCTGGGCATACGGAATGAAGCGCTGGGCATTACCAGCGGCCTGCACACCGATACGATGGATATTGATGAAAATGCGCTGAAAACGGGCGCGGGGTTGCTGGCCTGGCTGGCGGTGCGTGCGTTAGAGTGAGGATTGCCGGGTTCGGCTTCGCCTCACTGGCAATACCAATCCTACTTCCGGAAACCGCCCTTCGGCAATCCGCCCATTCCTGGCGGCATGCCCATTTTGCCCATAGGCATATTGGCCATCTGGTGCATCATCTTGCGCATGTCGTGGAAATTCTTGATAAACATATTGATCTGATCGATGGTCTGGCCACAGCCGCGGGCGATGCGTTTTTTGCGGCTAAGGTTGATCAGGTCAGGGTTGGAGCGTTCTGTCGGCGTCATGCTCTGAATAATGGCCTCTACGCGGTGAATGGCTTTGTCGTCGATGGGCGCATCTTTCAGGGCCTTGCCCACGCCAGGGATCATGGAAATCAGGCTTTTCAGGTCGCCCATTTTTTTGATCTGCTGCATCTGGCCGAGGAAGTCGTTGAAATCAAACTTGTTTTGTTTGATTCGTTTTTCCATGCGTTTGGCTTCCTCCTCGTCGAAGTCCATCTGCGCTTTTTCCACCAGCGACACGATATCGCCCATGCCGAGGATGCGCTGTGCCATACGATCGGGGTAGAACACATCGAGTGCGTCGAGTTTTTCGCCCCTCGACACGAATTTGATGGGTTTCCCTACCGTGTATTTGATGGAGAGAGCTGCGCCACCGCGCGTATCGCCGTCGAGTTTGGTGAGCACGACGCCATCGAAATTGATGCGCTGGTTGAAAGATTCGGCCGTATTTACGGCATCCTGACCAGTCATCGAGTCGACTACAAACAGGGTTTCTGTCGGGTTGATGGCTTTTTTCACGGCCTCTACTTCGGCCATCATCGCTTCGTCGACCGCAAGGCGGCCGGCAGTATCCACGATGACTACATTGTGGCTGTTGGCTTTGGCATATTTCAGTGCATTTTCGGCAATTTCGATCGGGTTTTTATTTTCCACCTCCTTGTACACCGCCACTTTGATGCTGTCGCCCAGTACCGTCAACTGATCGATAGCGGCCGGACGATACACGTCGCAGGCAACAAGCAGCGGGTTCATTTTACGCTGCTCTTTGAGGTATTTGGCGAGTTTGCCAGAGAAGGTGGTTTTACCCGAACCCTGCAAGCCGGCTACCAGCACGACGCCAGGATTGCCTTTTACATTGATGCCGACACTCTGACCGCCCATGAGTTCGGTGAGTTCGTCCATCACGATTTTGACCATCAACTGGCCGGGATTGACGTTTTTCAGTACATTTTCTGTACCCAGCGCCTTGTCTTTGATGCGGTCGGTAAAATCCTTCGCGATCTTGTAGTTCACGTCGGCGCCGACGAGTGCGCGGCGGATTTCCTTGATACTTTCCGCTACGTTGAGTTCGGTAATTTTGTTGTTGCCGCTGAGGACTTTGAACGCGCCTTCCAGGCGATCACTTAAACTTTCAAACATGTGTCAAAGGATGGATAAATCGGTCGAAATTTCGAAGCCGCAAAGGTAGCGTGAAACACGTATTCATGGTTGAGGGTTGAGAAAAAGGTTGAAAAGTTTATTGGAGCAGTTTTTTACATAAATTTGTTGTCAAAAAAGAGCGCGTATGTTGACCAAGGAAATGATACAGGAAAAGATTAAACATAATGCATTTGCCTTCAGGGCGCATGGTATTAATAAAATAGGACTTTTCGGATCATATGCTCGAAGAGAACAGAAAAGCAATAGCGATATAGACATTCTCATTGACTTTGAAGATGGTAAAGAAACCTTCGACAATTTTATGGCAGTCAGTTTTCTATTAGACTCTCTTTTCAAGGATTACAAAGTTGAAGTAGTCACTCAAAATGGTATGAGCCCATTTATTGGACCTCATATCTTAAATTCAGTAGAGTATGTCCAAATTACCAATTGTCATCGCACTGATCATTGAAAATGAAAATGAAAAATAATGCCATTCTGCATCTTGCAACGCTTGCCTTTTTACTTCTCTTTTCCTACCCAGCCACCTTCCTCGCCCAAAACACCCCCGACCGCCTGCTTTTTGGCGTAGCCTACTACGACGAATACATGCCGTACGAACGGCTTGAAAAAGATGTGCAAATGATGCAGCAAACCGGCATCAACGTCGTGCGCATCGCAGAATCGACCTGGAGCACGCTGGAACCGCAAGACGGCGTATTCGATTTTTCACACATCGACCGCGTGCTCGACGCCATGTACAAAGGCGGTATAAAAGTCATTATCGGAACACCGACCTATGCAGTGCCGACCTGGCTGGCAAAGAAATACCCGGATATTCTGGCAACTACGCCGCAGGGCCAGCGCCAGTATGGCGCCCGGCAGAATATGGACATCACCAACGAACAGTTCAGGGTTCATGCCGAGCGGGTCATCCGCCAACTCATGGAACACGTGAAAGACCACCCGGCCATCATCGGTTATCAAGTGGATAATGAAACCAAACACTACGGTACTTCGGGCGACAATGTGCAGCGCGCGTTTGTGCAGTACATGAAAGCAAAATTCAAAACGCTGGATGCTGTCAACCAGGCTTTCGGGCTCGATTACTGGAGCAACCGCATCAACAACTGGGACGACTTCCCGTCCGTCAATGGCTCGATCAATGCCAGCCTGAATGCAGAATTTGCCTGTTTTCAGCGCCAACTCGTGACAGATTACCTGGCCTGGCAAGCGGCCATCGTGCGGGAATACGTGCGCGCCGATCAGTTTATCACCCAGAATTTCGACCTCGAATGGCGGGGCTATTCCTTTGGTATTCAACCGGATGTGGATCATTTTGCAGCCTGCAAAGCCATGGATGTGGCAGGTATCGACATTTACCACCCGACGCAGGACAACCTGAGCGGTGTGGAAATTTCCTTTGGCGGCGACCTGGCACGATCCATGAAAGGCGGCAAAAACTACTTCGTCATCGAAACCGAAGCCCAGGGGTTTCCACAATGGACGCCCTACCCCGGTCAGTTGCGCCTGCAGGCATTCAGCCACCTCGCTTCCGGCGCCGATATGCTGTCGTACTGGCACTGGCATTCCATCCACAATTCGGCCGAAACTTACTGGAAAGGGCTGCTCAGCCATGATTTCGAGCCCAATCCAACTTACGAAGAAGCACAAACAATTGGGAAGGACTTTGCCCGGCTAAGCAAGCAACTGGTGCATTTGAAAAAAAGAAACGAGGTCGCCATTCTGTTCAGCAACGAAGCCTTGACGGCTTTTAATGCCTTCAGTTTTGGCTGGGGCGCCCGCGAAAACTACAACGATGTGCTGCGCCCACTCTACGATGCGCTGTACAATATGAATGTAGGAACAGACTTCATAGACCCATCTGTTGCCGATTTCAGTAATTATAAACTGTTGATTGTGCCCGCTTTATACGCAGCCTCCGATGAACTGCTAGAACGGCTGAATGCTTTTGTAAAAAATGGTGGGCACATTGTTTACACTTTCAAAAGCGGCTTTTCTGACCAATATGTCAAAGTAAGAAGCAGCGTTCAGCCAGGTATCATTGGCGAAGCCTGCGGCATTTCGTACAGCCAGTTTACCATCCCAAACCAGGTTTCGCTTAAAAATGACCCGTATCAGGTAGGGCCGGAACAAAACAAGGTACATACCTGGATGGAATTGCTCACACCCACCACTGCCAAAGTGCTGGCTTATTACGATCATTCGGTTTGGGGTAAATATGCTGCCATCACACAAAACCATTATGGTAAAGGAGTCGCCACATACATTGGCTGCATGACTACGCCTGCGCTCACCGAAAAAATCATGCAACAGGCTTTAAAAGAAGCCGGCCTCTGGGGCCTCGATCAGGCCCTGCATTTCCCGCTCATAACTAAAACGGGCGTCAACAGCGCCGGCGAAAAAATCCACTACTACCTGAATTACAGCGCTACGCCTCAAATACTGACCTATCCGTATAAAAACGGCCAGGAATTGCTGTCGGGAAAGGCGGTTGCAGCAGGCAGCACCCTGCGGCTGGAGGGTTGGGGGGTAAAGATTGTTAGAGAGTGAGAGATGTGAGAGGCGAGAAGTGAGAGGTGAGAGGTGAGAAGTGAGAGTGCGTAGAGTTGACCGCTTCGCTCAATAATTTCGTTGGAAAAAGCCCTGAAGGGGCGTATTCAATAGCGTAGGGCATCGCCCTATGTATTCGTTCAAATTGGATTAAAAGCGAAGCGGTCAACTCTACGCACTCTCACCTCTCACCTCTCGCCTCTCACTTCTATCACTTCAAGTCCATTTCCGCAATTGCTTCAGCAGCGCAGCAAAATCCTTCGGGAGTTCTGCTTTGAATTCCATGCGTTCGCCCGTAGCAGGGTGGTCGAGGCGGAGACGGGCTGCATGGAGCGAAGTGCGTTCCATGAGCGGGCGTTCTTCTTCGGTGTGTTTGCCGGTCTTGTAGGTTTTGCCTTTTATTTCAGACAAATAAAAGGCGGCGCGGCGGCCATACAGCGCATCGACGGCCAGGGAGTACCCGATGGTTTGGAAATGCACCCGAATCTGGTGGGTACGGCCTGTTTTGATCAGCACTTCCACCAGCGTAAAACGGTGAAAGCGTTCGGCTAAGCGGTAAAAAGTAAGGGAAGGCTTGCCATTGCGCACGATAGCCATTTTGCCCGGAATGGTAGGGTGTTCGCCAATGGGTTTGTCAATTTCGCCTTCTTCGTGGTGCAGTTCGCCATCAAGCAAGGCAAAGTAGTATTTATCGGCGGTATGGTGCTCGAATTGTATCGACAGGTGGCGGTGCGCCTCGGGAGTACGCGCAAAACACAGAATGCCACTTGTTTCGCGGTCGAGGCGATGCACTACGAACACCTTACCGTAGCGTCGTTCGAGCAGGCCCAGCAGGCTTTCTTTGGTGCCGGCACGGTCGGGGATAGTGAGCAATCCGGCAGGCTTATTGACCACCAGCAGGTGCTCGTCTTCATGCAGCAATTCGTAGGTCACGGGTTCATCAGTTTTGAAAATTGTTTGATGCGGCGCAGGTAATGGGCCACAATAACGCTGCCCGGAAAAACGCCCTGGAGGTTTTGCGGTCGCACGCGGTACTGTTCGATGGTGGCAGCCACTTGCTTTCTTTTGCGAAGCAGGGTGGGTAAATTGCCGTAAAAGGAAAAATGCGCCTGCACGATAGCCCAAATGGCGCCGAACTGGCGTTTGGCGGCAAAACGTGCAGCGGCCAGTCCGTCGAGTATCAGTCGGGCGGGCAGCAGCCAGGCCAATTTGCCCCAGGATTCATTTTTCAGCAGGCTGTACATGCTGTTTCTGAAATTGAGAAATACCTTGCGCGGGCTTTCGTATTGGAGCGTGCCGCCACCCAGGTGGTACACCACAGATTGCGGGATACACCAAACGGAATAGCCGGCACGCTGTACGCGCCAGCACAGGTCTATTTCTTCGTTGTGGGCAAAATAATCGCCGTCAAAACCGCCAAAGGCATGGTACACTTCCGAACGGATAAAAAATGCCGCCCCAGAAGCCCAGAAACAAGGTTGTGCCTGATCGTATTGCCCACGGTCTTCTTCCCGGTGGTGGAAAATACGGCCCCGGCAGAAAGGATAACCGAGGTGATCGATCCAGCCGCCTGCTGCACCTGCGTATTCGAAACGCGTTTTTTCCGTCCATGCCAGGATTTTGGGCTGCACAATCGCCATAGCAGGGTCGTGCTGCATAGCCTCCACGATGGGTTCTATCCAGCCCTTCGTCACTTCCACGTCTGAATTAAGGATGACGTAAATATCAGCCGAAACGTGTTGAAGCGCTTCGTTGTATCCTTGCGCAAAGCCATAATTCTGTTGTAAATCAATCACTTCTACCTGTGGGTAGTGCGTACGCAGATATTCAACCGAATCGTCGGGCGAACCGTTGTCGGCCACTACAATATGTGCGCCCGGGCTATATTCAATTACAGAAGGCAGATACTCCTCAAGATGTCGGCGCGTATTATAATTGAGAATGACTACTGCAACAGACGTGCCTCCGGGCACAACGGACTGCCTCTTTTCCAGTTCGAGTTTTTTCAGAATTTCCAGTTTGTCGGCTTCAATTTGTGCCTGCAAGGCTTCCAGGCTGTCCAGTTTTTTATCGGGTCGGATAAAATCAATCACATCAACTGTCAGTTGGCTACCATAAAGATCGCCATCAAAATCAATGATATTGACCTCGATGGTTTGCAGTGCACCTGCTTCCGCTACAGTGGGGCGATTACCGATGTACAGCATGGCATCGGCGCCGCGCCGTCCGTTGGGCAATACGCCAGAAATGCGCGCCGCATAAATTCCCTGGGGCAATATGAGTTTGTATGGGTCTGCAATGGCAACGTTGGCGGTCGGAAAAGAGATCGTCCGCCCAATTTGCTTTCCATATACCACTTCGCCGGAAAAAGAAAACGGATGCCCCAGCAAGCGATTGGCTAATCGCACATCGGAAGTTTCGAGGGCCTTGCGAATTTTGGACGAACTGACGGCCATTTCATCTACTTCCTGCGCCGGAATTTCAACCACTTCAAAACCGGCGGCGGATTCATATTTTTTCAAAAATCCGATATTCCCTTCGCGGCCCGCACCAAAACGATGGTCGTAGCCGATGACGATGTAGCGCGGGTGGAATTTTTGTACCAGAAAATCTTCCACATAAGCACTGGCACTCTGCCGGGCAAATTCCGGTGAAAAAGGTACTACTACTACATTGTCTACACCAGATGACTCCAGCAAGGCAATTTTTTCGGCAGTTGTACTCAACAGTTTGAAATGGGTATTACCCGGTTGAAGCACCGTACGCGGATGCGGGTCGAAGGTGACCACCACACTTTCGCCGCCACAGGAGCGCGCCAGTGTACAAACCTGTTCAAGTATCCGTCTGTGGCCGAGGTGCACGCCGTCGAACGAACCGATCGTAACGACGGTTTTTTGAAAATCAGGAAGTTGCTGTAAGTCGGTAAATACCCGCATAGGGGCGCAAAGATAGTCAACAGGTTAGAGTCAACAGTCAAAAGTGTACAGTCAAAAGTCTACAGTCAGCAGCTTGACAAAAATACAAAAGGCACGCTGTCAGCGTGCCCATTGCAACAAACAAAACCAACTAAAAAACCTGCTTTAATATTCTTGAAGATTGTCATGCAATCCTGTTGTCATAAGAACAAAATAAAAACGGCAGCGCCCGGGAGAACGCTGCCTGTTGTCTGAAAAAAATTTTGCTTCTTGCTTTTACTTAATTCTCGTCAAATTCCCCTTATCATCCTTCCGCACGGCATAGGCTTCTTCAAAACCGCGGGTTCTTACAGCATTGAGTGCAGAAGTGACTTCTTCGATTCTCTCATAGCCGCCCAGCAGGATGATAGTAGAGCCTGTCTCCGATTTTTTGCGTTCGATATTGCCCAAATCAGCAAACGGTGTGTTGTCAAAACGCTCCGGGTTAGAAAGCGTGGCGATACGAACGTAGTACGGCGTATACTTTGGTTTGACTGTCGAAGGCGTCGAGTACTCCGTCGGGCGCAGCACATTATCCGTTGCCGGTTTTGCTTTTTGCGGCTTGGTGGCTGGCGTGGAATATTGAGCAGGTTGTGTGCTGGCTTCCGCGGGCTGGATGGGCGAGGCGCTGGTCAGCAAAAAATCTTTCAAGGATTCGTCGGTCGATTTTTCCGTCACGATAATAGCATCCCGATACCCTCTTGCTACTGCTTCGGTTTGTGCCTGTTCGGCAACCTCGTGGGTTGGGAAAACGCCAAGGCGCACTTTATTCATACCATTTTCCAGTTTGGTATAAATGTGTCCGATGCCGCTGGCTTTTGTAAAATCGCCGATTTCGATAGGCCGGTCGGCAGCATAGGAGCCCAATTGAACCGAATAACGAATCACCGGCGCAGCAGGACTTACACCTTTCGACACCGTGCTGTATTCCGTAGGGCGCAGGGAAGGATTGGCGTTGTTGCCCAGCACCAGCCCGGGGTCGGCGCCATATTCTTCGGTTACAAAAGATCCTTTGAATTTCGGGTTTTTCAGCACCTTCTTCAAAGCATCCTGCGCGTCTGATTTATTCTGGAAAATGCCAAGTCGCACTTTATTGCGGCCGCCTTCCGATTTGGCGTACAGGTTGCCGTATTGCGACAAGTCTTCGTATTTCTTGAGTTTGGCTTCCGTCAGTTCGTCCGGGTAGGCGGCCACCTGTACGGCATATCCATTAAACTCGCCTTGCGCAGGCGTAGGTTCATCGGCCTTTTTGGAAGCGATGAGTGTGGGCGTGCTGTATTCTGTGGGACGATTGCTGGCCGCTACCGTGCTTACGACCGGCTCCAGGCCGATATCTGAAATGCCGGTTCCGGCGGCGCCGGTATTGATGCGTACGGTACGGCTTTTGTAGCCCGACTTGGCATACGTCACATCATAGCCATTATAAGGTGTCAGGAACAGGGAGTAGCGGCCGTCATAGTCGGTGTTGGTGAAAATGGACTGGCCGGTTTCGTTTTTCTGGATTTCGATGTTTACCCCGTCCAGAAGTACACGGGATTGTGCGTCGCGCACGGCTCCGATGTATTCTTTCCGGTCGTCGGGCGTAATGGCAATCATCAGGTTGCCTTTACCATAATTTTCCAGCAGAACGGATTCCTCAAAGTAGCCCTGTTTTTTTATCACCACATTACAGCGCAAGGGCCAGGTCAGGGAAGTGAAATAGTATTTGCCTTCATAATCCGTTTGGCCGAAACCGGCATTGCAGTCGGAAAAGTCGAGATCGGCATTGGCCACCGGGTTGCCCACTTTGTCGGTTACCAGCAGGTACAAAGTGCCGCTTCCCGAGCCGTAGTTGGTTACAGTGGTAGTGGTGCTGTACTCTACCGGCGTAGTGGTGGCAGGGGTTGTTTTGCCCTGGCTGAATGGCGAGGACGGTGTGGTGGAATAGGCAACAGGAGATGTAGTGCCGCCTTTTTTCGTCACCTGCCAGATATCTTCATGTCCGCGGCCTGTAGGGCGAGTGCTGGTTACATAACCGATATTCTGGTTGGCATCGAACACAAACCCGTAATCGTCGCGGGAAGAGTTGATACCAGGGCCGAGGTGAAAAATATTGCTCACTTTATCGCGGCCGAGTTCTGCACGGAACACGTCGAGGCCACCGAGTCCGCGGTGCCAGTCGGAAGAGAAGTACAGGTCTTTCCCATCGTAAAAGGGCGTAACTTCATTTCCGGGTGTATTCAAGGGTTCGCCGATATTGCGCGGAGTGCTCCAGGAGTTGCCGCTCCAGTTGGACACATAAATATCCCATCCACCGCTTCCGCCCGGCTGGTTGGAAGAGAAAATGAGGGTATTGCCATCCGGGGAAAGGGCAGGAAAGCCCGTTGCATAATCAGAGCCGTTGAACGGGAATGCTTTGATATTCAGCCAGTTGCCATCTACCACATCGGCGATGTACAGGCTCATATTGATGCCTTTATCGGCAATCTGCCGGGTGCCGTCGATGAAATTATTGCGGCAGAAAGCGACTTTTTTCCCATCGGCCGAGAAACTTACCGGCCCTTCATTGAAGGTATTTTGCAGGTCGCTGCGTAAGAAGGCCGGTTTTTGCAGAAATCCGGTTTCATTGCTGCGTTGGGTGACGAACAACTGGTTGTAGGCGCCGCCCGACCAGTCGCTGTTGGTTTTGGATTGTGTTTTGCGCGCAATATCGGTACGGGCCGAACTGAACACCACTTTGCCGGCCATGAACGTAGCGCAGAAATCGGCCACTTCCGTGTTCATCGGCTCATTTTTGACGGTGTAAATGGCTTCCTTTTTGGATACATCGATGGCATAATCGCACATATTGATGTACTGCTGTGCGGCGGCCGAATTGCTTTCACCATATACGCGGAACCACTTTTTGGCGCCCACGTAGTCGCCGGTTTGCATCAGCGCTTTGCCATAATTCAGAAAGGTAAGAGGCTCTACATTGTACTGCTGTGCAGCGCGTTCGTACCAGGGAAGCGATTCTTCAATTCGGTTGAGTTGAAAATAGGAATCGGCTGTGCGAGAAAGCGCGCGGGCATTATTGGGGTCTTTCTGTAGAACTTGCTCGTAGGTGCGCAGGGCGAGGTTGTATGCATACAGGTCAAATTGTTTGTCAGCGCGTTGCAAGTCATCTTGCACTGAACTCTGAGCAGTGAGACAGCCGGCAGCCAGGAGCCAGGCCGCCAACAACCACCCGGCACGGGAAGTCGTGTTCATAAAGCAGAAATGGTTTTAAAAATCAACTTTTTGGTTTCGAAAGCATAGTGCTTCGGCCAACTTCAGCAGTGAACATGGCGAAACACCCTCATACTGTGGCAAAAACGAATGATAAACTTCGTTATTGCGAATGATGAGGATAGAGGAGAGACTACCTTTTGAACTCAGGTTGGTGCAAAAGTACGCGCAGGATCAATACCGCGCCAGTTTTTTTTCAAAATGGGTATGTCGGAGGGGTATAAAATCAAAATCCCGTATGTACCGACAGGGTACACACGGGATTTGAGCAGCAAACTTTAAACTAACCTTAACGGTTTTATTTTGCTCCGCCAGCGCGGTAGATGTATTTTTCAATTTCGCGCCAGTCCTGCGATTGCTGGTTTGGATAGTCGCGGCGCAGGCGTTCAAACGCTTTAACGGCTTCTTCCTTATTGCCTTCATGCTGATACAGCAGGCCAAGGCGCTTGAGGTACACCGACGACAGCAGTTCATTGTCGGTGGCGTCAGATGCTTTTTTGTACAGATCCAGCGCTTTCGAAAAGTCTTTTTTCTCGGAATAAGCATCGCCAAGGGCGCCGTATTTCATAGCAGGCAGCAATTCGCCTTCTGCGTCATACTTTTCCAGGTATTGAATGGCATTGTCAAATTCGCCGAGGTGGAGATAAGAAACACCGGCGTAGTAGTTGGCGAGGTTTCCGGCAGGTGTGCCGCTGTACTTGTCGGCCAGTGCTACGAAACCGTCGAAACCGCCGCCCGGGCCATCAAGTGCAAGGCGGAAGGAGTCGCGCTCAAACATATTTTGTGCCTGCCACATAGACGCAACGGCCTCCTGTTGTTTGGGCGCCACAATGAGAGATTTGTACAGCCACCAGCCGGCTATCAATACGACTACAGCGCCGAGGGCATAAAGCAATTGTTTCTGGTATTTTTCCCAGAAGGGTGCAGAAACCGTTTGCACTTCCTGTACTTCTATCGTATCTGTATTTTGGGCGACTTTACGTTTTGCCATGGTGTTGATTCAAAATTAGATGAGCATTTTTCAAAAATGACCGCAAAAGTAGACAAAGTTTCGTTTAAGAAAGGGCTATTTTGAAAAATTGTTCAAATTTTATCGGAACAGGGAGGATATCCCGTGTTCCGATAAATTTAATTGCTTTTACCTGTAATACTCAGACGGGTTGGGCGGTTGGCAATATCCCATGCGGTATAGAATGCCAGTTGCGCGCGTTTTGCAAGTGCCTGGAAATCAATCTTGTCGACTGTGTCCGTCGGGCGGTGGTAGTCGGGGTGCGTACCATTGAAATAGAAAATGGCAGGGATGCCTTTCTCTGCAAAATTGTAGTGGTCGCTGCGTTCGTAGTAATGGTTCGGGTCGTCTTTTGCGTTGTACTTGTAATCGAGTTCCAGTTTGGTGTAATTTTTATTGGACAGTTCGTTGATGTCGTGTAAGTCGCGGCTCAAGCGATCGGAACCTATCACATATACATAATTGGGATTACCCGGATGGCGATCATCTATGCGGCCAATCATATCGATGTTGATATCGACGACAGTTTGTTTAAGTGGGAAAATGGGGAAATCGACATAGAATTTTGAGCCCAGTAACCCCTTCTCCTCACCGCTTACCAGCATACAAACAACGCTGCGTTTTGGTCCTTGTCCCTTGCTTTTAGCATCGGCAAAAGCGCGGGCAATTTCGATGACGCCTGCTGTTCCGGAGGCATTGTCATCGGCGCCATAATAGATAATTGTACTGTCGGGCGAGCCGAGGTGGTCGTAGTGGGCTGTTATGAGCACATACTCGTTTTTCAACACGGGGTCGGAACCTTCAATAAATCCGATCACATTGCTGCCATGCAATTCCTTGCTTTCCTTGTCGAGGTGCACCTCGATTTTTGTTTTCACCTTGACGGCTTTGCCTTTTTTACCTTCCCGAAGTTCGGCAATGACAGCATCCGCCTTGTCAGATTTGTTGCCCAGGATGATTTTTGCTAGATCAGGTGAAATAAAGATGTTGTTCAGGAAAGATTCTGCTGTTTTGTCTTCATCGACATTGACCGTTCGCCAGCCATAGGTGGACAGGAGTTTTTTGTTGTTTTTGAGGTTGTCATCAAACTTTGTATCGATGATAAACGCCAGCACAGCACCTTTTTCTTTGGCTACCTGTACCTTTCTTTTCCAGTCCATCGACCAGCCAGAACGGCGCGACTCCCCTGTAATGGTGTATTTCCCGTCTGCCATTTGAGGTTCTCCTTCATAAAATACCACGGCTTTGCCTTCCACATCGGCCTTGTCGTAATCGCTGTATTTAGGGTCGTCGATACCAAAGCCAACAAATACGACTTCTTTAAAAGTAATCATAGGTTTGTCGGGGTTGTATGCCGGATACACATAAAAATCGGTGCGATTTTTAAACTCCTGGTCATTCACTTTCAGGCTAATATCATTCCACGACGTATTGCGCAGGTGGATATCCTGCATATAGGTGTTTCGATCGCCTTTGGCAGGCAGTCCGGCTGATTTGAACTGCTCAGCAATATACTGGGCTGCCCGGCGCTGGCCTTCTTCCCCCGTTTCGCGGCCCTGCATTTCTTTGGAAGCCAACGCCTCCACCAGTATTCTGGCATCGTCGGCTTGAATACCCGATACATAAGGGGTAGCATCCGGTAATTCGTAATTATGGTTTGCCCTGGCCGTAATAGCCCTCGCAATGGAGTCGGCAGCAGTTTGCGCTTGAACAAACGAGACAAACAGCACTGCACACAATGATAATGGTAGTTTCATGATAGTGAGTAGTGAGTAGTGGGGAGTAGTGAGTGGTGAGTGGTGAGTGGTGAGTGGTGAGTAGTGAGTGGTGAGTGGTGAGTGATTTGAACATTTGACTTTTCATACTCACTACTCACTACTCACCACTCACTACTCACTTAAATGCATGCGATCTTGTCTGCCCTTCGTGCATGTCGGCCGCCCTCAAATTCCGTAGTCAGGAAAATCCGAACCATGGCCTGAGCCAAAATTTCAGGGACAAAGCGAGCAGGCAGGGCAATGATATTGGCGTCATTGTGTTGTCGGGTGAGTATGGCTATTTCCTCCGACCAGCACAGGGCACAACGGATGCCCGGGTGTTTGTTGGCCGACATAGCCACCCCATTTCCAGTGCCGCACAGCAACACGCCACGGTCGGCCTGCTGACTTTCGACGGCATTGGCCACAGCATGTGCAAAGTCGGGGTAGTCAACGGATTCTGTGGAATTGGTACCAAAATCAAGTACCATATGTCCCTGCGCCTGCAGCATCGCTACGATGCCGTCTTTAAAAGGGAATCCGGCATGATCGCAGCCAATTGCTATTTTCATGTGTATGAATTTGTGAAGGTGGTGAGGGTGAAAAATTGAGGTGGTGTAATGGTGGTGTATAAAATTGGGGCCAAAGATACGGGTTTGCTGATTTTAGCCCGACTCGTTTGGCACACGAACGTACTTTTGAACCTCGTTTTATACAGACTGTTTAATTTTTGAAATAAATGAATCGTTTTCCGCTCCTTTTACTACTCGTTTTTTCATCCATATCCGATGGATATGCCCAGTCGACACAAGGTTGGCGCGACAAATTAGCGCCAGAAGTACGGGCCGCATTCGACAGGGACGCAAAGATGGATATATTGGTTGTTTTTGAAAAACAAACTGATTTGCGCGATGCAAAGTCCTTGAAAACCAAATTGCAAAAAGCGCAATGGGTCACCCGACAACTCCAGGCTACCGCTGCCGAATCGCAAAGCAATGCCATCCGCCTGCTGCGCCAGCGCCAGGCCAATCTCAACAGTTTTTACTTAGTCAATGCCCTGGCCGTTGAATCTGCCGACCCGGCGCTGCTCCCCCTGCTTGCTGCATTGCCGGAGGTATCTAACATCTGCGCCGACCCCTGGGTTGCATTTCAAATGCCGCAAATAGAACACCCTGCGGTGGTGGAACGAAATGCCATCGAATGGGGCGTAGACAAGATTAATGCCCCTCTTGTCTGGTCGATGGGATATACCGGACAAGGCATTACCATCGGCGGTTCCGATACAGGCTACCAGTGGGATCACCCCGCCTTGAAAGACCATTATCGTGGCTGGAATGGCAGCGCCGCCGACCACAACCACAACTGGCACGACGCCATCCACGAAGTCAACCCGCAAAACGATACCACTATGGTCAATTTCTGCGGACTGGATGCAACCGAACCCTGCGACGACAGCGCGCACGGCACCCACACCATGGGCACCATGACCGGCGACGACGGGCAGGGCAACCAGATCGGCGTTGCGCCCGGCGCCAAATGGATCGGCTGCCGCAATATGGAACGTGGCTATGGCAAACCCTCTACCTATATAGAATGCCTGCAATGGTTCCTCGCGCCAACCGACTTGAACGGCCAGAACGCCGACCCGGCCCTGGCGCCGCATGTGATCAACAATTCCTGGTATTGTGCCGTACAGGAAGGGTGTATTGACCTGACTGTCAATGAATTGCTACATCAATCCGTTGTCGGCCTGCGCGCATCAGGCGTGGTGGTGGTAGTGAGCAATGGTAATTTTGGAAATCAGGGTTGCGCCAGCACTTATGGGCCTCCTGCCTATTTTGAGGAAAGTTTCAGCGTGGGCGCTACCCGCTTTGACGATACGCTGGCCAATTTCAGCAGTCGCGGCCCTGTACTTATCGATGGCAGCAACCGCATCAAACCCAATGTAGCCGCACCGGGTGTTTTTGTTCGCTCCTCCACACCCATCGATGGATACAACTGGTTGAGCGGTACCAGTATGGCAGGCCCACACGTAGTTGGATTGGTGGCCCTCGTGCTTTCGGCCCGGCCTGACCTGGCCGGCAATGTCGACCTGATTGAAGACATCGTGGAACAAACGTCCATCTTTATGGCCGACCCCGACAATTGCGGTATCGACGGCACCTTGCGCCCCAACAATGGCTTTGGTTGGGGACGTGTAGATGCCCTGGGAGCAGTGAATATGGCCCTGCAACAAGCGTCCGGCACCAGCGAGCCTGGCGCTGTGTCTGCCAGTGTCTGGCCCAATCCTACCAGCGGTATGATGGTGTTCGACCTGCAAAATATTCAAGGCCCTGCCCAACTGCGCATCTATGATGCCGCAGGCAAACTCGTTCGCGCATCAGAACATACCTTCCAGCAACATGAACTGCTGCCCGTTTCGCTCGAACAAGCGCCAAAAGGTGTTTATTTCTGGCAAATAACCTGTGAGAAAGGGGTGATGGCAGGGAAGGTAGTGAGAGAGTGACAGAGGTGAGAGGTGAGAAGTGAGAGGTGAGAAGTGAGAGGTGAGAGGTGAGAGGTGAGAGGTGAGAAGTGAGAAGTGAGAAGTGAGAAGTGAGAAGTGAGAGGTGAGAATCAGGATTTTTATGATTTAAAAGATTAGAAGGATTCTCACCGTGATGTCAAAATTGAATTCTAATTTTTTAAAATTTTGACATCACGGTGAGAATCCTTCTAATCTTTTAAATCATAAAAATCCTGGTTTACCTCTGTCATCTCTCGTCTTTCAACGGAATAACAAACGCTTGCGGAAACGCGCCGCTTTCGCGAAGTGCCTGCACGGCGGCTTCTGCTTTGGCCATTTCGGCAAAATCGCCGAGGAGGATGCGTTGCATCCCTTGTTCGGGTAGCGGTTGGGCCGACAGGGTGCCCAGGGCATGTAATCCACTGTATCGTGGACTTTCCGGTTCAAAATCGGGACGAATTTCCAGATGAACCTTGTACACCATCGGATTATCGGCAGTGTCGAGGCTATCAGGGGCCCCGCGTTCGGGTTCTGAATAAGATACATCCGAGTTGGCCATTCCTGGAATATATTCAAAAATGTCTTCATCGGAAGTGGCCGGTTTGAGGCCTTCTACCTGGCGGTTGGAAACAAAAAAAGCGTGGCCTTTTTTGTCATTCATAATCTTGTAGAAAAACAAATCATCGGCAGGCGAATTTAGTGGGCTGCCTGGGTTTTCCGGCTGGGTCCATTTGCCGCCGCCACGGATTGTTTTAAAAATATCAAGCCCCCCCAGTGAAATATGGCCATTGCTGCTGAACCAGAGCGTTTGCGAACGGGGGTCGTAAAAAGGGCTGATTTCATCGCCACCGGTATTGATCACTTCACCCAGGTTTTGCGGGAAGGAGAAATCGAATTCGTTCGATTCCAGCGGCCGGGCGCAGGCATACAAATCCAGTCCGCCCAGCCCGCCTTCGCGGTCGCTGGCAAAAAACAGCAATTCACGCCCGCCTTCCGTGGCTACACAGGGGTGCATACTGGTGTGATTGGCCATGTTGATATAACTGCGCAGGCGTTCTGGTTCGCCCCAGCGGCCGTTTTCGTAGCGCAGACCAAAAATGGCGCAACGGGTGCGCAGTCCGTTTCCAGCGCGCTCATAAGCCGGCGCTTCGTTGCACTGCGTGCAATAGAATCTTTTTCCGTCGGCCGAAAAAACGCCATTCCCGAAACGGCTGGTAACCGATTCCGGCAAGCCGCGGGCCGAGTCGGACTGTTGCCAACCAGAGCCATTGTGCAGGGAGCGCATCAGCGATACTTTTTTGCCTACATATCCGGAATAATATAGCAGGTCGGATGACCAGGGCAGGGGCGCAAAGTCATTGGCGCGGGTATTTATTCCATCGGGCAATACCTGTACTTTATCGCCATTGTCGGTAGCCATAGCACCTTTCTGGATAGCCAGTTCGCAGCCTTTGATGTCGTTTTGTACCACTGCAATAACCTGCGCCTTGCGAGCGCCCCGATATTTACGGCCGAAATTTTTAAACGCTTCAATGGCAGGTTCGTATTGCTGCGTCTGTTTGAGCGAGCGAGCATACCGCAGCCCCGCCAGTTCGTGTTTTTTGAATTCGTCTTTCGACAGTTCGTAACAGGCTACTGCTTTGGCATAATTGCGGGTGAGGTAATAGCACTCCGCCGCTTTGTACATGGTTTCGGGTTTGTTTTCCTTGAGGCGGGCCGCTTTTTCGTACAAGTCGGCGGCTTCTGGCAGCAGCCCCTTGTCGTAGGACTCGTTGGCGTTTTTAAGAAGTGAGGAATAGGTTTGAGCGGTGGCAACAGTGGTGCCGAAGGCAAAAAGTGCGCAGATGGCGCACGACAGGAGTAATTTATTAGAATACATACTATCGGTTGTGTTGGTCGTTAGCCAACGGATTAATGACGGGAAACAGGGGGAGTTATGAATGATGAATGATGAATTTTTCAGCATCTGCACATTTGCAAGCTGCTCGTAATAGAACAATTTTTGCCCTGGTAAACGAAATAGTTTTAATTCACTCCCATAGGCCCCAAAATTCATCATTCATCATTCATCATTCATCATTCATCATTCATCATTCTAATCCACATTGTCATGTAAATACGAGTTCCCACCCACCTTGATTTCGCCTTCATCTTCCAGCGAAACGGTCCAATTGGACATGCTGGGTTGTTCGGCATCTGGCACATCGTCGAGGTTGATACTTTTACGCAGGTACGCTGGCTGGTTTTCCAGTTCGATGATCGTCTGTGGCGAACTGAGTTTCACCACATTGATCGGGCGGTTGAGCGCTTCCTGCCGACGGCGTTGCGCCTCCTCGATACGGCGGCGGCGTTCTTCCGGCGAAATCTCGTCCTCTTCC
>JAEUUT010000098.1 GCA_016787415.1 Saprospiraceae bacterium | reverse complement strand
CTATGTTGTTGGCCAGGCCCTGCCGCAGGTACGGCAAAAAAGAGTAGGTGGAAAGGGACGATTGGCTCATAGTCAGAGATTGGCTTCGTATTGAGGAATCACGTGAAGGGTGTCGCGCAGGGCCGGGTTGTTGCTCACCTGTGTTTGCAGGTACTCCCGCGCCGAGGCTTCACTGCTGAAACTGTGGGATTCTGCGGCAAACGGCGTATTGTCTGTCATGGCCGCCACCGTGTACAGGTCGGAGCCAAGCACCTCGATTTTATCTGCAAATGGTTGCAGTTGTTTCTGCTGGTGCTGCGACAAGGGCGATTTGGTGATAGCGCTGCCCACGAAGAAGTGCGTAAACAGCGTACCGATCCATTCGAAGAATTTCCGTTGGAAACGCCGGTAGCGGGTATCGATCACAATGGTTTCGTAGCGCACGACACGTTTCACCGCCCGGCCCGTTTTGTAGCCGCCGTTGTCGGCGCCCGACAGCGCCAGGCCGCCCTGCATGGGCTGGAAGGCTGCCTGCGACAGTTTTTCGGCGTCGCTCAAGTTTTTGAACTGCGCCAGGGCAAACTGTTCGTCGGCCTGCGTAGGCTGGAGTGAATTGCCTTCCACCGTGATGTCAAATTTCTTGAAATCGGAAGGTTTCTGGTTACCGAGTTTGTCGAGCGTCAGGGCCAGCGGCACCAGGCGCTGCGTGATGAGCAAGGTGCCCAGCGGGTGCAGCACGAGGGTATCTTTGGCGCCTTCGAGTTTGCGCAGCGACACCTGAATGCTGCTGCCTTCGGGCAGGCGTGCCGTCCAGTTCTGCTCTTTTTTCAGTTCGCCCGACAACAATGGCAGGATGGCAACGGGTTCGAGCGTAGTATTGGCGCTTTCGCCCCAGGTGACATCGAAATCGGCAGAAAATTCGAAGAACAGGAAGGAAATGTATCCGGTACCGCGGGCGCGCCACGGCGTTGGGCCCGACAAGGCAAATTCCAGGCGGATGCTGAAAACGCCCATACCAAACAGGCGCAGCGAAACGGACGCCGATATTTCGATAATGAAATAAAACGGCGAGAACTGGAACAGGGCGTCGAAAGCAATATGCCCGTTGATCTGGAACACATCGCCGATTTTGAATTCCAGTTCGGCGCGTGCCCCAAATTGTACAGTATTGGATGTAACGGCAAAATAACCTTCCACCCGAACACGATAGAACGGGTTGTTCGACAATTCCACCGCAATACGACGCGGCGCCGGGAACGGCAGCGGCGGCGGCGAAAAACGCGGGTGAAAACCACCGACCGACAACACGAAATTCGGGTTGTCGCTCCAGTCGATCAGCATACCCATTTCCCCTTCGATGGTCATAAACAGGATACGCGAATCGAACAGGCTGGCAAAGAAATACGCGCGGCGTTTGTCGAATTCGATGCGGCCGAGGAATTGCACCTGCAATTGCAGGAGTGCAGCCTCTTCTGTGGGCAGCGCCACTTTCAGCACACCCAGAATAGTGAGGCTCTCGACGCTGAAACTACCCTGCGTAGAAAATTCGACGATCACGCCCAGCGATACGCTCACCAGCGTGGGGGTGCCCCATCCGAGCTTGGCCATGGGCCCGATGAGGAATTTGCCTTCTTCGGCCGGGAAAAATGCCCGCAAATCGCTGATGATGCGCGGCGCATTGGCCACCACATCGCGGGGGAACATGATATTGGCTACGCTGCCCGCCCGAATGCCGGCCAGCAGCGCTTCGCCGTTGGAGGCGCGGTTGAGGCCCAGCAGGCCGCCCACGCCGAGCAGCGTGAAACCGAAGCCCAGTTGAAGCCCGGTTCCAAACTCTACGGTAATGATGATGAGCAGCGAAAATCCTTTCGAGCCGTCGGGCATTTTGGTGGTCACCAGGCCGATGGCTTTCAGCGCCAGGAAATTGGCGAATGTGAGTTCGAGCGCCCCGGCATATTCCTCGCGGTCGAAATCGAACGAGAGGTAGCCGCCGCCACGCACCACCCCGGCGTCGATGGACAGGCCAACGCCATTGGGTGGCTTGAAACCGAAAGCAAGGTCGACAGGGCCGAGGTTGCCGTTGCGGTCGTCCGGCAGGGTGAGGTCGGCTTTCACGCCGAAGTTTTCGATCACGCCTTGCAGCGGGCCCAGGTTGGTTTTCAGGTCGATGGCAATGCCGACAGGGAACTTGCCATTTTCCAGCCCCACGAAGATCGAAAGTCCGTTGATTTCGACAGGGCCGAGTGAAATATGCACCGCCAACTGGATTTCCAGTACGCTGCTACCGTGGAAATACAGCCCCTGCTCCGAGGAGAACCCGATGCCAAGGTCGAAATTGTTTTCCACCTTGATGCCCGATAAAATCTGGCCGATAAAACCGTCGGCATTCGACACATCGATCAGGAATTTGCCTTCTTTAATGTCTCCGGAAATTCTGAATGCACTTTGCGCGCTGTGGGTAGCGGAGTCAAAATTGAGGTTGGCCTCGGTTTCGATGATAAATTTTCCGACTTCCAGCCTTGAACCGTTTGCTTCTCCAAAAATAATAAACGGTGTGCCATCGGCTTTGCCGGCGGTAAAACGCAGGCCGAGTGTGCCATCAGCAGTAGCGGAAGGCGGGGTAAAAATGAAATTGCCGTTGGGCTGGATGACCAGGCTCGTTTCCGCTTCAATATTGCCGGAGGCCAGGGCTTCCAGTATCCAGTCGCCGCCCTGGTTGAAAGGAATGGTATGTTCAATGTTTATCTTTTCCACCAGTCTGATCAGCAGGCCACGTGGGTCGACGTCGGTTTTTGCAGAAACTTCGGCAAAAAGCACGTCCAGCACGGCAGGCGTTACCGCAGGATCGAGCACGGCGGGCAAACCTGCATTGCTCAGCAGTGTTTGCAAAGCGGGCAGCAGCCGACTGGCGTCGAAACCCGGATTGCCCCAGTCATATAACGTACGGAAACGGTCGAGCGGCGACTTGATAAACTCGCTCAAGTGGTCGAAATGAAGGCTGTATTCCGTGTATTCCGGCAAATTCGGGTCGGTAGAGCCCGCATTGCGCAGTTCGCGGCCAATCACCCCCACAAATTCAAGCACTTCCGGCACCACGGGCACCCCTTCCAGGTTGCGCACCACGAGGTAATCGACCAGGCGTTTGGGCAGGTTGTTGGCGAAATCGTCGAGCGTGGCAGGAGGAATCCCTGTGGCGCCGCCGAGGCTGCGCACGGCGGTAGCCAGGTCGCTGATGCCTTTGATAGTATTGATAACGGAGGAAGCCAGGTCGCGGCCCGAACTGACGATTCGGCCCGTGTCTTCCGCATCGATGGCATCGATCAACTGGGTGATGAGGCCCGGCATTTGTCCGGCTGCCGTTGCCATGCCCTCCACGGCGGAAGAAAATGCTGCTACGCCATCGGCAGCGGGCGGCAGTTGCAGCCCCAGTTGGGCCAGCAGCACCTTGGCCCGGCCTTCGGCCAGGTCTTGTTCGAGCGGGGAGAACAGCCGAGCGAGTCCCAGTGCAATGGCTTCGAACGTGCCGGTCTGTTGCGGAGTGGTTGCAGGCATGCTTTAGGCGATTGCGGGTGACAAATGGGTGGGGATATGGTCGATCAGGCCGGCGGCCAGAAGTTGTTCGGCCAATGCGCGAATAGTGTCGCCATGGCTGACGGATTTCAGAATGGCCGATTCATAGCGAACAATATCCTGCTGCAAGGCTGCCGAGCCACTGAGAATGAGCGCTTCTTTCATAGCCAGCAGCAGCCGGGTACGGCTGACGCCATTGATTTCTTCCGGTATGCGGTAATGTTCCTCCCGGGCTGCACGGGCGATGGCCGCTACAAATGCGGGGCCCTGGTGGCGCTGCCAGGCGACGGTGACCGGGCGGGCGTGGTTGATGAGGGCGAGTATTTCGCGGTGGTGCTCGTCGAAGAGGTGGTGGAGTTGGCTGTCCTGATTATGTTCTTTCAGTAGCAACAGTACATTGCCGGGGTCGGCCATCGGAACGGATGGAGTCCTCGTTGCCTTGTGCCGGTCGATGTCGCCCCCTGAAGGCGAAACAGACAAGGTGATAGGGAACCCGGCTTCACTCAAGCGTTGCAAAACATTGGCAATATTGCTGGCGATGGTAATGCCCACATTATTGGTGGTTCTGTCTCCGCTCCAGTTCAAAGCAATAATTTCATCGTCTTCATTTAATATGACAGCACCGGAATCGCCGCTGTTGGAAAATGCACGTTTGCACACGCCTTCTTTCACCTCGTAGGTTTCATCATCTTCAGGAATAATGAGCACCTGCCCCTCGCACACGTCTATATCGGTACCATCCGAATCCTGGGGAGGAGCCACGGCAATATCGCCGATATGAACCACTATGCCCCTGGTATATCCCGAGCGGGCGCCTATTTTTCTTACATGCTGGCCTACCACTGCCTGTGCCGTACCAGACACGCTCAGCACTTCGTCGGTGGCGCTATTGGTGATGTGCAACTGAATATTGGACGCGAACTCGGGATTTATTTTTGCAATGGCACAATCGACGGACATACTGGAAAACGGGTTGGTATCCTTGATTCCGAAGATACTTTCACCGATGACATTGTCGCTGCCGCATTCGCAGCAACAGCATTTGCTGGGCGAGCCGACTTGCGGCTGGGCAGTCGCCAGATGCCTCGAATCTGTCCCGATGGTTGAATCGTACAATACGTGCTTGTTTGTCAGCAGGATAGGGGTATCATCTACATCCAGTTTCCCAAACCAGCCTAAGGTTCCATAAGAATGGGAGTCGGTAGAAATGGCGATCCCTGCTTTCAAAGGGCGGTGGTGGGCGAGCGTTCTCCTCTCGGTACCACACACGTCTGAATCGTCGGTGGCCACCAGCGGATTGAGTACATCCGTTTTAATTCCGTTGATTTCATCCGGAATGATTTCATTCGGGCTCAGTGCGGACAAGTCTTTTTTGCGGGTTACAAATACCCTGAAAGACAGTTCACTGGTAAACTTTTTGTCCGTTTCCTTGAAACCGATACCCACCGCAACAACATTCGGGAATTGAGAAAGGGTTTCTTTGGCTGTTTCGAAGCGGGATGAAATCAGATTTTGTCTGGCAAACAATTCAGATTGGTTCATGTCCTAGGATTTTATTTGATATTAAATGCCCATGCTCCCTGGCGAAGTTCGATTCCGATAGTGCCGACTTTTGGGTCAGCGTTTTTTCCAGTGTATGTCACTATTAACTGTTGTACCGATGGGTCAGTATCGAGTAATTCAGAGGAGATGTCGACTTTTTCAACACAGTCGTGCGATGCCACCCAGGCCTTTACCTTGCCGATATTCGTTTCATAGTTTTCCCGGGGGTCGATGGTGGCCAAAAAAGCATTCACCAGCGGCTGCAATGCTTTCCGGTCATCATCCATCAAAGCCTGACAAAAATCTTTTTCCATGTGTGAAGGGCATTTAAAATTGGAAAAAAGCAACAACCCGCATAGCAGGCACCCAAAGGGCAATAAGCCCGGTAACTGTTCCCTTTGCATCAGCAAAATGAATTACAGGTAATGAAACAGGAAGGACAGACCCTCGCGCGGCGGCAAAGGCAATTCAGCCAGGTGAAAGCAGGTAGAAATGGAAATTCAAAAGAGCCTGTTCGGACAACAGACACACAGGAAAAGCAGGACGCTTCCCTCTTTCAGTTCGTTCATTCGGGTGGTACTTGGGCATAATGACTGTTCATCGGTTTTCGCTGCTACCCAAAAGTCAGTTAAAACAAAATTTGTCTAACAGGATTCAGGAATGGATTAATTCGCAGCAGTCAAACAATTGTTATTCAACTCATTAGCGCTTCATAAAATGTATGGCACAAAGTTGCGACACATATTGTTGGGTGGATTAAAGAAAAACGTAGGTCAATGTAGTTATTTCCTTTTAAACCCCCAATTTTTTTTCGGTATCGCCTCGTTATTTAACATTTAAATGATGTGCCTTGTCGCTACCCGCAGCAAAAATGGATGCTGGCACAGAAGTGGCTATCTGTTGAATGCCCGCAGCGGGGCATGTGTGAACAGTTCCTGTAAAATATTCTCCCAAGCATCATTTGCATCGGAGGCTGTTACTTCCGTTTCCGGTATTCTCCCGGCGAAAAGCCCGTTTTCTTTTTAAAAATCCGGGAAAAGTAAAACTCCGATTCGAAGCCAGCGCGGGTGGCGATTTCGCCGATGGTCAGCGAGGTTTCGAGCAGCAACTGACCGCATTTT
>JAEUUT010000014.1 GCA_016787415.1 Saprospiraceae bacterium | reverse complement strand
GGGCGTGTATTGGTAATCGGGGTGCAACATGATCACGATGTCGCCACCGATTTCAAGGGCTTTGTTGTACAACGATTTTTGGTTTCCGCCGTATCCTTTGTTCTGCTCATGCACGATGACGTGCTGAACACCCAGTTGGCGAGCCAGTTCAGCCGTATTGTCGCGGCTGTGGTCGTCGCACAGGATCACTTCATCCACGAGGTCGAAAGGTATCTCCCTATACGTTTTTTCGAGCGTTTTCGCTGCGTTGTAGGCCGGGAGCACGACCACTACTTTTTTGTTTTTGTACATAGTATCAGGCTTTTTCCGAGGCGTCTTCCGCCGGTTCGGCATCTTCTGCCTTTGCTTTTTCTTCCTCGCGCTTCACTTCTTCAAAAATGCCTTTTTCATGCATGTATTTGAACCATTTGATGCACTTTTTGATGTCGTTGATGTGAACGCGATCCTGGTCGTGTTCGGGCAGCACGGCCGTGAAATACGCGCGGAAAGCAGCGCTGTTGGAGTCGAGGCTCACCGGCGGCGTGGTTTCATACTGATCCAGCATTTTTTGGAACACATCGGACAGTGGAATGGTGTTTTCCCCTTCTGCATCGCTATAAGTGTAAATGCCGATGGTGGCCAGTGGCGTTACCTGCTGCTGACGCATGGGGACAAAACGGCTGCGGCCTTCATTGAGGTCTTCAATGACAAAACCGTTGTTGCGGGTGGCCGTTACTTTGTGGACGCCGGGCATGCCTGCCACGACGAGGTATTTTTCCAGATTCATATGCTGAGTTGTAAAAGTCGTGAGTCCTGAGTCGTGAGTCCTGAGTCTGTAGATTACACGTTGATACTTTTGGCCTCTGAAGCAGGAATGCCGGAAGTATCAACGTGTAATCTACAGACTCAGGACTTAGGACTCAGGACTCCTGACTAAATTTATACTGTCATTATTTCTTTTTCCTTCACAGCAATCACTTTGTCTACCTGTTCGACAAATTTGTTGACAAGGTCCTGCAATTCAGTTTCGCGGCGTTTGCCGACATCTTCCGGCAGGCCGTCTTTTACTGCTTTTTTGATGTGGTCAAGTGCTTTGTGGCGGGCATTGCGAACGCCCACCTTGCTTTCTTCGCCGGCGGCTTTGGCTTTTTTCACCAGTTCCTTGCGGCGCTCTTCGGTGAGTGGCGGCACGCTGAGGCGCACCACTTCGCCGTCGTTGGCCGGTGTGATACCGATATTGGAGTTGATGATCACGCGCTCGATCGGGCCAAGCATATTGCGTTCCCAGGGTTGAATCACGATTGTACGGGCATCGCTCACCTGGATATTAGCCACCTGAGGCAGCGGCGTCGGAGTGCCGTAGTAATCCACCATCATATCGGAAATGAGGTTGGTGGATGCCTTGCCGGTACGCAGTTTGACAAGTTCGTGTTCGAGGTGTTCTATTGCCTTGCTCATATGCTCTTTGGCATCATTGAGAATACTGCTTACGTCTTCCATATTGCTGTAAATGATTGGTCAGTTCGATTTGGAAAGGTTATTTCTGGTCAATGTTGAAACAATTGCAGGCGCAAAGTTCACAAGTTTTACATTTTTAAAGAAAAAGGAACGCGAAAATATGGTAGTGCGTACCTTCGGGCTGCAAGAAAACGCCAGAATCTGACAAACAATAGTATGGA
>JAEUUT010000008.1 GCA_016787415.1 Saprospiraceae bacterium | reverse complement strand
TCCTGCAACTTTACACCCAGTGAATGGCGTCCTCTTCAATGGAAGCGGGCGCATAAAGGAAGAAGATAATACAAGGGGGCGTAGTAATTACGGTTCTACAAATATGAGTCATTCCGTGTATGCGGGGTGGCTCATGTTTTTTTGGGGGGGAGCGTTTGAATCAGGATTTTAGGGATTAAAAGGATTAGAAGGATTACTGACTGAGCGTGTACAAGCAGTTGAATCAGGATTTTGGGGATTTAAAGGATTAGAAGGATTACCGACTGAGCGTGTACAATTAAAAAAAATTTACAAAATTGTACAGTGGTCAAGCAGTCTGGTTCGAATTAGATTTAAGTACAATCAATAAAATTCACAAAATTGTACACCCTACGTCGGTAATCCTTCTAATCCTTTAAATCCCCAAAATCCTGATTCAACTGCTTGTACACCCTACGTCGGGAATCCTTCTAATCCTTTAAATCCCCAAAATCCTGATTCAACCGCTCATCAAATCCCTCCCAACACCGCCAAATAAAACCCCCAGAACTTCCGAAAACTTTCCACCGAGGCGCGCTCGTCGGGGCTGTGGGCGCCTTCGATCAGCGGCCCGAACGAAACCATATCGACACCCGGGTACGACTCGCCAATGATACCGCATTCCAGTCCGGCATGGCAGGCCTCGATGACGGGCGCATGGCCGAACATTTTCTGGTAAATGCCCGACATCTTTTGCACAAGTTTCGATTTTGGATTAGGCTGCCAGCCCGGATAGGCATTGGCCAGTTCTACTTCTGCACCGATCAGGTCGAACGGTGCGCGGAAGGCGGCAGCCACATCTGCTTTACTGGATTCTACCGAACTGCGTTGCAGCGAACCGATTTTCAGATGCCCGTCGCGCAGGCTGATTTTGGCCAGGTTGCTGGACGCCTCCACCAGCCCCGGAATATCGGGGCTCATGCGGAACACGCCGTTGTGTACGGCGCGAACAGCCTGGAGGAATTTGGCCTGTTCGTTTTTGCGCATCAGTTTGCCGGGCAGGGGTGCTTCCGTCGCGCTGATGTCGAGGCCAGGTTCCACGGTCTGGAATTCCGTACCGAGTTCTTTAGCGGCGGCTTTCAACAGTTTGTGGAAGCGATTCGCATTTTTCACGGCTACCCAGGCTTTTGCTTCGCGCGGGATTTCATTGCGCAGGTTGCCGCCGTCGAAAGCGGAAATGCGGAGCCCCGCAGGGGTGCAGGCCATGAGCACACGGGTCAGGATTTTGTTGGCATTGCCCCGGCCGCGGTGAATGTCCATACCGCTGTGGCCGCCTTGCAGGTTGCGCACCTGCACCACAAAGGTTTTCATGGAAACCGGCGCGGCTTCTTCCTTGTATTTCCAGTCGATCAGGGTGTCTACGCCACCGGCACAACCGATGGTCAGCACATGGTCTTCTTCTGTATCGAGGTTGAGTAGGAGTTTGCCTTTGAGCAGGCCCTTGCCCAGGTTTTTGGCGCCGCCGAGCCCTTGTTCTTCATCGAGGGTAAACAGCGCTTCCAGCGGCGGGTGTGCGATGTCTTTGGAGGCCAGCACCGCCAGAATAGCCGCTACGCCCAGTCCGTTATCCGCGCCGAGGGTAGTGCCCCGGGCGCGCACCCAGTCGCCGTCCACATACATATCGATGCCTTGCGTGTCGAAATCGAAATCGACACCTGCATTTTTGGAATGCACCATATCGAGGTGGCCCTGCAAAATGGTCACGGGGCTTTTTTCACGGCCGGGAGAGGCCGGTTTTTTGATGATGACATTTCCGAAATCATCGGTGAGCACTTCCAGGCCGTGTTTGCGGCCGAAATCCTGCACCCATTTCGAAATGCGTTCTTCCCGTTTGGAAGCGCGGGGTACGGCGTTGAGGTCGGCAAAGGCGTTCCAGGGGGCGGTGGGTTCGAGTTGGCGTATATTGGTGGACATGGTGTAAATATGGTATAGTATGAGGCGGCAAAACTACAGGTAATTTGAGGCAATTCAAATGCCTGGCCAAGTAAGAAGCAGCAAGGGTACAGACTTGTTTATTAGGTAATGAATGCCTTATTTTTGGAAAAAAATAAGAAGGCCTCTCTCAATCACCTCCACATGCAAAAACACGCCCAACTACTACTTTCCCTATTCCTCCTGCCCTTTACCCTCTCCGCTCAATGGACGCCCCTACAAACCGGCAGCAACGCATTTCTGGAAAGCGTATTTGCCGTCGACCAGAATACCTGGTTTGCAGGAGGTAGCGATGTTATCCTGCGCACTACCAATGCAGGTGCTACCTGGAGTGCATTCCCACTGGAGGCCGACGGCATTCCCTTGCTGGGTAGTTCGATTTCCGAACTGCATTTCTTCTCCGCCAACTCTGGCGTAGCAACCGGTTTGTTTTTTCTTGGCAACGACGAATTCGTGCTGCGTACCACCAACGGCGCACAGGACTGGACCGTGGCGTATGAAGGTGACAGCGGCCCTTACCCGCGTTATTGCAACGACCTTTTTTTTCAGGACAATACCGAAGGCTGGGCAGTAGGCGCCAACGGCCACCTCTTGCACACCCAGAACAGCGGCGCTACCTGGTCGCTGGTGAGCATACCCGGCGTGGCCTGGGAACTGTACAGCGTCGGGTTTCCCAGCGCCCAAACCGGCTTTGTCGGCGGCACCGGCGGACTGCTACGCTCCACCAACGGCGGCGTCACCTGGGCGCCAACCGGCATACAGGAGGCTGTGACGGCTATCCAGTTCCTGAATGCCCAAACGGGCTTCGTCAGTGGCTATAATTCATTGAAAAAAACAAGCGACGGCGGACAAACCTGGGCGGATGTGCCCATGCCGCCCGACGGCGCAGGGGTGGAAGACATCTGGTTTGCTGACGAATTACATGGTTATTTGCTCAATTACGATGCTATTTATCGCACCAACGACGGCGGGCAGGTGTGGGAAAAATACACCGGCGGTACGTCTGCAACCGTGCAGTACAACGGCTTTGCCTGGCTCGACCAGAACCACGGAATGATCGTAGGCGACAAAGGTCTTTGCCTGAAAACCGATAACGGCGGCGGCAACGACTGGGCGCCAATAGCAGGTATTGCTACCAGCCCGGATTTTGTGCCTTGTGCCAACTTGCCGCAAACACTGGTAAACCTGACGGCCGACGTGCCGGCTTACACGTATCAGTGGTTTCTCAATGGCAACCTTTTTTCTACCGAACGCAATCCGCAGGTAATTTTTCCTCAGCCAGGCACTTCCTATACCCTCATGCTCGTAGCAGCCCGCGGAACAGGGCGCGATACGGCTACCCTGGATGTGCAAACCAAATCTGCGCTGACGCTGTCCACGCCGGTACTGACGGCCAGCGAACCGGAAATATGTCGGGGAAACAATACCAAACTCAGTACAAATATTTACCTCGAAGGCTTCGGAATCTGGGACCTGAGCGCCAATGGAACGAAGATTGACTCCAACCTGTATGGCAATTTCGAACGCTGGGTTACGCCGCTCGAAACGACTATTTATCGCCTGCATGCCAGCCTTTCCGATGAATGTGGCGCTGTTGAAAGCGAGGCACAGGTGACGGTGCAGGTGACGCCGCTGCCCTTGTATAGCGAATTTGCTGCCGTGCCGGAGCATCCGCTCTTGTGTCAGGGCGACTCGACGCTTATTCTGATCGCCAATTCCATTTCAGGCGCTACCTATCAATGGCAGGGCAGCACCAATGGGCAGGCGACAGGTACAGGCAGCACCCTGGGTATTCCGACGGGGCCGATCTATTCCAGTGCCGTTTTCAGTTTTACCGTTTTCAATGGCGGGTGTTATCGCTATTTTCAAAATGCCGCTATGGTAGCGGCCGACCCTGTCCTTTCCGTTCAAAACGCCCGGTATTACACCGAAACAACCGGCCATCCCATTACCATTACCAACTATTCCTCCGGCGCAAGTTTTCAATGGAACCTGGGCGCCGCGGCCCAGCCGCCTGTTTCAACTGCGCAGTCGCCCGTAGTAGTGTACTCCGAGCCGGGTCTGTATCCCATCCGCCAAATTGCTGCCAACACCGTCGGCTGTTTTGATACGAGTTACGCCACCATCGAAGTGTTTCCCGATGACCTTTTGCCAACAGACAATACGGCGGTATGCGCTTCTGAACCCACCGGGATGCAGTTTGTCAACCACTATCTAATTGAAAGAATATTAGACACTTATACCGATGCTTCGGGAAATACCTACGTAATTGGCTACAAATACGAGCCGTTTTCCTGGTGGTCTTCCTACAACCTGTTTTACAATAAATACGATGCGGATGGGCACCTCGTCTGGGCGCGATACTGGCCAGCGTATTCGCATGGCAACAGCCCGTTCGATTACTACTACCAGTGCATCGGCACCTCCATTGCTGCCGATAATGAAGGAAATGTGTACATCGGCGGCTCTTTTGCAGGCAAAAACATGCAAGTGGGGGGCGTGCCGGTATTTACGGATGCCAACCCCAGCGCCGAAAATGCCTTTATCTTGAAACTAAACCCTGAAGGCACACTGCTGTGGTCGGCAAAGTATTTCGGCCCCGGCGGCACCTCCATCGTGGCGCCTACCGAACTGGTACTCGAAAATGACAACCGGCTCACGGCACTCATCAGCGGCCGATTTTTGAACGTGCAAACGGCTACCCAAACCATCTCGACAGACCCGAACAGTTTCACACTCCTCTATGGCATGCGCTTCGATTCGACTGGTACCATCCTGCAACACGTGCCGATCGGGCGGCCTTTGCTGTTCAATTCAGACGTGTATGCTGACTACAACCCCGACCCTGGCCAGTGGATTACCTCGCGCATTACAAGAGTAGCGCCACGTATGCAGCGGCAAGCAAATGGCGATTTTGTGCTGTCGGCATTTTTTCGTGGAAAACTCCTGTGGGACACCATCGTCATGGAACCTGTACGGCCCAGCGTCCTGAATGCTTTTGTGCTGCGGCTCGACCCTGATTTTGGGGTCAAAGAAGCATTCACCACCTTCAGCACCGACGACAACTACCAGAGCGGAACGGGCTTTACCAACGAACTGATTAATCTACCCTTCGCCACTGATGCCGAGGGGAATGTGTACCAGTCGGTGAGCCTCAGCGCCGATGAATATTCCTGGACGCCGCCGGGCAGCATTCCGATCCCCGAAGCACTGATTTACCTGAACGATAGTGTCCCTGCTTTTGGCGATCGCTGCCATTTTTTGCTCAAATACGACCCGCATGGTCAGTTGTTGTGGTCGGTACGCAGCGGCAATGCCCACTTTTCCCACCTGGCGCCACAGCCCGACGGCAGTGTTGTCGGAATGGCAAATTATGGCCACGCCCTGGGTTTGAATGCGCGTTCGGGACAAAAATTCGGAAAGTCCGGCCTCGGGCAACTCGACCTGGCGTTGGTACACTGGTCGCCCGATGGTGAAATACAAAACGTGCTCGACCTCGCCACAACAGGATATGACCACGGCAACTGGCTTGCTACGACTCCTGATGGCAAACTCGCGGCTTTTTATTCACAAGGCGGAGATTATTTACAGGCCGACACTTCCGACATTCGGCTGACCATCCTCGACGCTACCGGCTTGTGCCCCGCCATTCCGTTTTCTATCGCCGGACAGCCTTCCGATGCTGCGTTTTGTGCGGGTGTGTCGCCACAGTTCGTTGTCAGTGTTATTGGTAACAGCATTTCGTATCAATGGCAGCATGCCAGCGCCTCCAGTTGGGAAGATTTGACAAACGATGCGACATACCAGGGTGTGCAGACTTCCAAACTCCGTTTGAGTGCCGCTGTAGCGCCTGCACTCACCACCGAAACATACCGTTGTGTGCTCACCGATCTGTCTGGAAACGCCGACACGACCGATGTGGTGCAGCCCGTACTGCTGGCTGCGCCAGAAATCCTGTTGCAACCACAATCCATCACAATACAAAACAACCAGACGGCTACCTTTAGTACTGCCGCACAGGATGCCAGCACCGTGTATCAATGGCAGGTTTTTCAGGCAAATGAATGGGTAAATGCACCCAACAACCTCACTTTCCAGCAGGTGCAAAGCCCTGTGTTGCTGGTAGACCCGCAAGCAGGTACGGCCCTGAACGGGCTACAGGTACGTTGTTGGCTCCAAAATCCCGTAACAGGTTGCAGCATATACACCGAGCCTGCCACCCTGGGCGTGGTGGTGGATGCCGGAGATGGGCCAAGAGTCGCATTGCCGACACTGTCTGTTTTCCCTAACCCGGCTACAGATCGGGTATGGCTGCAATGGCAGCACCTAAGCAGCGAGGCTGTTTCGATGAACATTCGGGATGCGCTGGGGCGGACTGTATTTTCAGGAAAAATACCCGCTTCCAACAACGGTTCCGTGCAGGTAGATGTATGCTCCTGGGCGTCGGGGGCTTATGAGGTGCAGGTACTGTATGGAGAAAAGGGCGTGGTGCGGGGAAGACTTTTGAAGTTATGAGTTATGAGTTATGAGTGTTGGTGCTGTACGCATGGCCACTCTATTGATAAAGCCAAGTGTACAGCACCAACACTCATAACTCATAACTCCTAACTCATAACTCCTAAAGTTTATTCTTCGCCAGCAGCACTTCCAGCGCTTTCCAGGCTTGTTCTTCTTCTACCCGGAATTTGCGTTTAAGGTAATGGAACACCTCGTTTTCACGGGGAGTCACTACACCGTCGGCCAGAATAACGTCGAGGCAATGGTAGAAAAGCGGCAGGCGCGTTTGTTCGCGAATGGCCCCGATGGCTGCATCGATGAGAGCGGAAGGGCTGCCCGCCTGTTCGAACTGTTGGGCGGCGGTGGCGACCAGTTTTTCCGGGTCATAACCCAGAAAGATGTTCCGGCTTTTGATGGTGGTATAAAAAGCGGCATTGTCCTCGTCGCTGTCGAGTTCGTTGGCGCGTAGACAGGCAATGAGCACCGCAGCGCAGGCCTCGGCTTCATCCACAATGTGGAATGGGTTAGTGGGGGTAGTAGTGGAATGGAAAAAGTCCATGATGCAGTAGGGTGTGATGCAAATGCCCGCGCGGCATTGCAAATTGGTTGCAAATAAATGCAATTCCCCAAGATTCAGTTGTTATTTCTGTGCCAGCACATATTTCACCAGCGCAGTGGCGTCGGCTTCGCTGAGTGCCGGGTGGGCTGCCATCGGAATCTGTCCCCAGGTACCGCTGCCGCCTTTCATGACCTTGTGTACCAGGTATGGTACGATGGTGTCAGGTAGTCCGGCGTATTTGCGGGCGACTTCCCGGTAGGTAGGGCCAATCAGTTTTTCATCTATTTTGTGGCAGGTCAAGCAGTCGTTTTTAGCGATGAGCGCTTCGCCTTTTTGGACGTCCGGATCGGCCACGGTGGTAGCAGCCGGTGTAGTGTCGGGCTGGGAGGCAGGGGTTTCCTGTTTGTTGCCGCCGCAAGCGCTGAAAAGGAGAAATAGTACGAAAGCAAATAAAATCCGGGTCATAGCATGGATGAATTTGTTGTCTGTCAGAGATAGACAGGCGTTTTTGTGCATGCAAAGGTCATGCGCAGGCGGCCAAACGCGGGCTGGCAGGGTTATGATTGGCATCATACAGCAGGGTGAGCGATGGCAGGGGGGCAAGGTGAAAAGTGCCGGGGTGACTTGAAGTCACCCCGGCACTTAGTGGCTGCTCTTTATACTCGGAAAGCGTATGTGCCACAGCCAAATATTTCCAGGCCCACAGACAACCTTTGGCTCAAAATTTACGAACTTCAGTGTAGTCTTATCATGCATGTTTCTACATATCCTTCTGCCTATCCTTTTTTTTACAAAATGAACATTTTGAAGAAACTCTTCGGCGGCCTGTTTTCTGCCCCCGCTGCCGCATTGTATACCGTGTTATTTGCTATTTCCATCGGCGTTGCCACATTTGTAGAAAATGATTTCGGTACCAGTTCTGCACAAAAAATAATCTTCAAATCCTGGTGGTTCGAGTTGCTTCTGGTCTTGTTTGGGATTTCTATCGTGGTCAACATCTTCAAATTCCGGATGATACAGCAGAAAAAATGGGCCATCCTGAGTTTCCATGCTGCCATGATCATCATCCTGATCGGCGCAGGCATCACGCGCTACTTCGGCAGCGAAGGCATGATGAGCATACGAGAAGGCAGTTCGGCCAACTCCTTTTTGAGTTCCGAATCGTATTTGCAGTTTCAGGTTTTACAAAACGGTCGCAAATTTTCTTTCGACGAGCCTGTGCTCTTTGCCACGCTGGGCGACAATCATTTTCAGCAGTCGTACCTCATCGGCAACGAGGAATTGAAAGTAGAAGTGCAGCAGTTTATCCCCAACCCCAAGGAAACGCTTATTGAAGACGAACAGGGCATCCCGGTCATTAAGGTGGTCATCGGCGGCATGAACGGGCGGGAGGAATTTCCGGTGAAATACCACGACAAGGTCAATATCTACGGAACCGTGTTCAATTTCGGCAATCCGGAAGACCCGCAGGCTTTCAATATCAAATACGAAAATGAAGAGTTGTCATTCATCGCAGGCCAGCCCTACGCCCAGATGGTGATGGCAACACAAACCCGCGACACCCTGCCGCCGGGCGTCTACCACCCCTTGATGCTGCGCAGCCTGTATTCAAACGGGGTGCAGAATTTTGTTTTCGGCGATTTTAAACCAAAAGCCAGAACCGAAATCAGTTCGAGTTCTCCAAAAATGACCAGTACGAGCACGGGCGGATTGGATATCAAAGTGAGCATGGGTGGACAAGAACAAACCGTATTCGTATCCGGCAGCCAGGGCTCGGAAGGCCAACCAGCCGGTGTGACGCTTGGCAATACCCAACTCGCTATTTCCTATGGCTCCCGGCGTGTGACGCTGCCTTTTTCCATTCAATTGAGAGACTTCATTATGGAGCGCTACCCTGGCACCAACAGCGCTTCTTCCTATGCCAGCGAAGTGACGCTGGTGGATAGCCGCAGCAACCTGCGCCGCGACCAACGCATTTACATGAACCATATCCTGGATTACGACGGCTACCGTTTTTTCCAGTCGTCGTACGACCAGGACGAACTGGGCACTTACCTGAGTGTCAACCACGATGCACCCGGCACGATGGCTTCCTATCTTGGCTACCTGATCCTCACATTGGGTATGATCCTGACCTTGTTCGATAAAAACAGCCGTTTCCAACAACTGGCTCAAAGCATCAAACGGATGCGGCAAGCGAAAAAAAGCATGTTTATCCTGCTGATTGCCATGCTGGGCGCTGCCACACCTGCTTTTTGCGAGCCGCATTGGCAGGCCATCAACCCCGAGCATGCCGCCCATTTCGGCAGGCTGCTGATTCAGGATCAGGCTGGCCGCATCAAACCCGTCAATACCTATGCCAGCGAAGTGTTGCGCAAACTGTCGCGAAAAGAAGAACTGTTCGGGCTGAATGCCGAGCAGATCATACTGGGCATGGCCTCCGATCCGGAAGCCTGGTACGATGCAGCCGTCATCAAAGTCGGGCAGCATGAAGAAATCCGGAAGTTGCTGCAAATTGACAGCCCGATGGCTTCCTACAGCGATTTTTTTGCGCCAAACGGGGAGTACAAACTCAAAGATGCCATTCGGGATGCCTACAATGAAGCGCCCCGCGACCGCGGTGTTTTTGAAAAAGAACTCATCAAATTAGACGAAAAGGTCAACATCTGCAGCATGATCTTTTCCGGGCGCTTCCTGAAAGTGTTTCCGATACCTTCCGATCCCGACAACGACTGGAAATTTCCGGATATGGAAAACCATCAGCACAATATGGCCGGGGGCGGTACCATTGTCGATCAGTTTTACCCCATGTATATGGTGGCTTTGCAAAAGGCTGTGAGCGACAACGACTGGAGTATTGTAAATCAAATGGTGGCCGAACTCGACCATTACCAGCAGAAATACGGAGGCGCTGTTTTGCCTTCGGAAAGTACGGTGAGCGCCGAACTGCTGTTGAACAAACTCAATATTTTTAGTCGCCTGACAGGCCTGTATGCCTTGCTCACGCTCGCTTTTCTGGCCTTGCTGTTCACTTCGGTTTTCAAACCGGCCGCACCGCTACAATTGGCCTTTAAAGGCGCCTTTGGTCTGCTGGCCTTTGGCTTTTTCATGCACACTTTCGGACTGGGATTGCGCTGGTATATCTCTGGTCGCGCACCCTGGAGCAACGGGTACGAATCCATGATCTACATCGGCTGGACGACGGTGCTGGCCGGGCTGATTTTCGGGCGAAAATCACTGGGCGCACTGAGCGCTACCACCGCACTGGCGGCTACGATTATGATGGTGGCGGGCCTCAGTTTTCTCGACCCTGAAATCACGCCTTTGGTACCCGTATTGAAATCGTACTGGCTCACCATCCACGTTTCGCTGGAAGCCGGCAGTTACGGTTTTCTGGTGCTGGGCGCTATTATTGGCGTGCTCAACCTGATTTTTATGATTTTTGCCAACAAACAGAATGGCAGCAACATGTACCGGATCATCCGCGAAATGTCGGCCATCAGTGAAATGACGCTGATTGGCGGGCTGTTTATGCTCAGTATCGGCACGTACCTGGGCGGCGTGTGGGCCAATGAAAGTTGGGGCCGCTACTGGGGCTGGGATGCGAAGGAAACCTGGGCCCTGGTGACGATTCTGGTGTATTCCTTTATTCTGCACATGCGTTTTGTGCCGGGCCTGCGCGGCTTGTACGCCTTCAATGTAGCCACACTGTTCGGCTGGGCTTCGGTAGCGATGACCTATTTCGGGGTAAATTACTACCTGTCAGGCCTGCATTCCTATGCAGCAGGCGATCCGGTGCCGGTACCTTCGTTTGTGTACTATATCGTTGGCGCTCTGCTGGTTATCAGTTTGATAGCGAAGTGGAAACACCGGGCGTATTCGAAGGCCAGCGGCAGTCAGGAGTGATTATTATGCATAAAAACGACACCCTCACTTCAACACGGCGCCTTCCACAATATACTCATACCGGTACCCCGCTCCAAAATCCTTGTTCAGTGCCAGCGTGCCTTGCAGCGTCACAATGTCGCCTAGTTGCACCATATCGGTGGTGGTAACCGTCAGATCGAGATTTTTGCCGGAGCCATCTTGCAGGTGTATCCAGTTTTTGCCCATGATCATGGGGTTGACCTTTACACATTTGCCAGTGATTTTGACGGTTTTGCCGTCGTATTTGGACAAATGTGCTACCAGTTCCGAGATTTTGATTGCGCCCGGTGCTGGTGTCAGGTTTTTCGGCGGTTCCAGCGAAGCGGATGCGGGCGGAATACCACCGGCGGCAGCCGTGCTTGCAGCGCCTTCTTCCCAGAAATCGCCCACGAGGTAAACCGTTTCAAAAATCCGGTTGAATTCCTTGCTCTGGAAATTTTTCTTCATCAATCCGCCGCGGTAGAAGTAGGTATTGCCCACTTTTATGTCCCGTTTGGCAATAGCAATCCAGTATTCTTCGTCATTTTCCTGAACACGTATGTAAGTGTATTTATCGGTGTTGAGGGCCTCGGCGGCCACAATTTTGTGCGGTGTGGCGTCCTGAGCAGGCGCAGCCGATCCGGGCGATACCGCAACGGAAGGGGCATCCTGGAAAATGGGCGTCGTAGCGCCTTGCCCGGCAGCAGGCTCTGCCTCAATGACTTTTGGTTTGGAATTGCAGGCGGCGGCGGCCAGCACAATCAGGAAAAACAGTGCGAATTTTATGTTTTGCATGGCTAAAAATAGTATTGCTTCGAAGAAATGGCTAAGATATCCGGCATGTATCAGAACCGTTGTATCAGCCGGGTATTTACCCGGTTAAAGGTCGGGTTTTGTTTGTCAAAGGTGCCTTCATAATACAGGTAAAGCGCCAGTTTTCGGGTAATGTTCCACGACAGGTCGGCGCCTGCAATATGCTGGTGTACGGTGTTTTCGTAGTTGGCATATTGGTATTCCACCCAGCGGTAATGCAATTCGCCGTTCAGTTTTTCCCGGATAATTTCCCGGGTAAGGCTGGCGCCGTACATACTGCTGTTCAGGTAACCCGTTTTCAAAATATTGGCCGACAGCGAGCAATTGGCTTTGATCCAGGGCAGGCTGTTGAAATTGAGGTATCCGTTCAGGTTTTCCGAAAAATTGGCCCCGCTTTTTTGGTAACGCCAACTGTAGTTTGCGCCGCCGCTTATCTTTTTGGTAATCCGGGTATTTATGCCGAGGCGCATCCCTTGCCGGGTTTCATTGTCGATCAGTTGGTCGATGAAATTTTTATACGACTCATAATAAATAACGTTTTTCCGATTGTCGTAGGCCACGGAAAGGCTGAATTTTCGGGAAAACCGATACTGCAAACTCAGGAGCAGGTTGGTGAGACTGGGCGACGTATGTGCCACGCTGTCAACGAGTTGATACAAATCCATTTCCATGGAGCCGAACATGCTCAGGTCTTTCAGCAAGGTATTGGAATGCTGGAAGTAGACAAAGCGGCGGTCTATTTTGGAGTTGTTGTGCTGCTCCACAAATGCAAGTGTGCTTTCCTGGCTTTTGTTGTTTTTTCTGCTCGAATGGCCAATGTAGGCGCCTGCCTGAAAAAGATGCAGGTTGATGCTGTAATCGAGGTAATCGGGCCTAGACCCCGCAATGGCTCCCAGCATCCATTTTCCCCAGCCTTTTTCCAACTGGAGGCCGTCGATGGCGCCCATGCTCGAAATACGCTGGTTGATCTTGCGGCCCAGGCAGATGTAGGATGCCTTGTACAGGTCGTATTTTACCGACAGGGAATAGATTTTCAGCGCATCGTTCAGGTTTTGTTTCACAAGGCCCCATTCGCCGAGGGTATGCCGGAAACTGATGTAGTTATCCGTTGAAAAACGCGAGTTTTTGATATGGTTTCCCTGAAAAGTAAGCGTGTAGCGCATCCTGTGCTGCTCTTCGCTCCCATATAAACTGCTGTAGGAAGCCGCTGAAATCCGGCCCTTTATTTTTTGTTTGTACAAATGCTCTTCCTTTTCATCCGAAGCGGGCGCTACCACCAGCGGTGGCGGGCGGAGCGTGCTGTCGCGCTCTGCCCCAGGGGTGTTTTGTTCCTTTTGGGGCGCACTGGTTTCCTTTTTCCGGGCTACAATCGTTCGGGCATGAAACTCCGTGCCCACCTTTACTTTTTCCGTGAGTAGGGAAGTGCATACGCAGGAAGTGGATGATTTATCCTTCACCAACAGCGCCGGCTGCAACTTGTCGCCTGTTTTCAGATACAGGGTGTCGCCTTGTCGGATGTACTCGGTAGATGAAAATTTCACATATACATGCTGGGATGAAACATAACTGGCCGCCCCTTTTTCCAGCACCGTGTCCTGCTGTGCCAGCACGCCCCAGGCGTGGCACAACAAGCAGAAGAGAATTGGAAGGTGTTTCATACGCTTACACGATTAACTGTGGCCATTCGGGTGGCAGGAATAGCACGCTGGGCTGGAATACTGGTATCCGTTCACACCCTGGTGGTGGTTTGCCATTTGCGAGGCATTGTTGTGTTCGTGGCATTGTATGCAACTGAACGTGCTGTAATTGCCCGCTGTCGTATGGCAATCGGTGCATTGATCCCAGGCCTCATGGTGTGTGCCGCTATAAATCGGGAAGAACTGACTATCGTGGTTGAACGTAGACGGCGACCAGGCATTCTGGCTGTGACAAATGGTGCAATCCGTCGGGTATCCCGCTGAAATATGGTTCGGGCTGTTGCCGGAGGCAGTATAATCGGCTGCATGGCAACCGTAGCAGGTGTTGGGTGTAGTCGTGTAGTTGCCGTTGTGGCATGCGTTACAGTTGCTGGCGATGGCTGTGTGTGCGCCGGTGATCGGCCAAATGGTGTTGTGGTTGAAGGTCGACGGCGACCACGCATTCTGGCTGTGGCAGGTCGTGCAGGTAGTCGGGAATTGCGCAGCGGCGTGGTTCGGATTGGACGTAGCTGCATAATCTGCCGCGTGGCAGCCGTTGCAGGTATTCGGCGTGTTGTTGTAATTGCCGTTGTGGCAGACTGCACAGTTATTGGCAATCGTGGCGTGCGCACCTTGCAGCACATAATAGTTGTTGTGTACCGGGAATGTGGCCGGATCCCAGTCAGGATCGGTGGTGTGGCAGGTAGCACAATTGGTCGACAGACCTAACGCGCTGTGATTCGGGTTGGTGCTGGCATTGTAATCTGCCGTGTGGCAACCCGCGCAGGTATTGGGCGTGGTGGTGTAATTCCCGTGGTGACAGGCATTACAATCGCTGGCAATAGGAATATGTGCCCCGGTAAATGGGTAAATCGTGTTGTGGTTGAAAGTAGTGGGCGACCATGCCGTCTGGCTGTGACAATTGGTGCAGGTGGTCGGGAATTGTGCAGCGGCGTGGTTCGGATTGGACGTAGCCGCAAAATCTGCCGCGTGGCAGCCATTGCAGGTGTTCGGCGTATTGTTGTAGTTGCCGTGGTGGCAGGCCGCACAGTCGCTGGCAATCGTGGCGTGCGCACCTTGCAGCACATAATAGTTGTTGTGAACCGGGAATGTAGCCGGATCCCAACCCGGATCGGTGGTGTGGCAAGTGGCACAATTGGTCGACAAACCCAACGCGCTGTGATTGGGGTTGGTGCTGGCATTGTAATCCGCTGTGTGGCAACCCGCGCAGGTATTGGGCGTAGTGGTGTAATTCCCGTGGTGGCAGGCGTCGCAATCATTTGCAATCGGAATGTGCGCACCTGTAAATGGATACACCGCATTGTGGTTGAACGTAGACGGTGTCCAGGCGGTCTGGCTGTGGCAGGTCGTGCAGGTAGTCGGGAAATGCGAGGTGGCGTGGTTCGGATCGGTGGTAGCCGCATAATCGGCCGCATGACAGCCGTTGCAGGTGTTCGGTGTATTGTTGTAGTTGCCGTGGTGGCAGGCCGCACAGTCGCTTGCAATCGTGGCGTGCGCGCCTTGCAGCACATAATAGTTGTTGTGTACCGGGAATGTAGCCGGATCCCAACCCGGGTCGGTGGTGTGGCAGGTAGCACAATTGGTCGACAAACCCAACGCGCTGTGATTGGGGTTGGTGCTGGCATTGTAATCTGCTGTGTGACAACCTGCGCAGGTATTGGGCGTGGTGGTGTAATTGCCGTGGTGGCAGGCGTCGCAATCATTTGCAATCGGAATGTGCGCACCCGTAAACGGATACACCGCATTGTGGTTGAACGTAGACGGTGTCCAGGCGGTCTGGCTGTGGCAGGTCGTGCAGGTAGTCGGGAAATGCGAGGTTGCGTGGTTCGGATCGGTGGTAGCCGCATAATCGGCCGCATGACAGCCGTTGCAGGTGTTCGG
>JAEUUT010000134.1 GCA_016787415.1 Saprospiraceae bacterium | reverse complement strand
GCGCCACAGCACAGGCCGTTTTTGCGCGAACGCTTCATTTCCACCAGGTCTACATCCAGTGCTTCGAGGAGTGCACGGGGCGCTTCGTACACGTCGTTGGCACGGCCCAGGTAGCAGGAATCGTGGTAGGTGATACGCTGGCCCTTGAAACTACCGCCTTCCTTGAGTTTTAATTTGCCGTTGGCAATCAGTTCGTTGAGCAGTTGGGTATGGTGTACCACTTCATAGTTGCCGCCCAGTGCTGGGTATTCATTTTTCAGCACATTAAAACAGTGCGGACAAGCCGTCACAATTTTCTGGACGCCGTACATATTTAATGTTTCGATGTTCATGGCGGCTGTCATCTGAAACAAAAATTCATTGCCCGCACGGCGTGCCGGATCGCCCGTGCAGCGTTCTTCACTGCCCAAAATAGCGAATTCCACCCCCGCGTGGTTCAGAATTTCGCACAAGGCACGGGTGATGCGCTGTGCGCGGGTGTCAAAACTTCCAGCACACCCAACCCAAAACAGGATTTCCGGTGCGCGCCCTTCGGATTGGTATTCGGCAATGGTTTTGGCAAGCGTCATGGTGCTTTTCTTTTGATGGTTGACAGGCTGTTGAATCAGGATTTTGGGAATTAGAAGGATTAGAAGGATTTCCGACTTAGAGTTGACAATTTTTCAAATTTTACTAATTATCAACTCTAAGTCGGAAATCCTTCTAATCCTTCTAATTCCCAAAATCCTGATTCAACAGCCCTATCTTTTATTCGTTTCTCCATGCATCCCGTTCCGTACTCATCGCCCAGGCGGCTCCGGCATTTTCAATGGCATTGAACATAGGGAGCCATTCGGCAGGTCCGGCAGATTGCGTAAGGATTTCATGTCGGCGCATTTGCAAGATGATGTCGAGCGGGTTAATCAGTACCGGGCAGGCTTCCACGCAGGCATTGCAGGTAGTGCAGGCGTGCAGTTCTTCGGGTGTTATGCGATCGAATAGGCTTTTGCCGTCGTCGTAATCAGCCTTGTTACCTTTCGAGGCAGCCAAGGCAGCGCCCACTTCTTCGGCACGGTCGCGCACGTCCATCATGACCTTGCGCGGCGACAGTTTTTTACCCGTCAGGTTGGCCGGGCAGGCAGCGGTGCAGCGACCGCATTCGGTGCAGGAATAGGCGTCGAGGATGTTTTTCCAGGATAATGAAAACACGTCGTTGGCGCCGAATTCAGGCAAATCGGCACTGGCTCCGGCCTCCGGCTGTTCAAGCCCCATCATAATGCGCACTTCCTTCTGAATTTCCGGCATGTTGGCCATCTCCCCTTTGGGCTTCAGTCGGGCATACCAGGTATTGGGAAAGGCCAGCAAAATATGCAGGTGCTTGGAATATGGCAGATACACTAGAAAACCGAAAACAGTCATGATGTGCAGCCACCATCCGAAACGCTCGATGAACATGAGCGTCTGGTCGCCCAGGCTACCAAACAGGGCCGGCCCCAGCCAGGCACTCACGGCAAATGCGCCGGTTGGGTGGTAGTGTTCCAACCCTCTGGTTTGCAAGACCTTATCAGCGCCATTCATGCAGAAAATGCCCACGATGAGGGTAATTTCCAGCAACAAAATGGTATTGGCGTCGCGGGCAGGAAATCCTTTTAGTTCCGGTTTTTGAAACCTGGGCACTGTCAGCACATTGCGGCGCATCAAAAATGCAATGGTCGCCACAAATGCCAGTACCGACAGAATTTCGATGAAACTGATGATAAACGTGTAGAATCCGCCCAGCATCGGCGCAAAAAACCTGTGCGTGCCAAAAACGCCGTCTACAAAAATTTCCAGCAGTTCTACCTGTGTAATGACAAACGCCACATAAATAAACAGGTGCAGAACTGCTGGAATCCAGTTTTTAAACATCTTTTTTTGCCCCAGCGCTATCAGCAGTACGTTGTTCCAGCGTGCCGACCGATCACCGTCGAGCACTTCGTCTTTTCCCAGACGAACATTGTTCCAGACACGCAGGAATCCTTTGCCAGCCCAGGCAAATGCAGCGAGGGCTACGAGCACAAATAGTACGGATGATATCATACAGGTGCGATTTTATGGGGCAAAGATTACAATTTTACAATTTTCACGGGCGCAATTTTTTCTGTTGCATCAGAAGCGCAGTACAGCAGGTACACGCCGGAGGCAAGTCCGGAGATGTCAAGTCGTGCAGCGCCGTTGATGAATGTCACCACGTGTGTAAATCGTCTTTTCCCATCTGTGCCTACCAATTCTATTTTTTTAACACCCTGATAATCAATCAACAAGGTCAGCGATTCGGTCGCAGGATTTGGATATGCCTGTAGCCGGCTGTTTTGTAAGCCAGGGGTATTGATGCTCACCACATCGTCGATCAGGCCATTGCAATCATTGTCGATGCCATCCATAATTTCTGGTGCGCCCGGGTAAGCCGCCGCCGTATTGTCGTTACAATCTTCCGCATTGGTCGTGTAACCGGACGGTGCTTCCGCAAGGCAGGTGTCGATTGTCGCGATAGAAGAACCATAACCATCCACGTCGTAATCAATGTAATAGGTGAATAATTCCAGTGCCTCGTCAGTTTGTCCGTTGCAGTTGTTGTCCACGCCGTCACATAGATCTAAAGCATCCGGATTGGAGAAAGGATCGTTGTCATCGCAGTCCTGGTTGTTGATCACGTAACCGGCGGGAGCAATGCTGAGGCAGGTATCCAGGGGAGCAACGCTGGCATCACCGAATCCGTCGTTGTCAGCATCAGGCCAGAACGAATACAGTGGAATATCATCATCAACCAGACCATTGCAATTGTTGTCGATGCCATCGCATGATTCTACAGCCGTAGGATACATGGCAATATTGGTGTCGTCGCAGTCCTGGCCGTTTGTTACAAATCCCTCGGGCAGTTCGCTCAGGCAGGTGTCTACCCGGCCTGCTGCATCGCCGAATCCGTCGCCATCCATGTCAGGGAAATACGTGTAAATCTGGATATTATCGTCTGTAAATCCGTTGCAGTCGTTGTCGATGTTATCGCACAATTCGACGGCATGCGGGTGAATCGCTGCATCGTGGTCGTCACAATCTTCATACGAGAAAAAGCCATCGTTGTCTTCATCCTTGTAGAAATAAGTACGTGCCTTGTAAAAAGCCTCCTGCCCCACTTCCGCGCCGACAAAACGGCCGGGCATATCGTCAAATGGCGGGTGAATACCACCCCAGATGCGTGAAAGGCTGGTTTGGTCGGATGCGTCGCGATACGTTGCCCATTGCAGGGTAACATCTACACTGGGGCCGACCTCGGCAGCGAGAAACTGGTTGGCACTGATATGAAACTCGCCCATGCCGCCAGGGAAATATTCATCGCCAGTCAGCAAGGTAAGCACTTCTGCGGCTGCTCTTGAATAGGTGGAGTGCCCGGAAATATACCCGGCAAAAGGTGGCGTAACAAATGTTTTTCGCTGATAAGGCCACCAGTTTTCGGCCAAAATCCAGCCCACACCGGCAAAATCAGTCGCAGGGTTGGGGATGTACGGGTGACCGCGCCAGGTGTACATTTTAATTTTACCGACATTTTCGTTGTTGGCGCCGGCCAGCGGGTCGCCTTCCAGAACCAGTTCGATAAATCCTGGAATCAGTTTAAGTCCTGCCGGGTGGTAGGAAGGCAGTCCGGGGTCCGAACTCTGGCCTTTATCTGCCATATAACGCAATGCCGTCACAGGTCGTCCTGTATCATACCAGCCTTTGATGCCCCAGGCACTCACTGCTGCGTCGTGTACAGCCCCACCGAGCGTGAGGTATGCCTTTACGTCGTATTCCAGTGGATCGAGCACAGGGCCCTGGCCGTTGTAACGGCGTTGAAACTCCGGCTGATCCATCACTTTGTTGAAAATCGTGAACCAGTGCCCGGGCGGCGTTTCGGAATTAGGGCCATCAGCCCAAAATTCTGCTAACGCACGTGTATAATCGGCTCTTGGAACGATTTGTGGTTCGTATGGTTGACCCGTTTTCGGATTTGCAGCGCGACCGGTTCCAGAATCACCTCCATTTACAAAATCATAAAATGCAGGGTATTCATCCGGCGTTTGCGGGTAGTTCTGAACATTGCCAATAGAAGCAGGAGAAATATCCCACATTACAGTATCACTCGGGGTCAGGTGCGATTGCCAGGCACTCACCATTGAATAACCCCATCGCATGATATCCGAAGTACCTCCTCCGTTTGCAGTATCGAGTTCGGGCGGAGGACCTGGGTCGTGGTACACCCAGTATTCCACACCGTTTCTTACATTCACCTTTTTGTCTGCCTCTGTCAGGGCAAATGGCTGCACTTTACCCCATTCCGGGCTTTGAAAAATCTGTGTAGACGGAATCGGGTTGCCGTTTTGGTCAATAGCATTACTGAGCGTCAGTGGTTGCCAGCGGTTTACGTCCAGGATATTGGGGTTGCCCGGATTGGCAGGCGCCAATGGGGGATTTACAGGCGCATAATTGAAAGATGCGTAAATGTACTGTTCGTTGGAGCCGTCTTGCAAACCCATGAACACGACCGAATATCCGATGTAATTTCCCAGCGCTGCGGGTGAATTAGTGCTGCCATAATCGACAGAGGTATAATCCGGGTTGTACCCCAGTTCCAGCATGAGTTGGCGCAATTCATTCAACGTGGTAGCGGCATTGGGCGAAAACTGGAATCGTTGGACCAAAACCCGATATGCGGCATAACTGGCGGCTTCTTCCTGTGCCGCATGAATGTCGCTGGGCATTTGAATACCTTCGTACACACAGGTATAATTGCCGACCGTTTTGCCCAGCAGGTACGTTTCGGCGGTGGTGTCAAACGCAGCCCAGGCATCGTACATAGCCAAAGATGTATGAAACAAATTTCGGGCATGTACGGGAGGGCGGGCAAAATCTTTTCGAATTGCATTTATCAACGCTTCATTCCAGCGGCGCGCCACAGAGACCTGTGCATCTGCACCCGCCATCATGCCGCACAGAAACAGGATGGGAAGTAGTTTTTTTATCATGAGCAAGAAGTGTTTGTTTGTTGTGTCGGGTAAAAAAATATTTGCTGTAAAAGGCGAAAAATACAGCCAGGGGAATGGACTTTTGCACACGTATTTGTTTTTTAAGCAAATATTTAGAAGTGAACCACTCTGATTCACACTTCGATGAGCCAACACTTTTTTATGCAAATTCTTGACGATCAACAGATAAGGCAAAAAATAAAAAGGATTGCCATTGAAATACTCGAACACAATTTCGAGGAGCAGGAAATCATACTTGCCGGCCTGAATAACAACGGCGTCGGGTTTGCACAACTGCTGTTGGCAGAACTCCTCCCTCTGGCGCCGGAAGGAATGGAGGTCACGCTCACTCGTATTCGCCTGAATCCTGCCAATCCGGTGGAATATGCGCCTTATATTGAAATGCCTGCCGATGCGCTGCGCAACAAATCTATAATTCTGGTAGATGATGTGGCTAACACCGGCCGTACCATTTTTTATGCTGTGCAGCCGTTGCTGGCCGTTGTTCCCAGAAAAGTGGAAGTGGCCGTGCTGGTCGACCGGAAACACAAATCTTTCCCTATCAAAGCCGATTATGTCGGCCTGTCGCTCGCCACTACCCTGCTGGAGAATATTGATGTGAGGATTCGGGAAGTGGAACGTATGGAAGTCAACCTCAGTTAGTTATCGGTTAGTTATCGGTTATTCGTTATCAGTTATCAGGGGTGGTTAAGAGACCGTTTATACATATCCTTGGCATCTCATTTTGTGTGGCCAAGGATATGTATAAACGGTCTCTTAACCACCCCTGATAACTGATAACGAATAACCGATAACTAACTGAGGTTGACTTCCATACGTTCCACTTCCCTAATTCTTACATCGATATTCTCCAGCAGGGTAGTGGCGAGCGACAGGCCTACATAATCGGCTTTGATGGGGAATGATTTGTGTTTCCGGTCGACCAGCACGGCCACTTCCACTTTTCTGGGAACAACGGCCAGCAACGGCTGCACAGCATAAAAAATGGTACGGCCGGTGTTAGCCACATCATCTACCAGAATTATAGATTTGTTGCG
>JAEUUT010000273.1 GCA_016787415.1 Saprospiraceae bacterium | reverse complement strand
ATCCTGCGAACGCTCCACGATATGCCACTGCACATTTTTTTCAGTGATAGTTTCCCATTGCAGCCGGTTGCAATTCTGTTCAACAGCCCCCTTGAACGAACCCAGTTCGAGTGGAAGCGCTGTTCCAGCTACATTGATGGTGAATGTCCCGGTGCCTCCAGCCCAGCCATAAACACGCAGAAAATAGGTTGTAGAGGCGGATAAACCTGTGAGTGTCAGCACTTCCGTACCACCACCACTAGTCAAATCCACACAAGAAATACTTGTGGGTGAGGCGCAACTCCCGCTCAGACATTGTACAGTTGGGTCAAACCCGGTTCCGCCAACAACCGTCACCGTCGCATCTCCTCCAGTCGGGTCTGTTGTAAACTTATACCAGACATCTAGGGCAGAGGAAGAAGTAAAACCACTGCATGCAGGAATTGCCACGCCACTACTGGTGGCCCCTGCCGAATTTTGAGAGCCAGGATTGGTAAAGACCCCTGCCGTTGGTGTAAGATTGCTAGCGCCCGTGCAATTATCGTTGGAAGGAGCAACTGCAGTCTGACGCCAAACCAGCGTGGTAAAAGTGGAATTGGTAGCACAGTCGTATTGATTAACTTGAGTACGAACGAATCCTGTAAATGTAGCAGTCCAGCCAATTTTGGCATCATCCCCACAATTATCATCGCTGTAACAAAGAAGCGTAGTACCATTATCCTGATACAGCGTCAACTGGCTATCATAGGAGGCGCTTCCACCATCAGCCGAACAAAGTGACCATTCATACGAATTACCGCTCGTCACACTGTATCGCTGCCATTCTCCTGCAAAAATTACGGTAGAAACCGTAACGAAGGTGCTGGAAGTAGTCGATTGAGTAGATGTAGGGAATTGGGTAGCGGAAATGGAACAACCTCCTGTTCGACACTCCTGTGCATCGGAAGGAAATGCAAAACTTATCACCACGAAAGACACAAGGAGAACACGAAAAATTGGAGTAATTTTTTTCATATGTAAGGACCAAGTTTAAAAGGTGAATAATTCGCTGGAGCAAGTCTCGAGAGATTGCTATATGCACGGGCATACAAATGGCATCCATGCTGCCAGGCTGATTAACAAGAATGTTAGAGGAAAAAAGAGAAGCCCCGCGGATTAAAACGGCAGCAAAAAAATCGTTTGGCGTTTATGCGATCTGGCCTGTTATTGTCAGGCCAAATTCATTTGGCAAGTATTATTTAGTAAGCAATATTACCACTCATGGAATAAAAGTTCAACACAGTAAATATATTTTTTTTATACCTATATAATTTCATGCTCAATAACAATATACGCACTGAAACTACGTATATGACTTTACCTCGTAATGATTTGCTGTTTACACCACCCTTCTATGCCAACTCTCCCCAAACGGCACCCACCATTTTTCCAGCAGTTCGCGGCGGGTTTGTACCAGGGTGTTCAGCATGGGCGTATCATCTGTTACTACTCCATTGTTGCGGGCAGTGCCGAGTTCAAGTCGGTTGGCAAAATATGGCCGCCCGTCTTTATTCGCCCAGGCAAAACGCATGCGTTCAAATAAATCAGCCCCGACCTGGGCGCCCAATTGTTCCAGAAAATGCACGGATTTATCAATAGAACAGCCACTCGCACCCGCCTGCGTTTCATCTACCATCAAGATAACGCACTGATTATCAAAAACTTCTGACGTTGCCTTCAGCGCCTGGTTGTGTGCTGTCCATTCGCGCGTAAACACCAGCAATGCATCCTGCACTTTCGCAGCCTCCTCATCGGTCAGTCTGCGATCAGAGACATACACCCATACGCGGGAATCAGGGGAGAAAGAAGAAAGGTGGGCGATTTTTGGCAACTGCATAATACAAAAGGGAATGGTGAGTTATGAATGATGAATGATGAATGATGAACGTTGGTACTTTACACTTGGCCACTCTTTTGATGAAGCCAGGCATACAGCACCAACATTCATCATTCATAACTCATCATTATAACTTGGTGAGAATCATTTCTGAAAGGTCAAAAACGGGAATTTGTTCATTTTTTTCCTTTGCTTTTAGTCCGTCCTGAAGCATGGTGATGCAAAAGGGGCAATTGGCTGCAACAACGGTCGGGTTGGTTTCGAGGGCTTCTTCGGTGCGTTCGATATTGATACGCTTGTTGCCGGGTTCGTCTTCTTTCCACATCTGAGCGCCGCCCGCGCCACAGCACAGGCCGTTTTTGCGCGAACGCTTCATTTCCACCAGGTCTACATCCAGTGCTTCGAGGAGTGCACGGGGCGCTTCGTACACGTCGTTGGCACGGCCCAGGTAGCAGGAATCGTGGTAGGTGATACGCTGG
>JAEUUT010000246.1 GCA_016787415.1 Saprospiraceae bacterium | reverse complement strand
ACGGCCTTATTCAAATCCCGATTTTGCCCCCTTGGAGGCGGTTGAGAGCACCCATGTTTGAGTCCCGACGTAGGAGGGACGAGTTTGGGTGCGAACCCGCCGGAAAGGAGGGCAAAATCGCAGGATTTGAATACAGCCTTGATTTTTTCGTTCTTTTTCATCAAGGAAAAAGAACAGTACAGCAGGATGACAAGTTTTTTAAAAAAGCCTTCTTAAAAAACAACAACGTCCTTACGCTAAACTATTATTTCCGACTTTAACTAACTCAAGTTGTGACCTATGCCAACCATTTGTCCAAACCGTAAACGAAGACAAATACGAAGCATTTGATCAGAAATCCGTTTGCGGTTACTGCATGGATAGACCGAGGAAACATGTCAGTAATGGCACTAAAAGTTGATTCAATTTGCCTCCTCATACTTTTCTTCCAAAGTACGATCTGGTAAATGTCTCCTCTGGTGGTGTTCTTTTTTCTGCAAACTTCCCAGGCGATTTGATCCTGCTGTGCACTGAGATCTTCCACCAGGTAACTCTGAAAAGCACTGTCACCAAAAATGGAAGAGCCTTGGGGTAGATTAAAATGCATTCGATTCAGGAAATTGGCATCAAAATGAGCACCAGGCAGGAACGCTATTTCAACCGGAAGGCCATCTTGAGTGGTTAGAACCGCAACTTTGAATCCGTAGAAATAAGTCCTTTTGGACGCACATTTGCCCCTGAAAACCTTCTGCTCCAGTAGTTTACACCTCGAAATCCGGATATTATGGCACACTGATACCGGAAAAGAGTCGATTAAAAAGTTCTTTGTCGTATTACCCTGCACAAACACAGCGGCAAACAATTCAAATACCTGTTCCAACAGATATTGATTGCGGTGCATCCTGCGGTTGAATTGGCTTTTGCTCAACATCTCCTTGCAGTGATGATCCTGCATGTACAGTCGTGCTTTTTCAATATTGCCGCCAAAATACCGGCATGCTACAAGTACGGTTGTTAAAACCAGTGCATCATTGACTTTCCGCTGAACGTCCTCTTGATGTCCAACTGCTTTTAATATGTCGTCTAAAATCACATAAATTGCGACCGTGAAGAAATTCATATTGACCTCTGTGTTTTGTGTGTGGTAACCCAAAATAACAGAGGTCTTTTTATTTTTTCTTCACATTCTATAGGTCACAACTTGAGTTAGTTATCAGGGGTGATAAGGAGACCATCTGTACTTGTTATCGGTTATCCGTTATTAGTTATCAGGGGTGATAAAGAGACCATCTGTACGATTTTTTGGCTACTCGATTAGGAATGCCAAACATTTGTACAGATGGTCTCTTTATCACCCCTGATAACTAATAACGGATAACCGATAACTAACCGGCGTAGAGTTTTACGCAATTTTCACACAAGCAGGTGGTGCCGAACTGCCGGATCAGCGTTTCTTTGGTGGCGGGGTGCAGGTTGGCCTCTTTACACCAGCAGGTTTGGTCGCCGTAGCATATGTGTTTGCGTTTGCAGCGCGGGCAGGAGGCTACAAAGTCGGCGTCTTCTTCTACCCAGGCTTGTTCTACGCGGCCGCCGAGCGGCGGATGTAGTTTGCGCACCCGCACACGAATGGCTTGCAGGCTGGCAAACTGGTGTTTCATGCGCGCAATAATACCTGCCAGCACCGTTTCGATGAGGTGCCGAGGTTGTTCCATTTCCATCTGACAAATGCGGAAAATCACTTCGTAGTTGACCGTTTGTTCTACCTGATCGGTAGCGGCCGCCTTGGCAATCCCTGCTTTTACGTATACGTCGACCAGGTATTCCGTACCCAATGCTTTTTCTGCGTCGTAAACGCCGTGGTATGCGTGAAACCGCATGCCTTCCAATGCTATCCAGGCCATGTATTCGGGTTTTTATTTGAAAAAGCGTTTATTTATTTTCTCACCTCTCACCTCTCACCTCTCACCTCTCACCTCTCACCTCTCACACTCTCACACTCTCACCTCTCTCACTCTCTCATTCCCCCAGCATCTCCCGCAACAAATCCCTTTGTGTAGCCAAATCAGGGCATTTGCCGACGAGGGCTTTTTCCACCAGAGGGAATTCTTCTTTTTTTAATTTCCCGTATTGTGCGATTACAGTACCCGAGCATTCCTTGGCGCTGTTGTATGCTGCCTGAATTTGCTTCAATTTTTCCTGAAAATTTGTCTGCGCTGTGGTATCGGAAGCCAGGTTGGCGGCTTCCTGGTTGAGCGCCACAAGCGGGCCGGTACACTCACAGAATGCCTGGGCGATTTTGTCGATACGGGACGACGACGGCTTGGGGTCTTCGCATGCCAGGCAGAAAAGCAATGAGGTAATAATGAGTAGTCGCATGCAGGCAAAAGTACAGTATTACATCAATCCTTCATCGGCGAAACTGAAATAACCTCTTTCCGATACGATGAGGTGGTCGAGCAAAGGGAGGTCGATCAGATGCCCGGATTGTTTGAGGCGTCGGGTAAGGTCGATGTCGGCCTGGCTGGGCTGCAGGTTGCCAGAAGGGTGGTTGTGAACGGCAATAAAAGCGGCGGCTTTGGCTTCCAGCGCGGCTTTGAGTACCATTTTCAAGTCGACAACCGTGCCGCTCATGCCACCGCTGCTGAGGCGTTCGCGGGCAAATACCTCGTTGGCTTTGTTGAGCATGAGCAGCCAGAACTCTTCATGGTGCAGGTCGGTCAGCAAGGGGGCAATCGTATGCCAGGCGTCGCGGCTGTGCGTAATGCGCGGGCGCTCGCGCAAGTCCGACAGTTGCCGACGGCGGCCAAGTTCGAGGGCGGCAGCAATGGTTACGGCTTTGGCTTCGCCGATGCCGGGAAATTTCTGCAAATCAGCGAGCGAGCATTTGCCCAGGTCGTTGAGGTTGTAATCGACGAATGCAAGGATTTTTTGTGCCAGGCCGACGGCACTCAGGCCCGTAGTACCCGAGCCGATCAGAATGGCCAGCAATTCGGCATCAGAAAGCGCCTGTCGGCCTTTGAGGATCATTTTTTCGCGCGGCCGGTCTTCTTCTGCCCAGGCCGTGATGGCGCGGTAGGTTTGTTCAGACATAGATGAAAACGTGTAAAGACTTGATTAATGCAAATTGTACCTGCGAATGTCGTAAAAAATACCGAAAAAAAACGCTGGCACAAACTTTTTACCCGCCCCATTAAACCCTTTCACCCAAACATACTCTAAGAACCACTGCTGTTGTTTTCAGTAGTATTTTACTCACAAAATCTGATTATCACCATGAAAATCCAATTGTTTGCAGCCGCGCTGGCTGCCTTGTTCACCATGTCTTTTACCTCCTTGCCATCGTCTGATGCCCGCCCCTGGGAATTGTTGGGCGTCAAAAAAGTAAATTACGGGCTCGACCGTGATGAAATCGATGTCACAGCCGGCGAGGGCATGTTTACCGGTATAAAACTGAAAGTAAAACACAGTCCTATCAATATGCACCGCCTGGCGGTTCATTTCGGAAACGGTGAGGTGCAAGAATTCGAACTGCGCGACAACTTCCGCGCGGGTAGCGAAAGCCGCATCCTCGATCTGCCTGGCAACCGCCGCGTGATCCGTAAAATTGTGATCTGGTATGATACAAAAAACCTGGCAGTGGGCAAGGGGCTGGTGGAAGTGTGGGGAAGACACTGATGGGAGTTATGAGTTATGAGTTATGAGTGTTACGTACGCT
>JAEUUT010000209.1 GCA_016787415.1 Saprospiraceae bacterium | reverse complement strand
TGGGCCTTGCACTGCTACCAACAGTCGAGGCAAAAGCGACACCCTGTTTTCGCGGTCAAGCGGGATGCTGGCAGCCAGTTGTCCATTCAGTTTTGAATACAGTTTGTCGCCTTCTTTACCTGTTCCATAAAAAGAAATGGTCGGTTTCAAAAAATGGTGCAGTGCTGTGCCCACAAACAAACGGCCCGAGCGGCCGAATTGCGTGGTGTAATTCAAACCCACATTGTAGTCCGCAAAAGCAAAGTTATTGGAAGGCAAGTCTTCCAGCGTAGTTCCGGTATATCCTGTGATGCCATCAAATTCATCGTGGAATTGCAGGGATTCGTAGTTCACATTCCTTTGAGTGAGGCCCAACTGAGCGCCCAGCGTCAGGAACTGGCGATTGTTGGCGCCCAATGATTTGTGGTAGGCAAATGAAATAGCAATTTGTGTGGTGCTGAAATCAATCACGCTCACCTTGTCATTGAAGAACATAAGTCCCAGGCCGATGGCATCCTGTTTATTGTTCTTGCCCGGCGCTTTAAAACGCAGGTCGGCCGACAGCGAAAATGTTTTGATGGGATTATCGAGCACCTGTCGCCACTGATCGCGATAAATGGTACCAATGCGATAACTGCCTTCAAATGCGCCGGTAAGTGCAGGATTCAGGGTAAGCGGAGAGGCATAAAACTGGGTAAAATGCTTGTCCTGGGCTTGGAGAGAGGAACCGGATAATAGGATAAAAAGAGTGTAAATGAACAGTTTCTTCATGCTGTCGGAATAAATTTGAGCAAAGGTAATGCAGTCAACTCAGTTGTAGGATGCGATTTAACGCAAGTGCGCTTGTTTTGGTCTGTTTATGGAAAAGCAAAATTTCTATACCTTTCGCCATCTTACCAATCAAAACGAAATATGCAATTATCTGACTCTTCCGATTTCAAACCCTATGTTGCCCCCGAAAATGTTTCGGTACGCGAATTCACCCTTCGGGCAGTCATTCTGGGCGCTTTGTTCGGCATCCTGTTTGGCGCAGCCACCGTGTATCTGGCGTTAAAGGCCGGTCTGACCGTTTCGGCGTCTATTCCAATTGCGGTGCTGGCTATTTCGCTGGGGCGCAAATTTCTGGGAACCACCATTCTGGAAAACAACATCATTCAAACCGCAGGCTCAGCCGGCGAGTCAGTAGCCGCCGGGGTCGTATTTACCCTGCCCGCATTCCTGTTTTTGAGCGATGGTATCGGAAAGGGTTATTTCAGTTACTGGACCATCCTGATGCTTGCCATTTTTGGCGGCATCCTGGGAGTGCTGATGATGATTCCCTTGCGCAGATCGCTCATTGTGAAAGAACATGCGAATCTGCCCTATCCGGAAGGCACGGCTTGTGCCCAGGTGCTGATTGCTGGGGAAAAGGGCGGAGATTTTGCCAAAACGGCATATCAGGGACTCGGATTTGCATTTGGATATGCGATTTTGCAGAAAATATTCCACATCATCGCAGAAGTGCCGGTGTGGGGTACTGCTTCGAATAATAAATACCTGCCGGCAGCACGCGTCAGCGGTGAAATCACGCCGGAGTACCTGGGTGTAGGCTATATCATCGGGCCGCGCATCGCCGGTGTGCTGGTGGCAGGAGGTGTGCTGGCCTGGATGGGTCTGATTCCACTGCTGGCAACGCTGGTGCCGATGGATACCATTGCTGCGCAACTCACAAAACTCGATCTGCTGAAGTCTATCACAGATGCTGCCGGAAATGTTCGGTATCCATACGGCTGGAATCCGGACACCCATACTTTCGGCGACCTGACCTCCGCAGTCTATCGCGCTTATGTACGCCAGATCGGCGCCGGCGCAGTAGCAGGGGCAGGATTTATCACGTTGTTGAAAACCATGCCGACCATTGTTTCTTCCTTCCGGGAAAGTGTTGCTGCCATGCGCAACCGCGACAGCAATGCGACCGTGGTACGTACCGACAATGACCTGTCGCTGAAAGTAGTAGCCTTCGGTTGCCTGGCGCTTGTACTGCTCATGGCGCTTCTGCCCAATATTCCGGGCGACAGCATTTTAAGCAAACTCCTGATCGGCGTTCTGGTGGTCATTTTTGGTTTCTTTTTTGTTACGGTTTCGAGCCGCATCGTTGGTATTATCGGCAGCAGC
>JAEUUT010000192.1 GCA_016787415.1 Saprospiraceae bacterium | reverse complement strand
TGATTCATCACAAACGCACTATATCCTGATCATGAGCAAACAAGTTTTTTGGGCAGTTTGTCTTTTGCATTTTTTATTTGCTCAACCCTTAAAATCAGAACCTTTTGAAAACAACTCAGGCCCTGTATGCCCCCTGCCACCGCCTCCCTATGTCTCCATCGTACATGTGGATGCGGGAAGCCTTTCTATCTCCTGGCCACAGGTAGCCAACGCGCTTGTTTACAGGGTCAATATTTATGACCAAACCGACCAGGAATCTTTGCCTGCTATTTACACCAGCAATAATTATCTGGACATAGACGGATTAGACACCGAATTGCACACTTATACAATTGGTGTTAGCGCATCTGCCTGTACAGACCCGCCCGATTTTGGTCAGGAAACGACCACATTATACGAGCCCGGTTTCATCATTATCGTTGATGAAATCGTTCAACTCAATTTAAATTGCCAGCCACCCAATATTTCCGGATCATTTAGTGCTGGCTACCTGCAAACCCTGAGCCTGCCTATGAATACAGAAGGTTCGAATGTGATACACGCCACACGTGCGCACATTGCAGCCACTAACGGCCCTACCAAGTTTGTTGACTTTCTGATCTGGGTGGATTGTTTTCAACAGATCCGCTTTTATCAGATTTCAGCCAAAGGTGTTGAAAGAGTCAAGGATGGCAAGGTAATCCACTACAAATATGGAAACAATTTACAATTCCCGTTCATCGATATTACCAAACTCAGTTGTGATATCAATATATGCACGGTTGCTATCAAATATTTTGTCGCTTGTACTGGCGGCTTCAACTCCTGTTCGCTGCCCAATCAGCCTGAAACCTGCGGCGGGAAAATCGAATTTGGAAGCAATAGCCACTTGCGCTTAAACAATAATATACCCCCGCTTGCCCTTTTTGCACCTCAAGACAAAAAGCACCAGCATACCAATGAGGAAGAAAGCCTGAAAGTGTCCCCAAACCCGTTTCAGAATGATTTACAAATGGAATACAGGCTTCAGGACGCAGGCATGGTCAATATCCGTTTGTATAACAGCATGGGAACACTCCTGAGCGAACCCATTCCACCTTGCCAACTGGACGCAGGCGTGTACCTGCAAACACTTACACTGGGAAATGATCTGCCTCCCGGCATGTATTTCCTGGTACTACAGTCAGAAAACAAACGCATTGCCGTTCCAATAGTAAAGAAATAGCAATACAACCAAGCCAGGCCATTCGAAGCACGACCCATTCTCCCCGGTACAATCCTACCGGGGATTTTTTTTGCCCGGGAGTCAAGGAATTTCAGGAAAATATGTAGTTGTCGGCCGAGCCAATCTGCGCCCACCTTTGTACCACACAAGGCAGTAGGGCCCTGCTGCCGGCATCATCAGTTTGTAATAATCTTCCCCTAAAAAATCAGTGTACACCACTATTCATCCGGATTACAACGCAAATCCTGTAGTGCGTCAATTACAGGGATCTTTACAGGTTGATTTTTGTCAGCCTTTTTCATCACACTTTATTTATTACCCATGAAGAAGAGAAGTAATATTTTTCTCCTTGCCTTGATTGTGTTGCTGAGCAGCAATTTGGTTTTTGAATCTTGCCGAAAAGAACAATTTTGGCCTGCCGACACCGCCACAGAGCATACCCCGGGATTGCTCCAGGAACGAACACTCGATTCACTGGACTTTTATAAAAATCTGGTGGCGCGTTGTGTAGCACGGGGGCTGGGAAACACCGACTTCCAGGTTTTCTTTAGAAAAGTGTCAGCCCGCGGCGAAGGCAACCAGAATGGATTTTCTTTGTGGCGCTACCGCGATTCGCTGGTGGCTCCTAACATGTCACTTGCCCGGTTCCTTTCCATGCAGTCCTCCCAACTTGGATATTCCTATGATACGGAGTTCTTCAGAGGACACCTGGTCAGATACATACCCAGGCTATCCATTGGTATCTCGCTATGGAGCAATGTGAACGTACAGGATTTTGTTTTCAACAGCACGCTTAAAGTGGCAGCCGTACCTTCCGGTTACTATTCTGATGCGTTGAATGCCGGCAATTCAACCTTGTATGGCCAGACTTTGACGAGCCAGGTGGCAGATATCGACAACGCGAACTACGATTTTGTCTATGTAGAAGAGAATCCATATTACGAACTATTCAAAACGTCGAACAACCTCAGCCTCAGCAGCAATGAATCGGTATTGCAAATGCATGCATTTCCCGATAACGCAGAATTTGATGCAGCCTTTGCGTCCGATGTCAGTGGAAGCAATTTCAAATTCAAGTTGCCCGGTGTCGAAACAATCGGCGGGGTGAGTTGCTACCTGGTAGATAAAGGCCGTGTGTTCGATTTTGTAGGGGGCGGCAGCACAACTGAATATATTGGCGGCGACCAAGGCGGTGGCGGCGGCAACCCGGGTGGCGGCGGCGACCCAGGCGGCGGTGGCGACCCGGCCGACGACCGCGATGGAGAGCCCTGCACCGGAGATTGCGAGCGGGATGGTATGGATGGCTACGAGCGCGTAAGATTTGTACAAATGGTGGATGGCAGCGACCTGAGAAAAAAGTTTGGATGTAAACGCATCCATAGCAAATGTACGTTTGCCATTACCGAGTATCGGTTTGTTCCCGACGAGAATTCCTCGGCAGCAGTGGCATCTCAAACCACCAAAGTAGTAAGCCTGTGGGAAAAAGGCCTGCGCAAAGGAGAATGGGTTTGGTGGAATGATATTGACAATAAATATGTAAGATGGCGCTATTGCGAAGGAGAATATGGCGATCAAATGATCTATGGTGTCATTGGTAAAAATCCGAACAATGGCACAGAAACAACTACGGAATTTTCCGCAGGGTCTGATGGCGTGAAATTCAAGATTTTTGGGATAGAGGTAAACCTCCCCATCAAACTAGGCTCCAAATTTACCAAGAAGAAGACTGAAAAAGACTTTGACTTCGGACAAACAGAAAACGTATACTACTGCGACCCCTGCTCTGCTAATGGGTGGGCGGGTCAGACCTACAGCACAGGCTCTGTCCGGCTCCGCATCCGTGAAATGGAGTAATTGAAAACCAAATGCACTATGCCTCATGCGCACCCTGATGTTTCCATCTTGATGTGTATGGGGCATTTTGCCTGTATACCCTAAAATACCGCCCGCACCTGTGCTCTCCCCACATGCACCACCCGGTTATCGCCGGTTTTGCGGCCTTCGTACTGAAGGTTCATTTGTACGGTTTTGGACAATTGCCGGTCGAGACTCAGGTTCCACAAAAAGTTTTTGCCGTTTTGCAGGCCTTCCAACATCGTAAACGCCACGGCGGTATTGGGCTGCCCGCTGTACTGAATATCTGCCAGGGTAAATTTGCTGCGCAAAGAGGTGGCGGCTCTAAAGCCCTGCGTGTTCTGTCGGGCAGAGGGGTTCCAGGTGAGCTCGGCATTCCAGTTGATCTGGCGTGCAGTTTCCTGCTCTCCTATGGCATTGCGGCTGTCTTTCCATTGAATGTTGCTGGTAATGCGAAAGGAGCGGCTGGGCAGCCAGGTCAGTTTGGGGCCTGCTTCCCAGGTCGCAATCTGGAAGTCGCGGTTGTCAAACGCCTGATTATCAGTGCTTTTATCCCCACGGGTCACATCGGCTTCTGCACTCCAGCGCTGCGACAGGTTGATGCGCCCATGCAAAGTGTAATCGCGCACGCGGCGTTGTTCAAAGCCGGTAGTCAGGGCTATCTGGCTTCGGTTGTCGCCCTGCCCTATGCTCGCATCCCAGGCCGGGTGGGCGCGATTGATAAACAGGGTGTTTCGTATGGTAGCCGCTACGGTCACAAGGGCTGTGTCGGCAATGCGGAACAAGAACGGATTCCAGGCCGACACGCCTTCAGCGTCGGCGTAGGTACGGCGGTTGATTTGCAGGGTGCTTTGTGTAGAAACCCGGCTTAGAAAACGCCGCCATCCCTTCGGCGCCGAGGCCCACAAGAGGCGCGGGTCGAGCCGAAGGTTCTGGTTCAACAACACATTATTGGTACGGATATAGTCGGTAGTGCTCACTGCCACCCGCACGAAATTGGCCTGATCCTGAAATACAGCCACCTCCATTTCATCTACCTGCAAAATACTGTCGCGGTTGCGATCTACCCAGGTGTACTGGCCCTCACCGGGGTTCACAGCCAGGTAGTTGAATTCCAGTTTGGGGCTTTGTCCCGAGCCCAGTTCGTAGCCGGTAGTAAAATTCAGGGCATTGCGCCAGGCAGCCAGGGTATAATCCACACGGCCCAGGTAGGTTTCCAGCGGTTTTTCGGTGGTGAGTTCGGGGGCCAGGATGCGCAGTGTCCGATAGGTAAAGTTCCAGTTGAATTGCTGACCGGCCTTGTTTCGGGCGCTGGCTTGCTGCCATTTTCCGTTCAGGTTGACTTCATTGGCTTCGGTGTTTTGTTTGAACAACAATCCCGCCGGAGCAAAGTCATTCCTGCGCGAGGCGAATCCGCCCACCTGCCATTTTCCCTGTTGTTCGGGTGTCTGGAAATAAAAACGCAGCAGGTCGTACCAGAATGCCTGGCGGCTGAGCGTGTCGGCGCCAGTGTTGCGGCGCTCGTTTTTTTCTCGTTCAAAGTACACCCCTGTTTTCAGGAAAGGCAGGCGTTGCAGGCTGTCTTTTTTGAAAAAGGTTTTGGAAAAATCCAGTTTGGGCCGGGCAAAACGCGTGCTTTCCGTACGCCCTTCGGTTTCCAGAAAATTCAGTTCGCCGGCCAGTTCAAAACCTCGCTGCTGCAAGCGTACCTGCCCGAAATGCCGCCCACCCTCGTACACACCTTCGCGGCGGTAGGAGCCGTATTCGTAGCGCGTTTCACCCCAGTTTTTTTGTTTTAAGTAAAACCCTGCGCGTGCGATGTGCTCGGCGACCGTATCGGTGCTACCGGCAGTATTCCAGTCGCGTACAAATTCAGCGGGCCGATAGGGGTTGAGGGGCAGGAAAGTGCGGGCCGTGTATTCGTATTGCCCCGACACCCCGGCCTGCCAGTTGCGGCTGTTGCCGAGGGGTATGGCTTGCCGGAAATTGACAAAGCCCGCAGCCCCGAGGTTGTCGGCATCGCCCAGGGGAGAAAAGCGGTTGCGGTCGCGGTTGCTTAGGGCAAGTTCTGCCTGTACGTTACTGCCTTTGCCCAGGTTGAGGTTGCTGCCAACGGCATACAGTTGACGGCTCTCTGGAGCGATCAGGCGCACCACCGGCTCGAAATTGCCCGTTGGCTGACAGGTAAGCGGGTCGGGCGCCACCCATCGATATACCCGGCCGTTGGCGGCGCTGAGCGCCAACACGTAATTGCCCTGCCCTTGCGGCACTTCGGTAAAACGGGCGGCATAACGAGCCGAATCAGGATTGGTGCTGTATTGCAGCATGCGCACAGGAATGCCGCAAACGAAGGTATCTACATAGCGATATTGAACGCGCGATGGCTCGAAGGCGTCGAGGGTGTCGACACCGGAAGCATAGGCCGACTGCAGGTTGTCGCCGATATCGGCCAGGCTGCGCCGCTCTGCGGCACTGAGGTCTTGCGCGCCACCATTGTTGCGGCTGTCCTGCTCGGCGTAGTAGTTCAGGTAGGTATGGCTGCGCGGTGTGGCCCAGTTGATATTGGCTGTCACCGTGGAGCGCAGGTAGGTTTGGACGGCATATTCAAATTCGATGATGATGCGGCTGTCTTTGGTAATGAGCCTGCGCGGGGTAAAACTCAGTTCGCCCAGGTTGTAGTCGATGATG
>JAEUUT010000187.1 GCA_016787415.1 Saprospiraceae bacterium | reverse complement strand
GAAGGGCGTCATTCACCAACCACATGCACCAACTTTTTACCAGCACCATCATTTGTATCGTATTGGTCTGCGGCCTTTCCAACTGGAAGCCCGGATACTGCGTAGAGATGTCGTGTGCCAAGAAGGTGCAAACCCACTGCTCGACAGAAGCGCCCTGTCGGGATGTCTGTTCTGACAACAACGATTGCAGCCGTGATAAAGACGACTGTTCAGATTGCTGCTGTGTGTGTCGGGTAATTTGTTGCTACTACCTGGCGCCCGAATTCGACTATCGATTGCGGTTGCCGGAAGAAGAATCGGTGAGCAAGCCGATTGTGCAGGAACAATTTTACCGGCATTCGTATAACCCTTTTATCTGGCGCCCGCCCGCCAGGTATATGGAACAAAACGGGTAACTCCCGGAAACAGCACAGGGAGCAAGGATTTTGATGTGACGTTTGTCCTTGCGCCCTGATGCTGAATAACGGCCACATACTATTTGAAGGTCATTCGGTCATGCCGGATGGCCTGTGTTTTTTTAGGGAAGAAATTGCAGTTGCTATACATTTCAAATAACTTTGTGTTTCAAAGTTAAAATTGAAAAAGTTTATGCACCACACCCTCATGCGCACCTTGTTTCCAAAACTATATCTGATCCTCGCATACTCGTCGGGCATATTAATGCCAATGACAGTCCAGGCCCAATCGACTCTTACCATTGTTACCGATCCTTCCTGGGAGGTGAGCAGCCGGAAAACACATTTCGGCGAATACTCTTTATCGGCAGAGCAATTAACTTCAGTGCTGCGCAATAGCGTGCAAAAGGCCGTACCTGCCGAAACCAACGAGCGGTCAAAAATTATCCCGGGCGCCATGCCCATCTGGCGCAACCAAACGGCCGATGGGGAAGGGGAAGCCTATCAGTTTCGCAAAAACGTGCCGCTGGGCGCTCAACGCATCAAAAAAGCCACCCTGGAAATCAACTGCGATGATGTGGCGCGGGTGTACATCAACCAGCGGCTGGCAAGCGTCGACAAGCGCGATGGTAAACTCAAAGACGGTTATGACAAGTGGTTTTTGTTCCGCAGCGTCAGCGGGTTTATGTACGACCGGATTTACACCTATGATGTGACGGACTACTTTTTTACAAACGTAACCAACACCATTGTGGTAGAAGCCGTCAGCCTGGCATTCGACGGCAGTCATGCCTACATCAGCGCCAAAATAGTGCTGGAACTGGAACCTGCCCCGCCGGCATCGCCACCTGCAGTAAAGAAAAAAAACGTATCGAAGCCCTCTACAACGACAGCGGCGCCAGTCTCAAAAGTGGGCCCCCGCAAGCCTGCCACTACAGAAAAAATAGTATTCGAGGCAGGCCATGATCCTGACATAGAACAACTGGCTGTTGGCGCTGTCCTCGAACTGGGGCATGTGAATTTTAAAGCCAATGATTACAAACTTGACTCCACATCCTACCACACGCTGCTCGCGCTGGCGGCATTTATGAAAAAACATCCAAGCCTCAAACTGGAAGTGGGAGGCCATACCAACTTGCGGCCTGCGGATGATTTTGCCGCCACTTTGTCGGCCAATCGCGCGCGGGCAGTAGCACAGTTTCTCATAGATAATGGCGTGGCACCCCAGCAAGTTGTATCAAAAGGATATGGCAAATCGCAACCACTTATCCGGCAAACCAACAAAGAAGCAGATCGGATCAATCAGCGAGTGGAAGTGAAAGTCCTGGCAACCTTTTGAAAGGGTGTTTAGGGCAATGCTCATTTATTTATCGTTTTTTTACGATTATTTTTTCTGACCTATTGCAAGTATGAAAAACATCATCGTATTTTTGCGATGAAAATTTTCAATTACTCTTTATGGCTTCACCCAAACTTGCTGCATTCAGTGCAGACGATAACAAACTCGCCGAACTGGCAAAGGCGCTCGGTCATCCCGCCCGCATCGCTATTCTAAAAGAACTCGCTCATCGAAATACATGTGTTTGTGGCGAGATCGTAGAAGTTTTGCCTTTGGCACAGAGCACCGTTTCACAACACCTGAAAGAACTGAAAGAAGCCGGTTTGATTCAGGGTACACTGGAAGGCGCTAAATCCTGCTACTGCATCGACTGGGAAACTATGCGGTATTTGCAGAACATGATTGCCTCGTTTTTGCCGTGCGGCGAAGGAAATAAGTGTTGCTGATGAGGGTTGATGAGGGTTGATAAATGTTGATGAGGGTTGATATGAAGCCACTCAATATACAAAACAATTCAACCCTTACCTCGAGCCTATGTGTATCAACCTCATCAACATTTATCAACTCTCATCAACCTTTTATCAACCACTCAACCACTCATCATGAATACCACACAAACGATTAAAGATTCCGTTCGGGAACAATACTCAAAAATCGCCCTGCAAGACAAAACCGTCAACGCTGCCTCCTGTTGCGGGGTAGGGGCGCCTGGCACCTGCGATATCATGGCAGAGTCTTACGCCCACCTGAATGGCTACGAAGCCGATGCAGATTTGGGGCTGGGCTGCGGATTGCCGACTCAATTTGCGCGCATTCAACCCGGCGATGTAGTACTCGATCTGGGCTCCGGCGCCGGCAACGACTGCTTTGTGGCACGTGCCGAAACAGGCGCTGCCGGTAAGGTGATCGGCATCGATTTTACACCGGCTATGATCGACCTTGCCCGTAAAAATGCCGAAAAACTGGGCTATCACAACGTCGAGTTCCGTCAGGGCGACATTGAAAATATGCCTGTCAATGATCAGACCATCGATGTCGTAGTGAGCAATTGTGTACTGAACCTCGTTCCGAATAAACAACAGGTGTTCAATGAGATACGCCGCGTGCTGCGCCCCGGTGGTCACTTTAGCATCTCCGATGTAGTGCTGATAGGCGAGTTGCCTGCCGACCTCCTTCAAAGTGCCGAAATGTATGCCGGATGTGTGGCGGGCGCTGTACAAATGGAAAACTACCTGGATATGATTCGGGAAGCCGGTTTTGAAAACCTGACGGTTCAAAAACAGAAACCAATCCTTATCCCGGATCACATTCTGCTGGAATATCTGAGCGCAGAACAGTTGAAAACATTCCTGGCCTCGGGAACCGGCATTTTTAGCATTACGGTGTATGCAGAAGCGCCGGGCGGCGACCCGGAGCAAAAGCAGCAGGTAGCGGAAAAAAGAAAAGTGGAACTGAGAAACCTGGCATCCGAGGCAGGAAAAGCATGTTGTGCACCGGGTAGCGGTTGTTGTTGAAACACGGATTACGCGGAAAGGACGGATTTGCGCGGATAAAGGGGGACACGGATTACGCGGAAAGGACGGATTTGCACGGATTTGCTTGTAAAAAATTACACTTTTTATCATGAATATCACCTATCGACAGGCGCTGCCCGAACACCGGGCAGCGCTGGAATCCCTTTTGAAATCTTTGTCGCTCCCGGTAGAAGATTTACCTGACGACCTTTCCGGTTTCACCCTGGCTTTTGAAGACGCCATGCTTGTAGGGTCTGCTGGAGTAGAGCCGGTAGGCCAGGCCGGGTTGCTACGCTCGGTAGCCGTGGCGGCTTCGCATCGCAGTCTGGGTGTGGCAGCACATGTTTTTCAATCGGCCATTGAAAATGCTCTGAAGAAGGGTATTCATGACATTTGGTTGATTACCAATACGGCTGATCAATATTTCAAACGCCATGGTTTTGAGTACATAGATCGTGAAAATGCGCCGCATGACATCGCAGGTACAGCGCAATTCAAAGGCTTGTGCCCGTCGAGTGCGGTAGTGATGCGCAGAATTTTATAAGCAGTCGCATGAAAGCAAGAGATTTTACCCTGTTGATTTTTACCCTGTTTTGTTTTCAAACAATCTTGCCTGGCCAGACATTTTACGGGCAGGTGACGGATATGAAAAACCAGCCTATTGCCGGTGCAGTGGTATGTTGGGCGGGTAGCAGTATTGGCGCCCGTACCGATGAAAATGGCGAATATGGTATTCCATTGCCACAGGACACAACCGCCAAACCCTGCCAGTTGGCTTTGATATACCAGGATTTGCGCGACACGTTCTACATCGATGATTTTTCAAGTTACTGGACACTACAAGCATCTGCCACGCTGGTGCTGGAAGAAGTGACCATTCGCGATGCCAATACCGGCGCTTTCATTTCCATTTTACAACCTGTAAAAGTGGAAATCATCAACAGATCAGAATTGCGAAAAGCGCCCTGCTGTGACTTGGCAGGTTGTTTTGAAACACAAAGTACCGTACAACCCACCACTACCAATATTCTTACCAACGCCCGAGAATTGCGCATTTTGGGCTTAAGTGGCGTGTACAACCAGGTGCTGGCAGATGGTTTGCCGACCATTCAGGGACTCACTTACACGTACGGTACGGGCACTATTCCCGGCAGTATGCTGGAAAATATCTGGGTGGTAAAAGGCGCTAACAGCGTACTGCAAGGCTACGAAGGCATGGTCGGGCAAATCACCATTTTTCCACGGGAAGGCGGCACTGCCGAACCCTTGACTGCCGATGTGCTCATCAACAGTTTTGGCGAAAAACACCTCAATGCGGCCATTGCTACCGATAAAAAACGCTGGACCAACTACCTGGCTCTCAACACTTCGCAACCCGGTGGCAGATGGGATCGCGACAAGGACAGTTTTCTGGATTTACCCCTGATTACACGCTATGTGGTGCATGACAAATGGCGCTTCCGCAAGGAAAACGAAAATGGGCTGAGTGCCATGATCGGAGCGCGGTATGTACATGAAAATCGCATCGGCGGACAACGCGATTTTAACCCTGAAACAGATAAAGGCACGACGAACGCCTATGGGCAAACGGTGCGTTTTTACCAGCCCGAGGTGTACACTAAAACGGGTTATCGCTTCGACGCCAACCGAAAAATTTCGCTTTTGGCATCGCTGGTAGGGCAGGAGCAATCATCCTGGTTTGGCTTGACGCAATACAATGGCTGGCAACGCCACGCATACGCCAACCTGCAATACGAACTGTTTTGGGGCAAAAACAAACAACATGAACTGAAGACAGGCGGCAGTTTCCGCCACTTCATTCTGAACGAACAAATCGGTTTTTCGCAGGCCGACACCCTTCTACGCACCTTCGCCGGCGCCTATCGCCGGGAGGAGAACATCCCGGGCGTTTTTGCCGAAAACACCTTTCATTTTAAGGATGAACGCTGGGTATGGATCAGCGGCCTGCGTGCCGACCGGCACCATACCTTTGGCTGGTACGCCACACCGCGCACCATGCTGCGTTTCAATCCCACGGCCGATCTGGATCTGCGGCTGAGCGCCGGTTCCGGCTGGCGTACGGTCAACCTGTTTCCTGAAAACATCGCGTTGCTGGCAGGCAGTCGCGACATCGTTTTTGCGGAAGCACTACAACCTGAACGGGCCTGGAATGCAGGCGTCAACGCCACCCGCCGTTTTACGGTAGGGAAAGCACGCCTGACAGCCACGGCTGATTTTTACCATACTCGTTTTCAAAACCAGTTTTTCCCGGATTACGACAGTAGCCCGTCGAAGGCTGTGATCGCCAATTTTACAGGCAAATCAGTGAGCAACGGCTTGCAAATGGAACTCAGTGCCGCCTGGAACCGTCGTGTGGAACTGCGGGCAGCCTATAATTTTCTCGACGTTTTCAGGTACCAAAACGGCTCGAAGTACCTGCTTCCGTTCAATCCCCGGCACAAGGCATTGGCCGTCGCAACCTATCGCAGCAGCGGTGAACGCTGGCAGTTCGATGCCAATCTGCATTGGTATGGCAAACAAAGGCTGCCCAATACCGAAGCCAATCCGGAAAACCTGCGCCGCCCGGATTTCTCCAAGTCTTATGCGGTGGCGAGCGTGCAGGTTCGACGCGCCTTGCATCGCATCGAGTTGTTTGCGGGCTGCGAAAACCTGTTCGGATTCCGGCAGTCTCGCCCGATTCTGGGCTGGGAGCAGCCTTTTTCACAATGGTTCGATCCATCGTTTGCCTGGGGGCCTACGCGGGGGCGGGAGTTTTATATGGGTAGTAACTTCAAACTGGATAAAAAGAAATGACCATCGCACTCTTTTCCGATATTCACGCAAACCTGCCCGCACTCGAAGCCATGCTGGCTGATATGGATCAACGCCACCTCGACGCTGTTTTTTGCCTTGGTGACCTGGTGGGCTACAACATCTGGCCGAATGAAGTGGTGCAGGAAATTCGCCGACGCGGCATCCCGACCATCGCCGGGAATTACGACTTCGGCATTGGCCGAAACATCGACGACTGTGGCTGCGCTTATAAAACGGAGGAAGAAAAGGCAAATGGCGCCGTGAGCATTCGCTACACCAACGAGGTGGTGCAGAACGACGAGCGGCAATACCTGCGCACGCTGCCCCGCCACATCCGGCTCGAATTCGACATGGCCGACGGCGACCCGTTCCAGTTGCTGCTGGTACACGGCAGCCCGCGCAAGATCAACGAATACCTGTTTGAAGATCGGGAAGAGAAAAGCCTGCTGCGTATTCTGGAAGGCGCTCAAGCCGATATGCTGTGTTTTGGACATACCCACAAGCCATATCATCGCGT
>JAEUUT010000137.1 GCA_016787415.1 Saprospiraceae bacterium | reverse complement strand
ACGGTCTGTATGTCCGCTGCGTTTTCATGCTCAAACAGGAAATGGGTCATTTGTTCCTTGCCTGAACCCAGCGATGCGGGCGACAGAAAGCAGGCCATGGCTGCTGCCGCCAGTCCCAGCAGCAGGACATACAGCACGAGCCATCGTTTTCCAAAAATACGATCACGCAGCCCTGCCAGGCCATACACGGTTTTGGTAAACAACACCCCACCCAGACCTGTAATTACCCCGATAAGAATGGTCAGTGCAAACACTTGCATGCCGCCGCCGCCAGTTTTGGGGTAGCCCAGGTACAGGTACGATCCATTGAGCCATTGGGCCGTCATACCCGAAATGATCACGCCGGTGAAAACGAAATTGCGAAACTGGGCGATGTGAATTTTGGATAATTCTTCCACCACAAACACGATACCACCCAGCGGCGTGTTAAAAGCAGCAGAAAGTCCGGCGGCCCCACCCGTCATCAGCATGATGCGTTCGGACACGCGTGGCCAGTTTTTGGGCATCACATCGTGAATTACCTTGAATACACTGGCTGCTATCTGGAGTGTAGGGCCTTCCCGGCCGCTCGCGCCCCCACCCAGCACCAGCACGAGGCTGCTCAGCATTTTCACCGCCAACACCCGTAGGCCGAGAAAATAACCTACCAGGTGTTTTCCATTTGCATTAGCCAGTTCTACGGCCGCCATCAATTGCGGGATGCCACTGCCACGCGCACTCGGCGCAAAGGAGTGAACAATCCACCAGGCCGCAACAAAGAAAAGGGGGAGCACCAGGAAAGCCAGCCATGGATTGTACTCGAACCAAACCTGACAACTTCTTTCGGCAAAAGCAAAAAACCGCGCATATACCACCGCCACCAATCCTGCAAGGAAGGACGCCATCCATACGACAACAGATTGCATGAAGATAATCCGGGCTTGCTCTGAGCGAAACCGGGTTTGCCAATACGACATCAACCGCTGTAAAAACTGGCGTATGAATCGATGATAAACGCGTGTTCGCACCAGAAAACGTTTCAAACGTGTTCCGTTCTGCATCAGACAAAAGTAGAAAAAAAGCCCGGGAGAATGGTATCAGAAAGGCTTTTTACCTGCTACCCACCTGCCGCCACCATCACCACATGCGCCAGCAAATGCGCTAAAAACGCGCTTTCCAGTCCTTTTTTCCAGTACAGCCAGCCGAAAATGATGCCGCCAACGGAATTTCCGATCAGGATATACGCCAGAAAAGCCGGCGAAGGGTTGGCCACGCTTTGAAAAGCAATCGGGAAATGCCCCAGGGCAAATACGATGGCCGCCACGATGATGCCCGTCCAGTACACCACCGGGCGCAGGCCCTTGAAGACTTTGGAACACAGCCACACCACGAGGGTCATAAACCCGAAGCGCATCATGATTTCCTCGGTCATGCCGCCGTAGAGGAATCGGGCGGCCAACGAGGGCTGCAGTTTTTCGGATAGTTCCGTGAATTCGGCGGGCAGCACAGGTTTGAACACCAGTCCGATCAGGCTGAGCAGTATGCCCGCCAGCACACCACCCAGGGCGCCGTACAGCAACAAATCCTTCCAGTCGGGCGGGGTTTGTGTCACGCCGCTCAGGCGTTCGAGTGCAGGCACGCGGAATTGCACCTTTTCATACAGCGACACGCCTACTGCCACAGCAATCAGCAGCATGATGGTCGGGTTGAGCAGCAACAGGAGTTTGATTTCTTCGGGCGAATAGCGGGCCTTCAGAATGGCTTCCGCTTCGGGCGGCAACGGAATGTCCATTGTCAGGATGGAGGCAACGCCTGCGAGTCCGAGCAGAAAAAGGAGGAGGGCAAACAACGCTTTGGGCTTGTTCATGGTCGTTCGTTTTGTAGGTATCGGGACAAGGTAAATACAATTCGTGATTACGCGCCGTGGGAGGATGGGAAAACGGATGGGGCGGATTTTTTCGGATGAGCACGGATTTTTTATACGCTACGCTTTGGGGTGCATTTCAAATTGTCGCTTGATACTACAATTTTCTAATTTTGTATTCAAAAAAGTAAGCCTCCGCCCTCATCTTCAAGATCATATTTTCAATTAGATTTGCCGTATATAAACTTATTATTTTCAATCATTTATACTTTACTTCGGTGTTCGATATTCGGTGTTCGGTGTTCGATATTAGAAATATGAAAAACACCGAACATCGAATATCGAACACCGAATATCGAAATAATTAGCCCGCTCAGGCAGCCTGAACGACCATTTGAAATGCACCCCAAAGCGGAGTAAACACGGTAAAAAAATCCGTGTTCTCATTCCTGCGCGCTGTACGTTTGCAGCCCACTTCGACCTCAAACCCCTGATAACAGATAACCCACAACAAATAACAACATGTCTTCCCGGCCCAAACTCTACGCCGCCTTTGTCGTGCTTGCTTTTTTCCTGCTCATTGCGCTGTACGCCAATGAATACAAGTATTTGTCGAATACCATCGGCGTGCAGGCGCTGGTCGGCGGCTCCGTCCTGCTCGGACTGGCGGCGGCGGGTGCGGGCCTGTGGCTGGGTCGCCAGCGCTTCACGCCCTGGAACCGCCACCGCCTCGAAGTACTTGTTATTGTGGTGTTCAGCCTGCTGTTTTCGCCGCTGTTCGGGAGCCTGCTCAATCGGGCGTTCAGCCTGAAATCGTA
>JAEUUT010000117.1 GCA_016787415.1 Saprospiraceae bacterium | reverse complement strand
TAGAAGCATGAGTGGGACAGCCAAAGTACAACCGTATAAAACCCTGCGCAAACTGGCCGAGAGGCTACGGGACGACCTGAATAACGGCGATTTCGTGCTGCTCTATGCCTACAACGGAACAGGGAAAACCCGGCTATCTGTCGAGTTCAAGAATCGGGGGAAGAAAGGTGATAAGCGAGATACGCTTTATTTCAACGCTTTTACGGAAGACCTTTTCAGTTGGGACAATGACCTGGAGAACGATACCGAAAGAAAACTTCGGATCAATTCGGGTTCCAAGTTTTTTAATGGTTTCAGGGAGTTGGCACTGGAGGAAAAAATCTTTGCCTATTTACAACGCTATGCCGACTTCGACTTCAAAATCAACTACGATGAGTGGACGGTAACATTTTCAAAAGGCACTGAGACAAACATAAAAGTTTCAAGGGGTGAGGAAAATATTTTTATTTGGTGTGTCTTTCTTGCCATTTGTGAACTGACACTCGATGGGTCGGAGGCATATCAATGGGTTAAGTATTTTTACATTGATGATCCTATTTCCTCCCTAGATGACAACAATGCCATTGCTGTGGCAAGTGATTTATCCAACCTGCTCAAAAAAGCCAACGGCAAGATAAAAACGGTTATTTCGTCGCACCACAGCCTGTTTTTCAACGTGATGTGCAACGAACTAAAGAAATTGAAGCACACCCGTTACTTTCTACATAAAAGCGGCCCAGAAGACTACGGCTTGCAAAAAACGGACGAGACACCATTTTTCCACCATGTCGCTATTTTGAGCGAATTGAAACAGGTGTCCGAATCGGGCAAAATCAATACCTATCATTTCAATATGCTCCGAAGTGTTTTGGAGAAAACATCCACTTTTTTCGGATACAAGGACTTTTCCGACTGTATTCACGGCGTCGACGACGAAGTGTTGTACTCCAGAGCCCTCAACCTGTTGAGTCACGGCAAGTATTCCATCTACGAACCGGTGGAAATGAGCAGGGACAACAAAGACCTATTCAATAATATTTTAAAGGCATTTCTGGATAAATACCGGTTCGACTTGCCTGAATTGTTGGCTGAAAACGCCGCAGTAGCCAATCCATCATGAAAGAGCAGAACCAACAATTAGGGAAAACCCTTTGGGCCATCGCCGACAAACTTCGCGGCGCCATGAGTGCGGACGACTTCCGTGATTATATGCTATCATTCCTGTTCCTGCGCTACCTGTCCGACAACTACGAGGCAGCAGCCAAAAAGGAACTGGGACCGGATTATCCTGAAACACCGCAGGATATCCTGAAAAAACTGAAGGTCAGTTCGCCCCTGGAAATCTGGTACAAGGAGAACCCGGAAGATATTGCAGCATTTGAAACGCAGATGCGCCGCAAAGTGCATTACGTTATCGAGCCGCAACATTTGTGGAGCAGCATTTCGGAACTGGCCCGCATACAAAGCGATGATTTGCTGAGAACCCTCGAAGCAGGGTTCAAGTACATCGAAAACCAGTCTTTTGAAAGCACCTTTCAAGGTTTGTTCTCGGAGATAAACCTGAGTTCCGACAAACTTGGCCGCACCTACACCGAGCGGAATAAACTGCTCTGTGCCATCATCACGAGAATTGCCGAAGGCATTGCGGGTTTTTCCACGGATATCGACACCTTGGGCGATGCCTACGAGTACCTGATCGGGCAGTTTGCAGCGGGTTCCGGCAAAAAGGCGGGCGAGTTCTACACCCCGCAGCAGATTTCCACGATCCTGTCCGAAATCGTCGTGCTGGACAGCCAGGAGCCCAATACCGGCAAAAAGAAAAAATTAGACAAGGTGCTGGACTTCGCCTGCGGGTCGGGTTCGCTGCTGCTCAACGTGCGCAAACAAATGGGCGCCAACGGCATCGGCAAAATATACGGCCAGGAAAAGAACATCACTACCTACAACCTTGCCCGCATGAACATGCTGCTGCATGGGGTGAAGGACACGGAGTTCGACATCCACCACGGCGACACCCTGCTGAATGACTGGGATATTCTGAATGAGATGAATCCGGCAAAGAAAATCGAATTCGATGCCATCGTAGCCAATCCGCCGTTCAGCCTTCGCTGGGAGCCCACCGAGGCGATGGGCGATGATTTTCGTTTCAAGAGTTACGGACTGGCGCCCAAGTCGGCGGCCGACTTCGCTTTCCTGCTGCACGGTTTCCATTTTCTGGCGGAAGAAGGCGTTATGGCGATCATTCTGCCCCACGGCGTGCTGTTCCGGGGCGGCGTGGAAGAGCGCATTCGTACCAAGTTGCTGAAAGACGGCCATATCGATACGGTTATCGGCCTGCCATCCAACCTGTTTTATTCTACGGGTATTCCGGTTTGTATTCTGGTATTGAAGAAATGCAAAAAGTACAAAGACGTGCTATTCATCAATGCTGCCGAATATTTTGAAAAGGGAAAGCGCCAGAATGCGCTGCTACCTGAGCACATTGAGAAAATCGTGGATACCTACCAGTTCCGCAAGGAAGAGGATCATCGCTATTCCAAAAGGGTGTCGATGGAAGAAATTGAGCGGAACGATTACAACCTCAATATTTCGCGGTATGTGAGCACTTCCAAAACGGAGGAAGTGATTGATTTGCAAGCGGTCAATGAGGAATTGAAGGCGATTGAAAAGCGTATTGCAGAGGCAGCGGAGCGGCACAATGCGTTTTTGCGGGAATTGGGGCTGCCGGAGGTGTAGGGGGGAGGGGATTAAAGATACTTTCAGTATATTGTTGCCCACGGAGGACGGGCAGTACAGTTTTTTGGAGGTAGAAACGTTGAAAGTGGATCGATGGGGCTGGCCGCGTGCTCGCCTTACATGGTGGGGTACAATATGCGAATAG
>JAEUUT010000076.1 GCA_016787415.1 Saprospiraceae bacterium | reverse complement strand
TTGTTGTTCGAGTTGGAGCGCACGCGGAAACAGGATATTGTTTTCCAGGTGTACATGCCGGTGCAAATCGCGTTCAAATTCTTCTAGTTTTGCAAAAAGTACCCTGTACGAAGTGCATGCCTCTGCCGGTGGTGTAAAATCGGCGCTCAATTGCCGAATGGCTTCCATCGCTTCTCCTGCCGATTCGTGCTCCGACTCCATCATATGGATAGGGTTGGACACTGAGCCAAACATCGGCGTAGGCAGCGGGCGTTCTTCCTGCCTGGCTGCTGCCATTTTTTCGATGAACGGGAACAGGATATGCTCTTCCTTTTGCATGTGCATTTGAAGTTCCTGCGCTATGGCGTAAAAGTGCTGCGCTATTTCTATCAGTTCAGGATGCCGCTCGCCGTGTACCCGCGCTACTTTGATGGTGAGTTCGTTCAGCATAGGCAAAGCCTGTAACACATATTGGTGATGTACGCCGACGATATGCGCTGTGAGTTCCTGAAGCGGCTTGTCAGTCCAGTTTTCTTCCTGGTTTTCGGCCTGTTTGTTGAGGTTTTCAAGCGCCTGCCATACGGCGGCCGGGTCGATATTTTTTTTCTGGCAGACTTCTTCCAGGGGCTTTTTGCCGCCGCAACAATAGTCGATGCCAAATTGGCGAAACACCTCTGCTTTGCGGTAATCGGCTACCACCATTTCGCCAATGGTAAGCGGTTTTTCTGCTATGGGAAGCGGGTAGGTACTCTGTTCAGTCGTTGTCATAACTGCTTGTATATTTTGGTTGCATACATGAAAAAATGTTGCAGGAAGGTTGTGTTGCTGCAAAATTAATATTTAAGAGTATTTTATCTTAAATATGGAAACACTTTTTACCTATTCCTGACAATGGAAAGTTTGGTCATGTATCTTTGCAGACAAAATACTCTTAAAATGCGTGTAATTTCCAGGTTGGGCGAATATGGCTTGCGTGCGCTGATGTATATGGCTGCTCAGAAAAACGAAAGCACCTATTTCAATATCCGGCTGATGTCGCAGGAACTGGATATATCCTTTCATTTTCTGACCAAAATCCTGCAAGGTTTGACCCAGCGCGGCTTGCTTCAGTCGTACCGCGGCCCCCATGGCGGCATCGGATTTCTGGTGCCCCCCGAGCAAATTACACTGGCAACTGTGGTAAAAGCGCTGGAAGGTGAGGATTTTTTCCATAATTGCCTGCTCGGACTTCCTGGCTGTGGGGAGCGACAGCCATGCCCCATGCACGTTTTTTGGGCAGAACTGCGCGAACGCCTGCGAACAGAATTTGAAACGACTACGCTGGCCGACCTGGGCACACAAACACTGGAGCAGCATTTGCGCCTGAAAGCCTGATTATTCCACAACGACGACCAGTTTTCGGCTTTTCGACACGGCCAGTCGTGTGATTTTTCGCACGCCATACGGCTCCAGGTTGGCCATTTCTTTCCATTCGGTCTGCACACCGGGTTTGTATTGATACAAGCGCGGGCCGTTGCCGATCAGGTAGGTACCGTCGGGCAACAGTGCAAAATCTTCCACACCGGGCGGTATCCTGAACACGATGTCCTGCTTGCCCGTGGCAGGGTCCCAGGTTTTTAAAAACCAGATTTGATCGGTGGTTTTGGACACAAATGCCAGTTGGCCGCGTGGCGTACGCAGCAAACAACGGCCGATATTGGCGGCGATGCGCTGCAACTTTTGTCCGCGCAATCCGGCCACCTGTAACGTATGCGGCGCGCCGTTTTCTCCGACGATAAAAAAGGCAGCCATTGTATCGCGCAGCCAGCAGTGATACCCAACGCCGTACACCTGCGGAAACTCGGGGCGGCCATTATCCGAACGATTGATCGGAAACGACCAGAGGCGTTGTGCGCCGCCTTCCTCCACCCGCACACAGGAAAAACGACTGCCGCCGGGCATGAGCGTGGGCGAATACTCGGACGTTAGGGGCGTAGCCGTCACTTTGGTGTAGGCCTGCGCTGCCAGATCGAGTGATAGAATATCGGTTTGCGTGGTATCGCCTGGCGATTGCGACACTACGTACAACTCATTGTCGGAGAAGAAGTTGGGCTGGTTGTTATAGCCGCGCGGGTTGTATTTTGTCAGGAAACGCGGGGCGGCCAGCGACCAGGTGCTATCTACATTTTGCGAGAGCGAAAACAGCAACAGGTCATGGTGCTCCAGACGCTGGGCACTGGCTGTGCGTAAGCCTGCGAGAGTGGCCAGAAAGAAGAAGAGGAATTTCATGAATTTCCGATATTGATTGGCATGTACGACAGGTAACCCTGTGAAAAGATACGTTAGCATCCGGTGAAGTAGAATCAAAAATCGGGAATCAAAACGGAAACCGGGAATTAAACTTGTATGAAAAACGTACCTCAATGCACCCAATCCTACCATTTGGCACACCTTCATCCAAAAAACAGTAACAATTTTCCATAAGTCGCCATTTTGCAAGCATTTCCTATATGCCCACTCACCAATAGTTTATGAAAAACATCCACCCATTTTTCGCCCTTTTGCTGCTCAGCCTCTCCACCTTGTCAACAGGTTTGACGCCCCTCCAGGCCCAGGCTTTGCGGCTGCCTGAAAATACCAACCTGCACTGTAAAACCGGCAGGCGCCTGAACGTGACTGATATAGAAATCACCTGGAATGCACCCGGCGTCAAGGGGCGCGAAGGCAAAATATGGGGTACGCCGGTGGCGTACTACGGATTCGACGTGCTCGGGTTCGGTTCCGAAGTAAAATCGCCGTGGCGCGCCGGCGCCGATGAAAGCACAGTTATGTCCTTTTCTACCGATGTGCTCATCAACGGGAAAAAACTGGCGGCCGGCAAATACGGATTTTTCATAGCCCTTTATCCGGATTCCTGCGTGCTGATTTTCAATAAAAATACGGAAGGATGGGGCAGTTATTTCTACCGCAGCGACCTTGATGTGCTGCATGTAAGCACCGTTCAGCAAAAAAACCAGCCACACCTCGTAGAGCGATTGGCCTACAATTTTTACAACCAGACCGAAACATCCGTTGAAGTCGCCCTGGAATGGGAGCGCTGGAAAATTCCATTTACCGTAGAAGTAGATGCCCTGAACAGCACACTGGAATACCTCCGCACTCAAATGAGCGGCGCCCTGGGTTTCGATCCACCCAGCCTCGAACAGGCCGCGCTGTGGTGCTCCAACCACAATGTCAACCTCGACCAGGCGCTGCAATGGATCGATGCCGCCACCGACCCGCGACTGGGCGGCAGCAGCAGTTTTAAGGCGCTTTCCACCAAGGCCACTATTTTACAAAAACAGGGCAAAAGCGCCGAAGCCGATGCCATGATGGAAAAAGCGATGGAAAATGGCAGCGTCAATGAAATCCATGGTTATGGCAGACAATTGCTAGGGCAGAAAAAGAACAAGGAAGCGTTTGCCGTTTTTGAAAAGAACTACAAAAAATTTCAGGGCGCCTGGCCCACCAATGCGGGCATGATGCGCGGCTACAGTGCACTGGGCGACACAAAATCGGCACTGAAATACGCCAAATTAGCCGTGGAACAAGCGCCAGATGCACAAAACAAGGATTTTTTGCAGCGCTGTGTCGAAAAACTGGAGCAGGGAAAAACGATTGATTGACCTCCCGGTTTATCCACATTCAAAATCCAGATCCAGCCCCCGTGCCGCCTCATCGCACAGATCGATGAAGTTGCGCACGATGGGGCTATGGTCGTCGGTGCGCCAAACCAGGTACAGCGTCGTCTCCGTTTTCAGGGGAATAAAACGCACCTTGAGCGAACTGCCCATGCGATAACTGAGCGGTAAAATGGAAACGCCCAGGTTTTTCTCTACCAGCCGCATAATCGTGCCGCCAAAATTGGATTCGTAGGCAATGCGGGGAATGATTCCATCCCGGTTGAACATGCTGTAAATAAGTTGCCGGTACATTTGCCAGTCGGCCAGAAATGGTAGAATAAACCCGTCTTCGCGGCATTGTGCAAGCGACTCGAAATTTTCCTTCGTCAGCGGATGCTGTTCCGGCACCACCAGGGCGAGTTGCTCGGAAAACAGTTTTCGCTGGCACACCTTAGGGTGGTCATAAATTTCCTCCCGCGAAAAGCAAACGTCGATATGGCCGTTTACGATGGAGTCCAGCACTTTCACCTCTGCCATTTCACTTAGTACGCCATCCAGCAGCGGCAATTTTTGCTGAAGCAGGCACAGCACTTCCGGTAAAATGGAATACAGGGCCGAGCCGGGATACCCGATTCGGAGCGTGCCGACATAACCGTTTTGTATGGAAATGGCATGGTTGAGCGTATCCTGGAAATGCTTGTCGAGTTTGATCATTTCATCGCGCAGGTACGCGCCTGCCGGGGTGAGTAGCACGTTGCGGTTGTTTCGTTCAAATAAAACCACGCCCAGTTCCTGCTCCAGTTGCTGAATCTGGCGGCTGAGGGCTGGCTGCACAATGTTGAGGTTGACGGCAGCCCTGGAAAAATTCAGGGTTTCCGCCACTCCGAGAAAGTATTTGATCTGTCGAAGTTCCATGATTAGAAAGTTCCCGTTCGGGCAGGTTTTTACTATGCTATTTTAGCATAAATCTATAAAATATTAGCATTTTCAAGTATCAATGGCTTCCCTGACTTTTGTCCTGTCATTTCAAGCAACACACACTGTTACCATTAAAATTTGCACAACAATGAAACACACATGGACTTTACTGCTTCTGTTTATCCTGCTCGGCAGCGCAAAAGCAGTGGCTCAGGAAACAGCCGATCTTCAAGTGAAAATTACCACTACGGAAGACCTGCGGATACAATTGGCCGCCGAAAATAAAACCGGCAAAAAACTCTATCTCAGCGTTCTGATGAAAGAGGATGGCGCCACCTTCAATCGCCTGGCGGAAACGGAAATTTACTCCGAGGAGATCTCGGGTGAACTTTCCAGTTTCAGCCGCGTACTGAACCTCTCCAAACTGGAAAGCGGTACGTACCGGATCAGCGTAAAAGCCGGCAAACATCATGTAGATCGCTTTGTCGACATCAAACCAAGGCCGGTAGTGGAAGATACGCGCATCATTCTGGTGCAATGATTTAGATAGATTTTGTAAACGCCCCGGGATGCATTTGCGTTCCGGGGTTTTTGTTTTCCTTAAAATTATCTTAAGGCTCGTTCCCTCCGGCAGCGCCTGCCGCCCGCCAGCGCGTTCCGATATTGAATTTTAAACCACTATTCGTATGAAAAATTACCTATTACACCTCACCCTGGCGGCTTTGTGCCTGATCTTTTTTTCAACAGCACAGGCACAGGAGGCGCCCAAACGCGAGGTCGGCCTTCAGTTTTCCGGCATCGATTTTAACGGCTTCAACACCTTTGGCGGGTTTTACAAAAAACAATTGCACGACAACGTGTACCGCCGCATCCGCTTTGTATCCGGAGGGCTGTTCTCGGCTTTTCAGGAAGACAATTCTTCGGTTGGCCTGTCGCTGGCAGGCGCTATCGGGCGGGAAAAGCGCAAGTCGCTGGATCGCAAACTGGAGTTTTACAGAGGGCCTGAATTTTCGCTGAGAGCAACGTACCAGTACCAGCAACTGACGGAAGGAAGCGTACTGGGACTTATTGGCAGAGTAGGCTATGTGCTGGGTTTACAACACAGTTTCAGCGACTTGTGGGCCATCCAGATCGAAACGATACCGGGCGTTTCACTGGGCGCCAGTTTCCCCAGCGAAGGTGATATTGTGGGTACGCTGGATGCGAGTTTCAGCAATGCTGTATTGCTGGGGGTAGCGCGCAAGTTTTAGAGCCTGTTTGGGAATTTTTGCTGTGCATACTACTGGACATTTTCGGGGAACGTTTTTAAATCCTTACAGGCCTGGACGCCAAACTAAAAATGTCCAGTAGTGTAGCCAACGTGTTATTCTTTTCTTGTAAAATAGTTATCACATCCGTCGATGTAACTATGGTTAAATTCCACTCTTTTATCACAGAATAAAATCCGCCCATACAATTGCGTTATCGATGGGTCCGCATCTATTTCAAACAGGTCGGCATCACCCTCTACTACTTTCCAGTGGGATGTTTGCGTTACCTGGCCATTTTCTATTACATTCAGTGTATTATCGGATTTGAATTCGATCGATAGACCTCTGTATTTGTCATTATCATCATTCCCTGTATTCAAACAGTTAATATATTCCCATTCCCATACTCCGATCAATGCATTTTTTGTTGACAGGGAATCCCAGGTCATTTCATGGTGGCATTCCCACATATCGGCTTGGCTTTTTTCTTTGTTACAAGCAAACATAATAGTTTGAACTATCAGGAACAGAGCAATCCCTTGATTGGCGTATTTCATTTTTTTAATTTTTTATGAACATATTTTTCTTTCTCAAAATCTGCAAACTCTAAAATCCAGAACATCTCAATCACCTCTAAAATACAACTCCTTCAACACGCCGCCAAAGGTGTCTTCATTGCTGAGCCGAAGCCAGCCTACCAGCCCGAAATCGGTGCGCACTAAAAACAGGTTGTCGATTTCGTAGTCTTTGGTGGTCGGTTCTGCCAGCAGCACTTCTACCTCATAGCCTTTGGGCAACTGGGCTACCACATCCGGCCCGGTCTTGTCTCTGTACAGGGTAATGTCTTTTTGAATCTGTCCTTTCAGTCCCACGTAGTAATAGGGCTGCTTTACCTCCACCAGGGTATCTTTCTGAATTTGGAACTTGCGTCTACGGTTGAACATGTTGTTGGCATGCCCGGCCGTGTAGATCACACCCGAGGCGTTGATGTACATTTCGAGACAGGAAACGTGTCCGATCAGTTTTTGTCCTTTTCCGAAAATCGAAAATTCCGGGTCGTCGCTCATACCGCTTTCAAAAACGACGGTGAGGCTATCTTTCATACCGGGCGCCTTGTATTGGGCTACCAGCATGCCGAGCACCACGGCTTCGCTGTCGCGGTAGTACGGGTCGCGCGGATCGAGTGTCTGCAAGGAGCGGTTAATCACCTTTGTGCCTTTTTCATAGCCAAACCAGGCATTTAAGGAGGTATCGACCTGCACTCGGGTCATTTGTGGGAAATAGGACTTTTGTTGTCCGTGCGCGGCGCTCGCAAATGCCAGGCAAAAAAGGAGGGTGGGAAGCAAGGTTTTTGTCATGTGGGAGGGTGGGTTAGAAGGTGTGGCGGTGGCAAGAAGGAATGGAATATTTGACGAGGCAAAAGTATAGGTACATCTGGTATTCGAGCAATGCGGTTCTCAATTTCAGCAAAAACTAATATTCAATAAAACAACATTTGACTGTTGTGCAAAACGCGAAAAAAGCGATTCATAACATTGCCAAATTTGCACTATGATTTTGGATGCAATTGGAAGGGTCTGAATCATTGCCTAGTTTTTACTGTCACATAAGACCATTATGGGGATAGGAGTTTATTTGAATCCATGATAGATAACATTCAAATTCATTCAATATGAAATATCCTTCGTTATTACTAGCCGGATTTCTTGCTTGTATAGTTTCTTGCCATAAAGAAGAGACACTTCAAACTATTGATCCTGGCATTGTTGATTATTCAGGATTGCCTGCGGCTACCCAGACAGGTGTCAATACCTTCGGTTGTGAAATTGGTGGAGAAGTGTGGGTTCCACGGGTACCCATACTTACAATTACATATACAGATATAACATCTACAGTCTTTGAAAAAGATAATAGCGGATCTGGGAGTGTTACTTGTTACTTGGTTGATATCGAAAAGCAACAAGATAATCGTCTCCAAATTACATTCCCTCCCACATATTTTCAATCGGTACGAAATTGTGATCCGACTCCTGGAGTTTTTGCACAATTTAGAGATTCTAATGGGGAGTTGTATCAAAGCAATTACCATCCATCTCCTGAAAACTGTGTGACAATAACACATATAGATACAGTTCAAAATATAGTGTCTGGTGTATTCAATTTCATAGTCTATAACAATGCCACTGATCTCAATGATAAAATTAGTATAACGGATGGCCGGTTTGACTTGAAATACGCGCCTCAATAATAATTTCAGCCGCGCTTGTGTGTTTTTCACCAGGTGCACTCGTACAGCAGATAGATTTACTTTTTCAGACGTTTAAATTTCCAATATACAATTTCCGAATAGATTTCTGATTGTATTTTTTTTTTGTTATAATTACAATGCTCTTATGGTCATGCCTTAAAGAAAGGCCAAGCCTTAGTTTTGCCCAAAATAATACCTTTCCTCAAAAACTTCGGCATCTCTATCACTTTGCCATGAAACATATTTTAACAATTTCCACCCTGTTCATTCTTTCATCCTCACTTTACGCCCAAATCTATATTGGGCCGAGATTAAGTTGGGATTTCACAAAAATGGAAAGTATGAATACGAACCCTCAGTTCAATATTTTTGAAATCACGAATCGAGGGTTTAAAATTAATAGTTTAGTTTACGGTGTTCAGGTAGAACATAGTGTTTTTAAACACGCATTCATGTCATATTATTTTAATTATACGCGTAAAAAAGTGGATGCATCCATATTTAATTTTCTTCCATTGGATGGATTTGTTTATCGTTATTATCGCAATAGTATATCGCTAAAATATATAATAAAAAACATAACATACTTAGGCGCTGGAGTTGATTACAATATAATCACCAACGGCAGGTACACCATAGGAGATAATCTTTATGATGAATTCATTCACAGGTTTATTGACTATGGGGTTCATATTTCTGCAGGCGTAAGATACAAAGGTTTTGAACTTGAAGGATATTACTATAATGGATTCAATTCAAACCATGAAAAGCCCAGTGGCTTATTTTTAAAGCCAGTTATGTCAATAGGATTGTCACTTGGATATTTGTATAAAATTCGATATAATAAGAAAGAAGGTGCTTAGATTCCCTCTATTGGTTCGAGTAATAAAAATAGGTAGGCTTACGAAAAAACAGATCTGAGTAATTCTTGGTCAATAGAAAGACCTTGCAAGGCTACAAATTGAAAATCAATTACTTAAAAACTTTGTTTCCTAATTACGGTTAGTCCAATAACCTTATTTACCTCCAACTATCGACCTTTTTTCGCCAGCCAACTCTGATAAGCGGCTTTCCCTTTTTCAAATTCGGAGGCGGAAGCATAGAAATTGTGTGAACCATCGTTTTTCTCAACGTTAAGCACATAGTAAATATAATTGGTCTGCGCCGGATGAAGCGCGGCAACAATCGCGCTTTCGCTCGGCGACGAGATAGGCCCGGGTGGAATACCGCTGGATTTGCGTGTATTGTAAGGCGAGTCCACCTCGAGATCGCTCTTGTTAATCGTACCGTCCCAGCGGTGCTCCATTTTGGCGATGTAAACAGCGGTCTGATCGAGGGCCAACGGAACATTTCTTTTCAGGCGATTGTAGATGACCGATGCAACCATGGGGCGTTCTGCGTCTACTTTCGATTCCGTTTCGATCAGCGACGCAATCGTGACGATTTCCCGGGGCGTTTTGCCAAGCGATCTGGCCTGGGCTGTCCATTCATCTTTCCAGATTTTTTTAAATTCTCCGACCATCACGGCGATCACCTTGTCCGCCGACATATCGTGTGGCAGATGGTAGGTGGTTGGATACATGTATCCTTCGAGATTCGGCGCGTCCGGCGCAATATCTTTGATCAACGACACATCGTCCATCATCGTCAAAATCGCTTTTTCATCCACTGGTGGTGACTGTGGAAATTTTTCGGCGATACGTGCGGCGATATCAAAGCGGGTAAAACCTTCAGGGATCGTGATTTTAGTGGTTCGTTCTGCGCCTTTTTCAACGAGTTGCAAGACCTGAAGAGCCGTAATCGGTGACTCGAACTGATATTCTCCGGCTTTCAAATTTTCCGCCCTGCCAGAGGCACGCAGGTAGATCCGCGTTGCCAGTTCACTTTTTAAAATGCCTTCCGCAGCCAATTTGGCAATGATTTGATTGGGCAACGAACCTTTCGGGATTTCGATAAACCCACTACTTTTGGAATGCTGGACCGGAGCATTCATAGTTTGATACACCCAGAAAGATACCCCGACAGCACACAGCAGGAAAATCAGCAATGAGACGAATAAAAATTTAATGAATTTCACCTTGGTGATATTTTAGCAAAAACAAAAAAATGCTATCTTTTCAGCGCTGCAAAAGTAATTGCCTTGGCACAAATGTTTGAATTTTATACCCGCTGCGCTTGGGATTTGTTGAAAAGATCGGGAAGCCCTGATGAGGCTAAACAAGAAACAACTTTCCGGCCCATAAACTTTTTATTTTCAATTATTTATACTTTCCTTCGGTGTTCGATATTCGGTGTTCGGTGTTCGATATTTTTAAATTTCGAACACCGAATATCGAACACCGAACACCGAAGTATTAGCCAGCCCACTCCCGCTGGTACTCAGGCTGTCCGTATAGCACCTCTCATCCCAAACCCGAAGCGCTTGCGCACGGCCAATGCCGTGTGCGTCTCCATTCGCGTCGGCTGTGCCGACAAATGTACAGTACAACCCACCTCTGGAGGATTTTAGATTTTAGATTACATGATTTTAGATTTTAGATTTGGAATGCTGGAAGGATGATTCGAGCAGGTTTTAAACCGTTGTATTTCGGAATCCAGTTTCCCCCTTTAAAATGCAACAAACTAAATTATATTTGCAAACAATTCACCACTTCAAATATGTACATATGAGAAAACAATATCCCTTGACCGTACTTCTCCTTTGCTTTTTTGCTCATGTGGCAACCGCTCAATCTCTCCTTAAAGATATCAACACGACTACCCTGTCCACCTATTTTGGGTCCGGCGCAGCCGTTTTAAACGGAACGGCATTTTTTAACGCCAATGCAGGAGATGGCAAAGGCCATGAACTCTGGAAAAGTGATGGAAGCACAGGTGGAACGGTATTGGTCAAGGATATTTATCCAGGCGGATCAGGTAGCTCGCCTTCCAATTTTTTGGTACTGACAGACAAAATTTTATTCACAGCCAAAGACCAGGAAGATATGTTTGGCAATGATAAAATTTTTACCAGTGACGGAACAGCATCCGGTACAACTCCGCTCCTTGTAAACAATCAGCCCATTGCCGGAACTCAGTTGGTGCAGGGAAATGGAGTCGGCTACTTTACCATGACCAATCCGGGAATGGGTACTTCACTTTTGCGAACGGACGGTTCGGCGCCAGGAACAGTAATATGGTCTAGCACGGAACCATTCGCAACTATTACCGAAAAAGCCGTAATTGTTGAAAATGTAGCCTATTACATTAGTTTAAGTTCTGATTATACCTATAAACTGGTGCGTACGGACGGCACATTGCAAGGCACAATTACCCTAAAAACCCTCCCACAACCCAATAGCATGGTCGGCTTGACGGCCGCTGGCAATACGATTTACTTTTGGGCGAGCACGCCGGATGAAGGATTTGCGCTGTGGAAGTCGGACGGCTCGGTGGCGGGTACCACTTTGGTGGTCGACCTGGAACCCGGACAAACCGGTGGTATTCCAATTAAATCTGCATCGACAGGTGAATATTTGTTTTTTATCAAAGATTCGGGTGCAGGACCCGTCTGCTGGAGAACAGACGGAACTGCCGCCGGCACCATTGCTATCAGTCAGACGATCCCGTATGCCGCTACCGTTTTTATCGCAGGATCCACGGTGTACGTTTCGGCATTTGCACTTTACGCGTCCTCCTTCGACGGGCCTTTGGAGCCCATTCTTAATATGAACCAGGGCGTTCAAACGATCGAGACCAATTCTATGGTTGCATTAAATGGTAAACTTTATTTTGTTGCCCTTGACGCGACGCACGGAAAAGAAATCTGGGTGTCCAATGGTACGGAATCGGGCACACAATTGGTTCGGGATATCAATCCGGGGGCGGAAGATTCAAATGCAAAACCGCTGTTTATCCTGAATAACCAATCCTATTGGACCGCGTTTCATCCGTTTTGGGGTTCTGAATTGTGGTCTACGGAGGGCGTCGGCACAATCATGAACCTGCGTGCGGATATCAATACAAATACAAATTCCTCCGATTTGGGTGGTTTTGAGACTTTTGGGAACGTTACCCTTTTCCCTGCCGATAATGGCACGACTGGAGTAGGGTTGTGGCGACATTTTCCAGGCGAGAATACGATTTCAATGGTTGATTCCGGGCCCTTCTTAACTGTTCCATCGCTGTTTACCCGTCTGGGGGAAAAGGTCGTTTTTCAGGTAGCGGATAGTCTTCATGGAAATGAATTGTGGTCCTATGATCTTCAGAATCATCAGGCGGGCTTGGTGGCCGATTTAAATCCCGGAATAATCGGTTCATTTCCCGACAACCTGACCGTGTGCGATGGGAAAGTGCTTTTTAATGCTGCAATGTTATCATTGAATACAGTGTATGCCACCGATGGCACGCCAAGTGGAACAGTACAGATAGGCGATTATCCCGACATTAATTTTTACAGCCCTGTTTGCCTCCATAACGACCTGCTGTTTTCAACCGGGAATACAGATTTGTATAAAGCAAATTATTCCAGTGGGGAAATAAGTCTGGTAAAGGATTTCGACAGTTCTTTTGGGTTAGGTTTTATTTCATATGCAACCGAATTCAATAACCGCATTTTCTTTTCAGCACCTGACGCGGAACACGGCCAGGAACTGTGGGTGAGCGATGGTACGCCGAACGGTACCGTTTTGTTTTATGATCTGTTTGCCGGCAATAATAGTTCAAAACCTGAAAACTTGACGGTTATGAATGGACTGCTATATTTTACTGCACTGAATAGTAACTATGGAACCGATTTGTGGAAAACAGATGGTACATTTTCGGGTACGGTGAAGATTATTGAGATTATACCGCCAGCCTCGCCTTTTGTAAGTAGCGGTTTCCGTAGCGCGAATACACTCCTTTATTTTATGACGGGTATTTCCGACGGAAATTATGTATCCCTCTGGCGCAGCGACGGTACCTCTTCGGGCACGTTCAGTTTTCATCAATTTGGCCGTTCCATTTATGATACGGAGTTGTTTTCTTTTGGAAATTCCGTTTACTATAACGGTTATGACGACCTGAACGGCGCCGAACTCTGGAAAAGCGACGGCACCGTTACGGGTACAAATCTGGTGTCTGATATTTGCCCGGGCAATTGTAGCAGCGATCCTCGGAACTTTGCCATTTCGGACAGCCTGCTGTATTTCACAGCCTACCACTACCTGTATGGAAGGGAGCCCTGGATTATGGAGGCCGGTACTACTTCTACTTCGACATCTGCAGGCGCAGCCGGGCTCCGCATGAAAATTCTGGGCAATCCTGCACAATCGGGTTCCAATATTGGCATTCAACTTGACGTTCAAAATGCTGCCACTACGGTATTTCATTTGTTTGACATCACCGGCCGAATCGTATGGCAAAAGGAGGAATTTAGCCTGGAAGGGAAAAATGTGTACCAGTTTTCAATACCCGTACTTTCTCCGGGTGTGTATGGGTTACAGGCAACTACAGGCCATTACCGAACAGTGGGAAAGGTAATTATCACCCATTAAAACACTATGTCGCAGGAATAAAAAGATTTTAAGAAACTGTTTTAAAACCCTTTTCGCCTCGGAAGGGGTTTTAAAACAGTTTCTAAACCTCGGCAGGTCTTCACAACATCTGTTATTGTACAAATTTTTGCAGTTGCGCCTTGTTTTTTACAAATTCCTGCTGGTCGCCTTTAAGCGTAAATTTCTTTTTGTGGAAACCGACGACCATGCCTAATGTCATTCCAATGGCCATCCCTACGTTGACTCTAAACAAGGTTACTAAAGGGAACTCATCTTTTGGGCTTAAGGCGGCGGCGGCTATCCCGCCAAGCGCCCCCAAACCCAAAACAAGACCAATCCCTATTGCAACTGCGTCTTTGCGCCGAAACATGACGCTTTTAATGCCGGAAACGGGTACCGTCAGGTATTCTTGCTGTTTTTGCCGTGCCATTCGGGTTTCAAAAAGAAGGGTCGAATCGCCCACACCGCGTAAACTGCCGAACAATTTTTTTTTCGGGGCACTACTATATATCCAGGCATCGTACACGCGTTTTTTGGGATGCGGTACAGAATCACAAACGGCGAGGTTGGAAGCGCTTGTTATTTGTGTAAAGATCAGCGCCAGGCATACCAGGAGGAAGTGTTGCTTTGTCATGGTGTATGGTTGGAATGATTAGAGGATTTAGGCAAACAATGTAGTTTACCAGTTGATTAATTTACTGATTTCTATGCAAGGCGTTTCTATGGTGTGACCAAAATTATATGTTCAATATTAACTTTTCCCCATGAAGGTATCTCGTTTTTTATTCTTCCCGATGATAGTTTGCCTATTTGCATGTGTATCCTGTATAGGGCAAACCCCTAAAAAAACTCCCTCAGAAGGAGCAGAAAAGGATTCACTTGTTCCAAGCCACAAACTTGATAATAGGGCTTGGCGATTAAGGCTTGAAAGATTTGCATTGAGAGAAGGGTTAGCACGGCCTGAGAACCAGGATACATCCACCTGGCTTGATGTGTTAGAACAATTTTCTGACCCACGGTTCGACAGTATTTCCAAACAATTGGAAGGTATATCATATATTCAGTACCACCGATTAAAAAATAGTTATGTATCACATTTAGCAAATAGACAAATAATACCTGTAAACTGGGACTCCATTTTAGTTAATAATATGAGTGTAGTTTCTTTTGGGTTACCTAAGCCGGTAACAGAAACAAAAAGTCTGCAAAGTTTAAGCAGAATATATGAGGTAAATCAAAACCATGCTCAAACGTCGAAAACGCTGGAAGGTATGGGAGTTAATGCACCTATAAGTAAGTTGAGAAAAGCAGCATTATTAGGTATTGATTACCAGCACGAGTTAGTAAATCCAACAGGTTTTCTTGCTCATCAATCTAAATATGTTTATACACTATTACATATATGGATGATAGACTCAACTACTTTTTTACAAAAAGATATACCACCAGGGACATACGGCCACACCATATTTGATGTATGGCTCATTAAAATCTATACTCCCGACGGGAAACTACTGCTAAGCCTCCAAACCAAAGAACCTATTCGCCCTGGATATCTACTACAATTATCCAATGATGAGCGTTTTGTTCTCATAGGGACTATTTACGATATCGGAGACGAGGAAGGCTACGAACCTACAGGCCCTTTTGTGTTGTACAATATATCCAACAAGCGCACAACGATTCTACCGGCAATTAACCCCAATGACAAGCAAAAGTACCCTAACGGAATTGGAGAACTTGCAGAAAGTAAATTCATATCTCCGTTTTTTCAACTAACTTATTACAATGGACCTGAAATTGGTACACGTTTTTTGATTGATCCTTATAAAAAAGTGTTGTATTTCCGTCATTACCCGGCGCCAACTTTTTCAGAAGTATTTACAAATGAAGGAAGGTTTAGGCCTTCTATTTCACCTGATGGTCAAATTAAGGATATAGATGAATTTTTGCAAACTTCCTTTTAAGATGAGTTAGTAATGAATGTTAAAAAGCCTGACAATGATCGAAATTGTTTTGGGTGAATTTCTGCTTTAATCCCGCTGGCCCATAGGCTACCCTATCTTCAAGTTCATGTTTTGAATTAGATTTTCGGTCCATAAACTTATTACATTCAATCATTTATACCTTACTTCGGTGTTCGATATTCGGTGTTCGATATTTTTTAATTTCTAATTTCGAACACCGAACACCGAAGTGTCCTGATGAGGCTAAAAACTGTCAAGTATTAATTAATTCATTCATATGCGAAATACTTTTGCGCTCCTTTCAACAGTACTTTTACTCATATCTTTAGATATGATTGCCATTCGATGCCAGGATCAGGTTCCCAATCAGCCTTTGGATACAATGATAAACTTAAAAGATACCAGCCAGATCGAAAAAATAATATCTGTTGCGATACCGGAAACTGTAAGAAGGCTTCCGGACGATACCTATGAATTTTTTAATCCGGTCACAAAATCAATCTTAAAACGATTATCTCCCGCAGAAATGGCTTCTAAATCTCCCTGGTGGAATGCCGACTATCCGGTTCTTTCATCGGCCAATGAAATAGGAGGTCGCTATAAATTCCTCGATATTAGAAAACTGCCCTTACAAGATCGTCAAGACCTAGCAAAAAAGGTTCAATCGGTTCCTTTTGTTGGAGACACTTCTGAATTCTCAGAAATAAATTTTGTACACATTCAGCCCAATATTGCATACTCTTTTAGAAATGGAATAGTTGTAAAGCATACCGTTACTTTTTGTCAATATGATCATTGTGAGATACCAAGTGGATATCAGACCAGATTTGTTCGTTATGATAGTACCGGGAAAATAAATGCGGTATGGGATGATTATTATCAATTTGCAAGTGTCTCTATCTCACTGGACGGAAGGTTTGTATTGACGAATTCTACAGTTAGGGCTGGTGAAGCAGAAGAAATAATGGGTGAATGGGCATTGATTGATATGAATGAAAAGAAGAAAATTCCAATACCCAGGTACCTTAAAAATGAATCAGGTTACTATACTGAAAGAGAAGTATTAGTTAGAGGCAAGTATTTTATTTTACTATTGAGCGGTGAGGGGAATTTTGTATGGCTTATCATAGATGCTTATTCAAATAGTTACTTTGATAGGGTTTTCAAAGTAACTACAGAAAAAGAATATATGAATTATTCAAAATCGCTATATAATGAATATTTCTTTAACGGGAATGCACGAGGTCAAGTGAATTTTTCTGGCTTTACTAAACATAACCTTAAATAAATCTCAATAGTGTTTTTATGAAAAACCTAACAATACTTATTGTATTGATCTGCATTTCCGCCTTCGTTCGTTCTCAAACCACCCCTGGTCTGTGTCCGCCCGGCTGGCCCATAGGCTACCCTATCTTTAAGTTCATGTTTTGAATTAGATTTTCGGTTCATAAACTTATCACATTCAACTATTTATACCTTACTTCGGTGTTCGATATTCGGTGTTCGATATTCGAAATTTAAAAAATATCGAACACCGAATATCGAATTTCGAACACCGAAATATTAGCGAGCCCACCCTTCCCAATCCAAACTCAGATATGGATGAATCCTGCTTGCGTCGGCTGCGGGGCGGAGACACTGCTGCGGCACTTGGGCTTGGGTTTTGTAGTGGAAGTGGAGCACCTTATGAGGCGAAACTTATAACATTCAATCATTTATACTTTACTTCGGTGTTCGATATTCGGTGTTCGGTGTTCGGTGTTCGGTGTTCGATATTAAAAATTTAAAAAATATCGAATATCGAATATCGAACTCCGAACACCGAATATCGAAGTATTAGCCGGCCCATCCCTCCCGATCAAGGCTTCTGTAATGTATCGCCTCTGCCAAATCCTCGATCCGAATATCCTTGTTCCCCGCCAAATCCGCTGCCGTGCGCGCCACCTTCAAAATCCGGTCGAAGGCCCGGGCGCTGAGTTGCAAGCGCTCCATCGCCGTTTTTAAAAGGTTCAGCCCCGTAGCGTCCAGTTGGCACACCTCGTGTACCATTTTACTGGGCATCTGTGCATTCGAATACACATCGCGCAGGCCCTGAAAGCGCTCGGCCTGCACCTCGCGGGCGCGCAGCACCCGCGCTCGGATGTCGGCGCTGCCGAGTTTGGGGCGTTCGGTCGTGGTCAGTTCGGCATAACTCACCGGCGTCACTTCCACATGC
>JAEUUT010000044.1 GCA_016787415.1 Saprospiraceae bacterium | reverse complement strand
GGTGGGATGCTATTACTTCGGTGTTCGAAATTCGGTGTTCGGTGTTCGATATTTTTAAATTTCGAATCAGGGGTGTACGAAGGATTAGTTCGGCTACGCCCCTCGTAGCAGGATGGGAACACGGATGAAGCGGATAAAGCGGATTTAAACTGATTTTTAGTGGCCTTGCGGCCCCTTCTTTTTGATTTTTACAGACGTGACCGCCATCGGCCGGGGGATAAGCATGGTATACACATGAAAATATACAATGGATCGATGTTGATTTTTGCTTGCTTTAAAAAAGATTGATTCGATATACGCCCCGCCGAAGGCGGGCAAATCCGAAAAAATCAAAAGAAGTGGCCGCAAGGCCACTAAAAATCAGTTTAAATCCGCTTCATCCGCTTCATCCGCGTTCCCATCCCTCTAAAAGGGGCGTAGCCGAACAAATCCTTCGTACACTACTGATCGGAAATCGGAAATCGGAAATAAAAATCATCTCTCCTCTGGGTACATTTCCTTTCCTCGGAACACATTCTCCAAAACGATCCGATGAAAGTGCTCATTTCCCTCGCGCTGGTGCTCTTCAGCGTTTCCATACATGCCCAGGATTTTGCCGCAGGGCTGGTGTTTGAAGACGACACCTACGAGTCGCTGCCCCGCCAAAGCCCCGAAGACGGCAGCAAAGCCGAGTTGCCCTCGGCAGTCGACCTCACGCCCTATTGCCCCGAAGTGCGCCACCAGGGTTACATTTTTTCCTGTGTGGGCTGGGCCACCGGCTACGGCGCCATGTCGATACAACGGGCCGTGATGAACGGCTGCACCGACCGGGCTGTCATCACACGCAATGCGCATTCTGCGCTGTTTCTGTACAACCAGATCAAAAAAGAGGATTGCAACAAAGGCTCGCGTATTTCCGATGCGCTCACTTTCCTCACCCAAAAAGGCGACTGCCTGGCTCGCCAGTTCGATTTCGACGTCAACAACTGTGCGCAATTGCCTGACAGTCAGGTGGTTCGGCAGGCAGGTCGCTATGCCATCCAGGATTTTATTACGCTGTTTGGCGTCGACGATCCTGCCGAGGTAAAAGTGATGCGCGTAAAACGTGTGCTGGCGCGCAACAAACCGGTGGTGATCGGCATGAATGTGCTGCGCAATTTTTACGAACTAAAAAACGCCGTGTACTGGCACCCTGAACTCGGCAACACCACCCCGGCCGGCGGCCATGCCATGGTGGTAGTGGGCTACGACGATCGCAAGGAAGCCTTTCGCCTCATGAATTCCTGGGGCAAAAACTGGGGCGATCAGGGTTTTATCTGGGTGAAATACAAGGATTTCGCTTTCTTTTGCAAATATGCTTACGCCCTGTATTTCGTAGCCCCGGCCCGGCTCGAAACCGCTTCTGCCCATACACTGGCAGTTCCTGAAAAACCATTGCTGCAACTCTCCGGACAATTTCGTTTCCGGGCATTTGCCGGGTGGCAGCAGGCACAACCGCTTTTTGACGAAGCGCAGGCCGTGTATCAGTTCCCTGTTTATCAGTTGAAAAAAAAAGACTGGCCCGTGGGGCAGCAATTTCAGTTGCTCGCTTCTACACTGCACGAAGACGAATACCTGTATGTGTTCAGCGTGGATGCACAACGCAACATTCATTTCCACTGGCCGCGGCAGGCGGGGCTCAATGAAAAATTTGAAGGCTCCAACGAAAGCGGCCTTTTGCTGGCCGGTGGTGCAGAAATTGCTATTCCGGGCGTGAATAAAGTGTTGAAGATCGCTACGCCGGGTACAGATCATCTTGTGCTGCTTTTTTCCAAACGCAAGATTGAAACCATCCAAAAACTGGCTATTATTGCAACGAAAAAGGAAGGTGATTTCGCACAAAACCTCCTTCAAACACTGGGCAAATACGCCATACCGCCTGCGGACATCACTTACGCCCCTGATAAAATCGCGTTCAGCGCCGCCACCCGAGCAGAAGGATACATCGTCCCGCTCATACTCCAGGTACAATCCCGCTAAAATACTCTTCTAACCTTTTGATATTCAATACCATGCGTTTCCTGCTTTTTATATGGCTGTTTCCTGCCTGCTGTTTTGCGCAAAACATGCAAACGGACTGGCAAAAAATGCCCGGCCGTGCCGGCGATCAAACCATTTCCCAGGTTATAGAAGCCACCAATGGCAACCTGGTGGCAGTGGGCCAAACCACCTCATCCACCGCTGGCGGCTCCGATGGCTGGCTGCTGGTGTCTGACCACAGTACCGGACAAGTGCTGTTTGAAAAACGATTCGGCGGCAAAAAAGACGATGTGCTGTACAGCGTGGCGCAAACCTTTGAAGGAAATTTTCTGCTCGCCGGCGCCACCGCTTCTCAAGGTAAAGGCAAAACCGACGGCTGGCTCCTGCTCGTCAACGACCGTGGTGACATTCTCCGTGAAACGGTACAAGGCACCCCTGGCCGCGACGAATACCGTTTTGTGCTCCTGCAACCCGACGGCTCGGTATTGCTGGCCGGACAAAGCAACGATGGCGACACAGGCGATGTGTGGCTCTCCAAAATGCGAAACGACAGCCTGCAATGGGAAAAAAACCTGGGCAGCGCAGAGTTTAATAATTTGAGTGGTCTGGTATCGACGCCCGATGGCGGCCTCGTTTTCTGCGGAAATACAGGCAAAAAAGCCGAAAACGGCGATGGAAACATCTACCTCGCCAAAGCCGACGCCAAAGGAAAACTCCTCTGGAAAAAGTTTTTCGGGGAAAAGGGTTGGGAAGAAGCGCTGGCACTCATCACCACACGCGATGGCGGTTTTGCCATGGCCGGGCTCAACAACCCCAAAGGCCCGGGCGACCCCGATGGCTGGCTGCTGAAAGCCAACCGCGATGGCACCCGGCAGTGGGACAAGTCTTTCGGCGGAAAAAATCCCGATCTTTTTCAGGCACTAGTGCAAACCCCCGATGGCGGCTTTCTGCTGGCAGGGGCTACACAGTCGCAGCGCAGTGGCGCCCGTTTCTCTGATGCCTGGTTGGTGCAAACCACCCCCGGCGGCGATCTGGAATGGGAACAACCGCAAGGCTCCGACAAAGACGACGTGTTCACCGCGGCTATCCTGCTCCACAATGGCAGTGTAGTCCTCGCTGGCAAATACGATGGCAACAGTACGTGGCTGCTACGCTGCTCCGATGTGTACCACGCCGCCAATGCACTGGCAGGTATCCGCGATGCTGTTTCCGTGAAGGTTTCTGAAGCAGCGCTGCACACCGCCGATGGCACCCTGACGCCCGGCCAGCAGTCTTATGTATCGTTTGTCATTACCAATACAACTGACCTCGACCTGCCCGATCTGCGCGTAAGCGTGGATAATAAGTCGGGTAGCGGCGATATAATTGCCTGGAATACAAACTATTATGGCGCTATTGCCAAAGCGGGAACGCTGGAGGCCCGCATTCCCGTGAAAGGCAGTACCGAACTGGAAGGCGGCGAACAAACCATGTCGTTTACCATTACTGCGGGTAATAAAACGCTTCAGTCATTCGACAAATCCTTCACCTTGCGCAAACCCCGGCCGGCTACGCTGATTATTGCCGACCATCAGTTTTCAGGCAGCGGCAGTTCCGATCAGGTGACCCTCAAAGTGAGCATCGAAAACACCGGCGACTCTACTTCCCGCGCTGCAGAAGTGGTGTTCGGGTGCCCGGCAGGCTACTCGGCAAAAACTGCGTCTACTTCGCCTATGGGGCTTATTCCGGCCCACAGCCGCCGGGACGTGCGCTTTGTTTTTGAAAAAAATGCCGGCAATACGGCTAACAGCGCCGCCATTTCATGCAAGGTAAGAGAGGCCAATCGCGATAAAGTTGCCAAAAACCTGACTTATCAGGAAGGCAATAGTTCCATGATTTCCAAAGGCCCCATTCTGGTCTGGACCGACCCGGCGCCACACGAGACAGGTTCCAATAAAGTGCGTAAAACTGACGACCACATTGAAGTGAAAATGACCGTCGTATCGCCCAAACCCGTCAATACCAAAAACATCAAGGTGAAAGTTAATGGTGTGGAAATGGATGGTTCTAAATTTAACGAGGAAGACCTTTCTGCACCCCGCCAGGAGGAAAGTCGTTTTATTTACACTTACAAAAACAAAATCCCGCTCCAGCAGGGCAATAACCATGTGGAAGTGGTGGTCGATGATGTGGTGTCCGATGCGCTGGAAGTCGAATTCGCCCCCGAACGCGCCAATTTATATGTGCTGAGCATCGGCCCGACCCATGAAGACTTGCAGTACACCACGCGCGATGCGATCGATTTTGCCCGTGCATTTCAGGGGCAGGGTGGTGAAGGGAAACTGTTCAACGAAGTGTTTGTAACAGAACTCACCACCCCGGAAAAAACCGACCTGACAGGTATCAAACAGGCCATGTACGACCTGGCGTATCAGTGGGACGACCACCAGATCAAGCAAAGTGATATGCTGATCGTGTTTATTTCTTCCCATGGAAAAATTGCCGATAACCGTTTCAAAATCCTGCAAACGGGCTACAACCCCAAGTACGAACGCCTCGCAGTCGATTACAAAACGGATATTCTGGAAGTGCTGAACAACATCAATTGCAAAAAACTCATCTTCCTCGACGCTTGCCATAGCGGCGGCGCCAAAGAGGGTTTCGGCGGCGTCAGCAAGGCCGTGGTGGATTTGGCTAAAACCCAGCCGGGATTCAGCACGCTCACTTCCTGTGGCAGCACCGAAAAGTCGTACGAAGATAAAGCCTGGAGCAATGGCGCATTTACAGAAGCCTTGCTTGATGCATTTTCTGGTAAATCTTGCACCGACGCCAACGGCGCTTTTTCGGCAGATACCGATGGTGATCACATCCTGCGATTGGGTGAGTTGTACGATTTTCTGCGCCGCCGTGTACCGGATATGGTAAAATCGGCGATTCCCAATGCTCCGACGGGACAAACACCTTTTATGCCGGAAAGCCAGTTGGATAAAAACCTGCCGGTCTACCTGGTGAGAGGCGAGAAATGAGAGGTGAGAGGTGAGAGTGCGTAGAGTTGACCGCTTCTCTAAAATAAATGCCAATAGCGAAGCGGTCAACTCTACGCACTCTCACCTCTCACTTCTCGCTTCTCACCTCTGTTCTCGCTTCTCACCTCTGTTCTCGCTTCTCACCTCTCACCTCTCACCTCTACCCATGAGAAACGCCCTCTTCCCCCTCTTCCTCCTGGCCCCATTCATCTTAGTGGCGCAATGCCCGACAGGGGTAACCACCTATACCGTTACCAGCAGTGCGGGCAACAATGCTGTGGGAACTTTTGCCCGGGCCTGCCAGTGCGTCAATATGGCGGGATCGACCATTAAGACCATCCAGTTCAACATCAGTGGCGCTACGGTGATTCAACCCACTGCGGTAGCGCCCCTGACCATTACCGCCAACAATGTGTTGGTAGATGGTACTTCTCAAAGCGGGATTATCATTGATGGAGGGTCAGCAGCAGGCCCTTCCAGCCAGGGCATCATCGTGACGGGTACAGGAACCATTATTCAAGGTCTTACGATTCGTAACTTCAATGCTTCCGCTGGCGGAAACGCTATCTGGTTAGGGCCGACCGCAGATGCGGTTAATATTAACAATAACACCTTGCATAATAACCGAAATGGTGTTTTTCTGACAGACGGAGGTCTTACAAATGCATTTATCACAACCAACAGCATATACTGCAATTCCATCAAAGGGATCAACAGAGGGGTCGATCCTTCCATTCCTTCCATTACCATTTCGAATACCCAACGAATAAAAGGCACGGGGGCCACCCCCAATGCAGCGGTAGAAGTGTACCGTGATGACAAAACCGGTTGTGCTACGGCGCCCTGTCAGGGAAAAAGTTTTATTGGAAGCACAACCGCCAACGCTTCCGGAGGCTGGGAACTTGTGCTTGCTCCCAATGCTTTGCAGCCCTCAGACGATGTGGTGGCTACTGCTACCGCCAATGGCAACAATACATCTGAGTTTTCTACTTGCGCTACAGTGGTCGATTGCTCCTCACTCGGAGTATCCGTGTCGGCTACGGATGTAACCTGTTTCAACCAGGGCAATGGAATGGCTACGGCGACACCGATTGGCACATCTTCCTCAACGTTTTCCTGGAGCAACGGGGCCGCCACCGCCGCTGTTAGCAGCCTCGTTCCAGGCATATACACCGTCACAGTAACGGATGCTGCCGGCTGTACCGCTACAGAAACGGCTACGATTGCTCAGCCTGCTGTATTGAGTAACACTTTCAACATGCTGCCCGTATCGTGTTTTGGCGGAAATAACGGCGCCGCCACGGCTGTTCCGGCCGGCGGCAATCCCAACTACACTTACCTTTGGAATACCGGCGCTGGTGCAGCCACCATTAATAACCTGATAGCCGGAATTTATACGGTAACTATAACAGATTCAAAAGGCTGCACGCTGATAAGAAACACACAGGTGACGCAGCCTACACTCCTGACAGTAAGTACCAATGCGACCAATGAATCGGTAGCAGGCGCGCATGATGGCACAGCAACCGCCACAGCAGGAGGCGGTACACCTGCTCACACCTTTCTATGGAGCAATACTGCCAATACCGCATCTATTAATAACCTGAGTCCGGGTACTTATACTGTAACGGTGACAGACCTGAACGGCTGCACCCAAACTGCTACTGCTACAGTGACTGCCGGGCAAAGTGTAGGCCCTTGTACCGCCCTGCCCGTGTACGCGGTGCTCGGCCCCTCGGAAGTGTGTGGCAATAGCACGCTTTCGCTCGAAGTAGATGATTTGTTCCCCGGCCCGGATGTACGGTACTGGTGGTATTTCCCCAATGGCGACTCTACTGAAACCCTGCTTCCCATGCTCGATATTCAGGCTACTTCTACCGATTTTTCGGGTGAATACTTTGTCGTGCGCGACTCGGCAGGTTGTCGATCCATTCCGGTTGGGGGTGCCCCGGTTTCAGTACTGAGCCTCGATCCGGCGCAGGTTTTTGCTGGAAATGATACTTTACTGTGTGCTGCCGGTGTGGTGGTGCTGAAGGCCGTACCCCCTCCTCAAGGCACGGGAATGTGGGTTTCGCTGGGCAATGCCGACATCGACGACCCGGGCGATTTTCTGACGGCAGCCCGCAACCTTCAAACGGGCGCAAATGCCTTTGTGTGGCAGGTAAGCCTGGGCGCCTGCGCTGCCGCGGCTTCAGATACAGTGCTGTATTTTCTGGAAAAAAAGGCTGTTTTGGGCGACGACCGGTATGTGTTGCAGTATGCACAGGACATCGCTGTGATGGAAGTATTGCTCAATGACAACTTATCCGGCATTCCAGATACGGTGATCACCCAACTGGGCGCTCCCGCATCCGGTACGCTGGAATACCTGGAAGCCGGCAAGCGTTTCCGATATACAGCAGCAGAAGGTTTTCGGGGCACGGTGCAGTTCCAATACGTCGTGTGCAGTCCAGCATCTGCCTGCAACCTGCCCTGCGATACCGCGCTGGTTACCATCGATATTCAAAACCTGCCATTGGTACCGGAAGGAATTGTTGTGGACGACCCCGGCCCAAACGGACGCTTGACTATCAAAGGCATCAGCGGGTTCAGCAGGGTGGAAATTTCCATTTTCGACCGCTGGGGCGACCTTGTTTTTCAGGAAAATAACTACCGCAACGATGATCCCTGGCTGGGCTATTTCAGCGGAAAACCCTTGCCGCAGGCCGCCTATTACTATTACCTGAAAGCCTGGGATGGCAGTGCTGTGGTAGGTGGAACGCTGACCGGCGTAGTACATCTTTTCACACAGGAATAACCAACGCCATCATCGAAATGCCAACTCAACCCGCACAATACCCGACCGCATGAAAAAAATACTCTTTATCCTTTGCTTTTTTCCCTCCACCTGGCTCCAGGCGCAGCAAACACCCTTGTTTTCAGTGTATCGCGATCAATGGAGTATCCTCAACCCGGCAGCGATTTCCAATAATTTTATCCTCAATAATCGCACCATGACACTGAGCGGTACCTGGCACACGCAATGGTGGGGACTGCCGGAGTCGCCGCGTACACAATTGCTGAACTGGGAGTTTGTAGCCGACGAAAAAAACAGTATGCTCGGGGCGCACGTGCTGAATGACCAAACCGGAAAAATCGGTCAGACCGGTGTGTATGGCCGATATGCCTATCGCATCAAATCCGGAAAACGCGTGGTGCAGTCGCTTACCATTGGGCTCACGGCCGGGGCCGTTCAGTACCGGGCGCGCCTGAGCGATATACGTTTTCCGGATCCAAGTACTCAACCGGTAGATGATGACCGCAAAATTCGTCCCGATTTCGGTCTGGGGCTGTATTATCAGTATTCGAACAGGTATTATGCCGGTTTATCGGTACCACAAACATTTGGACTGAACACTACCTTCGAATCGGGCAAGGAAACATTTACCATCCGCCGTATTCCACACATTTTTGCTGTGCTGGGCGGTTATTGGAGCGCTCCCTGGCTGGGCAATGAAACCTCTTATGTGGAGCCCTCCGTCTGGATAAAATACGCCCCAAATGGGCCGCTGAATGTCGATGCCAATGTGCGTTGTCAGATCAATGAACTGATCTGGGCAGGTACAGGACTTAATGCAGGTTTGGGCAAACAGTTCAGTGCTGCCCTGCATATAGAGGCCGGATTGTTCTTCGGTGAGCAGGTACAGATGCTAAACAGCCAGTTCAAGGTGGGCTTCGGCTTTGATTTGCCGGTCACACAATCGCTGACTTCTATTTTCGGGGCAGGAGGAGAGGTGAATTTGGTGTATTCGTGGAGATGAGCAGCGGTTAGAATTAAGATTTGAGGGATTTAAAGGATTAGAAGGATTTCCGACTTAGCGTGTACAATTCACAAAATTTTACCAATTGAACACGTTAAGTCGGAAATCCTTCTAATCCTTTAAATCCCTCAAATCCTGATTCTAACCGCTCTTTTCCCCAAAAAAAACCGCCGACGGGATATCCCGCCGGCGGTTTTGCACAATATGGAACGTATGTCAGATCGCTTAGGCGATTTTGACATCAACTGCATTCATGCCTTTTTTGCCACGAGCAGTGTTGAAGTTTACAACATCTCCTTCGCGGATGTTGTCGATCAAACCTGTTGCGTGAACGAAGATTTCCTCTTTAGTGGAGTTGTCAACGATGAATCCGAATCCTTTGGATTCATTGAAAAATTTTACTGTACCAGTATTCATTGAAAAAAATAAAAAAAGTGATGTGGCATTTTGCCGTCGCAAAGATAAGCAGGTTTTTTATAAATAATTGAATTTCAATTATTTTAATAAAATAAATTGTGGGAGCCTTGTTTTATGCGTCAAACCTTGCCTCCAGTTTACTATTCGAAACGCCGGATATCTACGGTAGCGTCCATAGAATTACCCTTGAGCAAATGGTCGGCAAGGTGTTTGGCCCAGTAGGGCGCCAGCAATGCACCCTTTGTGCCTAAGCCATTGAAAATAAAAACATTGGGTAACACCTTACTCACTCCGAGCAAGGGCCTTCGGTCTTTCACTGTAGGGCGTACGCCGGCTACTTGCCCGGTCACTTCAAATGGTACGTTGATCATTTCTTCCAGCCTTCGGATAATATAATCGCGTTCGCCGGCACTGGGCAGCAAATCCGGATAATGCCATTGGTAGGAACCTCCGACCCAGAATGCGTCGTCTCCCAGCGGCACCAGCGTAGTATTCTTCTTGAGCATCTGATCAATACCTGAAGCGCCGGGGATGCGGATATGTAGCGCTTCACCTTTAGCGAGTTGCCATCCCAGACCAGGGAAATACGGATTTTCTATGGCCCGGAATCCTTCACAGAACACTACTGCATCGTAATCACGAGCCAGCACATTTACTTCTTCATATCTAATTTCCCTTTGCTGAAAAATGCCCAATGCAAGCGCTTTTTTTCGAAAATAACCCAGCAAATTCGGGAAATGCACCCGCGCTGCCCGACGAATGACGCCGTAAGACACGCCCGGTTTGATAAATGGCTGCCATGCACCGCCCGTGTTGCTTTCGCCTACATAATCGGCATAATCGGGCAGGGCGCAACGGGCCGCCCAATCGTTGCTTTCTTCCGGCGTGCCGAGGATACGCAGGATAGGGTAGGGGAGCCAGACGGGAACGCCCAGTTCACGTTCAAGTAATTGATAGCATTCTTGTGCAGCAGGGAAAAAATCGTCGAGCCGCCAGGTTTTTACAAAACGCTTGCCGGTAACAGGATTGATAATACCTGCTGCGGGCAAGGTAGACCCGCCCGGCAGGTCGCCATCCATGATATGAACTTGTGCGCCGCGCTGAAGTAATACTTGCGCAAGGACGGTGCCAGCAATACCCTGACCGAGGAGGAGGAGTTTCATGGCGTAAAGTTATGGGTTATTTGGGGTTGATAATGGGTTGATGAGGGTTGATGAGGTTGATAAGGGTTGATATTCAACCGCTCGATGAACGAAAAATCCAACCCTTACCCCGAGCCGCCAATTATCAACCCTCATCAACCTTATCAACCTTATCAACCCTCATCAACCCTCATCAACCCTTATCAACCTTTTCATAAAAAACCACCCAAAGTTTTTTCTGGTACCGGAAAACACTACCTTTACAGCAGTTTCTTTATCTCATAAAAGTTTACGCCACCTTTCGACCCCAAGCCTTCGTTTTTGGTGGCACCTTCATCTTCCCGCCGATCCCCGTCCGGTTTATTGTCTTTTACACGCTGATTCGAAACTATGGTACATTATTTGCCGTACGTACGACAATCCTTTGATTGTCAGGTACTGATCGTGGTATTTATCTTTGTTTAATCTCATTTTTCCAAAAATTAAAGCAGCACTTGTGAAGGAATTATTGACATCTCTGCGTTTTTTTCTGATCGTTTTCGCCCTCTTGCCAGCCACATTGACACAAGGGCAGGACATACATTTTTCGCAGTTTGGGAATTCGCCGCTCAACCTGAATCCGGGTCTTGCGGGCGTTTTTGGCGGCGACCTGCGTTTTGTGGGCAATTACCGCAGCCAGTGGCGCAGCGTGCCGGTGCCGTACACTACTTTTTCGGGTAGTGTGGAAAATAAAGTTTACCTGACCAAAGGCAGATACGACCGTTTTCTGACGGGGTCGCTGTTGGTAAACTACGACCGCCAGGGCAGCCTGCACCTCACTTCGCTCCAAATTGGTATTCCGCTGGCACTGACTCTGCCCATTGCCAAAACAAATTTCCTGACCCTGGGCGCTACGCCAGCCTTTGGGCAGCGGGCGTTCGACCAGTCGAAAATCAATTTCGGCAACCAGTGGGACGGTTGTGCTTTCGATGGTAGTATCAACCCCAACGAAGACCTGCTGCTGCAAAACACCAGCCTGAAATATTTTGACCTGAGCGCGGGCATGAACTTCCGTATGCAAGGCCTTACGAAGCGCAACCGACTCGACGTCGGCGCAGCCATGCACCATATCAACCGCCCGTATCACGACTTCTGGTCTTCTACCCTGAGCGACCCTGGTAATGTGCGCCTGTACAACAAATTGAGCGTATATGGCCTTGGCCTCGTTCAAATACGTTCCAATTTCGACCTGATGCTCCAGGCCAGTTATCAAAAACAGGGCGGATACAGCGAGATCGTGTACGGCGGCGGCCTTCGCTTTCACCTCAACCAGCGCCCATACCGCGAACTCTCCCTCCAGGTGGGGGCCGACTATCGCAGCCGCTACCAGGACGCGCTCATTCCACACGTGGAAGTGCTGTACAGAACCTGGATGCTGGGCGTAACCTATGATGTCAATTTCTGGTCGGACGTAAATCTGGTGACCAACCGCCGCGGCGGCCCCGAGATTTCGCTGACCTACCGTTTGTATAAAATCAAACCGCTTCCAGTTTTCAAATCCTGCCCCATCATTTGAAATGTTACAAAGAAATCCAATCAGCATGAGGCACGCCAATTGCATTTTCGTATTCCTGTTGTGTACGCTGTCCCTAGGGGTACTGCGTGCGCAGAACGGTGTATCCGATCGCATCAACGAGGAACTGGATCGTGCGCCCTCCATTGCAAAACTGGAGCAGGCAGCCGTCAAAGCCTACAACCATGGCGATTACTACACCGCCCTGAAATATTATGACCGCGTCATTCAGGCCGACAGCAGCATGGCCACGGCCTGGAAAGGAAAAGCCGAATCGGCCGTACAGATCAATGCCCTGCCAATCGCTCAGGCATCGTATCAGTACATGCTGGATCACAACATGAGCCCCGATGGCTCAATATTGCTGGCACAGGGGGAAGTACAGTTTCTACAAGGCAACTACCAGGCAGCCAAAGACTTGTATCGCCAGTTTTTGCATGACGAACCTGCATCTGCTACCGCGCAAATGATCGAAACGGCCCAAACGGGCCTCGAAAACAGCGACTGGGCGCTCTCCGTCGAACACAACACCGACCTGGAAACGCCGGTGACACCACTGGATACCCTTTCGGTCAATACCAAACGCTTTTCAGAGTATTCACCCCTGATGGTAGGCGATACCCTGTGGTTTTCCTCTTACCGTTTTCCATTCAAAAAAGACCGCCACAATCCGGAGCGCTACCTCGTGAAAGTACTCACGGCTACGGTGCAGAATGATATTCTGGAGGCGGAACCAGTCGGATTCAATGAAGATACCCGACACACGGCACACGTAACATTCAATCAGGATGGCGACCTGATGTTCTACTCGCTGTGTGATTTTATCAATGACGCCGATATCCGCTGCGAATTGTACATGCGCAAACGCCAGTCCGACAATTCCTGGGGCCCGGCTGTAAAACTGCCTTCCAGCATCAATATGGAAGGTTACACGTCTACCGGCGCCAGCGTGGGTCGCATTCCCGGCGAGGAAAAGGAAGTGTTGTATTTCGTGAGCGACCGCCCAGGCGGAAAAGGCAAACGCGATATCTGGTACAGTATCATCGAACCGGACGCCTTTGGTGAACCGCAAAACCTTTCGATCAATACGGCCGGCAACGACGTTACGCCATTTTACCATTCCAATACAGGCACGCTGTATTTCAGCACCGACGGACGGCAGACGCTGGGTGGTTTTGATATTTACAAAACACAGGGTTTCGGAGCGCAGTGGACGGAGCCGATGAATATGGGCGCCCCGCTGAACACCAGTTACAACGACGCCTACTTCAGCCTCACACCCAACAGCCACACAGCCTTCCTGGCCTCCAACCGTCGTGGCGATCACAACAGTTCGGAAGAAGCCTGCTGCTATGATATTTTCCGTGCCGACCTCGTGAAGCCGCAAATGATGGCTATCACTTTTAACAAGGAAACCGGCGACTCGCTTTCAGGCACTACCATGCGCCTCATCGAACTGACGGCGGAAGGCCCAGGCAACGAAATCAAGGTGAAAGTGACCGGCCCGAATTTTTCTTTCCCGCTTCAGCCAGGTAAGAAGTACATGCTGATAGCCGACAAACCGCATTTTACATCCGATACGCTCGTATTTGATGCGCCTAAGAATATTTGGAAAGATGTGCTGATCAAAAAACTGTACCTCCCGCCCCATAAGGTCAACCTCGTGGCAACGGTGTACGACAGCGAAACGAAAGAACCTATACCGGGTGTTACGGCCCGCTTTGCCGACCTTGGTGTATTGTTGCCCAGTGGCACTTTTGCTACTGGAAAAGGCGGAGGCCCCCTGGCATCGCAGTCCAAAACAAACCAGAACGACAACCGATTTGATTACCCGCTCCAGTTTGACCACCGCTACAAGGTAGAGGTCTCAAAACCTGGCTATACTATCGACTCGACCGGTACCATTTCTACGGAAGGCCTCGACGGCAATACGGTGATTGAGAAAAAACTGTACATCACCCGCGGTATTTCCTTTGAGGCATTCACCATCAATATGCAAAACCGCGATACCCTGTATGGCGTGCGGTACGAACTGGTGGAAATCGGCGGCAATAATCGCCAGGAGGAATACCTCAGTCCGTTGGGTAAAAACTACGAAACGACCGTCAACTACGAACGCCGTTATATGATCAGGGCAACGAAGGATGGTTTCTCCCGCGACTCCGTGGAATTTTCAACCGTGGGTTTGCCAAAGGTAGATTTCCAGAAAATTGTACGCGAACTGCGCTTGAAACCGCTGATTCTGGAGGCCTACCTGCCGATCAAACTATATTTCGACAACGACTACCCCGATCCCCGTACAATGGCTACCACAACAGCGCGCGACTACCGCCCGACCTATGTGGACTATTACCGCAGGAAAGAGGAATTCATTGAGAAATATACAGCAGGCCTGAGCGGCAAGGACTTGCAGATAGCCAATGACACACTCGATTATTTCTTTGAAAAAGAAGTGCGCGCAGGCTGGGAAGGCCTCATGGCATTCTCCGAGGTGTTGTACGATATGATGTCGCGCGGCGATACTATTGTGCTGACACTCAAAGGCTTTGCATCTCCCCGTGCGGCTACGAACTACAACCTCAACCTTACGGCACGCCGCGTATCCTCCGTGTTGAATCACTTTATGATTTTTGACGGCGGTATTTACAAGAAATTCGTGGAGAATGGACAAATCACCATCGTACAGGAACCCAATGGCGAATCCAAAGCGCCACGCGGTATCAGCGATGTGATTACCAAAGAACGAGAATCCATATACAGTGTACCTGCCTCCCGCGAACGAAGACTGGAGATCATCGGGGTACAGGTAAATAGAGATGAAAAACTGGATGCGTTGAGGAAATAAGCGTAGGTATGGTTGATGAGGTTGATGAGGGTTGATAAATGTTGATGAGGGTTGATATTCAACGCTCGATGAATGTAAAATTCAACCCTTACCCCGAGCCACCATTTATCAACCTCATCAACCCTCATCAACCCTCATCAACATTTATCAACCCTCATCAACCTCATCAACCCACAATTATCAGCCAGCAAAACGCATAACTGCATGAAATACAGCCTTTTTTCGGCCTTCTTACTATTGATGTCGAACATTGCATTCGGACAGTTACAACTGTCGTTTTCGACATCGGCGCCGACGTGCGACGGATTTACCAATGGTACTGCAACAGCATTGCCAAGTGGCGGACAGGAACCCTATGCCTACAACTGGAGCAATGGCCAGAGCGGCCAGACCACGCTTGGGGTTGGCGCAGGTACCTATTCTGTAACCGTAACGGATGCTGCCAACCAGACCATTACAGGTGAAGTCACGGTGACGGCTCCTGCGCCTGTGCTGGTGACCATCAGCCCGGAAGGACTCGGATGTACCGATGTTGATGGTGTGTTGGTCGCTGTTGCTAACGGTGGCGTAAGCCCATATAACTATGCCTGGGAAAATGGCACTACCGGCGCTACTTTGCCAGTGTCACAACAAGGACTGTACTATGTGACGGCTACCGATGCTAATGGATGTTCGGCGCTTGCCAATTACTATGTAAAACCGGCTGCGGAAATTGTGATACAGTTTCTTGCACTCAACCAACCTTCCTGCGCCAGTTCTTCCGATGGTTCTGTTACAGTAAATATTTTTGGCAATGCAGGCCCTTACACATGGACCTGGCAAGACGGCAGCAATGGTACTACCTTGTCTAATCTTGCTGCCGGAAACTACAGCATCACGGCTACCGATGTCAATGGCTGTACTAAAGCAGCCACCGCCACCCTGAATGCACCGCCTGTTCTGGCTGTTGAGGTGTTTCCAACGAATATACCATGTGCCAACCTGCCCAACGGTGGCGCTGTCAATGCTGCTGTGTCGGGTGGCGTCAATCCATACACTTTCCTGTGGAATACCAATAGTAATGCATCCGGTTTGCAAGGCATCAGCCAGGGCACTTACACGGTGACGGTAACCGACTCCAAAGGCTGCACTGCTACAGATGATGCTACGGTAACCCAACCGCCTGCGCTGGAAGCCTCTGTTGTAAGTATCACACCTGCCTGTGGCGCCAACAACGGTAGCGCCACCATCACCGCTACCGGCGGCACACCGCCCTACATGCACACCTGGAGCAATGGCCAGACCGGCACTACGGCAACCAACCTGGCTCCCGGACAGTACTACGTTTGTACCTTCGACGCCAACCACTGCCAGTTCGACCTGTGGGTGGTCATTCCGCAGGCGCCGGGCCTCAATGTAACGCTCACACTGACAAAAGCAGAATGCCCCGGTGTGGACAATGGAACGGCTACGGCTATTGTTAGTCCGCCGGGTGGCAATTACACCTATCAATGGAATATTCAGGGTAGCCCCCAAACATCCCAACTGAACGGTATTCCGGCCAACACCGCCGTTTCCGTTACTGTTACCGATATGGCCACCGGATGCCAGGGTATTGCCAGTGGCGTGGTGGGAATCCACAATCAGGTAGAAGTAGATGTGGTGCATACCGATGCAGCATGCGGCGGCGCAGCAACTGGAACTGCCATTGCAACAGCATCGCTGGGCCAGGCGCCCTATAATTACGTCTGGACATACCCAAACAGCACACAAGCGACCAGCGATAGCATTGGCGGACTTGCTCCGGGTTTGTATTCCGTAACGGCCACCGATACACGCGGCTGTACGGCAGTCGGCGTGGCCGATGTGATGGCGGGCGGAAACCCTGTCGCAGCATTTACCTATGTAAGTACGGATTGTACTGCTGAAAATGTAGCAACACAATTTACCGACCAATCTACTGATGCAGCGGGTACGATTACCAGTTGGAACTGGGTATTTACCTGGGGTAGCAACACCGCCACCTCGACTACCCAAAACCCGATCATGAATTTCCCCAACAGCACTTCGGGAACGGCAGAACTGACGATTACCACGGCTGGTGGCTGCACAGCAACCATTTCAGCGCCATTCCAGGTGGGTACGCCAGTTGGGATCGGTATTCAGCAGGATACTGACCCGGGTGAAAATTGCAACTATCTGCCCAGTACTATCCATTTGCTGGCCAATAGCGATGACTACACCTACCAATGGTTTCCTGACTCCAACATCACCTTTATTACGCCAAATGGCCAGAGTGTGCTGGCTTCCCCGGAGGTGACTACTACATACCTTGTAATTGTCAGCAATGGCGCCTGCCAGGATTCCATCCCCGTGCTGGTATACCGGGCGCAACTACCCCAGATTACCGTTCAGACAAGTGTTATCATCACCTGCGATAGTGTGGCTTTGCTGTCAGCGACAGCCACAGGCAGCGCTGCTCCCATCAAATGGTTTAATGGAACAACCCAGATTGGAACAGGCGCAAATTTCACGGTACCTGCAACTGCCCAGACGGTCGTTTACACCGCTGTAGCCACCAATGAAATTGGTTGTACGAGTTCGGCCACCGTGTCGGTAACAGGCAACAGCATTCAGGTAGATGCCGCCATCAGCCAACCTGTCAGCGGCTGCGAAAATACCCCCATCACCCTGCAAGTAACCAACCTCGACCCGCAGGACACCCTGTCTTATCTGTGGACTTCCAGCAGCCCGGCACTTGTAATTACGCCCCAGAATGCTGCCCAGGTGACTGTAAACGGCCCGGCAGGCGAATATACTGTGACAGTTGTTGTGAGCAACCAGTTTGATTGCAGCAGAACCTTTACGATACCGGTCACACTGACTCCGGGAGAAATGCTCACAGGCGCCATTTTCGCCGATGTGTGCAACGGCTTGCAGGTGGCTTTTGAAAATACCAGCACTGTGCAGGGCACCTGGACATTTGGCGACAACACCGCGCCCAGCACAGAAAACGACCCAACACATACCTACGCGCAAGCAGGTATGTACACGGTTGCATTCGTATCGAACCAGGCGTGTGTAGCGCCCTTCCAGACCCAGATTCAGGTGTTGAGCGAAAGTGTGCAGGCTACAGCCAGCAGCACGCTGGCGTCCTGTGTCGACAGCGCCAATGTACAGTTTACGGCACAGGTGAGTGCTGGTGCAAGCCTGCAATGGACATTTTCCAATGGCTCCACGTCTACGGAAACATCTCCGACCCTGACGGTGACGCAGGCAGGTACGGTTACCGGCACACTGATCGCCACTGCCGCCAATGGTTGTGCCGATACAACTGCCGTACAGGCGCAAGTGGACATCATCAATGAAAGTGTATCGGAAACGTTCAGTTTCTGCGCACCCAGTGCAGTGGCTTTGAACCCGGAATTTAACCAGAACTACACCTACACCTGGACGGCCGCACCAGCCGACCCCAATCTCCAGGCCAACAACCCGAACCCATCGGTATCACCTGCTGCGCCTACGATGTATTCGGTAAATATTGTAAACGGCGCCTGCTCGGTGTCGTACAATGCGCTGGTAACGCCCCGCGAAGCGGCGGTACTTGAACTGCCCGCCGATCAGGTCGTTTGTTCGGACAATCCGGTAACGATTACCGTACAGAATACCAACGCTGCCACCATACAATGGTCGACTTCGCCTACCTTGTTCCCTGTGCTTGCCACAGGGCCTACGGTCGAGATCATTCCGGTACCGAATGGCATGTACTACGCCGAAGGTACCAATGGCGCAGGTTGTAAAGCGCTCGATTCGATCCTAGTCAACAATGCTCAAATTGACGTGCTGGCAAAATCGCTCGACCGCGACCTTTGCAAAGGTTTTGCTACCGAACTAACCGTTGTGAATACGGTGCCCACGCAGCAATTGACCTATCAGTGGACGCCTAACCTCGATCCGATTTCCAACCCGATGGTCATTCCGCAAAGTGACGCCAGTTATGAAGTGCGCATCAGCAACCAGTTTGGATGTAAAGACACCCTTACTTTCAATGTAAATGTGGTAGAAGTAGCCGTTGCAGCGGAAGTAGTAGGCCCTGACACGATTTGTGTCGGTCAGACGACCCGCCTGCTGGCCACGGCTTCCGGCAATGCTACTGCATATACCTATTCCTGGGCGCCGGCGACTTCTCTGAGCGATAGCAATGTTGCCGATCCTGTAGCCGAGCCGACTGAAACGACCGACTATATCGTCACGGTGCTGGGCGATGGCCTGTGTCCTGCATCCGCTTCCGTAACGGTGTACTTTATGGAAACGGAATGCGCCGAGCCGTATATATTCGTTCCGAAAGCATTTACCCCCAATAACGACGACAACAATGATCGTTTCATCGTACGCGGCGCCAACATCAAGGAACTACACTTCATCGTTTGGGATCGCTGGGGTGAAAAAGTGTATGAAACCACCGATATTTCAGCACTTGGCTGGGATGGTACCTACAACGGCAAGGAATCGACGCCCGACTCTTACGCCTGGTACCTCGAAGTGACCTGTGGTAACGGCGCCACTTATGTGAAAAAAGGCAACGTGACCCTCCTGAAGTAGGGTTATCAGTTATCGGTTATCTGTTATCAGGATGCTTGCTCCTGAGACTGAAAATAAGACAGACATGAGCCTTCCCGCTTGAGGGAGTGGCTCATGTCTGTTTTGGGGGCTATTGTCGAGTTCGCCTCCATTTTTCCTTTTACTTATTCAAAATCAAACGTTTACATCTTGCACATGAAAAAAGTTACCCGACGTTCATTCCTCGCCAACACTTCTTTGGCCGCAGCCGCTGTGACGATTCCGGCGCTTCCTGATCTGGAAAAAAATAAAAAGACCATATTTATCCACCATGTTTATTTCTGGCTGAAAAACCCGGGCAATGAAGCCGACCGCGCCAAACTAATCGAAGGCCTGGATGGTCTGAGCGCTGTTCCAACCATTAAAATGTGTCATATTGGTACTCCAGCGGATACAAACCGGGGCGTCATCGACCGCAGTTATGCCGTTTCCTGGCTGTGTTTTTTTAAAAACAAGGAAGAAGAGGAAGTGTATCAGAAACACCCGATTCACCTTAAATTCGTGGAGAATTACGCCCATTTGTGGGAAAAGGTGATTGTGTATGATTCGGAAGGGCCGAAGCGGTGATTATAGATTTAAGATTTAAGATTACATGATTTAAGATTTTAGATTTATCCGAGATGCCCTCTTTCTAAAATCTTACATCATGTAATCTTAAATCTTAAATCAAAAAAGAAAGGTTGTTCTCATGCGCTTTTCGATCCCTTTGAACAAGGGAACGGCATATTTTAATGCCGAATTAAGGTAAAAACATAATATTTTTGTACGATATTTGCCCCGTTTTTAATCTACTCACCAAAATTTTAATTTCATGAAAGTACTTCAACATTCTAAAGCCGTCTTGTTGCTGGCGGCGCTGGTAGTGCTCTTCGTTCAATCCTGTAAAGAGATAGAAGTCCCACAGCCGCGTGCAACGGTCGATCAATTCGACAATTCCACTGTCCTTCGCTGGAACGAGGTATTCCTCAAAATCGACCGTTATGCGGTAGGTTATCGCCCGGGCCCCGTGCCACATGCACTGGGTTACATGGGTTTTTCGGCATACGAAGCCGTAGTACCTGGCATGCCGGGCTACAACTCCCTGGCGAATCAATTCCCTGATCTGGAAATTCCAGCATACGATGAAAGCCAGGAGTACTACTGGCCGGCAGTGATCAATGAATCATACGCCTATTTGATGCGCCGCTTCTTTTTCCATATGGAAGCGACACACGCCAACCTGTACGACCAGATCGAGCAGACGCGCATTCAAATGCACGATCAGTTTGCCAACGAAACAACACCTGAAATTCTGGATCGTTCGGAAAAACGCGGCCGCGAAGTTGCGCAAGCCGTATACGAGTGGGAAGAAAAAGACCTGGCTGCACACAACGCTTTCCTGAACCCGCAACCACCTTACACCGCGCCGCACGGACCGGGCCTGTGGGAGCCAACTTTCCCGGATTTTGTAAGCGGCCTGTTCCCGTTCTGGGGTCAGGTGCGCACGTTTGCACTTCCTGAAAACGACCAACTGGCGCGCAAACCCATTCCTTATAGCGAAGACCCGCAATCGTTGTTCTACTCGCAGGCAATGGAAGTGTATTCCCGCGTAAAAACCATCAAGCAAAACGCAGGTGTAAATGCGTTCCAGGAACGCTGGCTGGCTGAATTCTGGAGTGATGACATTCTAGGACTGACATTTTCACCACCGGCACGCCTCGTAGCGGTAGCCAATCAGTTGGTCGCCAAAGAAGGGTTCAACCTGACAGAAACCGTGGAACTGTACGCCAAATTAGGCATGACACTCAACGACATCAGCGTGGGTATCTGGCAGTCTAAATACGTGTACAACATCGAGCGCCCGGTATCGTACATCCGCCGCGTGGTATCCCGGAATATTCCGGAAGCCGCCGATTTCAGCACCTGCCTGAACAATCCGATCACCAACACCCAGGGCATCACGCCTGCTTTCCCGGCCTATCCATCCGGTCACTCCGGTTTTGGCGGCGCAGGCGGCAAAATCCTGTCTTCGTTCTTTGAATTCAATGAAAAGCACCCTGGCACCTATTCATTTGTAGACAACTGCCACCACGACCGTACAGAGTTCATGGGTATACCGCGTACCCTGTCGTCGCTGCGCGCTATGGCAGAAGAGGATGCGTACTCGCGTATTCCGCTCGGCGTTCACTTCCGTATGGACTGCGATGAAGGCATTCGTATGGGTGAGGTAGCCGCACAGCGCGTGCTGGAACTGCCCTGGAAGAAATAGATTTAAGATTTAAGATTACATGATTTAAGATTTTAGATTTATCCGAGATGCCCTCCTTCTAAAATCTTAAATCATGTAATCTTAAATCTTAAATCTCTCAGTTTGCTGCATTATACGCATCCCAGGTCGTCTTCGTATACTGCTCTTCAGCCGCGAATTTGAGTTCTTTCAACATGGCCGGCACCTCTTTGTATCCCGGAGAGATCATGATGCGCTCAAATTTTTCATTGAGGTACACCATTGCAGGGTATCCCATTTTGCCATCCAGCAACGAATAGGCAAGGGTATGCACGCCGCCGCGGCCACCTTCATTTTCCATATATTTGAAGGTTTCGCCGGCAAACTGAATGTCGGCTTTCTGTTCCGCATTCAATTTTACAGGATAAAAATTTTCGGCCAGATATGCCGCCACGGCAGGATCGGCAAAAGTGGATTTATCCATCTTTTTGCACCAGCCACACCAGTCGGTGTACACATCCACAAACATTTTTTTCGGTTTGGTTTTGTTGAGTTCAACGGCCTCTTCCCAGGTGTACCATTTCAGGGTAGCGGGAGGTGCTGGTGCGGGGCGAAATGCCATCATCCATGCTGCTGTGACAAGCAGGAGGCCGGCGACGAGTGTTTTTTTCATGTTCTGAAAATATCGGTGAAAAATTTGACACAAAAATAATCGGAATCACAGCGCGCCGTTCTTAATATTTCGCAAACGCCGACCACCGCCGATGGCATTTTTGATCTTTTACATCACACACCCGGATGAAGCCACTGCCCGCAGCATTTCCGACCACCTTGTACAGGAGCGCTGGGCGGCATGTGCCAACACTTTTCCTATTCAAAGTGCATACTGGTGGGACGGCGCCGTGCAACACGACGCCGAGTGGGTCAGCATCTTAAAAACCAGTCTGGCGCTGGAAAAAGGGCTTGAAATGGAAATCACCCGCCTGCACCCATACGATACGCCCTGCATCATGAGGTTCGAAACAAGGGCCAATGCAGCCTATGAAAAATGGATCGAAGAGAGTGTACGCCTTGCCTCCGATGAAACCGAATAAAATCCGCGCAAATCCGTCCCAAATCCGCGCAATCCGTGTTTCAACCCGCGCAATCCGTGTTTCAGTCTACGCTTTTTCCAGCGTAAAGCCGAACGTAGAACCCTGGCTCTGGGTGCTGCGCACATTGACGGTTTGTTTGTGCGCCTCCACGATGTGTTTCACGATGGAAAGTCCTAATCCTGTACCGCCAGCGTCGCGCGAGCGGCTTTTATCTGCACGGTAGAAGCGGTCGAACAGGTGGTCGAGGTGTTCTGGATCGATGCCAATGCCGTTGTCGCTGATTTCCACCAGTACGAAGGTTTCCATGTCGTAAAAACTGACCTTCGTCACGCCGCCTTCCTTGCCATATTTAATGGAATTGTGGATGAGATTCATCAGCACCTGGCGGATGTTTTCCTTGTCGGCACGCACACGGAAGTGCTGGTTGGCGCCTTCCTTGAAAATGAGCCGGACCTTTCGTTCTTCGGCGCGCATTTCCAGGTCGGCAAACACCTCTTCAGTCAGGTCGTGGATATCGAATTCGCGCAGATCGAGCACCATTTGACCTGCTTCGAGTTTGTTGATCGTTTCGAGGTCTTCTACAATGGCTTGCAGGCGGTCGGCATTTTTGGCGGCGCGTTGCAGAAACGACATATTCACTTTTGGGTCGTTGATAGCGCCGTCGAGCAGGGTATGGATAAATCCCTGGATATTAAAAATGGGCGTTTTAAGTTCGTGCGACACGTCGCCGATAAACCTGCGGCGATAGGATGCCAGGCGTTCGAGTTCTTCAAAATCCTGGTTGTGGCGTTCGGCCCACTCATCCACTTCGCGCTCCACCTCATCGAGGATATTTCGGCTCATCGCGATCTTGTCGGCCTTGAAGTCGGAAGGGAGTTTGTGGCGATGTATAATCTTGTAAATCAATTTGATACGCCGAAAAATATAGTAGCGAATCAGGTAGAAATTGGCAATAAAGGAAACCGTGAAAACCAGGGCAAAAACGGCAATGATCTGCGCGATTGAAATCCGGAACAGCCCGGTTATTTCCAGCAAAAACAACAGCGCGACCACGATAGTAGCCGAAACCGCCGCTATATAAAAGGAGAGTTGACGAGGTGTCTGGTTCTTAAACATCAAAATTCAAACTTGTAGCCGATGCCTTTCATCGTCTTGATATATTCTTCGCCGAGGCGTTCGCGGAGTTTGCGGATATGCACGTCAATGGTGCGGTTGCCGACGATGACATCGGCGCCCCAGATTTTATCAAATATTTCCTCACGGGTGAACACACGGCCGGGTTTGGACGCCAACAGCCACAGGATTTCAAACTCTTTACGTGGAAGTTCGATGGCCTGTTCACCTCTGAATACCAGCACTTTTTGTTTGTCGATCACCAGGTCGTGTACATGGATGGGTTCCTGGTCATTATCACTGCTACGATTGGCGCGGCGCAGCAGGGCCTGAATGCGGCTGATGAGCACCCGGGGTTTGATCGGCTTGGTGATGTAGTCGTCGCCGCCCACGTCGAGGGCTGTTATTTGGGAGAAATCCTCGTCGCGGGCGGTGAGAAATGCCACCGGCGTATCGGCAAACTCTTTTCTGCTGCGCAGGATACGGCAGGTTTCCACGCCGTCGAGTTCGGGCATCATGATATCGAGGATAATCAGATGCGGTTTGGTTTTTTCCGCTACTTCAATGGCGTGCTTGCCGTCGTTGGCGGTAAGCACGTCAAAGCCTTCCTTGCGCAGGTTGTACTGCAGGAATTCAAGGATATCCGGCTCGTCGTCGACGATGAGAATTTTCTTGGCAGCGGACTCTCTCATGTTGTTCTTCATACGCCGCAAAGGTAGAGTCCCTTTAGGGCAGCATGATTTTATGCAAGGTTTAAGTAATTGTAAAGTTTTTACCCTCACCAACCGCAAAAAAGGCGCCTCAACGGCTCAAACCAGGTGTTCCCCATGCGCTCCTTGATGCGGTTAAAATCCTGACAGGCTTCTTCTTTTTTATTCTGGTTCAGGTATGCATTTCCGCGGTAGTAGAGAATTTCCGTGTTGTCGGGGTGCAGTTTGAGCGCTTCAGTCCATTTGGCAATGGCCGCGTCTTCCTGATTTTTTTCCAGCAAAGCAGCACCCTCGTCGGCCAGCAATATGGCCTGATCGAAGCGTTGATTGGCGGTAGCACAACCGCGTTTGTCCGATTTGAACAACACGCGCAGGGGCTGGGTGGTAGCCACCTGCCGGCCTTTGTACTGGCCGGGCGCCCACAATCCGCTCGTCTGGTTGGCCAGCCGAATCGCTTGCCATTGAAAGTCGTAGCCTAAATTGCTGAAATCCAGTTGGTTATCTACATGAATAGTGCCATCCGGGCGTATCAGCAGACTCATTTCAATGATACCGGTTTTGCAACTGTCGAGGTAGCGCTGCGGGTAGGCCAGTTTATTGATCGTAAAATTTGTCAGGGAATCGATACCGTACCGAAACGCCGGCGCCACATCCAGTACAGTGTAAATCGTGTCGTTGTTTTCGCTGAGATAATAAGGAAGCGCCTCTTTCAGACGAAATCGCAATGGCAGCGACTGGCGCATGCGCACAGGTTTGCCTGCCATCTGGGCTGGTTGCCAGCGAAGCCCGGCTTCGTCGAATGCTTTGAGCACACGAATGGCTTCTGGGCCACAGCCGCCTCCAATATCTTTCAGCAAGGTATAGTTGCTCATACGACCATTGGGTTCTACCACAAACGAGGTAACCACCGTGCCCTGAATATTGCCATCGGCGGCCTCCGCCGGATAGCGAATATTATTGGAAAGGATGCTCAGCAATTGTGCTTCGGCACAACGACGAATGCTGTCGAGCGCCCACGAGGGGTGGCGTGCCGGATCGCAACTGGCCATCAGAGGATATGCAGGCACATCCGTTATTTCATAAATAGTGGTGTCGGCAGGAGAAGCATTCTGAGCGTAGGAAAGCGAGCAGAAGCAGCAAAGCAAGGCAAAACAAACGACCGGTTTCATGTTTTTAAGAGCCCCAGGGGCATAAGCAGTTCGGTGCAAACAAAAGAGGTTACAGATTTTATAGCATCTTTGGGTGTTCACCCGCAGAATTGCTGCAAAGATATACACTTGAACCGGAGGTAGGTAACGGATAAAAATACAGAAAGTCCTGCCGCTTCAGACAGGACTTTCCGTCATATAATCCAAATGGATGTGTAATCGAATTAATGGTTTTCCAAGTGGCCTGTTCAATGGAGCCCGGCAAGAATGTTAGCGAGAAACGCGTACGGTGCCGTTTTTGATTTTAATTGTAACAGGTTTTGGCATAAGCAAAAAAAGAGGATGTGTGAAAGTATGATTAAGAATTGCTGAAACCGGGGCGCAATATCGGGTGTGTTTTTAAATATCCGATCATTTTCAGGATGATTTTTTCAAACCCCTGGAAGAACACACCATTTTGATTCACTCTTTATTTGTCTGTTGCAAGGATGGGAAAAGATGGATGAAGAAGTGAGGCGATGGATGCCTCGAAGCATCTTGGCGCGGCGGGGAGCCATTCTTTTGAACAATTCCCCGCCGAAATGCGCCTCGAAGTTGAAATCCCATGAACATATCCAAAACACTAACCCGCCTCACTTTTGAAACGGTATTCGGTGTCTTTTATATGATACAAAAGTGCAGGAGGTTTGGCATGAAAAAAATTACATTTTTGACAGTTTGTGAAATTTAATGTAAAAACAAACTGTGCCTTTTAAAATAAGTTTAGTGAAATAAATATAAATATTTTGAGTAAAAAATACCGAACATTAACTCCTTAATTTCTTTTAATGCAAAAGAAAAACGAGTTTTTGTGAAATTTACTTTAGAAAAAAAATCTCTTCTACTACATGAATTGAAAAAATATGACAAAGCGCTGGCTTGTGTGACCCGGTTCGCTTCACGAACAATCAGCATTGTTTCCTATCTTCACCGCTGAAAATGACACTTCAAAAATGCAAAACCTTCTCATTATCGGCGCCGGGCGTTCGGCGACAGTATTGATCAATTACATTCTGGAACAAGCCAGACAGCATAATTTCTTTGTCACCGTTGCGGATGCCGACCTGAGCCTGGCACAACAAAAGGTGCAGGGGCACACCAACGGTCGCGCCATCTGGCTCGATGCTTCCAAACCAACAGACCGCAAAGACATCATTAATCGCCACGATGTTATCGTGTCTTTGCTGCCGCCACAAATGCACCTCGACGTCGCTCAGGATTGTATTGTGCTGGGCAAACACATGGTGACCGCGTCGTATGTCAGTAAACAGGTGTTTCGCCTCGGCGACGAAGCGCGCCAACGCGCCCTCGTATTCATGAACGAACTGGGCCTCGACCCCGGTATCGACCACATGAGCGCTATGCAGCGCATCCACCAGATTAAGGCAAAAGGTGGCAAAATCACGGCATTCTATTCCTATACCGGCGGCCTCGTAGCCCCGGAAAGCGATGACAACCCCTGGCATTACAAATTTAGTTGGAACCCCCGCAACGTGGTGCTCGCCGGGCAAGGTACCGCCCAGTTTCTGGAAGACAACAAACTGAAATACATCCCATATCGCCGCCTGTTCCGGCAATATCGACTCGTTGATATTCCGAACATGGGTCAGTTTGAGGTATATGCCAACCGCGACTCGCTGCTGTACCGCGATGCCTACGGCTTGCAGGACATCAAAACCCTGTTCCGGGGTACTATCCGCCACCGCGGCTTCTGCGACGCCTGGAATGCGCTGGTACGTATCGGCCTTACAGATGCCACTTTCCCCATCGTCGATTCCGACCAACTCACCTACCACGACCTGATGGAGGCTTTCCTCGGCATCAGCCAGCACACCGGTTCTGTGAAAGACCGTGTAGCCAAAATGATCGAAACAGAGCCCGATGGCGAGATCATGAAAAAACTGGAGTGGCTCGGGCTGTTCAGCAAGCGGCGTATCAAACTGAAAAATGCCACGCCTTCCCTGATTCTGGAAAACCTGCTGCTCGAAAAATGGGCGCTTGGCCCCCAGGAAAAGGATATGGTGATCATGCAGCACGTATTCGAGTACGAACTGAACCGTAAAAAGAAAAAACTCACTTCCACCCTTATTATGAAAGGGCACGACGGCTCGGATACGGCTATGTCGCGCCTGGTAGGCCTGCCCCTGGGTATTTTTGTAAAACTGCTCTTACTGGGTAAAATCAGTACCACTGGCGTTAATATCCCAACCATGCCGGAAGTGTACGAGCCGGTAATGCAGGAGTTGGAAGCGCACGGGGTGCAGTTTATTGAGGAAGAAGAATGAAAAGAAGTCCTGAGTCCTAAGTCGTAAGTCCTGAGTCGTAAGTCCTGAGTCCTAAGTCCGTAGCGTACACCTTGATATACTGGGCATTCCGGATAACCAATACCAAGAGTATCAAGGTGTACGCTACGGACTTAGGACTCAGGACTTAGGACTTAGGACTTACGACTTTCATAAGTTCATCGAGGAAGCCGTCTGCACGTTTGTCTACCGCAGCCTTGTCGGTCGGATTGCCTGCTTCATCGTAGGCTTCTTTTACTTTGGGTGTCGGAAACATAGCCGGTACCAGCAAGGCCCGAATTTTAAACATCGTAAAAGTCAGGGACGTAATCACCTGCGTGCCGCCAAACACGCCATCCGATACCGTGGCAATGGCTACCGGCTTGCGATGCCATTCTTCATACAGCACATCGATGGCGTTTTTTAGCGCGGCGGGGTAGCCGCCGTTGTATTCCGGCGTGACGATGATGACGCCATCGGCCGATTTGATTCGGCCGGCGTATTCGAGCAGTGCCTCGGATGGTTCGGGCAAAAGACGCAGGCGCTCTTCAAATACCGGAAACTGGTATGCTTTCAGGTCGATCAGGTCGACGGAGGCCAACTGGCGCTCTTCAATGCGTTTTTGCAGGTATAAAGCGACTCGGTGGCTGGCGCGGCCGGTGCGGACGCTGGCGGAAAGGATGGCGATGGTGGGCATGGGTGGGAGTAGTGGTTAAATGATAATTGATTTGAAGTCACCCCGTGACTTCAAATCACGGGGTGGCTTCATTGACGGTGTGACTTCAAGTCACCCCGTCAATGTTCTGATCACCCTCATCCCGCCTCGAACACCAGTGCTTCATGTCCCAATTTCCGGAAATCCACTGGCGTCACCGCCGACACGCCCTGTTCGGGCATGTACACCCCATAAATGGTATCGACGGCCGCCATCGTGGCTTTGTTGTGCGTCACCACAATGAATTGAGAGTCAGCAGAAAACTGCCGGATAATGCGGTTGAACTTCTCGATGTTGGCATCGTCTAGCGGTGCATCCACCTCGTCGAAGATACAGAATGGTGCGGGTTTGAGCAGGTACAAGGCAAACAACAACGCAGTGGCCGTCAGGGTTTTTTCGCCGCCCGATAATTGTGCAATGGTTTGCGGGCGTTTGCCTTTTGGCTTGGCAATGATGTTGATGTCCGAGTCGAGCGGACTATCCGGATTGGTGAGCAGCAAGTCGGCCGAGTCGTCTTCAGTAAAGAGGGTGCGGAATACGTTGATGAAATTTTCCCGCACCTGCGCAAATGACTCCAGGAAGCGCGCCGTGGCCGTTTCCTCGATTTCCTTCATCGTTTGAACGAGGTTTTCCTTGGCCGCCAGGATGTCGTTGCGCTGGCCGGCGATGGTGTCGTAGCGCTCCTTGATTTCGTTGTAGGCTTCGATGGCCATGGGGTTGATTTCGCCGTAGGTGTCGAGGCGGCGTTTCATGGCATTCACGTCTTTTTCCAGGGCATCGCGCTGGAACAGCGGGTTGGGTTCCTGGTTGATGACGTCGTTGACTGACAGGCCGAATTCGGCGCGCAGGCGTTCGCCGATGGAGGTAATTTCAAATTTTACATCGGAAAACTTCTCTTTGAGCCGGTTGACCAGCACCTGCACGTCCTGTTGTTTGCGGAAATTTTCACGCTGTTTGTTTTCCAGTTCGTGTATTTCGTTGCGGGCTTTGAAATAGGCCTGTTCCACGCCGCTCAGGGAGGCTTCCTTCGCTTTTTTATCCGCGTAGGCAAGGGTAAGTTCCTCGTCGATGCGCTGCATATCAGCCTGGATGAGGCTGATTTCATCGTTATTGCGGGCCAGCCCCGTTTGTGCTGAAGCCAGCGTCTGGCGGAGTTCTTCGCGGCGTTTTTCGCGGAAAGTGAGTTCCTGCCGGAAGGTGGTCACCTTGTTTTGCTGGCGAATAAACTCGATATTTTTCTGGTTGTAATCGGCGCTGGCCTGGCTGAGTTGATCGGCCACATCGCGGAAAGAGCCATCCGCATTGGTCATGCGTTCGCGTACCGCGTCGGCGGCCTTTTGCTTGGCGCTGAGTTCCGTGTCGATGGTTTTGTTGCTGGCAGTGAGCGAGGCAATGCGCTGGTTGGCATCGCCGGCCTGGGCATCGAAATTGGCTACGAAAGCAGCGATATTATCGAGTTTGGCCTGCATGCCGGCTTTTTCCTGGCTTAGGCGATTGAGCACCTCGCGTTCGCGCTGGAGCGGAGCCGACTGATCCGCATTTTTCAGGCTTTGCAAATGCGTACGCAAGGTGGCTAATTGCGTATTGAGTTGGTTTTCAGTGGTTTCTAACTTTTTTATGTCGGTGTCCAGGATTTCAAGGTTCTTTTTCCGGCCAATTTTTTTGCCTTCAAACAAACCCACAGAACCACCTGACAGGCTGAATTTGCGGCGTACGAACGTGCCGGACTTCGACAAAATGGTCAGATCCGAACCCGACGTGGGCGCCTGTGGCAGGCTTTCATCGGAAATAATTACATTTTCCAGCAGGTATTCCACCAGCGGGCGGTACTGCGGTTCCACTTCTACGAGGTCGACGGCGCGTATGCCGCCAGGCAGCAAGGTGAGCGGCGGCTGGTAGTCATTGAAAGCGTCGAGCAGAAAAAAATTGGCCCGGCCTTTCTGGCTTTGCCCCAGCAAGGCGATGGCGCGAACGGCTTCGTCGGCATTGGGCACCACGTAGTAATTGAGGTACGGCTCCAGGTAGTTTTCGATAACGATGCGGAACTCCTCGCGCACATACAGCATGTCGGACAGGAGCGGGCAACGTTTGGCCCATTCCTTGTCCTGGCTCAGGAATTTGATACTTTCCGGAAAACCCTCCAGCGACTCCACCATGCTTTTGGTGAGTTTGAACTCGTTGCGGCGGGCGTCGAGTTGGCGGTTGTGGGCGGCGAGTTTTTTGACTAATTCGTCCTGCTGTTGCTCGGCCGTAGCGATCTCGTTGCGCCGTTTGGTTTCGGATGCGTCGAGGTCGGCGATTTTGCGCGATTGTTCCGTTTCTGCGGCGGTTTGCTGGCCGAGGTTTTTTTCCAGCACTTTCATTTCCTCGCGGCGGGTCGCGATGTCGCCCATGGTGCGTTCCACATCGCGGCGCAGGTTTTCGATCTGGTTTGTCTGGATGGCTTTGGTTTTTTCCAGTTCGACGACTTCGCGTTCGAGGGCCTGCTGTTCCTTGACAAATTCGTCGAGGTTGCCTTTGAGCAGGTTGTGGTCGGAGCGCACCTTTTCGAGCAGTTTCTGGGCGGTGGAGAGAGCCTCTTCGAGTTCTGCCTCTACGTTGCGTTCGTAGTTGAGGTCGGTTTGGTAGCCTTCTATTTCACTTTCTACGGTGCGCAGTTGCTGGGTGCTGTTGTGCATCTGGTCTTCGAGGCGGCGCAGGTCGTTGGTAACGAACGAATGTTTCTGCGCCAGCATGTTTTTCTCGTTTTCCTTGCCCCGGATACGCCCGGTGAGTCGGTTTACCTCTTGTTGTTGTTCGCTGAGGCTGGTTTCCTTGTCGATATGGCTTTTGCGTTTCGCTTCGGTATCGGCTTCCAGCAGTCGGCTCATGGCTTCTGTGCTGCGGTAGTTATCTTCTTCGCGGGCAATTTGCTCTTCGAGTTCCTTGTATGTTTTTTTGTGGCGGGCCAGGTTGTGTACGGCCAGTTCGACGCTGAGTTTTTTGTATTCGTCTTTCAGTTCGTAAAACTTGCGGGCGCGTTCGGCCTGTTTTTCCAGTTTTTTCAACTGGTCTTCTATTTCAAATAACAGGTCTTCCACGCGGTCGAGGTCGGCGGCGGTGGCTTCCAGTTTTTGCTGTGTTTCGTGTTTGCGGGCCTTGTATTTGCTTACGCCGGCGGCCTGTTCAAACATGCGTCGGCGCGCCTGTTCGCGGTCGCTCAGCATGTCCTCCACCATATTGAGTGCAATGATGGCATAACTATCGGGGCCAATCCCTGTGTCGAGAAACAGCGAGGTGATGTCTTTGAGGCGGCAGGTAACGCCATTCAGGCGGTATTCACTTTCGCCGCTGCGGTACAGAATGCGGCTGATGCTGACAGTGCTGTAATCCGTTGGCAGCACGTTTTTGGTGTTGTCAAACGTAAGCGTCACCTGGGCCATCTGGCCTTCTTTTCGTTTTTTGGTGCCGTTGAAAATGACCGATGCCATTTTATCAAGCCGCAACTGGCTGCTTTTTTGTTCGCCCAACACCCAACGAATGGCATCTACCACATTCGATTTGCCCGAGCCATTGGGGCCCACCACGCCTGTTACGTCTGCATTGAAGTGCAGGATGGTTTCGTTGGCGAAAGACTTAAAACCTTTTATTTCCAGGGATCTTAACCGCATCGTTTCTTTTTCTGTTGAAAAGCGGGCAAATATAGGGGGTTTTTTGTGTTTTGGTGTTTTGGGGTTTTGGGGTTTTTGAGGTGCTTCGCGCCGGGCATTTCAGGGCACGACGTCAATTCACAAATGCTAAGCGCGAAGCACCTCAAAAACACCAAAACACCAAAACCCCAAAACACCAAAACACCTCTTTACACCTGCACCACCACCTTCCCCACCGTTTTTCCACTCTGAAACAGCCTGACCGCATCGGGCAGTTGGGCAAAAGGATACAAATGCCCTACATGTGGCGGGGCAAGTTCGAGCGCCGACAAATCCTGGAGCAATTGATGCATCAATTCTGCCCGTTCGTATAGCCATATCAGGTTGAAACCCAGTACGCCCCGGTTGTTTTCGGGCATTTGCTGCGGGTCTATTTTGGGTCGACTGATCCAGTGTTTGAGCATGTGCCATTTGTTGGGTTTGTCGCCCGGACTGGCATAACGCGCCGAACCGAACACGACGATGCGGCCCATAGGCGCCAGCAGGTGGTATGGAATACTGAAAAACGGCCCTCCAACGCTGTCCATGACCAATTCCAGGGCCCGGCCGTCGAGTGCTTTGCGAAGTTGTGCTTCGAAATCCTTGCCGCGCACGATGACGCGGTCGTACCCTTCGCGTTCGGCAAAGGCCACTTTTTCCGCCGTGCCGACGGTTCCGATGGTAAAACAGCCATACGCCCGAGCGATTTTCAGCGCCTGCAGGCCTACGCCACCTACCGCGCTGTGAATCAGCACGGCGATGCCTTTGCGCAAATTGCCCAGGTGTACCATCCCATAGTAAGCCGTCAGTGTCTGTACCAAATAAGCGGCCCCTGTAGCAAAATCCCAGCCTTGGGGCAGTGGAATGGCATATCGTTCATCGATGTTGAGGTGGGTGGTATAGGCGCCGAAGCGTGTCACGCCCATCACACGATCGCCGGGCTTCAGGTGGGTGACGGCCGAACCTGTTTTGACAACCTCCCCGGCATATTCGAGTCCGGGGGTAAAATTTGTTTTCGGTGCTGCTTTGTACAAGCCCCAAATGGCAAAAACATCGGCGAAATTTAGCCCGATGGCCCGCACTTCAATCTGAACTTCTTCGGGGCGCAGTTCGGGCAGTTGAAAATCTTCGCGGTGCAAATCGGCCAGGTTACCGGCATTTAATACGTATCGAACAGGCATGTCAAAAATGTATGATTCAGGAAGGAATGACGGAGAGCAAGCGCCCGATCCGGTAACTGGCCCAGCAAACCAGGGCTCCGGCCACCATGCCCCAGGCAATGTCTACCACTACGAGCGCAACCGGCCAACGGGCCAGCAAGGCTTTGTTGACTAATTCGTACGTGGCATAGGCTACCAGCCCGAAAAATGCGCCGTTGAAAGCAGATCTCGCAGCCGAATGAGCCGGATATACGCAGAAATACAGCAACCCGGCAGCAAAAATCAGGTAAAACAAACCGGCTGCTGCCCAATCAGGCTTTTCGGCCATCAGAAAACCGACTTGCCGACGGGTAAAATCCTTTGCCAGGATACCCAGAAACAGCAAATCGAGGCCGATGTAAACGATGAGGGTGGCGAGGTAGTGGAAGATTGTTTTCATGGGAAAGGGTGTTTGAATCAGGATTTAGAGGATTTTTAAGGGATTAGAAGGATGCCCGATGTGATGTCAAAATTAGTCAAATGGATTTAAGTACCAAGCCGATATTAATATTTTGCCTGCAAACATGCTCTCAGGCTAATTTCGTCCATTTTATTCAATTTTGACATCACATCGGGAATCCTTCTAATCCCTTAAAAATCCCCTAAATCCTGATTCATCACCCCAATCCTCACGCTACTCCCAACAACTCCACCTCAAACACCAGCGTCGAATTCGGGCCGATTTCGGCACTTACCTGCTGGTCGCCGTAGGCGAGGTGGGGAGGGAGGTACAAACGCCATTTACTACCGGTCGGCATCAGTTGCAGGGCTTCCGTCCAGCCTTTGATGACCCGGTTGAGCGGGAAAGTGGCAGGTTGGCCCCGACGTACCGAACTGTCGAATACAGTGCCATTGGGCAAAGTACCGTGGTAATGGCAGGTTACGCTGCTGGTGGGGCCAGGCTTCGGACCGGTACCTTCTACCAGTATTTCGTACTGAAGGCCGCTGTCGAGGCTGACAACACCTTCCCGTTGGGCATTTTCTTCCAGGAATTTTTTTCCCGCCTCCAGGTTGGCGGCTGCTTTTTCTTCGCGCATGGCTCTGAGTTTATCTGATACTGACATGGATGGGTTGTTTTAGGGGCAAAGGTAGGGAATGATGAATGATGAATCAGGGATGTATGAAGGATTTGTTCGGCTACGCCCCTCGTAGCAGGATGGGAACGCGGATGAAGCGGATAAAGCGGATTTAAACTGATTTTTGGTGGCCTTGCGGCCACTTCTTTTTAATTTTTATGGCGTATATCGAATCAATTTTATATAAAGCAAGCAAAAAACAACATCAATCCCTTGTATCATTTCATGTGTATGCCATGCATATCCTACCCGCCGAAGGCGGTCAAGTCTGTAAAAATCAAAAAGAAGTGGCCGCAAGGCCACCAAAAATCAGTTTAAATCCGCTTCATCCGCGTTCCCATCCCTCTAAAAGGGGCGTAGCCGAACAAATCCTTCGTACAATCCTGATTCATCATTCATCATTCTCCACCCATCGAAACCTCCGCACCTCCACCCCGTCTTTCATCACTTTTTCCAAAAACATGGCTACAGGCCGTACAAACCAGCGCTGCTCGCCGTACAAAGGCTGATATACGACCATTTGCTCCTCGGTTTCAGAATGTGTGGCAGTGCCGATAACAAGATAAAACCTGCCTTTAAAGTGCTGATAAACACCGCTTTGTATTGTCATTTTTATAGAATAATTATTTTTTGAGAAAGCCCGGTTCCCGGAAACTTGCCGAGTCAATTTTTCCAAGGCAAGAACGAAATAAATTTCCACACTTTTCGTCGTTATCAGGCCCGAAAAGCCGTTACATTTGAGTCGCCAAAGCCCCCCCGGCAAAATTGTTTTAACCTTTCAAACGCAACCAATTCTCCATGCGAAAGCCCATCGCCTACGCCCTGTTTGCCGTAACCGGAATCGCCGGCCTGTTTTTCCTGATTCGTTCACAAAAAATTGTCAAAAACGACGCCTACTACGAGGCCGTCTCGCACTACGTGTATGCCCACAGCGGTGGCGCTATCGGGCGCGAGGAAACCGTACGCGTACGTTTTGTCAATGCCGCTATTTCGCAGGAGCAGGTCGGGCAAGCCGTTCCGGCCAACCTGTTTTTTGTAGAACCTAAAATTGAAGGCCAGGCCGTTTGGGAAGACGACCGTACCATCAAATTGCAGCCCTCGGCGCCCATGAAACCCGGCCAGTTGTACACGGCCCGGGTGGCGCTTCAAAAAATATATTCCGACGCACCCAAGGCGGCGCAAGTCTTCGAATTTGATTTCCGAATCAAGGAAACAGCCTTCGATGTCGTCATGGAAGGCCTTTCCGCCGACCCCGACGATGCGCGCATGCAACGCGTGGTAGGCCATGTGCGGGTCAATGAACCCTGCGCCGGAGCCAAAGTGGAAAAAATGCTCGAAGCCCGCCAAGGCAACAAAGCCCTGCTGGTGAGTTGGCAACACAGCGCCGACGGACTGAGCCATAGTTGGACGGTGGCCGGTGTGGAACGCTCCAACGCGGCTTCCAAAGTGAACCTGCACTGGACAGGCGATGCGATTGGCGTAGACCGAAACCTTGATACCGAACAACCAGTGCCTGCCTGGGACGATTTTATGCTGCTTTCTGCACGAGCCGTGCAGGTGGAAGAACAATACGTTCTGTTGAATTTTTCCGATCCGATTGCTGCATCGCAAGACCTGAGCGGCCTGATTCGCCTGGAAAATTATTCTGGCAAACTGCGCTATGTGACCGATGGCAACTTCGTACGCGTGTACCCCGGCGAACGCCTTTCCGGCGAGTACAACCTGCAGGTAGAAACCGGCATCCGCAGCGCTTCCGGCCAGAACCTGAAAGTACGGGCTGTATGGCCGCTCAATTTTGAAGACCTGAAGCCAGCGGTGCGACTCGTGGGTCGCGGCGCCGTGATTCCACAACAATCCAACGGCGGCATCATTTTCCCATTCGAAGCCGTAGGACTGAACGCAGTGGATGTGGAAGTGTTTAAAATATTCAATTCCAATATTTTACAATTCCTGCAAGTCAACGAAATCGAAGGCTCGGAAGAACTGGAACGCGTCGGGAAGATCGTTTTGCAGAAAAAAATTAAACTCTCCGACATCAATCCGAATGCCACAGCCAAAAACTGGCAACGCTACGCCTTCGACCTCAAAGACATGATCCGGCAGGATCCGGGCGCTATCTATCAGGTGCGCATCGCTTTTCAGGTCAACTACACCGACTGCGCTACCGGCGCGGGCCTGACGGCTGATGCATCGGGCATGGTGTCGTCGCAAGGCACGCAAGCCATTGAACTGAACCAGTACGACGACGATGGTAAACTCATTTCCATCATGGGCGGCTGGCGCGGTCGCTATTTTTCAGACAGTTACTGGGATGATAACTACAACTGGGACAGCCAGGAAGACCCCTGCGCCCGCGAATACTACAACAACCAGCATTTCACGCAGCGCAATGTATTCGTCAGCGACCTTGGCCTGACCGCCAAACGCGGCCGCGACGGCTCGCTGTTCGTAGCGCTCACCGACCTGCACACGGCACAGCCGGTAAGCGGTGTCGACCTCGAACTGTTCAGTTACCAACTGCAATCCATCACCAAAGGTAAAACCGGCAGCGATGGCACGACCGTCATCGAAGGGCTGCGCGAAACGCCGTTTCTGCTGGTTGCCAGCGGACAAAATCGCCGCGGCTACCTCCGTATGGCCGATGGTAACGCCCTGTCACTCAGTCGATTCGACGTAGTGGGCATGGAAGCGCAAAAGGGCTTGAAAGGATTTATCTACGGCGAGCGCGGCGTATGGCGCCCCGGCGATTCGCTGTATCTCAACTTCGTGCTGGAAGACCGTTCTGGCAAACTCCCCGCCGGCCACCCCGTGAATATGGAACTGACCGACCCGCGCGGGGCATTGCAGTACCGCACCGTGCAAACCAGCGGCGTCAACGGCGTATTCCCTTTCCATTGCGTTACGCGCCCGGATGCCCCAACTGGCAACTGGACCGCCAAAGTGACCGTGGGAGGCGCCACTTTTACCAAACAGTTGAAAATCGAGACAGTAAAGCCAAACAGGCTCAAAATGGATCTGAATTTTGGTAAAAAAAGCCTCAGTCCTGCCGACGAAAATCTGAAAGGAACACTCAAAGTCAACTGGCTGCACGGCGCCGTGGCGCAAAACCTGAAAGCCAAGGTGGAAATGCAGGTGCGCTCGGTCAAAACAGAATTCCCCAGTTACAAATCGTATGTTTTTGACGACCCGAGCCGCAATTTCTATTCAGAACCCGAAGTGCTGTTCGATGCCAACATCGACCAAAACGGTACGGCCGCTGTGCCGCTGAAAGTAGTGGATGTGGAAAATGCACCGGGCAAACTCATTTCCAGTTTCAAGGTGCGCGCCTTCGAAGCCGGCGGCGATTTCAGTACCGATAATTTCTCGCTCGATTTTTTCCCTTTCGACCGTTACATCGGCATTTTTATGCCAAAGGGCCGCTGGGGTGATAAAACCATCGACCAGCGTGGAGGCACCGTTACTTTTGTGATGGTGGATAAAACCGGCAAACCGCTGGCTAATCAGTCGTTCAGTGTGGCCCTTTTCCGCACCGACTGGCGCTGGTGGTGGGACGAAGATGCGGAGTCGGGCGTAGCACAATTCAACAACAGCGAGTTCAACAACGCAATCGATCAGACCACCCTTACCACCGACAGCCGGGGACAGGCGACCTGGAAAGTAAAACCCGACGACTGGGGCCGTTACCTGATACGTGCTGTCGATAGCGATGGCGGCCATGCTTCGGGCGACTTCTTCTGGTCGGGCTATCCGGAAGACCTCAATGATATGGCCAGCCGAAATGCCGCCGCTATGCTGCCATTTTCTGCTGAAAAGGAAAAATACAATGTGGGCGACGAGGTAACACTCAAAGTGCCTGCCAGCGAAAATGGCCGTATCCTGCTCACGCTGGAAAACGGCACACGCGTAGCCAAACACCTGTGGTTCGATGCCAAAGCAGGCGATAATTTCCTGAAATTCAGAGCGGAAGAAAGCATGTCGCCAACTGTATATGCGCACGTAAGCCTCATTCAGCCCCATGCCCAAACCAAAAATGACCTGCCCATTCGCATGTATGGCGTGACGCCGGTGAACATCGAAAACCCAACAGCGCGCCTGAATGCACAAATCGACATGCCCGATGTGCTCAAACCCGACGAGTACTTCAATGTGTCGCTGCGTGAAACCGGCGGCAAAGCCTGCACCTACACCCTCGCTATCGTGGATGAAGGGCTGCTAGATCTGACGCGTTTCCAGACGCCGAATCCATTTGACGCATTTTATGCCCGCGAAGCATTGGGTGTAAAAACCTGGGATATTTACGATTATGTGCTGGGCGCTTACGGCGCCGAACTGGAACGTATTCTCGCCATCGGTGGTGACGGTATCAACCAGAAATCGAAAAATGCTGCGCAGATCAACCGTTTTAAACCTTGTGTGATCCACCTGGGGCCATTCAAACTGGAAAAAGGGCAGACAGCAAAGCACCGCCTGAAAATTTCCAATTACGTGGGCTCGGTGCGCGTGATGGCGGTTCTGTCGGCTTCTCCTGCAAATGGAAGCGCCGGCGCTTACGGCAATGCTGAAAAAACCTGTCCGGTTCGCAAGCCGCTCATGATCCTGCCTACCTTGCCTCGGGTACTGGGCCCCGGCGAAACCCTGCGCCTCCCCGTGGATGTATTTGCTATGGAAAAATCCGTGCAAAATGCTACTGTCAGTGTGCGTGAAAAATCGGGCCTCGTGACGGTGAGCGGCGGGCAAAACACGCTGGCATTTACAGAACCAGGTGAAAAAATGACCTATTTTGACCTGAAAGTGGGCCAGAAAACGGGTGTGGCAAAATTTACCATTACGGCACAAAGTGGCGGTGAATCGGCCACGCAGGATATTGAATTGTATGTGCGCAATCCCAACCCCGTAACTACCACCGTTTGGGAGGGCACCATCGAAGCCGGTCAGGACTGGTCGGCCAATTTCGATCCATCCAAATACACCGATATTCGAACAGCCAGTATCGAAGTGAGCGCCCTGCCGCCCATCAACCTCAGCCGCCACCTCGACTACCTGATTCAGTATCCGCACGGCTGCGTGGAACAAACGACCTCTACCGTTTTCCCGCAACTGTATGTCGATCTGATCACACCATTGACGCAGAAACAGAAAGACGATATTTCCAAATATGTGACGGCTGCTATCGGGAAATTGCGCAGTTTCCAGCATTCCAGCGGCGGTTTTGCTTACTGGCGTGGTAGCAACGACATCAGCCCCTGGTGCAGCAGTTATGCCGGTCATTTCCTGCTGGAAGCCAAAAACAAGGGCTATGCCATTCCAGACGGGATCATCGATCGCTGGGTGCAGGATCAAACCACCCGCGCGCGCAACTGGAATCCGAATGTGTCTGAAAACAGCGACTACCACGGCTACCTCACCCAGGCGTACCGATTGTACACCCTGGCGCTTGCCGGGAAAGCCGACCTGGCCGACATGAACCGCCTGCGGGAAGACCAGAAAATGTGGAAACAATCGGCCAATATGCTGGCTGCTGCTTATGCCCAGGCGGGCAAACCGGAGGCTGCCCGCGATATTCTGGCCAACAAACAATGGAAAGACAACTGGACGTACAATTACTGTGGCTCTACCTATGGCTCCGATATGCGCGACCGATCCCTGATGTTGGAAACCTATACGCTCGTGGGCGATCTGACACAGGCACAAGCCATGGCCAACAATATCACCACGGAATTGGGCAAGGAAACCGGCTGGTACTGGAACACACAAGGCATTGCCACGGGTTTGAGGGCCTTGTCGCGCTACGTTTCCAAAAACTTTGGCAGCGGACCTTCTTTTGCTTACCGCATTGGATCGGGCAGCCAGAAAACAGGTGATTCTTCTCGCCCGGTTTCCCTGGTTGATTTTACGGAAAGCGCCATGAGCAGCGGACAGGTGAATGTGAAAAACAACGGCGCTGCCCGCTTGTACGCCCGCCTGGTGGTGGCGGCTGCTCCTGTGACACCGGCTACTGCGCCTGCGTCGAGCAACCTATCGCTGGGTATCCGCTTTGCCGACCTCAAAGGTCAGGTGATTGATGCATCGAAAGTAAAACAGGGCACCGATTTTATCGCTGAAATTACGGTCAAGCGCAACACCGGCTTTACGTTTGAATTCAATGAACTGGCGCTCACGCAAATTTTCCCATCTGGCTGGGAAATTACCAATGCCCGGATGGATGGCATTTCCAATGTGACCAATAGTCCGATGGATTACCAGGATGTGCGCGACGACCGGGTGATGACCTACTTCGACCTGCCACGCGCATCGGGCAATCAGGCCGATTCCCGTGTATACCGCGTTCAACTGAATGCTGCATACGCAGGCCGCTACTTCCTGCCTGCCGTGGCTTGCGAGGCTATGTACGACAACCGGATTCAGGCCAGCGTACCGGGTAAGTGGGTGGAAGTGATATGATGAAGGAGGGGTCTTATAAGTACGGGCTTGGGAAAAAATTAGAAATTTTATGCTGCTTCCGATGCTTGTAGACTTTCCAGGTTTTAAAAACCTGGAAAGTCTGGCATCCCTATAAAACAAAGCATCTCACCTTCTATCAAGCCAGTACTTATAAGACATCTTTCCCAAAAAAACAATAAACTCCATTTTATGGCAAATAATCCAGTTCCAACCCTCCATTTGGGCATTACCATGGCTGGCGCTGTTTCTGCTGGCGCGTACACTGCCGGCGTCATTGATTTCCTTTTTGAAGCCCTCCGGGATTGGGAGGCTGCCAAAAAGAAAGAAGAAAACCTGCCTGCTAATGAAAAAAAAGTACCACCTCACCGGGTACAGATCGAAGTGCTGGGTGGGGCTTCGGCTGGAGGAATTACCGCCGCGCTGACGGCGCTTGCCTGTTTTACCGGCATAGAACCGGTGGGGCAGTCGGAAAAGGCGAAGGCAAAAAACTTCCGACCATCCAATAACATGCTCTTCGATGCGTGGGTCAACCTGGGTGCCGCATCCGGCGCTACGGAAGGTATATTCAGGATGCTGGACGCTTCCGACCTCAAAAAAGCAGGAGGCATTCCTTCCTTGCTCAATTCACTGCCCATCGATGAAATTGCCGACCAGGCGCTTCAGCATACCAATTCAACCCCCAAGAAACCCTGGCCCGTATTCGTGGCAAAGGATGTGGAAGTGCTGCTTACGCTTTGCAGTCTGCGGGGTATACCGGTGGGCATCAATTTTAATTCCGACAACAGTTCCTGGATCGCGAGTCCATCGCACCAGATGTCGATTCACAAGCAATATGCCCGTTTTGCACCCAAAACCACGATAAACGACCCGCATCGGGCTATCCCTTTCGATCGCTCGGAACCCGAAACGCTGCAACAACTGATCGACTGCGCCAAGGCAACCGCTGCATTTCCCATTGGTTTTCAGGCCCGGGAGGTGACGCTGAGCCGCAACCATGTAAAACACCAGTTTGGCACGTTTTACCAGTTTAATGAAAAAACGCTCGACAGTATTTTCGAGTCGGGCACAGTGCCCGATCCCTTCGAATTTACTTCCATAGATGGCGGCGCACTCAACAACGAACCTTTTGGTGAAATAGCGGCCATCATGCACGAACGTAAAATCAAGGATTTTGCCTTGATACTCGTTGATCCGTTTCCCAATTTTGGTGGCAAACCCGAGAAGTACAAGCCATTACAGTTTCTCCGCCAATTGCTTTTTCCTATCATGGATGCTTTGCGAAACCAGGGCATGCTGAAAGAATCTGATCTGAAAGAAGTCGGCCAGGAGGATGAACTGAAGGCCAGTTACAAGAAAAACATGATTTACCCCAGCCGTTGGATATACAACGAAAAGGCAGAGGATTGGGACAAATGCGGCAATGCGCTGGCATGTGGAGGTATGGGAGGCTTCTCGGGTATTTTATCCCGCGATTTCAGGCTGCATGACTACTTTCTGGGCCGGCAAAATTGCCGGAATTTTCTGCGTTCCTATTTCACCATTGAATATAAAACCAAGCCTGACGCCTCCAATCATGCTATTTTTCAGGACTGGACACCGGAAATGATAAATAACTACAAGGTAGACTGGCGGGAGAGCCGGGAAGGGGTGCTACACCTGCCGATCATTCCCTTGCTCGATTTTATTAAAGAGGAAAACAATCAAAAAAAGGAGTTTATAAACGATCCTGAAAAACGGGAAGCCGCCTTACTGGAACATGCGAGAAAGGCGGAAGTCGCTTTTCCTGTGATTTTACCCGCACAACTCAAGGCCCTGCGCGCGCCCTTGCGACGCCGCATGTTCAAAATGGCGCACCATGCAACGAACAACTGGAGTCTTCCAATCAGATGGACTTTCCGTGCCTTGTTGTTTGTGATGATTCCGTTGCTGTTTGCCTACCTCGCCCGCAGGGTGATTAATATTGCGCAGAAAAATCTTGCGGATAATGGATTGTTGAAGAGGAGGGGGATGAATTAGGATTTAGGGGATTTATAGGATTAGAAGGATTCCCACCGTGATGTCAAAATTGAATTCTAATTTTTTAAAATTTTGACATCACGGTGGGAATCCTTCTAATCCCTTAAAAATCTCCTAAATCCTGATTCAAACCCCACCCATCACCCCCTCGCCCCTGCCAAACTCTGCGCGTTTTCCCACTCATACAGCCCTTCGATGGAGAGATAGCGCTCGCCAGTGTCGTAATTGAAGCCCAGGATACGTGCGCCTTCCGGGATATCGGGCAGTTTCTGGGCGATGGCCGCCAGGGTAGCCCCTGACGAAATGCCGCCGAAAATACCTTCCTTCAGAGCAGCCTTTTTGGCAAATTCAAACGCCTCTTCTTTGGAAACCTGAATCACGCCGTCGAGTACGCCGGTGTGCAGGTTTTTGGGAATAAAGCCCGCGCCGATGCCTTGAATCGGGTGTGGCCCTGGGCTTCCGCCCGAAATAACCGGGCTGAGCACGGGTTCTACGGCCAATACCTGAAGTTTGGGAAAATGCTCCTTCAGCGCTTCTGCGACGGCCGTAATGTGCCCGCCAGTGCCTACGCCAGTAATGAGATAGTCGATACCATCCGGGAAATCGGCCAGGATCTCTTTGGCCGTCGTGGCTTTGTGAATGGCTATATTCGCTTCATTTTCAAACTGTTGGGGCATCCAGGCGTTTGGGATTTCCTGCAACAACTGTCCTGCGCGCTCGATGGCGCCTTTCATGCCTTTCTCCCGTGGCGTGAGGTCGAACTGAGCGCCATAGGCAGCCATCAGGCGGCGGCGCTCTACGCTCATACTTTCGGGCATGACGAGAATCAAGGGGTAGCCTTTCACGGCGGCCACCATAGCCAGCCCGATACCGGTATTGCCGCTGGTAGGCTCCACGATTACACTGCCGGGGCGAAGTTCTCCACGGCGCTCGGCGTCTTCAATCATCGCCAGTGCAATACGATCTTTGATGCTGCCGCCGGGGTTGGCGCGTTCCAGTTTTACCCATACTTCATGCCGATCGCCAAAAAGATGGTGGATGCGCACGTGGGGGGTGTTGCCGATGGTATCGAGGATGCTGTTCGCTTTCATAAACAGAGGTGAGAGGTGAGAGGTGAGAGATTGTGTGGTTTAGATGACAAAGTTGACAGGTTCTTCAAAGGGTTTGGTGCGCACTTTTACCTGTGGCTGGTGCAACACAATAGAGTAGGGGGGCACACTTTCCGTTATCCAACTGTTGCCCCCGATCACGGAGTCGTGGCCGATTACTGTTCTACCGCCCAGAATGGTGCTGTTTGCGTATAAAATGCAGTTATCTTCAATGGTAGGATGGCGTTTTACGCTGGCCAATGATTTGTCGACCTGCAAGGCGCCCAATGTGACACCCTGGTATATTTTTACATGGTTGCCGATAAACGCTGTGGCGCCAATGACGACGCCGGTACCGTGGTCGATAAAAAAAGACCGCCCGATGGTGGCTGCAGGGTGGATGTCGATACCCGTTTTGCCATGCACATATTCGGAAAATACGCGCGGCAATAACGGCGCGCCCAATTGGTGCAATAAATGTGCAATCCGGTACAGTGCAATGGCATAAAACCCTGGATACGTGGCTATGACCTCTTCCATGCAGGTAGCCGCAGGGTCGAATTGCATGATGGCCTCCGAGTCTTCCAGCAGACGCTCGTAAATATCGGGTAGTCCGTCAAAAAAAGCATCTACAATGGGCGTCATCGACGTGTCCTGATCACGCAGTAAAGGCTCCAGCAGTTGCGTCAGTTCATGTCGTAGCAGGGCGTACTCCACTTCCGCAGGTCGTGCATCTTCCTTGATCATGGGGAAGAGAAACTGGAAAAGTTCGTCGGCTAGGCGCTGCGATTCCAGTTTGGGCGGAATGCGGTTGTTCGACAGGCGGTGCTGCGCATCCAGTTTTTTAAAAAAAGTATCCAGGTGCATATAAAAGGTGTTTTTCTGCAATAAAACCTGCACCAATGCAAACGCCCTTTCACGGATAAAACCGGGAAAGGGCGTTTCTATGGGCAATAGAATGTGTTTGTTTCACATACCCAATACAGCAGCCAGCCTTTCCCTTTTGGTAGGACAACAGCAACAGCAACAGGTAAAGCAATGGTGAATCATCGACATCTTTTCTGAATTAGTCGGACAAACTTATTCCCAAAAACAACAACTATCAAGTACGGTTTTCATTTTTATTGTTTTTCTTTGAAAAAACATACAAAATGGGGATTGAACGCCAGCCTCAACATTTGGATGATCTGCGTTCGCTACTTATCCCGGGCTGCGCCTACTTTTGCAGCCGAATAAAATCAAATCCAGCGCGTTTAATGCGTTTGTATTCCAAACTATGCAACAGGCATTTATAGTAGATGGCATCCGTACGCCCATTGGCAATTTCGGCGGATCGCTTTCCAGTATCCGGGCCGATGATCTGGCCGCACATGTTCTTCAAAAATTATTGGAACGGCACCCGCACCTCGATGCGACGGCTATTTCCGATGTGTATATGGGCTGTGCCAACCAGGCCGGCGAAGACAACCGCAATGTAGCGCGTATGGCTTTGCTGCTGGCCGGACTGCCCCATACGGTACCCGGCGAAACCGTCAATCGCCTCTGCGCCAGCGGAATGGCGGCAGCCGTACATGCCAAGCGCGCGGTAAATGTTGGCGACGGCGACTTGTTTATGGCCGGTGGCGTGGAGCAAATGACCCGCGCGCCCTACGTCATCAGCAAATCGGCCAAACCATTTGGCACCGATGCACAGATGTTCGACAGCAGTTTCGGCTGGCGTTTTATCAACCCAAAAATGCAGGCTTTGTACGGCGTCGATGCCATGGGCATGACCGCCGAAAACCTTGCAGAGATGTATGCCATCAGCAGAGAAGATCAGGATGCATTTGCCCTGTGGAGCCAGCAAAAAGCCACACAGGCACGCCATGACGGTCGCCTGGCCGAAGAAATTGCGCCGCTGCTGATCGAAAAAGGCAAAGGCGACAGCATCGCCTTTCAGCACGACGAGTTTATAAAACCCGATACCAGCCTGGACGTGCTGTCAAAATTGCGCACCGCCTTCAAAAAAGACGGCACCGTGACGGCGGGTAATGCCTCGGGGCTCAATGATGGCGCCGTGGCACTGCTTATCGCTTCCGAAAAAGGCATGCGCGACAACGGACTTCAGCCACTGGCCCGTATGGTGAGCAGCGCTGTATCCGGCGTCGAGCCACGCATCATGGGCATCGGTCCGGTGAGCGCGTCGCAGCAAGCCTTGCAAAAAGCAGGACTGTTGCTGGCCGATATGGATGTCATAGAACTCAACGAAGCGTTCGCTGCACAGGTGTTGGCCTGTACGCGCCTGCTAGGCCTGCCTGATCAGGATGATCGCCTGAATCCCAACGGGGGCGCCATCGCACTCGGCCACCCACTGGGTATGTCGGGCGGCCGCATTCTTTTGTCGGCGGCCCGAACACTTCAACGCAGCGGTCGTCGTTATGCCCTCTGCACCATGTGTATCGGGGTAGGGCAGGGGTATGCCGTGGTGCTGGAACGCGTTTGACAAGCATATTTCCGACGATACTGAATCCATCCATTTTACCTGTAATCGCACATGAAAAAAACGATCCTTTTTACCGTTTTACTGTGCTGTATGCTGCAAGGCATAGCACAAATGCCCGCTAATTCTCCCATCGATCTGGGCGACCACCCGGGGTTGTTAACCTTGTTATTCGACTCCAAATTGCTGGCGCCGAACGGAGAAGTAATGTGGAAACCACTGAACTATTCCGATGGCGTTTCTGCCAATTTTTCCGACGACGGCTACCTACACACCCAACTGGACACGATTCTTTATTTCACTACTTATGGCATTAGCCAGGCAGTGGCCGTTTTTTCAACGGTTCACTATGAAAAAGGTGTGCTGAGCGACTGCCATGCCTGCGGCGTACAGGTCAGTGTGGCCGTTTTTGACGAAGCGCTGGGCGGAAAATGGAATCTGCAACGTTTTTCCAAGCACTTTACCACCCTCGGCAGCGGCGGCGAAAACGGGGAAATCGCCCTTACCCAATTCGGTACCAACCAATGGTGCCTCACGCTGTCGATGTCGTGGATCGGCCAGGGTGTTTTCAGCGAATACACCACTTTTTATAACCTCGACGATATGGAAAAGGTGTTCAATTTCGTAGTACACGAAGACAACAGCGGTACGTTGAGCGCCAACAGTGAGGAGTCCTATTCCTTTGATAAGTCCATCCACTTCATCACCCACGAGGAAACGGACTCCGGCTGGTGGGATTTTGAAATCGTTACGCGGGGCACCAAAGCGGCCGAAGGCGACGTGAAAAAATCGGTACCAGCAAATACAGTCGAGCGCTATCACCTCGACTGGGATACGGAAACGTATATGAAAGTGTGTGAGTAATCAGTGTTTTTTCAGTAACCCTGTCACTATTAGGCCTGCGGCCAACAGCAGCGACACAAATTTTATGGCTGCCAGCGAAGACATCGCAACGGGAAACCACCCGCGGGCGCCGTCCAGGATTTGAAGGATACAGGCATTTTCCAGGGTATCCGCCAGCGCAGCCACGAGTAGCAGCCAAGTAATCGCGGGCATGAAACGATGCGCATTGCCTATTACCACCCGGGCCAGGAAAAACAGAAGTCCCGTGTAAGCGACGATAAAAAGAAAATCCCAGTAAGTATTGTGGCGAAGCCGATCCGAAAGGCCGTCAGGAAGGCTTGCATGCCATTCCGGGGCGTTCAACAGTGATTGGGCAGCCGCTTCCGTTTTCAGAAATTCAAAAGCAACGACCTGTTTGCTGTCCATCCAGTATTGCATCCTGGAGCGAACAAAAAGAAGCAGTACCAGGAAAAACAGAAAAAAAAGTACATTTCTGAGCATACCTGCATGCGATTTAAGGTCATGAAATGAACAACTACCGGGCGGTGTCGATGGGCGGAGGACTCAGGGTATCGGCAGGCTCCGGTACTGCTGCCTTCCGCAAGTGCATCTCAAAGGTCATGCCGCGCATTTCCATTTTTAGTACCATCATGGAGTCTTCCAGCACTGCGGCTTCATAGCGGATGGGCTGGGCGCTTTTCTGAATAATGGTTTTTTGGTTCACCTCGTACTCCACGGGCGCCTCGGGCCCGACCGGGAGGTTGGTTTGCATTTGACCATCGGCGCCAAAGTTAAAATACACGCCCTGGAGTGTGCCGGTCTCATGGTCGTTGCGAAGCGCCTTGGTAAGTTCCCAGTGCCCGATGATAGAAGCCTGGGTTTTTTCACTGGTATCTTCACAGGAATACAAGGCCAGGCATGCTGACGAACAAAGAGTGGCCAAAAAAACGCGGGGCAACAACATATGAAGACTTGCTGGATGTTTGGAATGCCGGTTGCATCATTGGCCGGCAAACCGGCATTCCAACATGTTATTTAATGTCGACGTATCCGAAACCGAGGTGCGGGTATTCGCCAAATCCGGCAAAGTAGGAAAACTCCATGGCGCCCAGCGGCATACTGACTTCAAACTCGTAGGTAAAGCCACGTAATTGCTGAATATCGTCCGGATTGGGTTTAAGGTGAATCAGACGCGATTTGGCCTGGCCCATCAACCTGTAATGCATAGGAAACGCCGGATCGAGCAATTTCATATTTGCCAGCGACTTATATTGCATGGCCGACTTGAAACGGCGTACAATGTGGTGGAAAAAACTCACATCGTAGGCTTCGTTGTCGGGCAACAAATACGGATTGGGCGTTTTGACCTCTTCAATCGTCGTCACGGAAATAGGCGAAACTGCCTTGAACTGCATGGTCTCCTTAAAAGCCGGGCGGCTCATCACCTGCCAGTGCTTCACTTCGAAATAGGCGGGCTTGCCTTCAACAGTTCCGAGCGACAAAGGCATCTGACGGAAAAGGTGTACCACCTGCTGCTCGAAAACAGGAGGCAGGTAGATAGAAAAACTCAGTTTGACCTGATTGCCCAACAATTTAAACTCTTGTTTCACCTGGTCCATTTCATAGGGGTAAATGGCCAAAGGACTAAAAGTAAATAACTTGTAATTCCGGGACGTCAAATCGAAACCTTGCTGCTGTACCCAGGTGGAGAGTTCAGTGCCTGCTTTTGAAAGTACAGAGAAGATCCACTGCGAGATTTCAGATTGGTAGTTAATTGGAATAATGGTGCCTTTCTGACAGGAAAGGCTGAACTGTATGCGCATAAATTACCTGTTGAGATTAAAGACAGATTAAAAGAAATCCATATACACTTTTGCATTGGAGTTCTTTTTTCGGCCGAAAAGTACAAATTAGTTCATTGTGGCAAACTAAATTTTTAACAATGTACTGCCCAAACGATCAAAAGATCATCGAATGAGGCTTACATCGCCCTCCAACAGCAATATTTCGCCGTTGGAAAACTCCACCAGCGCAAACCAGGCATACACCCCGGCAGCCGCTTCTTTTCCTCGCCAGCGGCCATCCCAGCCATCCCAATCGTAGGCTGGAATAAAGTTGTCGCGGCGGAAACACAGGTCGCCCCAGCGGTCTGCAATTTGAAAAGTGCGCACCAGCAACTCCGGGTCGTCGCTATATACAGGCAGGTAATCGCTGTACCCGTCGCCATTGGGTGAAAAGGCGTTGGGCACCCAGACATGGAAGGTTTTTTTCAGGGTAACCTGCACGGCGTCGGTGGCCGTGCAACCATTTTGATCTGTCACCGTTACTGTGTAAATGCCTGATTGTGTAACGGTTATGGTTGGCGTGCTGGCTCCCGTACTCCATTGATACGTCCAGCCGGCCTGTGCGCCGGGTACGCTCAGTTGGGTGGCTTGATTCACCTGAATATCGGCGCCCAGGTCGATGATCAAAGGTGGATAAGTGGCTATTTCCACGGTGTCGGAGGCCGCGCAGCCGTTTTCATTGCAAACCAGCACTGAAAACGACCCGTTTGTGCCGGGCAGTACTTCTATGGAGGCGGTGGTATCGCCGGTGCTCCATTGATAATGGCAGCCGTTGCAGCCCGATACGGTGGCATCGAGCGTCAGGGGTTCGTCGGAACAGGGCGATTGCGGGCCTTGTACAGTGATTTGCGCTACTGACTGACAACTGCTACCAACAATCCAAAAATCATTGACACCCAGCGAATTGGATGTTTTTTCAAAACCTGCCTGGCTATCCGAATGCCCGCCGAACAGCAGCGATCCATCCGGAAATGCGGCCATCCGGGTAAGCGCATCGCCGCCGGTCCCGCCGAGGGTTTGTTCCCATCTTTTTTGTCCGTCTGGACCAATGGACACGATCCAGTAATCATAACTGCCGCGATGTGTGCTTGTTTTATTTCCAGAGATATCCGAATCGGACACGCCGCCCAGCACCAGGCCGTCGCAAGGCTGTTCCTGAATGAAATACAGGTCGTCGAGCCCGCTGCCGCCAAAACTCCATTCGCGCATTTTTCGCCCGTCGGTATCGAGTTCCAGCATCCAGTAATCGCTGTCGCCGCCGTAGAAAGCGGCTGTTTTCCCATTGTTGAACGGGCCTGCGGGGCCGGGCATCGAGCCGGAGCGCCCGCCCATGTAAAGTCGGCCATTGGATGCCAGACAAAGGCTGTACGGATAATCTTCCCCTGTGCCGCCAAATCGGCGTGTCCAGTACAGGCTGCCGTTGGCAGGGTTCATTTTCATCAGGAGGAAATCCATACCTCCGTGCGCGGTTTCGGGCCCCAGGTTGCCATCGTTTGCGGCGGAAGTGGTGCCGCCTGCCCCATACACAGCGCCATCGGGCGCCCAGATGAGGTCGTTGATTTGTTCGTAACCGCTGCCACCGATGGTTTTGTCCCACAGCATATTGCCGGATGCGTCGGTGCGGATCATCCATACATCGTGGAGGCCAAGGCTGTTTTCGGTTTTATCGCCTGAAATATTGGAGTTGGAATGACATCCCAGCAAAAAGCCGCCATCGTGCATTTCCAGCAGGGAAAACAGTTCATCCTGAAACAGGCCTCCAAAGGTTTTGTCCCACAATAACTGCCCCTGTGCGTCTATTTTTATGATCCATACGTCGCGATCGCCCCTGCTGGGTTCTGTTTTGTCGCCATTGATGCCTGAATAGGAATAACCACCGGCTACAAAGCCGCCATCGCGGGTAGGAATCAGGGTCCAGAGACGTTCATCCTGGTCGGCGCCGTAGGTGCGTTGCCAAACTGGATTGCCGTTTAAATCGAGTTTGGTAATCAGAATATTCCAGGAAAAATCGCTCGGACTGCCAAATGCAATGCCCGAACGGGTAGAGCCGCCTGCAATAATGCCGTCAGGTAGTATTTCCAGCGCATTGAGTTCTTCGTAACTCTCACCGCCAAGTGTGCGATCCCAGGCAATCACAGGCTGCGCCCAAACGCCTGCCCCATTCGTTGCGCAGAGCAACAGGGCCAAAAGCAGGCGCTGTAAAAATAGCCCGCGAGCAGGAGGAGCAGGGTGCATGGGTTTGTTCAGTTTTGGGTGCACAAAGGCAAGCAAGGATTACCAGCGGATAAAAGTAAGCCGCATTCACGTAAAACTCCAAAAATCATGCCCCCTCTCCCTTCTCTCACCTCTCACCTCTCACCTCTCACTTCTCAACTCTCACCTCTCTCACGCTCTCACCACTCTTCTCACCACTCTTCCTTTGTTCGTATCGATGGCAATAAAATAAACGCCCTTATCGGCAGGCAGCCATACCGCCCGGGCAGGCTGATCCCATACGAGTCGGCCGGCGCTGTCCCAGATTTGAATACGGCGCAATTGCACATCGCCACTGGTTTGAATATGAACCTGCCCATCGCGGCTCAGGGTAGGCGTAACCTGTACCAAAGCAGGGTCGACGGCCTGGTGGGTGGCGACGGAACTCACCTGTATGGAATCGAGCACACGTTCGGCTACCAGCACCGGCGAGCGATCAGCGGCGTTGAACATATTTTTAAAAGAGTCGATTTCCGGCGATGAATATTCAAACATCGGCATCATCCATTTTGGAGGAAGCGATTGGTACCATACCCGAGCACGCACTTTCAACAGGCCTTCGTAACCGTTGGTAGGAATCCGGTAATGCACGATGTCGCTGCCAGAACCTTCTACGCCCGCAGCATCGTGGTTGAAGTCGGGGTCATTGAGCGCAGCGCCGATGATGAGCGTCGTGTCGTACACAATATCGCTGGTGCGGAAACCCTGTGGCGTCAGGCGGTTGTCTTTGATACCTTCATCACCGCGTTCCAGTACATTGGTAAAGTTGCCATTCACATCGCCGGGCACCAGTTCATAAATCTGCACCTGCCCGGGTGCATTGATCCAGTCGTAGTGCGGCTCAAAGTTGGCATCCTCGTCGGGCAGGCTGTAATCGGCATTCATGCGACCGGAGTGAAATACCACGTCACCTGCTTCATTTTCCACTTCAAACTCGATCCAGGCGCGGCGGGAAGGGTAACCCGAAGGGAATTTGTGACCGGCTTTGTTGCTGAGTTTTACAGAAAAATCAACCGAATCGCCGTTTAAAATGCCTGTATACAACTCCATGTCCAGCGTATTGTGCTGGAGCATGCGCAAGGTGGCCACAATGGTGCTGTCGAAATGCTGCGGCTCGGCGCTGATACCCAGTGCCTGGCGGTTTTCCTTCAGCAGTTTGAGCATCGACACATTGGCGCCAGCCAGTTCGTGCAGTCCAAAAGGAAATTTCGGGGTCAGAAACTGGTAATTGGCAGAAATGATAATCTCGTCCTGCAACTGCGGAACGTGGCAAGCCTGGCACGATACATTGTCGTGGTCGCGGTCGTAGCGGCTGTTGAGCCACTCATGGTAGGTGGCCTGTTCTACGAATGTATTGCCTGTCAGGTGTCCTTCCAGATCGACTGTATTGGTAATCAGTGTATGGCAACCAGCACACAGGCCGCCATCGAGCACATGCTCGCCGTATTCGGGGGTGATACCCACAAATTCGTGCATGGGTGGCGCAAATACCAGTTCGTAAGGGCCGTAAGCCACCCGGATATGGTTGGTATCGTAGTTGAGTTGTCCGGAATGGGTACTGCCAATGTTGAGGGGCGACTGCGCATGGCATGCCTGGCAGTTTACGCCATCGAGTCCGAGCGTGTCGGCATACAGGTCGGCAAGGGTGTAGGTGAGTTGATGGTTTTTGAGTTTGGCCTGGTAATGTCCGGCTGGTGCGTGGCAACTGGTGCATTTGTCCTGCAATGCCAGGCTGTGCGAGGGGTTTACCAGAATTTCATGGGTCACTTTGGCGCGCCAGAACGGGTCTTTGGCGCTATTGGCCATCATGGTAGAGCGCCAGCGGTCGTAAATATTTACATCCACGCCGCTGGTAGTTACCAGGGCATGTCCATTGGGATCGTGGCCATGACAGCCACTGCATAATTTGGCAGTAGGGAAAAGAATCGTCGAATCGATGGGTAAAAAATCAGGCGATTCTCCCAATTGTTTTTCAAACGCCTCAACACTCAGCCCATGTTCTTTGAAAAAGGAATGTTCAGCGGCAGTGTGAAATTCAACTTTATGATTTTCAACAGGATAAAACGTAATGGCGCCAATAAAAGCAGGCACAGTAAGGGCAATGAGTAAAGTCTTTTTCATGAAAATATAAACAGAAAGTAGTCAACGGTCATCAGTCGACAGTCAACGGTCATCAGTCATCAGTGATCAGTGGACGGCCATCCTTCGACAGGCGTTTGTAGTGCGAACAAATGTCCGGTGCGCGAAGGAAATTTTGGCAAGTGTTTTTGGCAATTAGTTGGCAGTAGCCAAATTATTTGTGCAACACCAATAAAAGGTATGCACCCGAATAAATCCAAATGCACCACATCCCCCAAAAAATCCGTGAAAATCCGTCTCTATCCGCGCCATCCGTGTTGCAAAATCCGTGAAAATCCGCTCTTTTCCGCGCCATCCGTGTTGCAATTACTCGCCTTCCAAAAAATGAACCGGGCGGCTGATGCTTTGTTCCAGGGAGATAAAAGTCTCGGTTCGCTGGATACCTGATATTTTCTGGATTTTATCATGCAATATCAGGCGCAGGTGGTTCGTATCTTTGCACACGATTTTGGCAAAGATGCTGTAAAGGCCGGTTGTATAGTTGGCTTCCACCACTTCTGAAATTTGTTTGAGTTGTTCGGCCACCTCGTCGTACAAAGAACTTTTATCGAGGTAAATACCCAGAAAAGCCGTCACATCGAAGCCCAATTTGTGATAGTCGACGATCAGGCTAGAGCCTTTAACGATGCCGAGTTGTTCCATTTTCTTCATCCGGACGTGGATGGTGCCGCTGGAAACAAACAGTTGTTTGGCAATATCGGTGTACGGTATTTTTCCGTCCTCGATAAGTTTTGTCAGGATTTGCTTGTCCAGTTGATCAATGTCAGGATTTTCTGCCATGGCCGAAGTGTAAGTGAATGCTTTTTTTTGAATTAATGCGGGTGTAAACGGGATGATGTTTGCAAAAAGTTGAACAAATGTACAATTGTTTTGATAAACTCATAATTTACCTGCAATAAACACAGACTGCTCTGTATATGATGCAAGACGAAAATTCCCCCAAATGGCAAATCAGGCTGCCGCTGATGCTGGCTGCTGCGCTTACCGTTGGTATGTTCATCGGCCAGCAATTGCCGCGTTACAACAACGATGTATTATTTCAAATGGGCAATCCCGGCAGCGTGTCGGGCGGTACGCTCGACGAAATATTGCGCTATGTACAATCCAAATACGTCGACTCGGTTGACATCGATGACGTGAAAACAGGCGCTATCAACCATTTGCTGGAGCAACTTGACCCGCATTCCGTGTACATTTCTCCGGAAGAACTGCAGGCGGTGGAAGACGACATGAGCGGTGAATTTGAAGGCGTAGGCATCGAATATGTGTTTGTTGATGATACCATGCAAGTCGTTTCCGTATTCCCAGGCGGCCCTTCCGAAATGGCAGGCATGCTCCCGGGCGACAAGATCGTTTCTATCGGCGACACGGTTGTAGCCGGTGTTAAAATTGAAAACAAGCAAATTTTCAGGTACCTGCGCGGAAAAAAAGGCACGCAGGTAGCCCTGGGCGTCAAGCGCGGCCGGGAGAAAGGCCTGCGTTCATTTACTATTACCCGCGATGTTATTCCGGTTCACAGCGTCGATGTAGCGTATATGCTCGACGAGCACACGGGGTATATCAAGGTGAATCGATTCAGCGCCACGACTTACCGCGAGTTTATGGAAGCCCTGCAACCACTGGTAGATCAGAAAAGCCTTCAAAATCTTGTGCTCGACTTGCGAGGAAACCCCGGCGGCTATCTCAATGAAGCGACCGACCTGCTGAGCCAACTTTTTCCGGAAGGGAAGTTACTTGTGTACACCAAAGGCCGTACGGAAGCCCGTCGCGACTACAAAAGCAATGGTCGCGCCCGTTTTAATATCCAGAATATCGCCGTATTGATTGATGAAGGCTCGGCTTCTGCCAGTGAAATCGTTGCGGGCGCTATTCAGGATTGGGATCGGGGCTGGGTCGTAGGGCGGCGTTCCTTCGGAAAAGGTCTGGTGCAGGAACAATACCCGCTTGGCGACGGCGGCGCTCTCCGCCTCACTGTAGCGCGCTACTACACACCCAGCGGACGTAGCATTCAACGCGCTTACAAACACAATGAAGAATACAGCCACGAGGCAGAACGACGCCTGAAAAGCGGCGAACTGGCCGACGCATCCAAGATCACCATCGCCGATAGCACCCAGTACTACACCGGCATGGGAAGGGTGGTGTACGGCGGAGGCGGCATATACCCGGATGTGTTTATTCCGCTCGATACGTCTTTTGCCAGTGACTACTTTTTTGAAATGCGCCAATTGATTCCACAATTCGTGGCACGATGGCTCGAACAAAACGACCGTAAGTTGCTCCCGGCCGACTTGAATAGTTTTGTCCGCGATTTTCAAATCAGCGACCCTGTTTTTGATGCCCTCATTGCATTTGCCGACAAACAAGGCGTCAAATCACAACCCGCTCAACTCGCCAAATGCCGCGCCGAACTCAAGCACCAGTTTAAGGCCCGCATCGCCAAAGCCCTGTATCGGGAAGAAGGCCTGTATCGCGTGCTGAACGACGACGACCCCGCGGTGGAAAAAGCGCAGCAGTTGCTGAAGAGCGGACAACCTATCGTTAAGAGGTGAGAAGTGAGAGGTGAGAGATGTGAGAGGGTGAGAGAAGTGAGAGTTCGTAGAGTGTACCGCTCTATTCTTTGTATCACCAGAAGCGTAGCGGTACACTCTACGAACTCTCACTTCTCACTTCTCACCTCTCACCTCTATTATCGTTGTATTTGCAAAAAACCACTTAGCACCTTCGACCCATCCTTCAGGTCAATTGTGTAATAATACGTACCATCGGGTAGGTCGCGGCCATTCCAGCGACCATCCCAGCCGGTAGCATTGGAATAACCGATGCGCTCGAACACCATTTGGCCCCAGCGGTTGAATACACGCACTTCATTGAGGGGGTACTGCTCGATTCCGGGCAGGTGCCATTCGTCATTCAGGTTGTCGCCATTAGGTGATATGCCATTGAAAACCACTATTTTATCGCAGATAACTGTGATCGTGACAGTTGTCTCGGACTGTCTTCCCAGGGTATCCGTCAATTGATAGGTGAAGGATGCCGGCGCACATTGATTTTCCTCCGGCGAATAAGTTAATATTCCCGTACTCGCCTGATAGGAGTATTGGCCATCTGCCGGTACATTCAGTAATTCAAGGGCTGCCAGTCCGGCCAGATTTCCTGCTGTGCCTATGATGATATCATTATCCAGCAGAGGGATTGAAACAGGTACGCCCCGCTGGGTGTACACTGCATCGGGCACAGCATAGGTGGTATCGGGCTGGGTTATGATGGTATCCATTGGGCACTGGATCAGCACCCGCACGTTGTAGATACAAGTGTTTTGCAGGTTTCTGATTTGTAGCATATGCAAGCCGGTATCCAGTTCTACGCCGGTATTAGTGCCACAAGGAATAACTGACTGGGGTGGTTGTAGAAAATCGGTAATCGACCAGAAAGCAAACTCACCATAAGGAATGGTTGTGCAAAACAATGTATCAGTATTGCAATTGCTCACCATCCAGGCAACAGTACCCGTTCCGTCGGGCTGGTAGGTATGAATGGGTAGACATGCCTGCTGAACAATATTCACCAGCACACAAACCGTATCATCCAGTCCGGCAATATTCACATCGCGGATAATGCAAATGGTATCAACAGCCTGTCCCATGGTCGTTCCAGCCGTATACAGCAGACAGCCGTTGGGCTTCAGTATCCAGTTTCCATAAATCGAACTGCCAACATTGGTGCCGGAGCCTTGCATAAAGAAAGTAACGGCCCCTGGCTGTACACCCGCTGGAATGCCCATACAAAATGTATCCGTAGCGCCCGCTGAGACCTCCAGCGTAACGGTATCGATACCCACGCAGGTAGAAGTTACCAGAACAGGGTTTACCGAGAAAGTGCAGCCCAAACTGTCGAATACGGATGCGGAGTACAATCCCGGCAGTAAATTCTGTCGATCTTCCGGGTTGTTATTGCCAGGTAAATCAGCCCAGTCGACCCGCAAGGGGCCTGTGCCACCTGAGAGGGTCAGTAAAATTTGCCCGCCTTGCAAGCAATTGCCTGGTACTACCAGCGCCTGCGACACAAACAGTGGTGGCGCTTGAATCAAAAAGGTGTCCGGAGGCAAAGGGCAGCCGCTGGCATCATTGACATGAATAATATATTGGCCTGGCGGCAATTGTCCTGGCGTCACTTCGTCACCCTGGGCATTCTGAACTACTGCGGTATAGGGAAGAGCAAAATTATCGCCCGGCGTCAGGGCAATACTCACCGAGCCGTTGTTTTCTCCGGGGCACTGCACATTTTGGGGCATCAATTCCAGCGTGGCATTTACAGGAATATCTTCAATCAGGAAAGAAACTTCATCGGTACACCCCGTGATGACATCGGAAATACCACAGAAATACAAGGCGGCTTGCAGGTCGGTAAAAGGCGGAGCGGCCCCCAGGGTATAGGTGTACTGGCCCGAACCGCCATTTACAATGACATTGGCCGCGCCGGTGGGCAAACCGCATTTTGCATTCTGTAGCACCACTACATTGCTGTTCAGCGGGTTGGTATTGGGCACACAAATTTTGTGTACCGAGTAACAACCGGAGGCGTTGGTGGCTGTCACGAAATAACACCCGGCGGCCAGCCCGTCGTTGATGGCGCCTGTTTCTCCATTGCTCCAGGTATACGTGAGGGCAAATGGCGAAAGCGTCACCTTCCCGTTGGTTGCAAGGCAATTGGCAGGTTCGATGCTGCTGACTTGCACTGCCGGGCCATTAGAATTATTGACGACAATAGTAGTATCGAGGGTGCAATCGGGGTTGTCGGCCCGAACAACTTCTACATGGTACGTTCCTGCTTGCAGGTTGGAAGCCACATTGGATACCGAAACGGCGGGCGTCCAGTTAAACTGATAAGCGCCGCTGCCCAGATTCAGAATGATCGTGCCGGTAGCATTGCTGCAGGTGGCATTGGAAATAAGGATGGACGAAAGACTCACCGGATTGCTGCAAGGCGTCTGCCCCACGGCTGTATTTACCTGAAAAAGCAGCCACAACAGCACAATCAGGATTAAATGGGGTAGTGGATAATGGCGGATGGACATGGTATTGAGAACTGGGAACAAACGAGCATCGGCGACCTGATAAACGCGCGCTTTTGATGTGAAGCGCATTTGCAATCAGCCAATTGCAGCCTGAAATCGGTGTGAAACAAGGCGGAAAACGATTAAAACGAAACTCAACAGCAAAAGTAACGCTTCCTGACTCAACATGTTCCATGCCGCTATACGGTGAAGATATTTTGTCGTGAAAATGGTTTTGTTACACTTTTTTATTTGTAAATGATTATATTAAATAATTGATTTTCAAATAATTGAATTTTATTTTTATCATAAAAATTCTCGACAATACATGAATAATGTCTCTTTTTTTGAAAGATAACACGGTTACTTTTGTATCATGAGTTGATAAGAAAAGACCACTTATCCAGGTCTGGTACTTTGATCCTTTACTATTGCAACAGGCGTAATGTTGACTGCTCCAGAAACCGATGTATTCCAGAGGGACTCTCTGACCGCAATCAAACACAACACTCTACTACTTACAAAAACTACGCCGCCATGGAAACGAGTAGCAAAATGAATGTTCTCGGCAAACTCCCGCTGCTGTCATCTTTGTCAGCAAGCGAACTGGAACAAATTGCCTCCATTGCCACCTTTCGCCGGGTAGCCAAGTTCCAGTTTATTTTTATGCCTGACGAGGTTGCAGAGCATGTGTTCATTCTTCTGAAAGGCCGCGTCAAGACGGGTACATTTTCAGCCGAGGGCCGCGAGGTAATCAAGGAAATTCTCCAACCGGAAATCCTGTTTGGCGATCTGGCGCTCACCGGCGAAACCCGCCGCAGCGATTATGCCCAGGCTTTGCACGACGATGTGGAATACCTGGCTATTCGCGTTGCTGATTTTCAGCAACTGATGCAACACAACCAGCGACTTGTTTTCGCCTGTATGCACCACCTCACCCAGCGCCTTCAGCGGGTGGAGGATCGGCTTGCCAAACTCGTGCTGAAAGACGCCCGCGAACGCATCATTGAATTTCTGGTGGAAACTGCCGGAAAGGAAGGCCGCCGGGTAGGTTATGAAACCCTTGTAAAGCACCACCTGACGCAACAGGACATTGCCAACCTGACCGGTACAAGCCGTCAGACGGTTACTTCCGTGCTCAACGACCTGCGCAAATCCAACCTCATCTACTTCAACCGAAACAGTATTTTGATTCGGGACATGGAGAAACTGGCTTAAAAAGTTATGAGGGATGAGTTATGAGTTATGAGTGTCGGTGCTGTACACCTGGCTTTTTCAATGATGAAGCCAGGTGTACAGCACCGACACTCATAACTCATAACTCATCCCTCATAACTCATTTCTTGATCCATCCCACCGGATTGATCCTATCTTTCTCGTGCCAGAGTTCGAAATGTAACTCGGAAGCGCCGGTGATAGGATTGGTGCTGACCCTGCCCATCACCTGTTTCGCCCGCACGGTTTCTCCTTTTTTCAGACTGGTTTCGGCGAGGTTGGTGTACACGGTGTAGTAATCGCCGTGTTGCAGAATGACGGTATAATCGTGTCCCGGAATAAACTGCACACCTGCCACGATGCCCTCATGAATGGCGCGTACGGCGGCCGATTCCTCAGTGCGGATATCGATACCGTTGTTGGTGATACTGATGTTTTTGATCGTAGGGTGTTGTTGTTTGCCGAAACCCCTGGAAATAAAGCCGCTTTCGACAGGCCAGGGCAGGCGGCCTTTGTTGCGCCTGAAATCAAACGACTGCACATCTTCAGCGGCTTCCGGTTTGGTATTGGCGGGCGCGGCAGCCACGGCCGGTTGAGCGGGTTTGGCAGCGGGTTGGGGCGTAGGGGTAGAAGGCGTGGTTGTTTTTTCCGGCTTGGCAGGCGCAGCAGCCACGGGCGGGGCCCGGCGCGCCTCTTCGGCCCGTTTGCGCACTTCTTCCTGGATGACATTCTCGATGGCCTGATTGAGTTGTTCGTGGGCCACTTGCTTTTTCTGAAGGTCTTGTTTGAGCCGTTCCTCGTCTTTGCTGAGAAATTTCAAGGTTTCGTCCTTCTGCACCAGTTCATTGGAGAGTGTTGCTTTCTGGCTCTGGATGGATACCAGCAGGTTTTCTTTTTCAAGGCGCGTTTCGTTGATCGAACGAATTTTTTGGGCCAGCATTTCCCGTGTAGCGGCAATGGCGTCGGCCTGTTGTTTTCGGAAACGGTCGTATTTGCGTAAAAACAACCAGCGACGGAAGGCCTGATTGAGGCTTTCTGCGGAAAGGATGTAGAGTAGCGGATTGCTCAGGCTTTTTCTTCGGAAGGCGTTACGCACCATTTTACCGTATTCCTCCTGCATTTGCGCGATATCCTTTTCAAGTGAAACGATCACATCCTGGTTGCGTACAATGCTTTCCTCGGCGGCTTCTACTTCTTCCTGAATCGTGCGAATGAGGGTTTCCCGGTTCTGAATCTGGCTTTGCAGGGCCACATATTTGTCGTAAGTGGCTTCACGTGTCTGCGCCGTTTTTTTGATCATCCGCTCGGTCGTATTGATGTCGCGGATGATTTTTTTGCGTTTTTCTTCGAGTTCTTTCTTCGATTGCGCCAACAGCAGCATGGGTAGCAATAGCAGCAGCAAGAGCAGGCGAATCCGGTGCATGTTATTCCACCCGTTCATAATGACTGGGAATTTCGAATCGGTAATTTTTCGGTACATTGATCTCGACATCTGAAAATTCTATTTCGAGGCGCATGGTTCCAGCCTCCGGACTGAATGCTTCAATGTGGCGAAGATATGGAAACCATTGAGCATCAGGCACTTTTTTGTAGTTTTCAAAGCCCAGCGAGACTACGCGAGCGTCGCGTTGCTGCACAAATGACTCCTTGGCGAGCAAAAAGTTGCCTTCCCTTAGCCTGTAATCGGCGCCCAACTGACCATCGTTGCCCCTGAGCCGGTGCAATCCGTCGGCCACATCCGATTCGAGTGCCATGCCCTCCGTCAACCAGGCAGATGCCAGCAGGGTTTGTTGCAATAGTCCGAACCCGCCTGGCAGGTTGTACTGCTTTTGCAGTGTCGACAAGGATTGCTGCGACACGGTTTTTTCCAGGCGATTGAGTGTGATAATCGAGTCGCGCGTGATCAGTACTCGTGCAAATTCAATGCCGAACTTCTTGATATTCAACCACATCACGCTATCCCGTATCCAGATGAGGTTGGCGTTGGCTTCTATCGACTGGCCTTCCCCTTCCACAAATACTTTGGCCTGAGCATTGAGTTGTTTTACTTTCGTCAGGTCGCGGGCCTGTAGTTTTTTTACCAGAAAATCGCTGCTGCGCGCTTTGGTAGCACTGCTTGTACTATCATTTGTATCAGTAGCATGGCGTTTGCAGCCGGTTTGTTTGGCCGACAGCAGGAGGGAGAGGGAAAGGAGAAAAAGTATGGAACGCATGATGAGGGTTGATAAAAAGGGTTGATGAGGTTGATGAGGGTTGATAAGGTTGATAAGGGTTGATAAAAAGCGGCTCGGGGTAAGGGAGAATTTTTAGTTCATCGAGTGGCAGAATATCAACCCTCATCAACCTTATCAACCCTTTTTATCAACCCTCATCATCTTCCAAATTCAAAAGCGCCCCAGCCAATTCACTCATGGCATGGCGGTCGCCGGCTTGTTTACAGATTTCGATGCCCTGTTTGTAGATTTGAATAGCCTGTCCAAAATCCTGCTGTTTTTCATACAGTTTTCCAAGATGGTAGTACAAGCCGGTATAGTTGGGATCCGTTTCCTGCAAACGCAGGTAAAACGCCAGGGCTTCCGATTCATTGCCGTGTTTTTCATGTTCTTTTGCTACCGCAAAAAGCAGAAAAGTATCGTTGGGCGAAGAAGCCAGCAAACTGCTCAGTTGTTCTAATCTTGTGCTCATATTTGATTCAAATGAACCGCAAAAAAAGGGTTTAAGGAAAAACCTTTTCTCTGCCTGCTGGTTCAATTAATGTGCGAGTAATGCGCTCAGCGAAAATTCGCCGAACATTATTTTTTTCTGCCGCCTGATGTATATATCTTTGCAGGCCCGCAAAAATAGGGTTTCCCGATAAGGGATGCTTCAACCTTAACCATTCATTTAGTAACCTGTTCAAAATGAAGTTATTAGTTTGTATCAGCCAAACGCCCGACACCACCGCGAAAGTTGCTTTCAAATCGGACGGCAAGGAGTTTGATGCAGCCGGTGTACAGTTTATCATGAATCCGTACGACGAGTGGTACGCGCTGGTGCGCGCCTGCGAACTGCGTGAGAACCTCGGCGGCTCGGTCACGGCCCTGAATGTTGGACCAGCAGCCAATGAAACTACCATCCGCAAGGCCCTGGCGATCGGCGCCGATGATGCCGTTCGTATCAATGCCGAACCACAAAGCGCCGGTTTCGTTGCCAAACAAATCGCCGAATATGCAAAAAGCCAAAATTTCGACATCATTTTCTTCGGCAAGGAAACCATCGACTACAACGGCTCCGAAGTAGGCGCTATGGTAGCCGAATACCTCGACCTGCCCTATGTGTCTTATGCTTCCAAACTCGACCTCAATGGTAATACTGCCACACTCGAACGCGATATAGAGGGTGGGGTAGAAGTGCTGGAAGTGGATATGCCATTTGTGGTCAGCGCCGCAAAAGGTATGGCCGAACAACGCATTCCAAATATGCGCGGTATCATGACCGCCCGCACCAAACCGCTGGTAGAAGTAGCCCCGGTCGCTTTCGAAGAGGCCGCCAAAGCCGTGCAATTCAGCCTTCCACCCGCCAAAGCCGGTGTCAAACTCGTCGATCCGGAAAATATGGACGAATTGGTGAGGCTGCTGCATGAAGAAGCAAAGGTGATTTGAAGGGGTTGATGAGGGTTGATAAGAGTTGATGAGGGTTGATAAGAGTTGATATTTAGCCACTCGATGAATGTAAATTTCAACTCTTACCCCGAGCCTATGAATATCAATCCTCATCAACCCTCATCAACCCTCATCAACCCTCATCAACCCTCATCAACCCTCATCAACCTTATCAACCTCATCAACCCTAACCAACCACCAACTCTTAACCATCAACATCCAAACATATATGGTTCTTGTTTTTGCAGAATCTCCACGTGGCAATTTGAAAAAAGCTGCATTTGAAGCCGTTACATACGGCAAAAAAACAGCCGATATACTGGGCGTCCCATGCGTGGCGCTCACCCTGGGCACCGTAAAAAATGCTGGCGAACTGGGCGTTTACGGCGCTTCCAAAGTGCTGAACATCGCCGATGCCGCATTCGACCAATTTGATAGCCAGGCTATTGCAGCAGCAGTGGCTGGCGTAGCACAACAGCAAGGCGCTACGGTGGTAGTGCTCAGCCATACTTCTTCCGGTAAATCGGTTGCTGGTCGCCTGGCAGTACGCCTCAACGCCGGACTGGTGTCGGGCGTCAACAGCCTGCCCACCGTAAATGGAAATGCCTTGCGCGTAAAAAAATCGGTATTTTCTGGTAAAGCCATTGCAGAATACGAAATTGACAGCGCTGTAAAAGTGCTGTCGCTCATGGGCAATGCCGTGAAGCCGGAGGCTGTCGGTTCGGCAGTCGCTGTAGAAAGTGCAACGACCAGCGCAAAAGGCCGCATCCGGGTGAAAGACGTAAAAACCCAGGAAGGCACCGTGCCACTGCCAGAAGCAGAAGTGGTGGTATCTGCCGGTCGTGGTATGAAAGACCCAGGCAACTGGGGTATCGTGGAAGACCTGGCCGCTACGCTGGGGGCTACTACCGCCTGCTCGCGCCCGGTAGCCGACAGCCACTGGCGCCCACACCACGAACACGTTGGGCAAACGGGTATTGCCATCCGTCCCAACCTCTATATCGCCATCGGTATCAGCGGCGCCATCCAGCACTTGGCAGGCGTGAACAATTCCAAGGTGATCGTAGTGATTAACAAAGACCCGGAAGCGCCGTTCTTTAAAGCCGCCGACTATGGCGTGGTGGGCGATTTGTTCGAGATCGTGCCTCGGCTGAATGAGTCGCTGAAGAAGTTTAAGGCGGCCCACTGAAACACGGATTACACAGATTAGAGACGGATTTGCACGGATTGAGGGAACACGGATTACGCGGATTAGAGACAGATTTTCACGGATGGGATAGAGGTAAAGAATCAATTTCAACTTCACCTCCATCCAATCCGTGAAAATCCGTCTCTAATCCGCGCAATCCGTGTTCCCATTTTTTTTCCATTCCCGACGCATCCAAATATCATAATCCAGTGTTTTTATTATTATTTTTGCGGCCGCAATGCGTATGCCTGGAATAATCCGTTTCTCAAAAGGCTGCGCACTGCCTCCCAATTTCCTGACAAGAACCTTTATCTACTTGATAATGAGACGAATAGAACTCGACATCGTTGCGCTATCGCATAGTATGACCCAATCGCACAATTACGCCGTGGTATTGGGCGAACGCAAAGGGCAGCGCCGCTTGCCTATTGTGATCGGCAGTTTTGAAGCACAGGCCATTGCAGTGGCCATGGAGCGCATGGTGCCCAACCGCCCGCTTACGCACGATTTGTTTAAAAGCACGCTTGATACTTTTGATATTCAACTCAAGGAAGTTGTCATCAACAACCTGCTTGACGGCATTTTTTATGCGCGCCTGATTTGTGTGCGCGACGGCGAACTATTTGAAATAGACTCACGCACTTCCGATGCCATTGCTATGGCGGTGCGTTTTGAATGCCCGATTTACACCTACGATTTTATCCTGGAAGCCGCCGGTGTTGTACTGGAAGAACAAGAAGACGGCAGCCTGCGCTCCTCGCAGGTGGCTGGCAGCAACCTCGACAGCGACTCCATTGAAACCTTTTCGATGGACGTCCTGCAAACCAAACTCCAGGAAGTGCTGGAAGCCGAAGACTATGAAATGGCGGCAAAGATCCGCGATGAGATCAAGCGGCGGCAGGCGAAGGATTAAGCGTAAGTTGTCTGCTAATTGTCTTTGGGCGGTAAAAATTTTACGTAGTGTGTGTTGCGTCGTGTTGTATAATGAGATACCTTTCGGGTACTGATTACAAACACGTTTCTACTTATGACGCACTCTGAAAGCCCTTTTTGTTCGTTTTTCTATTTTTCCTCGCATTATTCTGCTATTGGTACAGGATAAAGTACGCTTGTTCTTGCTGTAATTCGTTTTCAGAACAAGCCGCTTTATTCATTTATGACCAAAAAATTCCCGTTTTACCCTCAGCGTGATGCTATGGACTGCGGTCCTGCATGCCTGATGATGGCTGCTGCGGCACACGGCCGCAAATATCCCCTTACTTTTCTACGCGAGCGCAGTTTCCTGAGCAGGGAAGGCGTATCGGCCCAGGGAATCATGGAAGCCGCCGAGACCATCGGCTTTCGTTCCATGACCGTTAAAGTTCCTTTCGACACCGGCACGGAGACAGCATGCCTGCTGACGGCGCCGCTTCCCTGTATCGCACATTGGAATCAGCAGCATTTTGTGGTGGTGTACAAAACCAGTCGCCGCTATGTCTGGATTGCTGATCCGGGAGAAGGGAAAATCAGACTGCCGCGCGCTGCTTTTGAAAAATCGTGGATCAGCGATGCCGGTAAAGGCATTCTGATACTGCTGGAGCCGACACCACAGTTTTATCGCCTGGAGCATGACTTGCCCGAAGAAAGAGTGAGTTTGTTGCAGTTGTTGTCGTATGTGCGGCCGTTTCGCCGAATGGTGGTACAACTTCTGCTGGGCATGTTACTCGGAAGTCTGCTGTTGCTGGTATTGCCTTTTCTCACACAGAGTATTGTTGATACCGGCATAAATAACCGCAATCTTGGATTTATCAACCTGATTCTGATCGGCCAACTGGTGCTTTTCAGCAGCCAAATGATCGTGCAATTTCTGCAAAGCCGGATTATCCTGTTTATCGGCGCCCGCATCAATGTGGCGATGATCAGCGACTTCCTGTCGAAACTCATGCGCTTGCCGATAGGCTTTTTTGATACCAAAATGACTGGCGATTTGCTGCAACGCATCGGCGACCAGAGCCGGGTAGAGTCGTTTCTCACTGGTTCGGTGCTGCGCATCCTTTTTTCAGCACTCAATTTCGTAGTCTTTGGCATCATTCTTCTGTTGTACAGCCCCTCCATTTTTGGCGTTTTTATGCTGGCAGCCTTGCTGTACACTGGCTGGATCGTTTTCTTTTTACGCAGGCGCAAGGAACTGGATTACCTGCGGTTTCAGCAGTCGGGCGAAAACAGCAGTACCTTAATAGAAATGATACAGGGTATGCAGGAAATCAAATTGCAGGGCTCGGAACGCAAACGCCGCTGGATATGGGCGGGCATCCAGGCTAAATTGTTTCATACCAGCCTTCGTTCGCTCGATCTGGTACAATGGCAGGAAGCCGGAGCCGGTTTTATCAACCAGACCAAAAACATATTTATCACGTTTCTGGCAGCCCGTGCGGTGGTGGAAGGCGACATGACGCTGGGTATGATGTTGGCTATACAATATATGGTAGGTCAATTGGATGCCCCTTTGCAGCAGTTTATCGCATTTGTGCGCTCCGCACAGGACGCGCGTATCAGTCTGGAACGAATGGCAGAAATACGGAACCAGCCCGATGAAGACACGCAGGCCATTCCTGGAGCATCCCTGCACCATAATATGCTGCATGCATCGCCGCAAGGCCCCCAGACCCGGTTTCAGGGCGATATTTACTTGAACAACTTGTCGTTCAGATACAATGCCCTGCAAGAAGATGTGCTCAAAAATCTGAATCTGACTATTCCACAAGGCAAGGTGACCGCTATCGTGGGCATGAGCGGCAGTGGTAAAACCACATTGCTGAAGTTGTTGCTGGGGTTTTACCAGCCCACGCAGGGCAGCATACACATCGGCGCACTCCCGATGCGGGCCATTGCGCCATCCGTTTGGCGGCAGTGTTGCGGCGCGGTGTTGCAGGATGGTTTTTTGTTTTCGGACACCATTGCCAACAATATTTCGGAGTGCGACGAATACCCCGACAAGTTAAAACTATGGCAGGCGGTAGAAGTGGCCAATATTCGATCGTTTATCGATGACCTGCCGCTGGGCTACAACACTAAAATAGGCGCCCAGGGCAACGGCATCAGCCAGGGGCAGCGCCAGAGAATGCTGATTGCCCGTGCCGTGTACAAAAGCCCGGATTTTTTATTCTTCGACGAGGCCACCAACGCATTGGACGCCAACAATGAGCGCGCGATCGTCGAGAACCTCCAGGGCTTTTATCAGCATAAAACGGTGGTGGTGGTAGCGCACCGGCTAAGCACAGTACGCCATGCCGATCAGATCGTGGTGCTGGAGCATGGCGTGGTCAAGGAACTCGGGACGCATGAAGATTTGGTAGCGCGGCGCGGCGCTTATTATGAGTTGGTGAAAAATCAATTGGAACTGGGAATTTAAAATATAGAGCCATGAATTTTTTTGAAGAAATTTTTCTCCTGGAGCAATTAGATCACCTAATTCGAATTCGTGGTACTGGCTCTCCAAAACAACTGGCCTCAAGATTGAAAATTTGTGAAAGGCACGTGTATAGATTGATCAATCACTTGCGCGATCAAGGTTTTCCAATAGAATACGATAAAAAATCGCAATCGTACTTCTATTCCGAACTAGTGGAATTAACAATTTCATTCAAAGTGAATGGCAAAAAATTGCTGTCTATTAATGGAGGCGAAGAAAATATTCATTCTGTTTCCTTAAGTGACTTTTTTTGTCATAGACACCCCGAAACTTTGCGTTGCTTTATCAATGGTGCACCATATTGAGAGGCTGGACACAAAACCCATCCAGAATGCCTCTGGCGAGAAGCATACCGAATCGGGTTTGTCATCTTAAAAATAAATACATGAAAAAACTGATGTCTCTGGCCGAATTCGAGCCGGGAAAAATTTCTACCCATCAGGCTTGCGCCATTAATGGCGGGCAAAATGAAAAAAAGGTAACGCAGACAAGTACGTCAACTGTTGAAACTACTGCTCAAATAGGATGTACCGAAACAGCAACCACTACAAAAACCTATTATGATGATAATACGGTGTGCTCAACAACTGTTAGGACAGAAAACTGCGATTAAAAATTAAATCAATTACCATGAAAAAACTTATTTCGCTTCAAGATTTTGGAGCACACAAAGTCGACGTCACATTCTCTCAACAATTATTCGGTGGCGCCGCTGACAAGAAAGTAAAAAATTCAACTTCCGGGAATCAGCCGACACAGGTACCCAATGCACCAAATTGTACGGATGATGTAACGGTTACAGTGACAAATTATGAAGACGGCTCGTCTTCGACGGTGACAACAACTGAGACATGCTGTTCTAACTAGCGATTGAAGAGATAGACATGTTCTACAAGGAGCATTTATATAAAATATCTTAAATGGGAAGTTGCCACAATTCATTGTGGATAGCAACCATTTATTTACTTAATAGATATTATATTATAAATGCTCCCTCTCATTCTATTCAATTCACAATGGATATTATGAATAAACTTTTCGGCATCTTTACACTTTCCTTCGTTGGCCTTTTTGCTTGTCACGCCCAATCTGGCTATTCTTATTACGAATACACCCAATATAAAAATAAGTTGGACAGTGCTTTTTTCAAAAGTGATACTGTAGACTATGTATCGAATATTCCATTGATACAGCGCCTCTCGGTGTATGAAAAGAATCTGTTCTTTACTTTGGGTATCGCCTTCCACGAGGCTGGGCGAGACAAGGATGCAATTGAAGCCCTTAAGCGAAGCATGAAATACAGTAATAGTGATTCGCTGAATAGCATTAGTTTTTTTGGCGACTCCTTGGGGAAAGTATTTCAGGAGCCTTGTCGCATGGAAAGCCGAAAATGGAAGGGCTATTATTTGCGACATTATGGCTCTATAGATTCATTGCTTCAAGTAATAAATATTTCTGATAAAACTTTTCGTAAGAAGATTCAAGGTATGCATGGTCCAACTGCGGATTCTCTAATGCACTTACAAAAGGGAATCGATTCTTTGAACTGGATTCGTTTGTCAGGAATACTGGATACCTTACTAGAAAACTTTTATTTTATAGATGTACACAAATCAAGCGGTGACTACCTATATCTAGGAGTATTGGGTGGGCATTTCCATCAATCCGCCTGCAAGACAATGTACAATAAAACACTCGCAGCAGCACTCGCTGGAAAAATAAACTGGGAGCAATTAGTAGGGCTGGAATGGCAGTTGATGTTCAAATATCCTTTCAGGGAAGACAGTACAGGCCGCTACCACTACCTGGAACATATTGAAACAAATAGAAAGGGAGACATCGATATAGAAGCATCATATGTGCAGTTGGAAGCCATGTATAATATGTTACACGACAACCCTCATGCTTATGCAGAAATCTCCTATGCAGCCCGTAAGCCGAACCCGCATTTACAGGAATCATTAAATTTAATCCAACAATTCCTGCTGGATAAAGGAATTCCACAAAAGCAATTCAGTATCCGAACATCCCCGATGCCTGCCGGTTTTTCGAATAAAAATTCGCGTTTCACATTTATCTGGAAGCAAAAAGGATGATACTAATACTTTCTGACGCAGGTGACAATACGACCGTACAGGTTATGCGCTGGCTGGATAGTTTTTCTGCTTCCTACACCCGGATCAATTTGGAAGATGAGATTCGTATACAGAAAATTACGAATGACTGTATTCG
>JAEUUT010000002.1 GCA_016787415.1 Saprospiraceae bacterium | reverse complement strand
CCTGAAGAGTGATTTCATCTTTTTCAACAATGAAGGTGTGCGCAATTTTATCCTGGATATGTCCAACGTCAAGTTTGTGGATTCCAGTGGTTTGAGCGCCATTTTGACAGGCCATCGCCTCTGGAAAGACACGGGTTCGTTCGTGCTCGCCGGTGAATTGCAGCCGATGGTGAAAAAACTCATCGAAATTTCCCGCCTCGAAACGATCCTGACCATGATCCCGACCGTGAGTGAAGCCGTCGATTATGTGATGATGGAAGAGATCGAACGCGAGTTGACGAAAAACGAGGAGTAGGGTGGGGTGTTGAACAGGATTCCCGGGATTCAAAAAAGATTAGAAGGATTCCCGATACGACGTCGACAATTTTGATTGTTGAGGTGGTATCGGGAATTTTTTTTTAAAGGACAATCCGCAGCCAGGGAAACGGTCCCAGGTATTTCACCCGCCTCAGCAGCGCCATCCACAGCCCCGCGTTCAGGTCTTCCCCGCCACATGCCAGCACTTCCCACCTCAAATGGTGGTGATAATACCCGGCCATTTCCGGCACGCCCACCTGTTCATAATATGCTTCCGTTCGTTTTCGGGCGGCGTCCGTAGCGGCGGCATCTCTGTAAAAGTTGGAATCCAGCAAGTGGATTTCTCCATTTGGGGTCAATAACTTTTTGAGCGTTGCGATCAGTTCCCCAAGGTCGGGGAAATATTGCACCGAAGCCGCCAGCACGATCACTTCGAAGGACTGTTCCGGCCAGCCGTCTTGCAGGATGTCGCCATAGACGAATTGCAGGTTGTCGCGCCGAAAAACCCTGCTGCCTTGCTCCAGTTCCGTTTCATTCAGGTCGACAGCGGTGACGCTGCGCAATGGATTGGCTGCCAGCAGGTTCGACATCCAGCCGTTGCCGCAGCCCAGGTCGAGTACGCGAATCGGGAATTCCCGGAAACGACGATTCAGGTAGTTATCCAGTCTTTGAAACGCGCGTTTTCGCCAGCGCCATTCCCGGGCGAGGGCCGGGGGCTGTGTCACTTCCGGCAATTGCAATAACTCCTCATCGCTCGGCACACGCCCTTCGCGGCGGCGAACTTCGAGGTAGAGGTGCTCTTTTTTGGCGTAGGCGGCCGGATTGGAGTGGTAGCGGATGGGCATGATGGGTTTGGATGTTTCCCGTAGAGTAATTTCCCGCAGATTTACGCAGATTTTCCCGCAGATTTACGCAGATTGTAGAGTAGACATATTTTATTTGATCATAGTGAAATAAGGTGTACTCTACAATCTGCGTAAATCTGCGGGAAAATCTGCGTAAATCTGCGGGAAATTACGCTACGGGAAATTATTCTGCGCAGGAAATAAACCTGCGGGAAACAATCCGCCCCGATTACCTTTGCTTTCGTTCTCTAACCAAATTATTCCTACCACGCACCATATGCCGCTCGATCTGGAAGCCGAAAAAAACATAGACGCCATGAAACTGGCGCTCTCCTCCTTGCAACGAAGACTCGACAAAATACACGAAGGCGGCGGCCCCAAGCGCCTCGAAAAACTACACAAGGAAGGTAAAATGAGCGCCCGCGAGCGCATCGACTACCTGCTCGACCCGGACACGCCGCGCATCGAACTGGGCGCTTTCGCCGGTTATGACATGTACACCGAACATGGCGGCTGCCCTGCCGGCGGGGTAGTGGTGGTCATCGGATATGTGCGCGGCAGGCAGTGCATCGTAGTAGCCAACGACGCCACCGTAAAAGCCGGCGCCTGGTTTCCCATTACTGGAAAAAAGAACCTGCGCGCCCAGGAAATTGCCCTGGAAAACCGCCTGCCGATCATTTACCTCGTCGACAGCGCAGGCGTGTACCTGCCTATGCAGGATGAAATTTTCCCGGATAAAGAGCATTTCGGCCGCATTTTCCGCAACAACGCGCGACTTTCCTCTGCCGGTATTCCGCAAATTGCCGCCATCATGGGCAGTTGCGTGGCCGGGGGCGCTTATTTACCCATCATGTCGGACGAAGCGCTGATTGTGGAAAAAACAGGCTCCGTTTTTCTGGCCGGTCCGTACCTCGTAAAAGCCGCCATCGGCGAAGAGGCCGACAAGGAAACACTGGGCGGGGCGGCTACGCACTCCGAAATTTCGGGGGTAACGGACTACAAAATGCCCGACGACCCCACCTGCCTGGATACGATCAAAGACCTGATCGACAAATTTGGCCGCTTTGAAAAGGCTGGTTTCGACCGCGTGGAAAGCCGACCGCCTGCCGGGTCGCCCGAAGACTTGTTTTCGCTGTTTCCGGAAAATGGCGCCAAACCGTACTCCACGCTGGAGGTGCTCCGCCGCCTGGTCGACGACGGCCAACTGACGCAATACAAAGAGCATTACGGTAAAACCATCATTACCGCCTACGCCCGCATCGACGGCTGGGCGGTGGGTATCGTGGTCAACAACCGCCAGGTGGTGAAAAATGCGAAGGGCGAAATCCAGTTTGGCGGGGTCATTTACTCCGATTCGGCCGACAAAGCCACGCGTTTTATCCTGAATTGCAACCAGAAAAAAATCCCGCTCGTGTTCCTCCATGACGTGACGGGTTTCATGGTCGGCACCCGCTCCGAACACGGCGGTATCATCAAGGACGGCGCTAAAATGGTGAATGCGGTAGCCAACTCCACCGTGCCGAAATTTACCATTGTGATCGGTAATTCCTACGGCGCTGGCAACTACGCCATGTGCGGAAAAGCCTACGATCCGCGACTCATCGCAGCCTGGCCGACGGCTAAAATAGCGGTGATGGGTGGCGAACAGGCTGCCAAAGTGCTTACACAAATTCAGGTGGAAACCCTTAAAAACAAGGGCGACGCCCCCGACCCTGCGGCCGAAAAAGCCTTGTTTGAGCAAATAAAGGCCCGTTATGACGCTCAAACCTCCCCGTACTACGCAGCAGCACGCCTCTGGGTAGATGCCATCATCGACCCGCGGGATACGCGGCAATGGATCAGTATGGGGATTGAAGCGGCGAATAATGCGCCGGTAGAGCGGTTTAATCCGGGGGTGATACAGGTATGAGGAGTTGAATTTAAGATTTAAGATTACATGATTTTAGATTTAAGATGGAGGGCATCTCAAGTAAATCTAAAATCTTAAATCATGTAATCTAAAATCTTAAATCAGAAACCCCTACTTAAACACCCGCGCCGCTTCCACCGCTTTCAGCCACCCTGCATAGTTCTTCGTCGCCTGTTCGGCGGGCATTTCGGGTTTAAAGGCCCGGTCGAGTTGCCAGTTTTGGGCAATGTCCTCCTTGTTTTCCCAGTAGCCAACCGCCAGTCCGGCCAGGTAGGCAGCGCCTAAAGCGGTGGTTTCCTGCACTTTGGGGCGCTCCACTTCCACGCGCAGGGTGTCGCTCTGGAACTGCATGAGGAAATTATTGGCCACCATACCGCCATCTACGCGCAGGGCTTTCAGTTGGATGCCCGAGTCGCGTTCCATCACATCCAGCACATCTTTGGTTTGGTAGGCCACGCTTTCGAGGGTGGCCCGAATGAGGTGCGAACGGCTGCTGCCGCGTGTGAGCCCGAAAATAGCGCCCCGCACTTCGGAGTCCCAGTAAGGTGTGCCGAGGCCCACGAAAGCAGGCACCACATACACCCCTTCCGAAGAGTCGATGCTGCGGGCGAAGTTTTCCGTTTCGGCGGCGTCGCTGAATAGTTCTACAGTGTCGCGCATCCATTTTACAGCCGAACCGGCCACGAAAATGGAACCTTCGAGGGCGTATTCCACCTTGCCGGAAAGTCCCCAGGCGATGGT
>JAEUUT010000294.1 GCA_016787415.1 Saprospiraceae bacterium | reverse complement strand
GGCAGAAAGAGCGGATTTTGTTGGCAGGCAAGGCTTATTTTGGAGGGAATAGCCGGAGGCTATTGCCGAGAAAATAGCCGCAGCATGCCGACAAAAGACGGTTTTCTGCTCCGATGAAATTAACTCAAACAACTTCTAAGATTTCTGAGATAGGCCATTCGGCTTCGATTGTATAAGTCGTTCGGCTTCGCCTCACGACAAAAGGGGTGCCTGGATTGGGCGGATTGAATGGATTAAATGGATTTTTTTGTGGCCTTGCGGCCACCTTTTTTGATTTTATTTGGAGTGAACCTATAAGATCAAAAGTGGCCGCAAGGCCACAAAATCTATAAAATCCATTAAATCCGCCAAATCCAGGTGCCCCTTTTGTCGTGAGGCGAAGCCGAACGGCCTTTCAAATCGAAGCGGAATGGCCTTTTTTCCCATATCCCCCTTTCCCGTTCGTTGATCAATCCCTTCCATTCATTGAAAACCTCCTGTGCATTAAAATTTGGTTTTCGGTCGCTCGTTGTTTGTTTTTCAGAATAAAATAGAGAAAGCGAAATAAAGCAGTCTTTATTTTCCTGTTGTAAATCGAGCCATTACAGCCGTTTGTCGAATGATATTCTCCTCACTGTGGTTTGCAGGCGTCTACGCGGAACAATATTTTTTTCAACCTGTTATGGAACCCATTACACCCTCGCCTAAACACTTGCACATGAAAAACTATCTCCTTCTTCTGGGATGGCTGGCCTGCGCGCCGCTTTATTCCCAAAATGCCGTCACCGTGAATGGTGTGTTAAAAGATGCCCAAAACGGCGAAACCCTGATCGGCGCTACGGTAGAAGCCGTGGGACTGAGTAAAGGGAATGTCAGCAACGAATACGGTTTTTATTCTTTTTCTCTGCCCGCCGGTCAAGACTCCGTCACCCTCCGATTTAGTTACATTGGCTACGAAACGCAGTTGAAACGCGTAAAACCCGTTTCCAACCTGAAACTCGACATCTCGCTCGCGCCGGTCGGCTCAGTACTCACAGAAGTGGTCATCAAAGCCAATGCGCTCGATGAAAAGCGCAGGAGCACGGAAATGTCGGTCGCTACAATTGGCACCAAAGAAATAAAAGCCCTGCCCGCGCTGTTCGGTGAAACGGATGTGATCAAAATTCTCCAACTCAAACCGGGTATTACCGCAGGTTCGGAAGGCACCACCGGCCTGTTCGTGCGCGGCGGCGGCGGCGACCAGAACCTGATCGTGCTCGACGAGGCCGTGGTGTACAATGCCAACCACTTGTTCGGTTTTTTCAGCACCTTCAATTCCGATGCGGTAAAAGACCTGAAAGTGTACAAAGGCGGATTCCCGGCGCAATACGGCGGTCGCCTGTCTTCGGTCATCGATGTGCGTATGAAAGAAGGCAACAACCAGGAATTCAGCGGCGCAGGCGGTATCGGCCTCATTTCCAGCCGCCTGACGCTGGAAGGCCCGATTCAAAAAGACAAATCATCGTTTATCGTGAGTGGCCGACGCACCTACGCCGACCTGATTACACGCGGCATCAACCGGGCTAATGAAGGCAAGGAAGACTACAACCCCATTCCCGATTACTATTTTTACGACCTAAATACGAAGGTGAATTTTACCCTCAGCGAAAAGGATCGCTTGTACCTGAGCGGGTATTTCGGCCGCGATGTGTTCGCTTTTCAAAATGAAACCTTCGATTTTCGTTTCGACTGGGGCAATACCACCGGCACGGCGCGCTGGAACCACGTGTTCAATCCCAAACTGTTTGCCAATACCACTTTCACTTATTCCGACTACCGATACCGGATTGAAAACATCCTGCAAGGGTTTTCCTTCAAACTCGGCTCCAATGTGAAAGACGCCAATACCAAAGTCGACTTTTACTACCAGCCTACCAACAAGCATACGGTGCGTTTCGGCGCCAATGCCACGTACCACGATTTTGTAGTGGGCCGACTAAAAGCAGGCAGCGACGACGGGCAAATCAATTTCGAAGCCGGTCAGAATTTCAACGGCATGGAATATGGCTTGTATGCCAACGACGAATGGGCCATCACCGAGCGGCTGAAATTCAGTTATGGCGCGCGCCTGTCGGCCTGGCAAAACAAACCCGCCTTTTACGCCAATATCGAACCGCGCGCGGCAGCCAATTTTTCGGTGAACAACAAACTGTCGTTCAAGGCTTCCTACTCGCGCATGAACCAGTATGTACACCTGCTGGCCAGCAGCGGACTGTCGTTGCCCACCGATATCTGGTACCCCAGTACCGAAAATGTGAAGCCGGAAGTGAGCGATCAGGTGGCCGTAGGTACCTCCTATCTGTTGAATGACAATATCCTGATTACCTGGGAAGCCTGGTATAAATGGCTGCAAAATCAGGTGGATTTTATAGACGGCGCCGAGATTTTTGGCAACAACGAACTGGAAAAAGAACTCAGCATCGGACGTGGTTACGCATTCAGCCCGCTGGAACTGGAAATTGAAAAAAAGGAAGGAAAACTCACCGGCTGGATCGGCTACACCCTGGCCTGGGCGCGGCGTGGCGATTTTCCGGAAATCAACAACGGCGGTTATTTCTCGCCCCGCTTTGATACGCGCCACAACCTGAGCGTGGTAGCGCTGTGGCAAGTCAGCCGGCGCTGGCAAATCACCGCCACCTGGGTGTACACCTCGGGCTATGTGTCGTGGTTGCCCATCGGCCGTTACTCCATTGCGGGTGTGCCCGGCGAACAATTCCAGACCGTGGTGCCGGTGTATGGCGAACGCAACTCGTTCCGCTACCCGGCCTACATGCGCGCCGACCTCGGGGTGGTGTGGAAATTCAAAACCAGGCACCTCGAAAACGACCTTACGCTGAGTGTGTACAACGCTACCGACCGCCGGAACCCGTATTTCATTTACATAGAACCTGAATTTGAAACTACCCCGCTGGGCGATGTGCCGGTAGCGCTGCAGGCCAAACAAGTGTCCCTATTCCCGGTACTGCCATCACTCACCTGGAATTTCAAATTTTAATAACCCGCATCAAAAACTTGTCGACACAGCAATGCCCCGTGCTGCAAAACATCCAACGCTATTCAATACCATGAAAAATATACTGCCCATCCTCGGCCTCGTATTTCTGGCCGCCTGTAACCTCACCAAAGATGTGGACATCAACCTGCCCGACTACGACCGGCAGCCTGTCGTGGAATGCTACCTCGAACCTGGCAAACCGTTCCGACTGCTGCTGACGCAGAGTTACAGTTTTTTCGACCCGTTCGGTCTGGATTCGAGTTTTCTCAACAAAACGCTCCTGCAAGGCGCACTGGTGACCATTTCCTACAATGGCCAGACCGATACATTGGTCAACCAACTGGCTTTTGAAAGCAATCCGGTAAAGATTTTCAATTATGTAGGCAGCAAAATAGTGCCTGCTACGGTCGGCGTCGATTACGTGCTAAACATTACCCTCGAAAACGGCAGCACCATTACCGGACAAACAAGTATGCTTCCGCCCGTTCCAATCGACAGTGTGGTGGTTACCTGGAGTCCCGAGAGCGACACGCTGGCACGCGTACTCACCTACATCACCGACGACCTCAGCAAGCCCAACTACTACCGCAGGATGCTGCATTACAGTTCATTAGACAGTTTTCCGGAGCAGGATTTTCTGGTCAATGACCGCATTTCCACCAATGCGCTCATCGCGTTCGGAACGGGTTACGAACTGACGCGTGGCGACACCGTGTTCAATACCATTTTCCACATCACGAAAGACTATTCTGACTATGTGGAGAGTTATCAGTTGGCCATAGCCGGCAGCGGCAACCCGTTTGCACAACCGTCGCGAATCAAGAGCAACGTGAGCGGCAACGCCAATCCGCTGGGGATTTTCACTTGCCTGGTGTACGATCGGGACACAACGATTATTGAATAGATTTAAGATTTAAGATTACATGATTTTAGATTTAAGATTTTCCGAGATGCCCTCCTTCTTCAATCTAAAATCATGTAATCTTAAATCTAAAATCTTCACTCCACCACCAGCGTCTGCCACTTCATGCCCGTAGCGCCGCTGGCTTGCAGGCGATAAATACCCGCCGGCAGACGCTCTACCGGTGGCTGGAGTACGGCCTGATAATAGGTAGCCTGCGCGGATTGTTGCCACAACATGCGCCCTGCCACATCGTACAACGCATAACGCACCGCGTGGCCAACCCATTTGGCAGGTAATTCCAGCGACAGGAACTGCCCTTCGCTTAGAATCGTCGGGTAGCAAGCCCAGCCTTCATTTTCAGGTTCGTCCGTAGCCACCAGACTGGTAGTATTGAAAACTCCGGATGCGGTAAAAGGCACACAGTACGACCAGTTGTTGAATGGCCGAACCCGCCAGTAATACTTTTTATTGGGCATCAATTCAGGCAGAGTAAGGGTGGTGTCGGTAACAATCATGTCCACGGCTTTTACAACGTATGATTGCAACACTGACACATGGACGAGGTAGTGCGTAGCGCCCGGAACGGACGACCATTGTACCTGAGCGCCCACAGGCGGCGTCTGCTGCTGATTGATGGGGAACAGAAGTGTAACGGGTTGAGTCACATCCGGGCCCGGCGGGTCAGTGGTAAGCCATGCCTGTTTTTCCGTTTCCAGGGTGGCCCGCATGATGGCAATTTGCTCGTTGGAGAAGCGGCTTTGGCAGCCGTCAAATGCATACGACATGAAAAGGGTACCGTCGGAGCGGAATGTTTCCCCATTTAGGTCTGTTTGTACGGTAATACTCAGGTTTTCGCTGTTGCATTCCCAACGATTACTCAGGTAATCGGCCTGCGTATCGCAAATGCGGTCTGCCGCTACGGTACAGTTGCTGCCGTTGAGCCGTTCCGAAACTGCGGTGTCCAGCGGCGCTGGTACCAAATCCAGGGTGTCGTGAAAATGCGTGTAGTTGTAGGTCAGGGTATCGGGCGTCGGGTTCGAGGGGCTGTACGTTGTGCCTTCCCAGCCGATGAATGGGTGCGGCAGCGACAGTGCATGGCCGATTTCATGCGCCCAGGTATGATCGTTCGGGCCGGCGCAGGAATTGTTTATTGCCACACCGGCGTAGGGCAGGTTGTAACCACAGTTGCCGGCAGGATCCGACACGAAATAAATATTGAGCGCATCGTCTATGTTGTTGGACAACATCATGTCGATACCAGTAGGAACCGTATCGTGCTGATACCACACCGTGCTGTCGATCAGGTGCCAGTCGTATTTGCTGTAAAACCGGATGCCAGAAGGTGCATAATCTTCATTCAACTGGCAAAAAGCGTCGAGCAGCCTGTCCGTACTAATGCGCCCTACTCCGTTGTTTTTGGCAACCAGGTGCAATTGCAAGGCCACTTTCAGGGTATCAGTCGAGCGTTGCGTTACAAATCGTTCGGGAAATTCCTGATAGGTTCGCAACATGGGCGCTATTGTTGGCTGGGTGCCACAGGGCGCGAACTGGTATTTGGCGGGGTCCTGGGCAAAAATAATCCTGGAACCCAGGAGTAATAAAAGGAGTAGAAAAGAGCGCATGCAGGCTTTGTTTTTGGATTTTGATGAACAGAAGAGGTGTCTGGAGCCACACTACTGGACATTTTTAGTTTGGCGTCCAGACCTGTAAGGTTTTAAAAACCTTACAGGTCTCGTTCCACAAAAATGTCCAGTAGTATGGCCTGGAGCGCACAAAATTACCGACTCGGCCCACAAGTAAATGTACCTGCCTGTACAAATCGCAACAATTGTATCATACAAGCATTGCTATTACCTTAATTTGCACGGGCTTCTAACCGGGCCTGTCACATTCGATATGGCATCTTCTGTCACCAGAAAAAAAATCATCGACGCGGCGGTGCATTGTTTCAACCGCGAAGGCATTGCCAATGTCAGGCTGCAACACATTGCCGATGAGGCATTCGTCAGCGTAGGGAACATGACCTACCACTACCGAAACAAGGACGCCATTGTGGAAGCCATCTGGGAGCAACTGGCGCAGAAACAACGCGATTTGCTCACAGAATTCAGGATTGTGCCCCTTTTTGAAGATATGGAGCGCCTCATGCAGCATATTTTCGACCTGCAACAAGCCTACCGATTTTTTTACACCGATACGCTGGAAGTGATACGCGCCTACCCGGCCATACAGGCAGCCCATCGCCAGCACATGGAATGGCAGGTGCTGCAAATGGATTTTGCCATACAATTCAACCATTCCAGGGGCGCTTTTTTGCCGGAAAAAGAACCAGGACAGTACCTGCTGATGGCGCAGCAATTCTGGCTTATCTGCGATTTGTGGTTGTACCGCCAATGCGTGTTGCAGGCGGAGACCAGCGACTACACAGCATTCAGAAACACCTTGTGGACCCTGTTTCGACCTATGTTTACGGATACAGGTTCAAGAGAATTTGAGCAGTTGGCATATTTTTTAGAAAATAACACCTAAATTTGAGGCGTCGTGAATGTTGCACCATCCTGTTGACTCCACTCCTGCATTATGAAACCCATGTTCTCCATACCACCCGAGTTGTATGCCAAGATGCTGGACAACCTGAGCAACCTGTTTTTTACGGAAAAACTGGGGCTGGATGTGGATATGAACTTTTACAGGAATGATTTCTGGCTGAGCGATACAGCCGTCATCGAGTCATTGCAGCACCGCAGGGGGGTGTGGGAAATCAACCTCCTTTTTGCACATTACAAAACACCTTTGAAATTCCTGAGTCGCCGCATTACCAGCCATTCATGCCGCAAACGGGCTACATCCATGGCGTTTTACATGCGCCGCCTCGCCGCTAAAGACCAACGGGGAACCCTTTCGCTGGACATCAATGACCTTCATTTGTCTCTTAATTGAGCAACTCTTGCTACTAACAGAATGAACAGCCTGACCACCAAACAAAAGATACTGGAAGCATCGATCCGACTCTTCAACTGGAACGACGTTGCCAACGTACGCTTGCAGCAAATTGCCGACGAAACAGGTATCAGCGTGGGCAACCTCGCCTATCATTTCAAAAACAAAGAAGCCATCGTACACGCTGTGTATGAAAACCTGTTCGACGAATTTCAGCAAATCCTGTCGGCTTACCTAAGCAGTTCGAAACTGACGGATTTCGACATCCAAATGGAGCAATATCTTCGTTTTTTTACCAAATACAAGTTCTATCTCATCGACCTGTTTGAAATAGAGCGCTCCTATCCGCAAATCATGGACAGGTGGCGAAATTGTGTTGGCAAGATGTTGCTACAAATCCGAAAACGCCTCGATTATTATGTGAACAGCGGTATCATCTGCCCCGAACCTGCGCCCGGCATGTATGATACGCTTACAGACAACTTGTGGTCGACCATAGTTTTTTGGGGCCCGCGGCAAATGCTCAAAGAACAGCCCATGGATGAATCAACGTTCAGGCAAGCCGTCTGGGCACATATAAAACCCTACCTGACTTCCAAAGGGCGCGACGAATTTATGCTCGAAGTGCAACCCATCCTGCTCTCCTGAAACGCACAGCCAGAACCGGTTAACAATGCACAATCTATCAAATATGACAAACATATTGTGGCTGAAAGGAGGCGCCTGTAGCGGCAATACCATGTCTTTCCTGAGCGCCGAAGAGCCCAATGTGATAGAATTGATTACCGATTTTGGCATTAATATTTTGTACCACCCCACCCTCGCGCTCGAAATCGGCAAACAGGTATCCAACCTGCTCCGCGATATTGTGAAAGGGAAAATGGAAGTGGATATTTTTGTATTTGAAGGTTCTGTCATTCAAGGCCCGGCGGGTACTGGCGCCATGAACTATTTCGCCGACCGGCCCATGATCGACTGGGTGAGCGACATAGCGCCGCTGGCAAAATACGTGGTAGCCGTGGGCGACTGCGCTGCCTGGGGCGGCATCCCGGCTGTACCGCCCAACCCGACTGAGAGCACAGGATTGCAACACCACAAAGATCAATTTGGCGGATTTCTGAGCGCCGATTTCAGGTCGAAAGCAGGCGTTCCGGTGATCAATATTCCCGGCTGCCCGGCCCACCCCGACTGGATGACGCAAATACTGGTGGCGCTGGCCACGGGCCGCGTCAAGGACATCGTACTCGACGAACTCAACCGCCCCAAGACGTTTTTTACCGATTTTGTACAAACTGGCTGCCCCAACACCATGAGTTTTGCCACCCGTGTGGAAGGCGGATTCGGCAAACGAGGCGGTTGCCTGTTCTACGAAGTGGGCTGCCGGGGGCCGCTCACACGCGCTACCTGCAACCGCATCCTCTGGAACCGACACTCCAGTAAAACACGCGCCAACCACCCTTGCCTGGGCTGCACCGAACCCGGATTCCCGCACAACGACCTCGAAAAAGGAAGCGTTTTTAAAACCATGAAATACCTGGGGTTCGCACCGCCTGACGCCAACGCCGGTCATTCCAGAATGGGCTATTATGCTTACTCCGGAGTACAAAACGCCTTGCAGACCGCCGAAAAAGCGCTTGGAGTCGGGAATAAACCACCTGATACCTCTAAGTAAAACTGCGCTGCTGCCCTTTGCCGAAATCTTGTTTAGAAAATTTTTTCTAAAAAAATTAGTAAAAGTTTTCTAATTACTGGCCTGCAACTATCTTTGTCCAGTTCTTTTTACAACAAGACAAGATTTCAAAATTATTTGGCTCACCAAAACTTTATTGCTCATGGCAAATGTACTCTGGTTACAGGGAGGAGCATGCAGCGGGAACACCATGTCCTTTTTAAATGCCGAAGAACCAACCGTCGTGGAACTGATCACCGACTTCGGAATTAACATCCTTTGGCACCCCTCGATTGGCCTGGAAATAGGCGATCAGGTAGGCGACCTGCTTCGCGACATCATTGCCGGGAAAGTCCAGATGGATATTCTGGTATTTGAAGGCAGTATCGTACAAGGGCCCAATGGCAGCGGTACCATGAACTACTTTGCCGACCGGCCCATGCAAGACTGGGTGCGCGACCTTTCCAAAGTAGCCGGCTTTGTGGTAGCCATTGGCGACTGTGCCACCTGGGGAGGGATTCCGGCCGTGCCGCCCAATCCGAGCGAAAGCACCGGCGTACAATTCCATAAAGAGAAAAAAGGCGGTTTTCTGGGCGCAGGTTTTGTGTCGAAAGGCGGCCTGCCCTGTATCAATATCCCGGGCTGCCCCGCGCACCCCGACTGGGTGACCCAAATACTGGTAGCCATTTCTACCGGCCGCATCAAAGACGTGCTGGTAGATGAATTCCACCGCCCGAAAACATTCTTTACCGACTTTGTGCAAACAGGCTGTACCAATGCCATCAGTTTTGCCCAAAAAGTAGACGGCGGCTTTGGCAAACGCGGCGGATGCCTGTTCTATGAAGTAGGTTGCCGCGGCCCGATGACCCGCGCCAGTTGCAACCGCATTCTTTGGAACCGCCATTCCAGTAAAACCCGTTCCAACCACCCCTGCCTCGGGTGTACCGAACCCGGCTTCCCGCACCACGACCTGGTAAAAGGAAGTGTGTTCAAAACGCTGAAATACCTTGGCTTCCTGCCACAAGACGTACCAACAGGCGTATCCAAACTGGGCTACTACACCCGCGCCGGTGTGGAAAAAGCAATGGGCAAAATCGAGCGGGTACTCGGCGTAGACCAGGAGCACTTCGAAACATCCAAATAAACAACCGGAATATAAGGTGTTGTGGTACAGCACATTGCCAGCCCTGCGCCGATCTGATCTTTAAAACAATTACCCATCATGTCAACAATAAAAGAACTCAATATATCTCCGGTTGGCCGTGTCGAAGGCGACCTCGACGTAAAGGTTTACATGGAAAACGGCGTGGTCACGCGGGCGCATACGCAAGCCGCCATGTTCCGTGGTTTTGAAAAAATCATGGAAGGGAAAGACCCGCAGTCGGGCCTGATCGTCACCCCGCGTATCTGCGGTATTTGCGGCGGTTCGCACCTCTACTGCGCCTCTTCGGCCCTCGATACTGCCTGGAAAACCACGCTGCCGCCAAATGCCTTGCTGCTGCGCGCCATCGGACAGGCAACGGAAACCATTCAGTCGATTCCACGCTGGTTTTATGCCATTTTTGCTACCGACCTGGCGAATAAAAAATTTGCCAACAAACCCTTGTACGCCGAAGTGGTAAAACGGTTTGCCGCTTATGTAGGCACCTCTTTCCAGAAAGGCGTGACGGCTTCCGGCCGCCCCGTGGAAGTGTATTCGCTGTTTGGTGGACAATGGCCGCACTCTTCCTACATGGTTCCGGGTGGCGTGATGTGCGCGCCTACGCTGAAAGACATCACGCGGGCGCATGCCATTATGAACCATTTCCGCAATGACTGGTTGGAGCCCGTGTGGCTGGGATGTTCTATCGAGCGTTACCTGCAAATCAAAACCTGGGACGACCTCATGGCCTGGGTGGAAGAAAACGAAAGCCAGCGCAACAGCGACCTGGGTTTGTTCATCCGCGCCAGCCTCGAATTTGGTCTCGATAAATTCGGCCAGGGCGTAGGCAAATTCCTCGCCTACGGCACCTACCTGCACAAAGACCTGTACAACCACCCGACGGTGGAAGGCCGCAACCAGGCCCTCATCAGTTCGTCCGGCTTTTTTGATGGCAAAAACTGGCATGAATTCGACCACCTCAAAATCCGCGAGCACGTCAAACACTCCTGGTATGCCGACGTGCCCGCCGAACACCCCTGGAAAGAGCCGTTCCCGACGCCCATGCCTTCGCATACGCTGGCAGAAACGGACTTCGGCGGCAAATACAGCTGGGCCAAAGCGCCGCGCTACGATGGTTTCGCCGCAGAAGCCGGCCCGCTGTCGCGCGTGATTATGAACGCCAACCCGGCCAACCTCGACCACCAGATCAAGGATACGCTGTTTGCCGACATCATGGCCAAACTCGGCCCCAGCGTTTTCGTACGCTCCCTGGCACGTGTACACGAAGCCCCGCGCCTCTACGAATTCATTAATCAGTGGCTGTCGGAAATCGACCTCGATGGCCCGTTCTACATCAAACCGGAAGAAAGAGACGGTATCGGTTTTGGCGCCACGGAAGCCGCACGCGGCTCGCTGGCCCACTGGATCGAAATCAAAAACGGAGTAATCAAAAATTATCAGGTGATGGCGCCCACTACCTGGAACGTAGGCCCCAACGACGAGCAAGGCAAAAGCGGCCCGATCGAAACAGCCCTCACCGGCATCGAAATCGAAGACCCGCACGATCCGGTGGAAGTAGGCATGGTGGCCCGTTCGTTCGACTCCTGCCTGGTATGTACCGTGCATGCGCACGATGCTAAAACGGGCAAGGAACTGGCGAAATTTAAGTTGTAATTTTGTGTTTTGGTGTTTGAGTGTTTTTGTGTTTTGGAGGGGCGTTGCACTTGGTATTGGTGGTTAATATTGCTTTTGGTATTTGAAAATAAATACGGAACTTAACAGCATAAAACACCCCAAATACCAAGAACAACGCCCCTCCAAAACACAAAAACCCCAAAACACAAAAACACAAATTAACGATCGCATAAATGAAACAAACGGCCATCCTGGGTTTCGGAAACCCCGTACGCAGCGACGACGGCATTGGATGCCTGGTGATCGACGAACTGAAAAAGCGGCTCGGAGACACCGGCGACCAGATCAGCCTCATCGATATGGGCACCTCCGCCTTCGAGGTGTTGTTCCAACTCAAAGGCCACCGACGTATCATTCTGGTAGACGCCGTGATGAATACCGGCGAACCGGACGGAACGCAGTACCGACTGCCCGCCAGCGCGGTGGAGGCCTCCATTCAGGACGATCCGATGGTGTTTTTGCACAGCCTCAAATGGGATCAGGCGCTTTCCTATGCCAAAAAAATACTGGGCGCTGAGTACCCCGACGATATTTCCGTCTACCTCATTGCCGTCAGCGATACGCGGCTGGAAATAGGCATCAGCGAAGCCGTCCTGCAAGCCGGGCTTCAGGTAGCCGATCTGATCATGGCCGACCTGGCCCTTGAAATGCCTTCTACATGGGAATAAAACTGCGTACACAACACCTCTGGATTTCGAGCGACATTGCCAGGACGGTTTTTGGCGACCAGGACAAGGTGTACACCGTTTATTACCCGCAATTACACGCGTTGTTGCTGGCGCCCATGGACGACGAGATTTTTCCGACCATCCACAAAGGCGGCCTGCAAATGCTGAAAACCAGAAACCTCGAAGGCGACAAAACCATTTCCTTGCAGGAAATCATTATTGACAACGATTTAGATGACTCCGACCGCGAGCTGCTGTACATGCACCAGCCGGGCGTTCGCATGCTGCACGTCACGTTATGATCACCATCTTCGCTACTTCCGACCTGCTGCCCGAAATCGGGCAGATGATACACTCCGAACCGCGACTCCACGAACTTGTCGACCTCGTCGATCTGCTCGAACAAGCGCCTGCTGCTTCGGCTTTTCACCTGATCGTACGGAAAAAAAACGGCATCATCCAGCCGCTCGACTGGCAGAACGTGCTGCCGCCTTACCTGCTGTCGGAAGAAATCGAGTTGACGACAGCGCATTTGCTGGGCCTCGTTTTTGCCAAATTGGGCAATTACGAAAAAGCATACGCATACTTAGCCGATCATTCCGTTCTGCTAAATGACATCGACATCATCAACTGCCTCCAAAACGGCATTCCCGTTGATACACAGCGCCTTACATCCGATTTTAACCCTTTTGAAGAATACCGTTTCTGCCACAACTCGGCCATTTTGCACCACTATGCGGCCACGGAAGCGGGTTTCGATCTTGATAAAACCCGCTATTTTTATCGGGAAGCCCTGAACAGTGCGCCGAATGGCGAATACTATGCCTATACGGCCCGGCAATATGCCATTTTCCTGACCGACCTGGGCGAATTGCTGCAAGCGGAACACTTGCTGGAAGACGCCATTAAATCGGCTATTTCGGACGATGCAACGCCCGAACTCAAAGCAACGCTCTGCGGCGTCTGGATGAAAAAATTAGTGGTGCCCTACGACCCGGCGCTGCTTTCCAACCTGAAAGACACCCTCTGGGATGTGCTCCAGCATTACCAGAAACAGGAGCGCAAGGTGGAAGAAGCGCTGCTGCTGATCGATGCCGCCCAGGTGGCCAATTACTCGGAGAGTTTTTCCGAAGCCCTCGGGTATATCAACCGGGCAGTCGAGATTCTTCGTACCGAATCCATGCCCGAACTGCTGGCACAGGCGCACTACCGCAGGGGCATTTTGCTGTACACCTGGGCGCAAAAAGACAATCCGCAGTTTTTTAGAGGCGCGATGGAGAGTTTCCAGCAGGCCCTGAAAGTGTTCGACAGCGAGGAAACACCCGACGTGTTTGCCGATATTCACCAGTACCTGGGCGTTATTTATGCGGAAATGCCGGATGAGGAAAAGAAAAAAAGCATCTGGGCGGGTATTTCGTCGTCGTCTTTTCAGCAGGCGCTGAAATTATATACACGCGAACAGTACCCGTACGAATACGCCATGGTGTGCTGCAATTACGCCAATGCGCTGACCAAATATCC
>JAEUUT010000268.1 GCA_016787415.1 Saprospiraceae bacterium | reverse complement strand
CTGGAAAAACAAACCGGCCGCGAACTCGACCTGACAAAAATTACGGCTGAAAACAATCGGCTACTTACCCAGTTTGTCCAAAATCATTTTGACCTGAACATTAACCAGCAGCACCTTACGCTACGCCCGACAGCGGCATCTCTGGAAGATGTGGTCTTGATCATCGAGTTCGATGCCGAAGGCTTCAAACCCGCTTCTTCCTATCAGGTCGATCTGACCAATTCTATCCTGCTCGACGTTTTCCCGGATCAGTACAATATCGTTCGCTTCGATTTTTTCGGAAATGGCAACCTCGAAACCATGCGGTTTGAAAGAGAAGAAAAGCGGTTGAAAGGAGAGGTGAGAGGTGAGAAGTGAGAGTGCGTTTGAATCAGGATTTTTGGAATTTAAAGGATTAGAAGGATTCCCGACGGTATGATGCAATCAATAAGATTGGAGTAGAAATGGAAATTCTTACGCTCCAATCAAATGGAGTTAATTTCGAAAATTTCAACATCCCGTCGGGAATCCTTCTAATCCTTTAAATTCCAAAAATCCTGATTCAAACTCTCACCCTCTTATAGAGGCTAGGTGGCATGCCTTCCACTTTTTTAAACTGCATGGCAAAATGCGTCAGGTTGTTGAAACCAGACTGATAGGCTGCTTCCGACACCGTCAGCATCGGATCGGCCAGCAGGCGTTTGGCCATCTGGATGCGCTCGTGCAGGATGAAATCGAGCGGCGACATACCCAGTTCACGTTTGAAACTCCTGAAAAAATGAGGTTTGCTCATACAGGCCAATTGGGCCAGTTGCTGCACCGACAGGTTGTCGGTGAGGTGCTCCCGAATATACTGTAGCACGTAGGCGAAGCGATGGCGGCTTTGCAGCGAGGCGGATTGCTCCATGAGCAGGGTGCGGGCCTGTGTTTGCAGCAGCCGAATCAGGAGTTCCTGAAGGGTTACATTGGCCAGGGCGTCTTTGGTCAGGTAGTGTTCGCCAGGGAGTCGCATCAGGCGATTGACGGTATCGGAAAGTTCGTGCGAGTTGTGAATATGAAACTGGCTCATGTCGACCTGCCAGGCGCCGCTTTCTTCCACTTTTGGAAAGTGTTCATTGAGCAGGTTGAGGGTATCCAGAATTTTTTGCCGGTCTATTTCCAGAGCGATACACTGTGTCGGGTTTTGCAGGCTGGCTTCCGGGAAGTCGATCACCATAGGCGCCGATTCGGGCAGGATGACCGATTCGCCGGGCAGGTAGGCAAATGGCGCCACGTCGTGTACATGCATTACTTTTTTACCCCGTAGCATCGTGGTAAATACCATACCCTGAAAGCGCAGCCAAACCTGTTCGCTGGTCTGGTGCGTTTCGAAAATATTGAGTTCGCAATTGTTGAAATTGAAAACCGTCCGGTTCTCCACCAGGGTTTTCAACTCATGTTGCGGCGTCAGGGCGACTGGCCGCGCTGCAACGCCTGTCAATTTTGAATTCATCATTTTATTTCTAATAATGAAGAAGGCAAAGCATATCGTTGCCTGTCCTTTCATTTTCGCCTTCAAAAGTAAGGACATTCAGGCATTTTAAAAAAACGAATACTCCTTCAACCTCAAAAATGATACGATTGTGATAATGGATGATACGATCCGTAAAGCCGCCCGCTTGCTCGGAAGATAATTTTGTGTTGTCAAATTTACATAAAATTTTTTAACATAAAAATTGGTTTTATAGCATGGAAACATTGGAAGCAACCAAACGTATTCTCCAGCGTCCGGATTTCAAGGCCCGCTACGATAACTTCATCGGCGGCAAATGGACGGCGCCCGTAAAAGGTGAATATTTCGATAATATCTCGCCTATCGACGGAAAAGTATTCACCCAGGCGGCTCGTTCTACCAAGGACGACATCGAGATGGCGCTTGATGCAGCACATGCTGCATTCACTACCTGGTCGAAAACCTCGGCTACCGTTCGCAGCAATATCCTGCTGAAAATTGCCGACCGGATGGAGCAAAACCTCGATTACCTGGCGCGTGTGGAAACGATCGACAACGGCAAACCTGTACGCGAAACGCTCAATGCCGACATTCCGCTTTGCATCGACCACTTCCGCTATTATGCAGGCGTTATTCGTGCCGACGAAGGCTCCATTGCCGAACTCGACGACATGACCCTGTCGATCAACCTGCACGAACCCATCGGCGTAGTGGGCCAGATTATCCCCTGGAATTTCCCGTTGCTCATGGCCGCCTGGAAAGTAGCCCCCGCCCTGGCTGCCGGTTGCACCGTCGTGCTCAAACCCGCCGAGCAAACCCCAACCAGCATCATGTGCCTGATGGAACTGATTCAGGACGTACTGCCTGCCGGCGTACTCAATGTGGTGACCGGCTTTGGCGTAGAAGCCGGCAAACCACTCGCTTCCTCTCCTCGCGTCGCCAAGGTGGCATTCACCGGTGAAACCACCACGGGCCGTCTCATTCTCCAATACGCTTCTGAAAACATCATCCCCGTCACCATGGAACTGGGCGGCAAGTCGCCCAATATTTTCTTCCCCAGCGTGCTGGATGCCGACGACGAATACCTCGACAAGGCAGTAGAAGGCGCGGTGTTATTTGCCTTCAATCAGGGTGAAGTGTGTACCTGCCCATCGCGCATTCTGGTGCACGAGTCCATCTACGATAAATTCATGGAAAAAGTAGTGGCGCGCGTAGGCAAGATCAAAATCGGTCACCCGCTCGACCCTGAAACCATGCTGGGCGCACAGGCTTCCAACGACCAGTACGAGAAAATTCTCAACTACCTCAACATCGGCAAGCAGGAAGGCGCCGAAGTGCTGGCAGGCGGCGAGGCTTTTCACCAGAACAGCGGCCTGGAAAATGGCTATTACATCCAGCCGACCGTGCTGAAAGGCAACAATAAAATGCGGGTGTTCCAGGAAGAAATTTTCGGCCCCGTGACCTGCGTTACCACCTTCAAAACCACCGAAGAGGCCATCCAGATCGCCAACGATACTTTTTATGGCCTCGGTGCAGGCGTGTGGACACGCGACGCACACGAACTCTATCAGGTACCACGTGCCATTCAGGCTGGCCGGGTGTGGGTCAATTGCTACCACGCTTATCCTGCCCACGCGCCGTTTGGCGGTTACAAAAAATCAGGATTCGGCCGTGAAACGCACAAAATGATGCTCAACCACTACCGGAATACGAAGAACATGCTGGTGTCGTACAACAAGAATAAGTTGGGATTTTTCTAGTTTGGTTATCTGTTGTTTGTTATCTGTTATCCGTTATCGGTTATCAGGGGTGGTAAGGAGACCATCCGTACATGTTATCTGTTATCGGTTATCAGGGGTGGTAAAGAGACCATCCATACATATAATTTGGCCACACAAAAAGGAATGCCAAGAATCCGTACAAATGGTCTCCTTACCACCCCTGATAACTGATAACCAATAACAGATAACTAATAACCGATAACTAAAATGGTTTCACGCGTCCTCATTACGGAAGCCGCCGCGGCTGTGGTGGATCGGCTGCGCGCCGACAATGGCCCCTTGCTATTTCACCAGAGCGGTGGCTGCTGCGACGGCTCCGCGCCCATGTGTTTTCCGGCCGATGAATTTCGGGTGGGCGACAGCGATGTACGGGTAGGAGAAATACACGGCTGCCCGTTTTACATGAACGATTTCCAGTTTGAGTACTGGAAAAATATGCAACTCACCATCGACGTCACACCTGGTCGTGGCTCAAGTTTTTCGCTGGAAATACCGCTGGGCCTGCGTTTTATGGTGCTTTCCAGGTTGTTTGCGGAAGAAGAAATCGGAAGACTGGAACCCATTTAGTTATTAGTTATCCGTTATTGGTTATCCGTTATCAGGGGTGGTAAGGAGACCATCCGTACATATAATTTGGCCACACAAAAAGAAATGCCAAGAATCTGTACAAATGGTCTCCTTACCACCCCTGATAACCGATAACCGATAACCGATAACTGATAACCAATAACAAACTACATCCCCAGTTTCTGCCGGATGGCCACCGGAATAGCATCCTTGTGCACCATCATCGACATGGTTTTGAAGCGGAAATAGGGCTGCGATACGTAGATGTAGCCGCCCATTTCTTTTTTCACCGTTCCCCAGGAGTTTTTCACGATGTAATATTTGGTACCGACTTGATCGGCCACCATACCCACGATGTGCATACCGTGGTCGTCGGTGGTGGTCATTTCATCAAATGCCGCCTGGCGTTCTTCTGGCGTCACGATTTTTTCTTTTGCAGGCATTTTCCACAACGAATCGCGTTCGCCGGCGCCCATGTCTTCCCAGGTTTTGGCAGGCATGAGGGCCATTCCTTCCTTGGCGGAGAATGTTTTTTCACTCACATCGCTGGCCCACACCACCGAATAGCCTTTGGTGACGGCATTTTCGGCCACCTGGCAAAATTCGTCGAGCGGCAGGTTGTAGAAGTTGCCGTTCGACCAGTTGTCCGACACTTCCAGCACAAAAGGTTTGTAGTACGGATGGTGCGTAAACGAGGTCATCACCACGTAGTCGTCGAGGTTGATACCCAGGCTTTGGAAATACGTTTGCGGCGTGTATTGTTTGCCTGCAACGGTAAATGTTTCCGGTGGCGTACCCATGTAGCCGTCGAGTGCGCCAGCGTAGGCTTTTTTCCATTGCTGACTCAGTTTGCCGTCGGGCATTTTCAGGAGTGTTTCGAGCATGGATTTCAACACGGATTCCATTTCGCCGTGTACGGGTTTGTCCTGACCTGCCGGGAAGCCGGTGTAGGCCGACTGCGGTACGATGCCGTATTTGCGGATCAGTTGGAGGGCATCGTGCGTTTCAGCGCCCTGGCCGAAAGCAGTAGCGCCCGAGCGGCGGATGTAGTTTTCAGCGCGGTCGAGGTAGCCGGCGCGTACGACGTACATTTCACTCAGGTCGTACTGACCCTTTCCCATGCGCAACAATTCGCTTTCAAAAAAAGAGTTGGCAGAATACACCCAGCAAGTGCCGGATTTGTACTGATTTTTGACGTCGGTATTGCCGATTTTTTTGAGCGTCACAAATTTGTAGCCATTCAGTTCCGTCGGCAACTCCTGTGCATACAGGGCCGGGATAAACAGCAATGACAAAACAACTAAGAATAGTTTTTTCATGATTTGGAAAAATAATGAATTAAAAATTGCGGCCGAAAAATAAAAACTGTCGTTGTGCTCTTTTCTTTTGTTCGATGTTTCCACGTAAATAGACCTTCAATGAAGATCATAGTCCCTCTTGTGTTGCTTTGTACGCTGGCATGGAGCCTGCCTGCGCAGTCCGTTTTTGATTCGCTCTACAGCGCTTCTTATGTCGAATTGTATTTCGCGACAGGCAAAGCCGACCTGAACGAGGAGGCGTTGGCGCAGATCGACAGCATCGCGGCGTTGTTTGGCAAAAACGACCGTTTCCGGCTCCTGCGCATCACAGCACACACCGACTCTATCGGCGAGAAAGGCAACAATGAAACCCTGGCCACTCGCCGCGCCGAAGCCGTGCGCAAAGCCCTGCTACAACGCGGTATCACTGCCGATAAAATCCAGTCGCGCGCGTTCGGCGAACGAAGCCCGGTCACATCCAACAGCACAGAACCCGGCCGCCAGCGCAATCGCCGCGCTACCGTGGAAGCGGTCATGTCGGTTCCCATGACCACGTTTAAAGGCCAGGTGCGCGACCGCGACACGGGCAAAGGCATTCAGGCGCTGGTGAGTTTTCGAACCAAAACCCGCACCGATTCTACCCGCACCGATTCGATTGGCCGATACGCCGTACGCCTGCCGCGCGACTCGGTGGTCAAGGTAGAAGCCGTGGCTAAAAAATATTTTTTCGAGGATTTTACCACCCGCATTTTCGGTAGCCCGGAATTGTATAAAAAATATAAAATCAGCACCGACATCGTTCTGCCACCGGCCAGTCCCGGCGAAAAAGCCGTGCTGCGCAACCTGTTTTTCGTCGGCGACCAGGCCGTTCTTCTGAAAATGTCGGAGCCGGAACTGCCCAAAATCCTGAAATTCATGCAGATCAATTCCGATTTGCACGTGGAAATCGCGGGCCACATCAACAAACCCGGCAACCCCATTCCTCCACCCGATAAGGACGAAATGGACCTTTCCATCAACCGCGCCCGTGTGATATACGACTACCTGCTCCAACACGGCATTCCGGCTAATCGGCTACGCTACAAAGGTTATGGCAATTCGGAAATGATGTTTCCCAATGCCCTCGGGCCGAAAGAATCGGAACAGAACAGGCGGGTGGAGATCAAGGTACTACAGTGAGAGTCCTGAGTCGTAAGTCCTGAGTCCTGAGTCCGTAGAGTACACTTGATTACCCTTGGCCTTGATACAAAGGAATATCAAAGGGTAATCAGGTGTACTCTACGGACTCAGGACTCAGGACTTACGACTCAGGACTTAAAATAAGCCCACGCCGACTCATACCCATTCCTTTCCTCACAATACGCCAGGAATTTGGCATAAAAAGGGTTGTTGCCAATGGTGGCCGAGTCGCCGATGACCACCAGCAATTTTCGGGCGCGGGTCATGGCCACGTTCATCCGGCGGTAGTCGCTAAGAAAACCGATTTCCGATTTCGGATTGGAGCGCACCAGGCTGATATAAATCACATCGCGTTCCTGCCCCTGAAAGCCGTCGATGGTATTCACTACGATCTGGCTGTCGGAATAGAGCGGCGAAAGCACCTCGTCTTCGCACACCATATCTTCCATGTAATTCACTTGTTCGCGGTAAGGCGACAGCAGTCCGATGCTGGGAAAATGATCGGGGTCGGGAAATTTTTCGAGCAATTGCAGCAGGTGTTCGCGCAGCAGCAGCGCCTCTTCGGGGTTGTATTTGCTGGCGTAGCGGGTGGAATCTTTAGCCGTATCCTTGTTGATTTTTTCCTCAAAACCCGTTCCAGCCGTATCCACAAACAACACCGGCTCGAATACCGTGACGATTTCACCACCCGGATCGAGGCTGAGCAAACGGCGACCTTCCACCGAATCGTGGGCTTTCAGGGCGCCATCGTAGAAATACTGATTGGAAAAATCCATGATCGACTGGTGCATGCGGTATTGTACGTCGAGCAGGTGTACGGCATCGGGCAGCAATTCGAGGCAGCGCTCGATCAGGGTTTTGGAGAGTCCGCCCCGGGCCGCCTCCATACTTTTTACAGTAGGCGGCAATTGAAACGGGTCGCCAGCCAGTACCACACGGCTGCATTTAGCAATCGGAATCCAGGCGGCCGGTTCGAGCGCCTGCGCGGCTTCGTCCATCACGCAGGTGTGGAAACGGTATTTGTCGAGCACAGGGTGTGCGGCGCCCACGAGCGTACAGGTAATAGCCTGTGCCGAACTGAGAATTTGTTCCAGCAGGCGTTCTTCGAGGCTGGCGGCCCAGGACTCCAGTTCGCGGGCCTGGTGTTTGAGATGTTCGCGTTCGCGGCGTTCTTCGTAGCCGAAACTGCGTTTGTGTTGCCGTGCCTGCCGACGGAATTCAGCCGCCTGAATTTTTACTTTTTTGATGTTTTTGCTTTCGGGGTGCCGGGCAATGATGCTGTCGAGGGTGTGTTGCAGCACCGACTCGTCGACACGGCTCACATTGCCCACGCGCACCACCTGCACGCCAGCCGCTGCGAGGCGCTCGGTGAGCAGGTCGGCGGCGGTGTTGCTGGGCGCCGATACGAGTACGGTGTTTTCTTTTTGCACCATCTGGGCGATGGCGGCTACCAGCGTGGTCGTTTTGCCCGTGCCGGGCGGGCCGTGGATGACGGTCACATCGCGGTTGGAGAGTACGGCTGTGACGGCGGCATTCTGGCTGTCGTTGAGGCCGGGGAGTTGTACGGGGGTGGATTCAAAGATGTCTGCCGTTTTTTTGCGGCCGGTCAGGATGTCGCGCAGTTCGGCCAGGCGGTCGCCTTTGGCCTGCATCACCTTGTGCAGGGCGCGTTCCATTTCCTGGTAACTGCGGTCGTCGAACAACTGATCGACGCCGAGTTGGCCGAAAGTGATCCAGTCTGGCACGTCGCGGGCATTGAGCACAATTTTCATCCGATTGCGCTCCACGTAGTTGATAACGCCTTGTTTATCAGGGTCTTTCACATGCGGCGACTGTGTGAAAAAACGCACCGTCTGGCCTGCGCGCAACTGGTGCGGCTCGTCGCGGCGGGTAGTGCGTTCCACCACGACGAATGCTTTATCGCCCAGCGCAAAACCCGTTTGTACAATTTGCAGCGGGTACCAACTGTAGCCGCGCTCTACCCGTTCGGGCAGCGGCCGCTCGCGAATCTGGCGCAGGTATTCCTGCAAGTCTTCGTCGCGTTCGCGGGCGAGCAGGGCGAGCAGGTGGTTAAAATGGTCGCTCATTGCTTTGGAGGCAACTGTTCGGCTGTTTTAAATCGATATACCCGCATGGTGCCCCTTTCGAGCAGCAACGTATCAAAAAACGGTGTGATAGCCGGGTTTTCGTCCACTTTGCGCGCATCGGAATACAGGTAGTGAATGTGTTGCCGGCGAATCATGTCTTCCACCCATTCAGGCGGCAGTTCGTCTTTGGAAAAAACAGGGCCGATTTTATCAAGTGCGTAAGGGAAAACGTGCAAGGACACATCGTTTTGCATGGCACAGATTTCGTCGCGTGGCACGGCATTGCGCAGTTCTTCCCGATATTCGATGATGGCTGGATTGCAGTATGATTTTTCGACGCTCCATTTGTTGTCGGCCGTCAGAAAAGCGATCAGCGGCAGCACCAGAAATGCCAGCAAAGCCAGGTAATGCATAGGTTTGCTGCCGTACCAAAGGTGCTTCATGCCGTAGGCAGCAACCAAGAATACGGGCAGCAAAAACGGCATCATGTAGTAGTCGTGCACCGTATTAATCATGTTCAACTCGAAGCCGAAATACGCCAGTGCCGCCAGCCCAGAAATGGCCAACAGCCAGAAATCGCCTTTCCAGTACGCCTTGTTTTTAAACAGGAAAAAGACGCCAGCCAGAAAGAACAGTACCGAGCCATAGTTGAGCAAGAGTGCCGGGAGCAGGTGTCGGAAATGGTATTTAAGGATGCGCAGCGATTCCGACAAGGGGATTTTATGTTCCAGCATACCCGTCACAATTCCATTGCCACCCCAGCCCGGAATAACCCAGGCGTACCAGGCAATCGCAGGCAATAGAAATGCAGCATAGATGAGTCCGGCACGTACGTAAGGCCCTGCGTAACGCACGCCTTTTTTGGCTATCATCGTAAACAAATACAGCCCCACGGTACCATAAAACAGGATAAAAGGCAGTTTGGCCAATACACCCAGCAACAGGAAAAACGCTGAGAATGCCGCATCCCGGTATTTGTTGCTTTGCTGGTAACGGAAAAACCAGCCCATTCCCCAGATGCTGCCGCAAAGCGCCAGGTTATCAGGAATCGGGTTCATGGTATAATAGTAGAACAGGGGCGAAAAATTAAAGGCCCAGGCCAGCAAACCCGCCAGCACATCGTCTTTAAACAGGGTTCTGCCTAAGAAAAACATGCCCCACACGGTACACAAACCCAGCAAAAACAGGCATACCCGTGTGATGGTAATCGACTCGCCCAACACTTTGTGAACGCAGGCGATACACCACTGCATCAGCGGGAATTCATACCTGTAAATGGTGGTAGGGGCAATGTTTGTCACATTGATCCTGGGATTCAGGATGTTGAAATCGTGGCGATAAAAATTCTGGATATTCAACTGCGTCTGCGATTGCCGCCACAGGTGAATACCCATCAAGTCGGTTGTAAAAATACGCCAATGCATGGCCATACTCAGCAAGGGTATGATCCAGGCGAGGTGGCGTACGTTGGAGGTGGTGAAGATTTGTTTCATGGCTGATCTCTTATTCAGGTAGCACCTCTACCTTAAAATTGCTGATATAAACGGGTGTCGCAACTTCATTCCAGATGGTAGTGCCAATTTTATCATGCTCATACCGAGCCCGTGGCAGTTGTTCCACAAACCGGTAAGTGTGCCATGTGTTGGCAGTAAGGCTGTCTATTCTCAGCGGACGTCCACGCCAGTCATACGCCTTAAAATCGGATTCTACATTGAAAACAAGTAAGCCCGGCATCTGGCTGCCAGGATTTTGGCAATAGGCATCAAATGTAATGGCTAAGCGACTATTTTCAGGGAAACTCTCCAAACCGGCATCAAAAGCAGGTGAAAATGGCTGCTGTGCATCAATCTTCAGGGCCCGTCTTCCGCCGATGTCCACCACAAGCGGTGTCTGAGAAAGGGTATCCCAGGATTTGGAATACACCCATTTGCCCGGTATGGAATCCGGATTTACATAAAATACATAGGATTTGTTGCTGGGCTCACCAGTAGTGCGACCTTCAAACTCGCCCATGAATACCAGTCTTTTATCTTGCTTCAAACGTTCCAGCGGCACCCGCCCTTCATGCCCGAAAAACCAGTCGTCGTAAATTACAATGCTATTGGGCGGAACAGGCTCGCCGGAATAGAGTCGCCATGCCTGCCGGCAACGATACCCGTTAAAAATATCCAGATCAAGTGGTAGCGCTGCTGCATAGGCCTCCAGGTAATACACGTTGTTTTGCTGGTCGGGAAATTTTTCAAGAATGGCCGTAGAGGCTTTCGCCAGCGAAATTTCTGCTGCATTCAGGCTGAAATCGTCATCCCAGCGGAGGCGCCCAAAAAATGACCACGCCAATCCTGCCAGGAATACGATCAGCATCACGCGTTCCACGTTTCTGTGCATCAAAGCAAAGCCTGCAGCCAACAGGTTCCAGCCACGCAGGCAGATCAAAAGAATGGCAGGCATAATGCCAAGCATCACACGCAACATGCCAAAGGAGTTGAACATGCCTTTCCACCAAAATAGCGTGTGGGCGAAAAAAAAGGCCAGAAACATGCCATACACAAGCCATGCCTCGTCTCTGTCAAAAGGGTCTTTCAGCCACCGTCCACTCAAAATCAGTTTGAAAAGTCCATATATCAAACCTGAAATCAACATCAGGCACAAAGCAATGCCGATAATTGACGGCAGCATACTGATAAAGTGATCCCAGGGGCCGCTGCCATAAGCCGAGTGCAGCCCTCGATACGTCATTTTGTTGAACACCCACCAATAGTCTTTGTGCAACCAGTATCCTGCTACCGACATACATATATGCCCAATTGGCAGCAGGAGCAGATACGCATATTGACGTCGATACAACAAATACAACACCAACACACACAACAAAATAAGCCCTTCCGAACGAATAAAGGGTAAAAACGAAAACACCAGATAGGCCGTTCCTGCACGCCCCTGCAAGAGCAGTAGCAAGGCCCATGCAAACGACGCAGCAAACATAGGTTCTGTGAGTCCCGATAGCGTATGGGTCACATTCATAGGGGCCAGGATTGCGAAAACCGGCAGCAGCCAGCGGGTTTTGATGCCAAAATGTTGCGCTATCCGGATACTGCAATACACTTGCCCGCCCCACAAGGCAACATTCATGAGTTTGACGGCCGTAAACCCCATTTGGGCAAAAGGGGCGGCTATCATGGTGAAAATCGGTTTAGCCCAGTGGTTGAAAAAGTTGGCGGGATGCTCAAAGGCATACCGCGCAAAAAGAAAGTGGTATACACTGTCGCCATCGTCGCCGGTGCCGTTGGCTACTACGGCAAGTATGGCCATCACCAGGGTGGCTGCTGCCAGGAGTACATATGGCACATTGCCCTTGGTGAAAAATAGTTGTACCGGGCTTTGTTTGATAGGAGGAAAATACATTTTGCTAATGTAAACAGATGCGAGGGCAAGGTACTGAATGTTTTATTTGAATTGTTCGGGTATGAACAGCACCCCTGGGTGATCGATCACATAATCTGGCAGTTTTTTCCTTCTGTGCGCCTGAAAAATGGCAATCTTATACCCCGCTGCCAGCAAGGAATCCAGGTCTGCTGCCGAGGGACACCAACTGTGCGCATTGTAAGGCGTGTAAAACCTCATGTCAATATCTTCGTAACTCTTGCAATTGAATACCAGGTAATCTTCCGGCAGGCGATTGAAGTTTTTGAAAATTCGGGTGTTGTCGATTTTGGCCTGCCGTTCCGGGTCATGCGGATCCCGACTCGAAAAAATCGTAACAGGCCGCAAAAGATAGAGGCTAAAAAACACCAGCACGGGCACGTGCAACCGCCGTTGGTTTAAGGAAAACTTGTCCAGCATTTGAAAAATACGGTTCACACCAATACTACAAAGGATGAGCGGCACAGCACAAACGATGTATACAAACGCCGGCATCTTGGTCTGTACCACAAATGAAAAAAAGCCGTACACAACGCTTGCCATCGCGAGCAAGGGTATCGTCAGCGGACTTTTTATGCGGTTTTTTGAAAAAAAGGCCCACAATCCGAGCCCCAGAAAAGGCAGCAGCAGGTTGCCGTATTGCAGGCTCCACTGGCTGAAGTGGAACGTCCAGTCTACATCCGTGTAGGCGCCCAGTTTTTCAGTGATATGCTGCATATTGTACCCATACTCATAGGCGCTTTCCTGTGGAAAAGCCGACATGATGTACAATTGCCAGGGCAGGGCAATGCTGGCGGCTACACCCGCTGCCAGCAACAGGTCTATCCAGTTTTTGCTGCGGGATCGCTGCTCCTTTTGCAAGATCAACCAAAGTCCCCAGCCGCCAAATACGAGCAATGCCGTCAGCCATTTTACCAAAATGGCGCAACCGACCAGTAAGCCTGTTATGATTGCCCATCGCCTCGACCCATTTTTGCTGTATTCACAAAACGCCCAGATGCTGCCGGTGACATATGCGGTAAACACCATGTCGTTGTGGTCGAGGGCCATAGCGCCCGACACCATTTCGATCTGAAACCAGGAAAAAGTACTCAACAGGGCTGCCACGTAGGCCGTATTGGATTGACCCGTCCAGATGAGTGCTATCCGGTATATCCACCACACCATGGCCGCACTCAGCAAAGCGCTGGGTATACGAATGGCGATTTCATTGACGCCGAAAACCTGCATCGACAAGGCCATTTGCCACATAAACAAAGGCTGTTTATGCAGCCAGATATGGTTGCAGCACCATGCAGTGTAGTCATACGCCAGCACCGGATGTACCCGCAGCATAGGCTGGAACGGGTAAGTCATCATGTTTTTGGCTACAAGGGCATGGAATTTTTCATCCCAGTCGTGCAAAAAAGGGTCCATCATGGCTACCCCCAGTCGCAATAAAAAAGCCCCCGCCACAAACAGCCATACCGCACCGGGCTTCTTTTTAGCATAGAACGCCCAACTGACAGCAATGGGCACAATTGCCATTAATATCAAGGCTTTGTCCATTCACACGAGTCTGTTGTAATTTGAAAATTCAGATGAATGGCAAATATATAGATATTCGCCTCATGAACAGATTTACAGATGTGGTCATGGCAACCATGGCCGTTTGTTTTCTCGCTTATTTGTCAGTCAGAGCATGGGCCATACCTGTTACCGTAGACGAATGTTCTACCGTGATGACGCACGTGCCTCGCTCGGTGGTTGATTTGTTTTTTTTGCAAACGGACGCCAATCCAAATAACCACATCCTGAACACCCTGATGATTAAGGTCTTCAGCGGCTTGTTTGGCTTCCATCCTTTCGTAGTTCGTATACCTGCCTTGCTGGGGGCGGTATTGTATGCCATCGCCGGTTTTTTGCTGAGTCGTAAAATAGGCAAGCCGGGCTGGCTGGCAGTGTTCACTTATCTGATGCTGCTGGGGCAGCCATATATGCTCGATTTTTTTTCGCTGGCGCGCGGCTATTCATTGGGCCTCGGCTGTATGCTGACGGCTATCTGGTTTTTACAGCGATGGGCGGAGCGCAAATCGAACACTGATATATGCTGGGCAGTTGCTTTTTCAGGTCTCGCGGTGTACGCAAATTTCACGCAGGTACTGTTTTTTGGGCCTTTTATGGCGATTTTGTTTTTGCATTCCTGGAAAGCAAGCGAATCCTTTTCAGCGTTTTGGGCACAAACGAAATATGCAGTTGCAATCCTGATTGGCTGGATTGTTTTACTCGTTGTACCACTCAAAAAACTAAGTGGCCACTCGGAAATAAAAAACTGGAATCGCCTGGACACCCTGTTTGGTTCGGCAGAATGGTCTATGGAAGCCGCTATCCACAGGAATCCGCTTTTCGGACACAGCGCTGCCCATTTTCTGGCCATGTTTTCCGTAGCATTTGTAATGGGGGCTGGTTATGTAGCCATAAAAAAGTGGGAAATCAACGAACAACAGGCCCGGAATGATTACAGGGTAAAGATTGTTTTACTGCTTGTTGGCATGTTGCTCGCCAATGTAGCGCAGGTAGAAATAACGCATACGCCTTACTTACAGCCTCGCCTGGCCTTGCTGTTCTGGCCACCTTTTGCATTGTCCATTGGTATTGCCGCAAGTTGGTTTTTGGAAACGACGAAGCGCAGCGCCTGGGGAGCCATTGTGCCATTGTCTATTATGGCGGTCGTAAATACCCTTGTTTCTGCCAATGTATCTGAGGCCGTTGAGTGGTGGCATGACCGCGACACATACAAGGTGCTTGCCTACCTGCAAAACCTTCAAAAAGAAGAACAACACCCTCAGCCCTACACTTTTGATACGAGTGGACCGATGCAGAACTCTTTTATCTTCCATACACAGCGCGATCCCAGAGGGTATGGTCAGATTATCCAACTGGCGCCCTGGCACCCCAATCAGGCGCCATCCGATAAATATGAGTTTTACTACGCCGCATCAAAAGAGGAAGCACAAGCCTTGTCTGCATCGTATAAGGTTGTGCTGGAAATACCCAGAAGCGACGGGCGTGTCTTGTTGAGAAAAGAAAACAGGTAAATATGAAATTACTATCTTCTTCCAGGGTTCTTGTATTTTCCTTCCTCTGTATCGTACTGATCTCTTTTTTCTATTACCCAAAATGGAAAAACATCGGCACGGAATCTACATTGAGTTGGGATGTATCGGGTTACTACTGGTACTTGCCGGCGGTGTTCATTTACAAAGATGTACAGCACCTGGCGTTTAGCCAGGATATTCTGAAAAAATACCAGTGTACGCCCGATTTTCAGCAGGCATCGCCGCTGCCCAATGGCAATATGGTATTTAAATACTCCAGCGGGCAGGCTTTGCAATACCTGCCTTTTTTTGCCGTAGCGCATGCTGTAGCGGTGCCACTGGGCTACGAACCCGATGGTTTTTCAGTGCCTTATCAGTTGTCCATTCACATCGGCGGACTACTCATGAGCCTGATTGGTTTGTTTTTTTTGCGAAAGGCGCTGCTCCATTATTTTAGCGACCGAGTGGTAAGTATCGTGTTGTTGTGCATCGTATTTATCACCAATTACCTCAATTTCGCAGCCATCGACATGCCTCAAACGCACAACTGGCTGTTTACCTGGTATGCCATTCTTTTGTACCTCAGCGACCGGTTTTACCGACAGCCTTCGCTTGGGAAAGCCGCAGGTATCGGGGCGGTGGTGGGCATTTGTGCGCTGACACGGCCGACTGATTTTATTTCCGTGCTCATTCCCTTGCTTTGGGGAATGCCTTCGTTGCGTAGGGATGCTATCCGGGAGCGTATCCGGTTCATTGGCAGCCACGCCTCCTGGTATGCTGTTGCCGTGCTCATCACTGCCCTGATCGGCAGTATTCAGTTGTTTTACTGGAAATATGTATCCGGTCATTGGCTGGTGTACAGTTACGGCGAACAGTCGTTCAGTTGGCTCAAGCCGCATCTGTACTACTATATGCTTAGTGCCCGCACCGGCTGGCTGGTGTACACGCCGGTGATGCTACTTGCCCTGATTGGTTTGATTCGTTTGTATAACATGAAAATCAATTTCTGGGCGCTGTTTCTCTTCATTTTAGTCAACACCTACATCGTAACCGCATGGGACATTTGGTGGTACGGCCCGCGGGCCATGGTGCAGAGTTATCCCACGCTGGCATTTCCGCTGGCAGCGTTCATTGCAGGCGCAGAAGCAAATAGAATCAAAAAAGCCTTGCTGTACGTGGTTTTGGCGCTGTTTGCCTATTACAATATCTGGTACACCCATCAGATACACCGCGGCGGATTGGTCGATCCATACAACATGACACGCGCTTATTTCTGGGCGGTGCTGGGCAGGTTCAGCGTGCCCGAGGAAACCCAAAAACTGTATGATACCCGCCATATTTTTACGGGTGTCAGAAAGGATGTCCGGGAAATCTATTTCAATAATTTTGATGCCGACACCACGCTGATACATACAGGAAAACAGTTCAACGGGACACCCTGCGAATTCACGGGCCCCGGAATAAAGCACACCCAAATAGCCAGCATCCCGCTCGAAACCGGTGCGGCCACCTGGCTCCGGCTAAGTGCTGATTTCAGATGCGGCATACGAGAATGGAACGACGGACGACGGCCACAACTCCGGGTTGTGCTGAAAGATGGCCCGAAAGAAGTGAAAAGTTATGGCATCCGTGTACATCGATTTCTTCATGATGGGGATATTAAAAACCTGTATATCGACATCAAATTGCCTAAAAAAACCTTCCACACCGCAGAATTCTACGTCTGGAACCCCGGTAGCCAGCAGGAATTGCTCATCGACAACATGCGGGCAGAACTGTACGAAGAACAATAACCAACACCTCTCACACCAATGAATAAATCTTTCCTCCTGCTTTCAATCCTCCTGCTGGGTTTCACCCTGCTCCCTTCCACCGACCCCGAAGAGGAACTCCACAAACCCGAAAACGCGGTAAAAAACCTCCTTGTCGCCGAAGGCCTGCAAGCCCAACTCTTCGCATCTGAACCCATGATGACCAACCCGACCAATATGGACATCGACGACCGGGGGCGTATCTGGCTGTGCGAGGCATACAATTACCGGCCCGACATCAACGGCAATCCCGTCAAAAAAGATGGCGACCGCATCCTCATCCTGGAAGATACCGACGGCGATGCGAAGGCCGATAAAAGTACGGTATTTTACCAGGGTCCGGAAATAGAATCGCCGCTCGGCATCTGGGTCATGGGCAACCGCGCCCTGGTGTCGCAAAGCCCGTACCTGTGGCTGTTTACCGACGAAAACGGCGACGACAAGGCCGATAAAAAGGAAATTGTGCTGCAAGGCGTGGGCGGCCACCAGCACGACCACGGCCTGCATGCCGTCGTGTTCGGCCCCGATGGCAAGTTTTATTTCAACTTCGGCAATGCGGGTGAAATGTTGCAGGACAAGAACGGCCAGACCATCCGCGATGCCGACGGCAAGGAAATAGACCCGAAAAACTACCGCCAGGGCATGGTGTTCCGCTGCGACCCGGATTTCACCCATTTTGAAGTGCTGGGACACAATTTCCGCAACAACTACGAAGTGGCCTCCGACAGTTACGGCACCCTCTGGCAATCGGACAACGACGACGACGGCAACAAAGGCGTGCGCATCAACTACGTGATGGAATACGGCAACTACGGCTACACCGACGAAATGACGGGCGCCGGCTGGCAGGCCAGCCGCACCAATATGGAACCCGACATTCCGCGCCGCCACTGGCACCTCAACGACCCCGGCGTAGTGCCCAACCTGCTGCAAACCGGCGCCGGATCGCCCTGTGGTATGACCGTGTATGAAGGCGCGCTGCTGCCCGAGCGATACCGTGGCCACCCGATTCACGCCGACGCAGGCCCCAATGTGGTACGCGCTTATCTCGTACAACCCGATGGCGCGGGTTACAAAGCCATGATTTCCAACATTGTACACAGCGAAGTAGATCAGTGGTTCCGGCCCAGCGACGTGTGCATAGCGCCCGACGGCTCGCTTTTTATTGCCGACTGGTACGACCCCGGCGTGGGCGGTCACCAGGCGGGCGACCAAAACCGGGGCCGGGTGTTTCGCGTAGCCCCACCCGACGCGGCCCGGTACACGGTACCGAAATTTGATTTTTCCACCCCTGATGGCGCGGTAGTGGCGCTACAAAATGCCAACCTGTCTGTGCGCTGGAAAGCCTGGAATGCGCTGAAAGGAATGGGCGAATCAGCCGTGCCGGCGCTCGACAAACTTTTCCGCTCCGATGCTGCGCCTTACCTCCGTGCCCGCGCCCTGTGGCTGCTGCTGAAAAGCGCCGATCCGCAGTCGTATTTCAAAGCCGCCGCCCACGACCGCGACGCGAATATCAACATCATCGCCATACGCGCTGCCCGGCAAGGCAATATGTCGTCGGCGCCGCTGTACGACCTGGCCACCCGCCCCAACCCGCAAATACTCCGCGAGATAGCCCTGGCGCTCCACCACCAAAAATCGCCGCATGTGCCCACTCTCTGGGCAAAACTGGCGCAAAAATACCCCGGCAACGACCGCTGGTACCTCGAAGCGCTCGGCATTGGCGCCGACGGCCAGTGGGAATCCTGCCTGAGCGCCTGGCAAAAAGCCGGCGGCAGCATGCAGACCGAAGCCGGGAAAGACATCGTATGGCGCGCCCGTTGCGCTTCGGCCTGTCCGCTGTTGGGCGAACTCGCTACCGATAAGACGGTGCCGCTCGAGCAACGCCTCCGCTATTTCCGCGCGTTCGATTTTCAGCACCCTGCGCAGGCATCGCCAGTGTTGCTCAAAATTTTGCGGGAAAATGCGACCGACTCGGCAGTAGCGGCCCTCGCCTTGCGCCACCTCGATGTGGAATTGGTGAAAAAAACGCCCGATGCCAAAGCCGCACTCACCCGCATCATGGCCGGACTGCAAGGCGATGCCTACCTCGAATTTGCCGACCGCTACCAACTGCCGGAAGAAAACGAACGGCTGTTTCAGATGGTGATGAAAGGTGAAAAAGCCCGGCGTGCTGCCGATGTTTTACTGAAAAATACCGCCGGTGTTAACATGTACCGCCAGGCTGTCGGGAAAAAACGCCCCGAATCTGAAACACTTACCCTGCTCAATGCCCTGCGCTGGTCGGGCGGCAAGGAACACCTCGCCCTCCTCGAATCGGTGGCATTCGACCGCAAACGCGATGCCGCCCTGCGCCGCCAGGCTACCGAATGGATCGGCAACAGTTGGAATGGCGAAGAACGCGTGCTGGAACTGCTGAAAGCGCATAAAATTGAAGCGCGCTTCATCCCCGCAGCCGTACAGGGGGTGAGCGGCGCCTGGCGCATGAATATCCGACTCGAAGCGGCGTCCTACCTCGGTGGCGCAGATGCGGGCGCAGCGAAAAAAATGCCTGCCATGTCCGAATTGATGGCTCTTAAAGGCGATGCTGCCAAAGGCGCGCCGCTCTTCGAACAATATTGCGCCAACTGCCATCAGGTGAATGGCAAAGGCACGGATTATGGCCCAAAACTTAGCGAAATTGGCTCCAAACTCCCGCGTGAAGGCCAATACCTGGCTATTTTGCACCCCAGCGCAGGGATCAGTTTCGGCTACGAAGGCTGGGAGTTCAAAATGAAAAACGGTGATAAAATTACCGGCCTCATCGCCAGCCAGACAGAAACGGAACTGGTACTGAAAATGCCCGGCGGCGCCCTGCAAAGCATCCGCCAGGCCGACGTCAACAGCCGAAAACAAGTGCCCGATTCCATGATGCCCGCCGGTTTTCATGTGGTGATGAAAGAAGAGGAACTGGCAGATTTGGTGGAATATCTGATGACACTGAAAAAGTCCTGAGTCCTAAGTCCTGAGTCCTAAGTCCGTAGCGTACACCTGATTATCCTTGGCTTTAGATAAAAGAAATATCAAAGGGTAATCAGGTGTACGCTACGGACTTAGGACTCAGGACTTAGGACTCAGGACTGAAATAAGTGTTACTCCTGCCAGCACTACCACCGTACCCAATATTTGCAAAGGTGTAATAGGTTCGCCCAGGAAAATATACCCCAGCGCGATGGTCGCGACGGGGCCAATGAGCCCAATGATGCCCGAATTATTGGCACCGACAATGCGGATGCCTTCTACCACCAAAAAAGTAGGCAGCACCGTTGATACGATGGATATCCAGCCCGCCAGGACGTACACCTGCTGCGGGAAATGAAACAAATCCATGCCATCGTGCAGGTAAGATTGAATCAGCGCCGGGACCGTGGCCGCTAGCACAGCGTAGCAGGTAAATTTTGCAGAACCAACTTTATGTACGTACTCCCCGGTGTACACCACGTAAAAGGAATAAGTGATGGCGCAGGCAAAAACAAGGCCGCCGCCCAGCAACAGATTGCGTTGATCGCCAAAGCCTTTTTCTGCTACAAAGGCCAGCACCACGCCCAAATAGGTAAGTGCCAGCGCTGCATACTGCACGCGTGTGACCCGTTTTTTAAACAACACCGCCGACAAAATCAGCACGATGGTGGGGTAGGTGTACAAAATCAATCGCTCGACGCCCGCCGTCACATATTGCAAGCCCCAGAAGTCGAGCATACTGGAAATGTAGTAACTCAAAATGCCCAGTCCGCTGATAGCCAGCCATTCGCGGCGGGAGAGTCGCACGTTGTTTGAACGGCGGTGCAAGTACCACGCCACGGCCACATAAACTGGCAGGGAAAACAACATACGCAGGGCAATCACCGACTGAGTGGATACCTCATAGCGGTACATCAGTTTGATAATCACAGCCTTGGCTGAAAAACAGATATTTGCGATAGCAAGTATCAGAATGCCAATGAGCAGAGAACGGCGGGAGTGATGCAAGAGGTAGTTTTTTTGTGCAAAGCGAAGGTAGGTTGGAAGTCTTTTATTTGACCGCAGAACAAGATTACAATTCAAAAAGTGCTATTCATGAAAACATTATTTGTGCTGCTTTGCCTGAGCCTCAGCCTGAGCGCCTGTTCCCAACCTGCTGCCAAACCCGCTGTGGAGCATCCGATTACAATCGGTACCATCGACAGCCTGCACTCCGACATCCTCAAAGAAGACCGCAGCGTGTGGGTGCATGTCCCCGGCGGCGATCGAAGTGGCTATTTTTCCCAGCAACGCTACCCGGTGGTGTACCTGCTCGATGGCGACGCCCATTTCACCTCCGTTGTGGGTATGATTGAGCAATTGAGCAGTGTAAATGGCAATGATATTTGCCCGCAGATGATTGTGGTCGGTATCCCCAACACTGATCGAATGCGCGACCTTTCCCCTACTCATGTTGAGGGAGGCCCGTATCTCTATGCCGACGCTGTTAAAACGACAGGTGGCGGGGAAGCCTTTCTCTCTTTTATGGAGAAAGAACTCATGCCTTACATCGAGTCGAAATACCCGACTGAACCATATCGAATGCTCATCGGACATTCGTTGGGCGGGCTACTGGTAGTGCAAGCGTTGGTATACCACCCCGATATGTTTAACGCATACGTGGCCATCGATCCGAGTATGTGGTGGGACAGCCGGAAACTGCTGAAAGAAACGGAACATGTCATCACTAAAGGGCAAAAAATGACCGGCAAAACCCTCTACCTCGGCATCGCCAATACGATGGAAGCAGACATGGACATCCGTACGGTAGAACGCGACACAAGCCAGTCTTCAGAGCATATCCGCTCGATTCTTGCATTGGATAAAACCTTGAAAACCAGTGCCAAAAGCGGATTGAAATATCAGAGTAAATACTATGGCGATGATACGCATGGCTCTGCTCCGCTCATTACGGAATATGATGCCCTGCGATTTGTGTTCGATTTCTTTCCGCTGAAATTGCGTGGAAAAGATTATCAGGATACCACGGGTTTGGTACTCGACAAAATACGCGAAAAATGTGCGCTTCGCTCCGAAAAAATGGGCTATGCCGTAAAGCCATCCGAGGATTTATTCAACAACCTGGGGTATCAGGCACTGGGCAGCGGACGCTTGGAACTGGCCGGGCGGTATTTCCGGCAAAACATCGAGTACTATCCGGAGAGTTTCAATGT
>JAEUUT010000247.1 GCA_016787415.1 Saprospiraceae bacterium | reverse complement strand
GCCTCTACCCTACCCCCGGAAAAAGGAATTGCCCAGCAATTGGCAGAGCGCAGTGTTTCGGAAAATAAGGACGTCATATCAGAAACGCTGGCCCGACTTCTGGCCAAGCAGGGCTACAAAGAAAAGGCCATTGTAATGTATGAACGCTTATGTTTGGCGTTTCCCGAAAAAAGCGCTTACTTTGCCGCCGAAATTGAAAAACTTAAAAATTAGACGACATGTTATCGACCTTAGCGGTACTGATTGCCATCGTGAGTATTCTTTTGATCGCAGTAATATTGATCCAGAATTCGAAAGGCGGCGGAATTGACCCGAACTTCGGTGGACAGGCCCAGCAACTGTTCGGCGCCGCACGTTCTACCGATTTTGTTGAAAAAGCAACCTGGGTACTGGGCGGCGCATTGCTGATACTCTGCGTTGTAGCAGCCCTCAGCGTTGGAAGTGGTGCAGCAACAGGCGCTGAAATCCCGCTCCAATCGCAATAAGTACATTCTTTGCTTACGAGCAAATGGGTTTATACAGGTACATGATGTACAGGTATAAACCCATTTCTTTTTTGCTTCTAAAACGAGAAAACAATGGCGCGGAATGCTTAGAAACTGTTCTAAAACAAGTTCTAACTCCCGTAGTGGTTACACACCATCAAACCGATGCAAATTCAGGGAGTAAATCAAAGCCAGCAGTTTTTCGGCATACATACGATCTGTTGCATATCCTGATTTTTCCAGCCCTGTCGCCCAGTTTTTATAATCAGTAGTATCCAAATCAAACAAGGCCCGATACCGTTTGGATTTTTTCAGCATTTCTGAATGCGCCCGGTAACTGCTCCAGGCATTGCCGTATTTGACGAAGAAATCCTTGTGGGAATCATCGGAGAAATTCGTGCAATGTCCTTTTTTACAGGTTTTTGAAAAGCATTTTATACCAAAATGGTTGTTCGCATTTTTGGACAAACGACTATCTCCTGCATTGCTTTCCAGTAGCCCTTGCGCGAGGATAATACTTGCAGGAATGCCATATTTCCGCATTTCAGCCATTGCAACGGGCGCAAAACGCTCTACATAATCACTGCATTTCTCCATTCTGCTGCGCACTTCTTCCTTATTCAGGGCATTTCGTTTTGCATATGCAGGATCGATCGCAAATGTGGTATTATCAAGACTCCCCGCTTGCAGTTGTACGTACACAGCCTCCAATTTTCTATCTTTTTCTTCATCAAAAACACTACTTCCAAACAGGGAAGCCTTCACGGCTCCCGTAACATGCGATGTGCCAGCATCGCTCACAGGTCCAAGTACGATCGAAATTTTATCACTCCACAGGAGGTATGCCAATGCAGTAATAACGACCAGTTTCCACAGAATGGGTTCTTGTGTCCACCCCTCCCCGGCAGTGCCAGTCGTAGCCACCCTGCTGCTATTGTAAGGGCTTCGGACTTGTTGTAGACGTGCCATACAGTCAAAAAAAGTTTGTGGTAAACAATGTGTTGTGCGGTTTCAAATTCATTGACGACACAAAGTAAAACATTTTGTTTGTTAAAAACAACAAATAGTTTTGAATATTTTTTTTTGAACGAGAATTGCATTAATAGTAATGATGTATTCGTGTAAAAGCATGTTCGTTATCTTGCCTCCAAATTATCAAGAATATGAAAAATACTTTACCCGTTCTGATCATGCTTGCGAGTATGACTGTCAGCCTGTTTTTTGTTAACCACAGTGTCCGACAACCCGAGCCTTTCCTGCAAATTCCTGGTGGCGAAGAGGAGGAAAATCGCGAATTAAGGGAAGAGTGGGAGCAGATGCGACTCGCAGATCCGGTAAGTGGCGAAATACCAAGAGGCATATCATTGCAGGAACGGCTGTTTGCCAGGGGATTGCCTATGGCTACCAGCGAACGTTCGGGCCCGGATTGGGAATCGCGCGGCCCCTGGAATGTCGGCGGGCGTACACGCGCACTGGCCATCGACGTCACCAATGAAAACCGGATTCTTGCAGGCGGCGTTTCCGGCGGCATTTGGCTGAGCGAAGACGGCGGAAATTCCTGGAGTCGCCGCACCCCCTTGAATGCGCACCAAAGTTGTGTGAGCATCACACAGGACACCCGGCCAGGGCATACCGACACCTGGTATTACCTGACGGGCGAGTTGTATGGGAATAGCGCTGGGGCCACAGGCGCTTACTACCTGGGTGACGGCGCTTTCAAAAGTACCGATGGAGGACTTACCTGGGCGCCGCTGGGCGCCACGGATAATGGCAACCTGGAAACATTTACCGATGAATGGCAAGGTTGCTGGCGCATTGCCACCAATCCGGCTGCTACGGAAGATGAAGTGTATGCCGCTGTGTATGGCGCAATTTTGAAAAGTTCCAATGGGGGTGTTTCCTGGATTACAGCCCTCAATTCAACCAATTCCTATGCAACTGATGTGGCGGTTTCTTCTACAGGCGTGGTGTACGCCACTACCAGCAGCGACGGCGCCACCGGCGGAATCTGGCGTTTTCAGGATGGAGTTCCCTGGACCAGGATCAATCCGGATACCGCTGCCGGTTTTCCTTTTGTTTTCGACCGTTTTGTCATCGGCATCAATCCGAACAATGAAAATGAAGTGTATTTCCTAGGCTCTACGCCTGGATATGGTCACTTTAATGAATACATCAATAGCATCGACTGGACCAGTCTGTGGAAATACACCTATATCAGTGGCGATGGCTCCGGCGCAGGCGGGCAGTGGCAAAACCTGTCTGAAAACCTGCCCAATATCGGAACGGAATTCGACCGTTTTGCTGCTCAGGGCGGTTATGACCTGGTTGTAAAAGTGCAGCCAGGCACCAACCACGTATTTGTTGGTGGCACCAACATTTACCGCTCAACGGATGGCTTTTCAACGCCCGACCATTCTACACATATAGGAGGCTACAAACCCGGGACTTTTCTGCCATTCTTTGAAATTTACCCCAACCACCACCCCGACCAGCACGATATGCTGTTTTTGCCTTCCGACCCCAATGTACTGCTGAGCGCCAGCGATGGCGGCGTACACAGAACCAGTGATGCCAATGCAGCACAGGTAAACTGGACACCTCTCAACAATGGGTACCGCACCACCCAGTGCTATACCCTAATTATCGACCCGCAGGCTTCGGGCGACAGTACCATTATTACAGGATTACAGGACAATGGCAACTTTTTTGTTAACAGTGAAAACCCGCAGGCGCCCTGGCGACAAACAGTAAATGGTGATGGTTCTTATGGCGCTATTGCCCCAAACAAGGCCTTCTATGTTCTTTCCATTCAACAAGGTCGAATAGCAAAAGTGGTGATGGATGCCCAGGGCAACATTTCGGCATTCCGTCGCATCGACCCAATTGGGCCTTCGAAAAGCGATTACCTGTTTATCCATCCGTTTGCCATGGATCCGAATGATGCCAACGTGTTGTACTTACCCGTACAACGCCGAATTTATCGACAGGATGCGCTCGGCAGCATTGACCTGACAGGCGCCTGGGATTCCATTTCACAGGGATGGATGCAATACCCGGATACGCTGGTGGCCAGTGTCAGTGGAAATGCGAATGTATTTTCTGCCATTGCCGTTTCAGAATCCAACCCGACACATCGGGTGTATCTGGGTACAAGCCGACGACAGTTGTATCGAATAGACCAGGCCAACACCGGAAGTCCTAACTGGGTACAATTGACCAATCCGGCCATTTTGAGCGCGGGTTATGTCACCAGCATTGCTGTAGACCCTTTGAATGCTGATCGTGTACTGGTTGCATTTTCCAATTATGGGATTTACAGCCTGTTCTATTCCACGGATGCAGGCCTGAGTTGGCAAAAAGTGGCCGGAAATCTGGAAAGCAGCGTCAGTGGTACCGGCACCGGGCCATCCGTACGTTCTGTGACCATCCTGCCCCTGCCGGACGGCAAACGAAAATATTTCTGCGGCACCAGTTTGGGATTGTACAGCGCGGATACGCTTGTTTTACATACCAGCACCCAGCCCGGAACCCAGTGGGTACTGGAAGCGCCAGACTTGATTGGTCGTGTAGTGGTAGAATCGGTTGTGAGCCGCGCCACTGACGGATTAGTAGTGGTCGGGACGCATGCCAATGGTGTGTACTCCAAAAATGTATTGCCGGTAACAGCAAACAACGACCCGAATCAGTTGGTACAAGTCAGATGCTGGCCCAACCCCAGCGCCGATCAGGTTACGATAGAAACAACAGGCGTACGAGTCGAAGGCGCCGTTTGCCGGATTTATGATTTGCAAGGCAGCGTAGTACGGCAGGTGACGCTCCAACAGAATAAAGAACGAATTGACCTGAACGGATTAGCAAGCGGCACATATTTGTATGATATTCAGGGAGATAGGTGGAGGAAATCTGGGAAGTTGGTGAAAATTTAGGAGTTATTTGCCAAATGTGAAGGTGCCGGTAGTGTGGGCTGAAAGCCTATACTACCGGCACCTTCACATTTGGCAAATAACTTGTGTACTCTCCGTTCTGCGGGATCTGCGGTAAATACCGCTACGGTGCTTTCACCGGCACCACCCGCTTCACCAGTTCCTCTCTTGAAATCGGGATCATTTTACCCGATGGCTGCCCGTTGTGGTACGTTGCAACTTTGAAAGTAACGGCTTTGCCTTCCGGAATTTCTACCGGCCCCGTGTACTTATGCGAGTATTTATCGGGCAAGGATTCATCCAGGGTGTAGTAAATATCGAGCCCATTTACTTCAGTGGTCACATTGGCCATCAGTTTACCATTCACCATACTACCTGTCACAATCGGGTCAAAGGCGCTGCGGGCATAGTTGTATCCGCCAATTTCAAAACGTTGCATATGATTTTCCATACGACGGGTGAAATTGTCCCAGTCCTTAGTGCCTTTCGGGCTCCAGTAAATATCGGCAGTAGCCCATCCGCGTGGCCAGGTCATGTACTCCGCCTGACGTATGGTTGGCACTTTTTCTGTCCACAAATTGGCTTGTCCGCCCAAAATATAGGTCGGATTAATTTCCTCCGGCACGGGTTCAAACGTGTATGCTTTTTGAAGTCGTACACTTTTGTAACTGGTTTGATCCGGCTCTACCAGCGGATCACCCTGCAGCAAATCAATATACACATAATCATTGGGCGACATCACCACATAGTGGCCTTGCTTCGCAGCCTCGATACCGCCTTCCAGGCCGCGCCAACTCATGACGGCCGCTTCTGGCGCCAGTCCACCTTCCAGAATTTCATCCCATCCGATGAGTTTTTTGCCTTTTGATTTGACAATTTTCTCTACTCTTTTAGTGAAATAACTTTGCAACTCATGGGTAGTTTTCAAACCTTCTTTTTGCATAAGCGCCTGACAGTCAGGGTCTTGCTCCCAGTACCCGTGGTAGCACTCATCGCCGCCGGCATGTATGTACGGGAAAGGGAACAAAGCCGCCACTTCGGTAAATACTTTGTCCAGGAAACTATACACCTTTTCGCTGGATGGATCTAAAGTGTTGTCTACCAACATTTTAAACTGACCGTTTCCATACCATTCTGCAAACCGGTGTCCCGGACTGACCATAATACTGGAATCCTGCGTGCAGCACAATTCCGGATAAGAAGCCACTGCGGCCGAATTATGGCCGGGGACATCTATTTCAGGCAAAATCTGGATATGGCGCTCGGCTGCGTAGGCTACAATTTCCCGAATATCGTCCTGGGTGTAAAAACCGCAGTCGGAGGGCGCTTCCGTTTTTTTCGGCGCATCATGCAGGCCCCATTTGCCGTAGCGTTGTACGCGGCAGGCGCCTACTTGCGTGAGTTTCGGCAACGATTTTATTTCGATCCGCCAGCCTTCATCGTCGGTCAGGTGCCAGTGAAATACGTTGTATTTATAGCGCGCCATCCGGTCGATGTAGCGTTTTACATCTTCTTTAGGAAAAAAATGGCGGCTTACATCCAGCATCATGCCGCGCCAGCCGAAGCGGGGATAGTCGATAATTTCACAGGCCGGAACCGTCCATTTGGCAGCCACCACCGTCGGGCTTTCGATTTCGGGTGGCAGCAACTGCAACAGCGTTTGAATGCCATAGAACAAACCGGCCGGCTTGTTGGCATTGATTTGAATTTTGGTGTTGCTCACATTCAGCGTATAGCCTTCGTCGCCGATTTTAGGGTTGGGCGTGTTATTCAGGTTAAGTTGAATGGAGCCCTGTTTACGCACCGTAAAACGGTAGCCGGTCGCGCGCGAAATCTGGTCGGCCAAGAGTCGGGCTGCTTTTTGCGCTTCGGCATTGTTGCCGCCGATTGTAGTGCCCGTGTTGATTTTAAACGGCAGGCTGCGGGTGTACACAAACGACACCGGCTGAGGAATAACGTTATTTTGGGAAAAAAGCGAGGATGATGTAAGCACGAAAACAAGTAAAATGAACAGTTTCTGCATGAAAAAGGAGGATTTGTTTTGCGAAAAATGGCAATAGCAGGGCGAAATTAGTTATCCGCTTTATCATTTTAATAAAAACATCAATGGTATCTCCAAACGTGTACGCCAGGCTCTTTCCGAGTGGTCGGCGCCTTCGAATTTCCGGGTTATCCAGTGCCTGCTGTTGTATTTATGATGTGCCATCACCTGATCTATCCGTTTTTGAAAGGGTTCATACCAGGCATCGAGCGTTGCCGTACCGTAGTCGAAGTAAATGTAGTGCCGGGAAGGTGAAGGCAAATGGGTATTTACATATCGCTCAAATGCAGCCGGAATGGGGTTGTTTTCGATACTAAAAGTCCCGGGCCAATGCGTCGACAGGCAAGCCGCTCCGCCAAATACATTCGGATATTCGCAGATGGCATACATGGAAATCAGTCCGCCCATGCTGGAGCCGGCAATGAACGTGTGTTTCCGGTCTTTTTTGGTAGAAAAATGCGAATCGATATAGGGTTTCAATTCCGTTACTAAAAACTGTAAGTACTGATCCGAACGCACCGAAATGGGAAAAAGAGGGTTCTGGCCATTTCTTTTTTCATGTAACAGACTGTCCTGTAATGTTCGGGGCAGAGATTCAAACGGTTTTTGAGGAAAATAGTCCGCATGCCGGGAGGCGCCGTTGTTCCAGATACCCACCACGATACAGTTTTTGATTTTGTGCATCTGAAGCAGCCTGCCCATGGTTTCATCGACGCCCCATTCCTGACCGTTCCAGGTAGTAGTGGAGTCGAACAGCATTTGCCCGTCGTGCATATACAGCACGGCATATTTTTTGGAAGCCGAATAGCCATCTGGCAGCCAGATGTCAATATTTCTGGAAGAAATGTATTTAGATGGAAATTGCTCCAGCCGTTGAACGATACCGGAAGCGACTTTGGGCAATTGTGCCATGCTGTCAGCACACATTGCCGCAACAAAGACGAAAAGAAACAAGTACTTCATCGCATGTTTTTTTCTAAGTAATTGATCTTCATCCGATTACTCCTGTTCGGGCCGTTCAAAAACAGTGAAATTTCCACCTTTCATTTTTGCCTGCAACAACTGATGGAAAGATTCCAGTTTGTCCAGTATTTGTAGCAGCAGCAGTTTTTCTGCCCCGTTGAGGTTGCCGCTCAGCAGCGAAGTAACTTGGCTCATGGGCGCGGCATGCGCATCAAGTACCTGTCTGCCAGCCTCCGTCAGGTGTAATTGTTTGCTGCGCTTGTCGTCCGGGTCGTCTGTCTGTTCGATGAATCCAGCAGCCTGCAAACGTCGTATAATTTCCATGCCCGTCGGTTTTTCATGCCGGTTGCGGTAAATAAGGTCGCTTTTGGTCATCCCGCCCGTTTTCGCAACCAGTTCGAGATAAGCATACTCGTCGATGCTGCCGAGCGGCGAATGCTCCAGCGCTTTTTTGGCATAAGCGCGCGCATAGCGGCTCAAAAAAAGAATTCGTGTCTGAATGGCTGCTGCTTCAGTTTCCGAATCCTGGTTGCTTTTATGGCTGATCTGTTCCTCCGTGGCTGTTTGGCGAGCCAGCCAGACCGCAAAATGTTGTAGATGTTGCTGTTTGGGATAAGCCCGTTCGTATTCTTCCAGCATGGGAAGAAGCGTTTGTAACAATTCGTATTTCATGGGCGGTGTGTTTGGGCAAAAGTATTTTTTTAAACCATGTTTTCAAAAAATAAATGAAAAACACACAGTTGCGCAAGATGATTACTGCTTTGTTGCTTGTGATCTGAAAAATAACAATGTGCTTGTTAATTTTGCAGGTAAAAACAGGGACATTGAACTTGATAAAACGCATCCTACGCAGTTGGTATCGTGGTATCCCGAAAAACGAAGAAGGCAATTTACAATGGGGAAAATATTTCCGACGCCTGATTTTTCGGCTCACGCTTTGGTTTTTCGGTATCACGATTGGCCTCACCTTGTTGTACACTTTTTTGCCCATACCCATTACGCCGCTTATGATGCAGCGGACATGGGAGCAAGCATGGGCTTCGGATCGAGATGTACGGCTCGATAACTATTGGGTGCCGCTCAAAGAATTGTCGCCGCACTTGCAACTGGCCGTCGTATGTGCAGAAGACCAGGATTTCCTGGAACACGAAGGGTTCGACTTCGAAGCCATAGAAAAGGCGTATAAGTACAACAAGACGCACAAACGAAAGCGCGGCGCCAGCACCATCAGCCAGCAAACTGCCAAAAACGTGTTCCTGTGGCCCAGCCGTTCCTGGTTGCGCAAAGGACTGGAAGTGTATTTCACCTTCCTGATAGAAACGCTCTGGAGTAAGGAGCGCATCATGACCACCTACCTGAATGTTATTGAATTTGGCGATGGCATTTACGGTGCGGAGGCGGCAGCGCAGTATTATTTTAAAAAAAGTGCGCGCGACATTAATCGTCAGGAAGCGGCGCTGTTGGCTTCCGTATTGCCTAATCCATTGATTTACAAAGCAGATCAACCTTCCAACGATGTGCGGCGCCGGCAGCAGTGGATACTCAGTCAAATGCGTATGTGGGGTGGAAAAATTGACTATGAAGACCCCAATACGCCGAAAAAGCCAGGCAAATAAACACCAAACACGATGTTAAACCCCTCGACAAGCCCAACAGTCCTGCTACTTTTGCCGCGCAATTGCACCCCACTGCCGCTTTGCTCACTTTTTCTTTCAGCGAATCAACTTTCCTTATGAAGAAGATACTCTTCTCCACGCTCGTTTTTTGCCTGTTTGCCCAACTGCTATATGCCCAAACCAATGCGAAAACCTACGAATACCGCAATGGTCAATGGTACACCGGCCTCGAATTTGCTTCTGGCACCTGGTACGTCGTCGATGGACTGCTCACCCAAAAAGCCCCGGCAAAGGTGGATTCCGTTATTGATCTCAGTGGCAACTGGGTGGTTCCTCCCATGGGCGATGCCGCCAGTTCCAGCCTTTTTAGCGGGAAATCGGCGCCAAGCATGATCAAGCAGTATATGGATGAAGGTGTATTTTACATACAGGTTTTAATCAATACACAGGAGTCGCGCAAAGACGTTCAACCTGCCCTCAATCATAGCAATACGCCGGATGGCATTTTTACCAATGGCGCACTCACATGCTCCTATGGCGAACCTTTTTTAGAGTTTGAAGGTCCCGCCCAGGATGTGCCAAATCCTGCTGATTGGGCCAAATCATACGATACCATCAAAAAAGGCCGTAAACTTTACGAAAATGCCTACTGGTTTATCGACAATAAAAATGCCCTGAATACCAATTGGGCAAAAATCGAAGCGCAAAAGCCCGATGTCATTGCCATTTACCTGCTCGACGCAGCCGTAAATGGTGGTAAAGAGAGCAAAGGGCTTTCGGAAGAGGTTGCCAAAGCGGTGGTCAAAAAAGCGCACAAGTCCAACTTGAAGGTTTGGGCTCGTATTGAAACGGCCGATGATGTGCGCATTGGCCTTAAAATTGGCGTCGACGGATTTTTGAACCTGCCCGGCCACAACTGGGATGGAACAGGGAATGCTGCCCGTTTTGAAATTTCCAACGACGATCTAAAAAAACTGATCAAAAAAAGGACGCCGATTGCTACCCTGCTTTCGCATGCTCAATCGACGGTAAGCCGCCCGGCAGTCAAAGAATTTCAAAGTAAAATGCTGGCGCGCATGCTCGAAAGCGGCGTCAATCTGGTGATCGCTTCCGATGACCCACAGCGTACCATTCGGGGTGAAATCAATTACCTGAATGCACTTTCCAAGCAAAACGGGGCGTATCTGATCAAAGTCCTTTGCGAGAATACGCCAGCGGCTATTTTTCCAAACCGGAAAATCGGAAAAATCAAGGAAGGTTATGAAGCCAGTTTTCTGGTGTTGAACGGCGATCCTTTTGCCAATGTGCTGAAAATCAGGGCTTCAGCGTTCAAGGTGAAAAACGGGGTGGTTATCAAATAAGCACCAGTTTTTATTAAGAAGTTGTTTGAGTTAATTTCATCGGAGCAGAAAACCGTCTTTTGTCGGTATGCTGCGGCTATTTTCTCGGCAATAGCCTCCGGCTATTCCCTCCAAAATAAGCCTTGCCTGCCAACAAAATCCGCTCTTTCTGCCC
>JAEUUT010000216.1 GCA_016787415.1 Saprospiraceae bacterium | reverse complement strand
AATCCGTGTTTCCAATCCGTGTTCCTATTCCGTACTCAAATTCTTGGCAAAAAACGCCAGCAGATCGCCCATTGTTTCTCTCAAATCCTTGCGATTAACAATGAGGTCGACAAAACCATTTTCCAATAGATATTCTGCCGTTTGGAAGCCTTCGGGCAGGTCGCGTTTGATGGTTTCGCGGATTACGCGGGGCCCTGCGAAACCGATGAGTGCGCCTGGTTCAGCCAGGTTGATGTCGCCCAGCATGGCATAGGACGCCGTGACGCCGCCGGTGGTGGGGTCGGTCATGAGGGAGAAATAAGGGAGCCGCGCTTTGGCCAGCAGGGTCAGTTTGGCGCTGGTTTTGGCCATTTGCATAAGCGAGAAAGCACTTTCCATCATACGTGCGCCACCAGATTTGGAGATGATCACCAATCCTGAGCGCGATTCAAGGGCATAATCGATCGCAAGGGATATTTTTTCGCCTACGACAGAGCCCATAGAACCGCCGATAAATTTGAAATCCATGGCAGCCACTACGAGTGGATAGCCGTGTACATTGCCAGCGCCGATGGCGAGTGCGTCATTCAGGCCGGTTTTTTTGCGACTTTCTTCCAGGCGTTTATCGTAGGGTTTGAGGTCGGTAAAATGCAATACGTCAACCGACACGAGGTCGTCATGCAGGGTAACGAACTCATGATCGTCGAACAGCAGTTCAAAGTACTCTTCCGAACCGATAGCGGTGTGGTAGTCGCACTTCGGACATTTGTAATAGTTGTCGCGAAGGGCGCGCATTGTGCTGGTTTCCTTGCATTTTTTGCATTGAAACCAGATACCTTCCGGTACATCCTTTTTGGATTTGGTGGCTGTTGAGATTCCTTCGCGAAGTCGTTTATACCAACTCATAGGTCGTTATCCGTTGTTAGGGCAGTGGAATATGCAGGGCCGTAGCCGTAAATATACCACGTGGGCACAAATTGATAGGTTATCAGCGATTGATAATTGGGTAAAAGCGGATTCGGGTGGCAAAGATAACAGTATGTGGCACACCGTATACACGGATTGCGCGGACAAAAACGGATTTGCACGGATTGGGTTTGTTGAAAGAAAAAAATTTCCACTTCATCAGTGCTATTAGAATTCATCTTCCAACTCAAAAGGCCTCACTAAAGTGGAAATTTTAGGCTTCAACAAACCCAATCCGTGCAAATCCGTTCTTATCCGCGCAATCCGTGTCACAAAAAAAATCCCGAATTTTCAACCAGTGAAAAATTCGGGATAGCAATGATTTTTGCCCTTACACCTCATCCTTGGGCCGGATCAGGCCGGGAGGGACTTTATTTCCCTGCTTTTAGTTCACCCTGCAGTTTGGCCAGTTGTGCTGTTTTGCCATCGCGGGCAAGAGCAGCCTGTTTCGGCCAGGTAGCGGGGTCGTGCATTTGATAGCGTTTGCCGGCTGCTTCCAGAATGGTTTTGATAGCAGCAGGTTTGCTGGCAGCCAGTTGTGCGAACGTGGCGATGCCGGCGGCTTTCAGGATGTCGGCGATTTTCGGGCCGATACCTTCCACAACAGTCAGGTCGTCGGCAGCAACCGGGGCTGCTTGTTCTACCTGCGTTTTGGCACTTTTGGTAGCCGGTTTTTTATCAGCAGCGGGTTCGGCAGATTTTTTCGCGGTAGCCGTTGCTTTTTTGGCAGCAGCGGGTTTTGCAACTTCGATGGTTTGGCCCATCATGTAGCGTTCTTCTGTTACTTTTCCGTTGTTCCAGGTGCGGCGGATCACTTCATTGTACACCATCGGGCGACCGTAGTGGTCGGTGAAGTCAAAAACAAACTGAGAATCGGTAGTCGTATCATTCAATACTTGTACGGCAAAACGTTCGATGCGATTGGTAGTGGCTACATGGCTGAGGAACCAGCGCAGCGCTTCTGCTTTCTGGGCTTTGAAGTAGGTTTTATCGGCCTCATTGCTGAGTGTCACGCAGTCGTCGGCAGCAAATGCTTCGAAAGCCCCGAGGATGTCGCCTTTTGTGATCTGGGCGTCCAGCGCGTCCACAAGTTGTTGCAATTTCATAAGTCGAATTCGTTTGGTGAAAGAAAAATTCTGGGGCAAAGATACGGTAAAAACAGTTAAACAAAATAATAGTTTGTTTCAGTAGTCATAATTAACGTTTTGTAAAATTTTAATTTTCATATTTTTAAACATTTTTTAAATCACTTCTATTTCATCTTACAAAAACCATTTTTCAATTTTAAATCAAAAACTATAGAATTATATTTTGCAGTCAGTTGCAATCCAAATAAAAAGCGGAATTCCAAAGCCATCTATTGGCATAAAAAGAGAGGCATTCGTACAATTCACGAATGCCTCCCGGGACAAAAAAATTATCGGGATGCCTCAAAGGCGATCCAATTCAGTATGTTTTTGAAAAAAAGCGCTTATTTAATGTCTTCCCCTTTTTTGCCCGCGGCTTTGATCAGCAGGAAAAGAACAGTGCCTACTATGACAAAATTAACGACGGCGTTGATAAAGTTGCCTACTTTAATATTGCCGATCATGACTCCCGAAAAATCCGGATTTCCGGTGATATAGCCCAGAATCGGGGAGATGATGTCGTTTACTAATGAGTCGATGATTTTTGAAAATGCGCCGGCAATGATGACGGCTACTGCTAATGCCAGCACATCACCGCGAAACAAAAATGCTTTTAGTTCCTGAATCATGATTGGTACGTTTTGTTTGATGTAAGTTGATTTTCAGGCAGTAAATGTATCCAACCGATATTATTATTTGTATTAATCAGGTGTTTTTTTTGAGTCGCTATTCACCGGAAGTATTTTGTTCTAGGAATAATTCCATGGCAATGCGGTCGGCCAACAATTTGCCTGCCCTGGTAAGCCGATAGGTGTCGGCGGTTTTTTCCACTGTGCCAGAAGCCAGATAAGGCTGCACAGATTGCTCGAAATACGCCACGAACGATGGGTCAATTTGCCCAATCTTAAGCGGTTCAACACCCCATATCGTGCGCAGGGCAGTCATCAGGTATTCGTTAAAGCGTTGTTCTGGCGTCAATACTTCGCGTTCAAAAGGCACTTTCGAATCCTGCAACGCCTTGATATACAAGGCATTATTAGAAACATTCCATTGCCTCGACACTCCATCAAAGGAATGTGCCGAGGGGCCTACGCCCAGGTAATGGGCGCCACGCCAGTAGTTGCTGTTATGCCGGGCATAGTGGCCAGGAAGGGCAAAATTGGAAATTTCGTAGTGGTCGTAGCCCGCTGTTTCTGTGGCTTGTAGGAGGTATTCAAACTGCCGCGCGGCTTTTTCTTCCTCGACCGGTGGTTGCTGCCCCCGGCGCACGAATGTGCCCAGCGCCGTACCTTCTTCCACCGTCAGGCAATAGCACGACAGGTGTGGTATGCCATATTCAAAAGCAATCGCCAGGTTTTCCTGCCATTGTTCGTCGGAAGTAGTGGGCGCACCGTAAATCAGATCGATGGTCAGATCCTGAAACCCTGTTTCCAGGGCGTAGTCGATACAATCCCGCGCATGGTTGCTGCGATGTGCCCGGTTCATCCACACCAGATCAGTATCACTGAACGACTGGATTCCGATGCTCAGGCGATTCACAGGGGTATTGGCTCGCAGACCGCGCAGCGCTTCCCGGCTCAAATCGTCAGGATTGGCCTCCAGCGTTATCTCTGCATCGGGCGCCACCTGAAACAGTTTGTGGATGGTTTCAAAAATCCGTCCCAGGTCGTTCAGTCCCAGCAGGGAAGGCGTGCCCCCTCCGAAATACACCGACTCCAGGCGTTTGTCGACCAGGTACTCGCTCCGCAGTTCTATTTCTTTTAACAAAGCATCTACCATAGCGTCTTTCTGCTTCAAAGAAGTAGAAAAATGAAAGTTGCAGTAATGGCAGGCTTGCTTGCAGAAAGGGATGTGGAGGTAGAGCACCGAGAAAAGAGGTGAGAGGTGAGAGGTGAGAGGTGAGAGGGTGGTGAGAATTTTAAGAGAGGAGGGCGCGGAAGGAGGGTTCGAGGTGGCGGTAATATGCTTCATCTACGGGCTGGTTGCCATACCATACGCGTTCATAGATATGGGTAGCCGTCCGAAAGGCGGCGGCGGAGCGGTGGTTACGGGTTTCGCGGAGGTAGTCGCGGTTGGTTTTTTCGCGCGACCAGCGGATGGCGCCTGTTTCGGAGAAGTGTTTGATGACCTGCAAATAGTACAGTCGTATGGCCAATGCATAATTTCCGGCAGTCAGGGCTTCTCTCAGGAAGCGATCCAGGTCGGACTCATGGATGTATTGCTCTACATTATCGAGGGTAATTTCTACGCCGTCGCGGGCAATTTGCCGGTTGCGCGGGGCATTCATGGTCTTGTAAATTCCGTACGCAATGCCGACGATGGCTGCCAGAATGGCTATTACCTGCAAAATTTGCCCCAAAAACGACCCCAGCCCGCCCCAGTCGATGTTGGGTGCAGGTTGATTGGGTTGCGTTTTCTGTTTATCAGGTTTGGGCGGCTCCGGCACATCTTTGCTGTAATCCAGCCCCGATGCCGCTTTGGCCCATTGATCGTCTTTTACTTCGCGCATGGCAACGGGCCTGGCTGCGGGCGGTATGTACGCGTCCGGATCGTCGGCCGGAGCAGATACGCCTTCTTCGATTGCTTCCTGCACTTCCTCCGGCTCAATCAGGAGCGAATCGGTTTGTGCATTGAGCACAGCCGTTGTGAGTGAAAACAGGATTAAGAGGTAACGAAACAACATCGTTTGATTTGTATGTGTTTTTTGAATGATTATTTTGAACGAATACCGAGCGGGCGTGTCGTGGTTTTTGAACATTTTTTTTGAACGAATACACAGGGCGTTGCCCTGTGCTATTGGACACGCCCCTTCAGGGCTCCTCCGTGGTGGGAATGAGTGCCCACTCACTACTCACTACTCACCACTCACCACTCACCACTCACTACTCTCTAGCAAGGCCCCGGATTTGCCGCGTCAGCGCCACCTGTTCTATTCCTTTTCGCAATTGGGTCGCATCCATAATTTCCCGACAGGAAAAATATTGCAAGGCGCCCCCCAGTACAATCATCAGGAAAAACAGGTACAACAAAATGCCCGCCATTGTAGTCGTAGCAATGGTATGGAAAATGGCCATCGCGTCGCCGCCGGAAGGCACTAACCAACTGAACAGTTGCATCGTCATTTCCCAGACAGGCGTATCCAGAAACAGAAAAAACAACAACATCAGGTTGATCGTCATCAAACCTAGTACCACGGTCGGCCAGCGCACCAGTCTGAAGGTGCGGATAAGCGCAGTGATCGGGTTCAGGTCTTCAAAATAAATAACTGCGGCCCACATACCCAGAAACGGATAGGCAGCCATGCTCAGCAACCAGGCCAATACGCCGTTTTCCGCGCGGATAAATAGGATAAACAGCGGCATAATAAGCGCCAGCGGCAGTGCGGAAAGGAATACCCGGCCACGCGAAAAACGCGTGCGCTGCGCAATATCCATTTCCAGTTCGAGCGCGCGGAAGGCCGCTACGGACAATACCGTCAGCAGGCCAATTTGCAGGAAGTACAGGAATGGGGCCGTTTTATTTTCAAAAAAACCGGAAGCCCCGCCCAGTACGCCCAGCGGCTGGTCGGGGTACAGAAAGGTATTGGCAAGGTTTTCGGTCGTCCAGCCAAATGCCCATAGCATGAATACAGCCGTGGCGCCACTCAACACTCCAAGCGTCATTTTCGGGTGCCGAAACACCACTGTAAATGTATCGGCCAGAATTTCTCCGGCATTTTTTATGACATTGAAATCGATGATTTGTGCCTTGTCGGGCGGCAATTCCTTGTCATGGATGGCTTGCCGGAAACCACCCGTACGCGCTTTGTGCCAGGGCAACCACACAAAATACCACAGCACGAAAAACAAAGAGGTAGCAATGAATGCAGCCCGAATAAAATCGGGCGTTTCCGTAAAACGGGTGAAAAAACCTTCAAAAACTGCCGCCAAAACAATGATCGGCGCCACACCGACAAATATTTTCAAGCCGCGCCGCATACTGATCTGAAATGCCTGCGAACGTCGGTATGTACCCGGAAACAACAAGCCCGAACCGGCTACCAGCCCAGCAGCCCCTGCAATAATAATGGCACTGATTTCAAGCGTACCATGTATCCAGATGCTGAGAAAAGATTTCCAGAAAACGCCTTGTTCTATAAAAAAATATTGAAAAGCGCCCACCATGATACCGTTGTACAACATGATAAACACGGTACCCAAGGAAGCCAGTACGCCGAAAATAGCCGTTCGCAAGGCCACAAACAGGTTGTTGGCAGCAATACCCACAGTCATGCCAAACGGCCCCGATTGCTTGTACACCGCCATAGGGTCGCCCCGCTGGATATTTTCCAGGGTCATATCTACATAACTGTCACCCAGAATGGTTCGGGCAAAATCAGGATTGATAATGCTCGACAGCACGCCGATGGCAAATGCCAGCACAAAAATGGAAAAAGACAACAACAGGGCTTTTCGCGTTTCCCACATCAATTGCGGCAATTCATCCGTCCAGAACAGGCGCAGGCGCTCTACCGGGAATCGTTTTCCGCGGTATACCCTGTGGAATATGCGTTGGGCCAGCGAGTTGAGGTACATGCGCACCGAACGATTCGGGTAAAAAGTACGGGCGTACGACAAGTCGTCGGTAATCTGAACAAACAGGTTGTTGAGTTTGTCCGGATCGTGCCGGTTTTCGCGCAACATCTGCTCGAAATCGGCCCATTTTTCCTTGTTCTGCTCTATGAATTTGGTCTCGCGCACGATTTGTTATCCGTTATCTGTTATTGGTTATCAGGGGTGGTAAGGCACGGGGTAAATGAGTGCATTTGTTGAGTATCCCTAAATACGCCTACAAATATAGGGCGTTCACACCAGTGTAGCCATGCAAATGTACAGATGGCCTCCTACCACCCCTGATAACGGATAACCAATAACTGATAACAAAATGGCCTCCTACCACCCCTGATAACGGACAACCAATAACTGATAACCAATAACCAACTCAGAAATCCGTCCCCAATGCCAGATGCAGTCTCGGTTTTTGCACCACCCTGGTTTCCACACCCCAGCCATAATCGGCGCGCAGGTACATGCCGAATATCAGGGCACGCGCACCGATGCCGTAGCCGGCCACAAGTGGGTCGCGGAAATAATTCACCTTCATAATCACGATGGGATCGCGCCCATCGGGGCCTTCGGTGAGCGTAATCGTGTTGATTGGGTTGTTGCCGCCATATGGCGTACCTCCCTGCCAGGCAGTACCGACGTCGAAGAAACCGGTAATCTGGAAATTACGCCAGAAATTGCCCATCGTAGGCTTGCGGGAGAAGTATTTGAAAATCGGGATGCGCAATTCGGTATTCAGCAATGCAAAGGAATTGCCGTTGCGTATATTAATCGGGAATCCACGCAGGTTGGTGGCCAGGGCTTCAAATGCAAAATTGCCTTCCTGCGGAATAGGAATTGCATTGTTGAAAGAAGAAAAAAGGCCATTGTCGACCCCGCCGAGGAAATACAGCATGCGTTCGGAACCAAAAGATGTAGCGCCTGCCAGCCGCACCGCCAGTACCGAACGCCGGTCGAGCATCTGGTAATGCCTGGCATCGAGGCTGACGACGGTCATAAATCCCTTATTGAAGCGCAGGCTCCAGTTGGGGTCGGTATTGAAAGCCAGGCGTTTGACACTTTCCACTGAAATTTTGGCGCGAGTACCCGTTTTCAGGTTCAAATCCACATCCACCGTATTGTCGTACACGGCCGACAGGCGAATCGCTCCCCGCTGTTCGCGGCTGGTAGGCGATTCGAGCGTTAGAACATCGGTGCTCAGGCTATCCACCTTGTCCTGCCGCAGGGTCAGTGTGCCGCGCAGACTAAAAAACTCGTCCAAAGGGTAGCGCAGTTCGTACTGGCCCAGGAACACTTTGTTGCGCAACTGAATTTGGCGGGGCGGGCGGGTACCGCCAAAATCGATATTCTGGCCGTTGGTTTCCGATTTCCGGTACAAGGCAATACGGCGGTCGAGGCGGTGTTTTTTGTCGTCGAACCACACGTAGTATTCTGCGCCATTGAAACTGGTGGGCAGTCGGAAGCCCGCTTCCAGCACATAGTTTTCGAGCAGGTCCTTGAAATTCGCTTTCATCAAAATGCCCAATGGCGGATTGCGAATACCTGTTTGTGTGCCCGCAAAACTTTCCAGTCCTTCAAACAGCAGGTTGTTGTCAAAATTCGTGGAAACGTAATCCGTGCGGAATTTCAGGCGATATGGTATGATTTGCGATGGATAGAACCTCAGGATACTGTTGTTTTTCCCAAACTCCACCAGCGGCGTACTCGGCGTCGGGCGCCGGGGCGAGGGTTTCATCGAGTCGGTTGTAACCGGAAAAGCAATAATTTCAGGATCGCTGGCCTGGGTCAGGCGAGGTGCTTCCGGCTTGACGGGTGTTGCATTTGGAGGCGGCGCCGCCAGGTGATCGGGCACCTGAAAAAACCATCCCGGCTGAATAACCCGGGCCGTATCGTTGAAGTCGCGCAAGGTAATGCCTTCTTCATGGCGTGGCACCACACCTGTTTTATCCGGAATCGGCGGATTTTGTTCCTCAATATCCGGCTGCGGCGGAATGGCTTGTCCCGCATCGCGCAACAGGAGTTCCCGATAGCGGGTAATACGCGCCGGGGCGGTCGCCTGCGGCACTATTTTTCGGGTAAAAAACTGCGTTCGATCCTGCCGCGCCACCGTTTCAACATACTTGCCGCTACGCGTCGATACGTGCTGCTCCAGGATATTGCGGTCGTAATTGGTCTGGTTCCAGGTCTTCGCCCGTTTTTTGAACACCGGGAAAAAGCGGATGCTGTCGACTTGAGTGGAATCCACATTTTTCAGCACCGTATCCAGTGGCGCCAGCAGGTGCAGGATGCGTTCAAAAGGCCATTCGCCCGGATTTTTGGTGTCGAGGGTTTTTACTTCCGATCCGTCTTTCAGGTACACAATCGCCTGATTGTAAGCCAGATAGGGTTCGAGATAGCCCACTTGCCGATTGACGATACCGTTGTCGTCGCTCAGGAAGGCAAAATGCGTGCTGTCGATGCCCACGGGCATGCGTTCGTTGGTGAACGGCGTGTGGCTGAGGCGCACCAGTTCGTTGTTGCGGCTTTCCAGGTCGAAGAGGAACACGTCGAATTTTCCCAGTGGCAAAATGGTATCCAGTTTGGCCGTCGACAAGGTATCTGACGTGCGATTGCTGGCAAATGCAATGCTTTTCCGGCCGTCTATGGTTACAATCGTCGCATCGAGGTCGTCCCAGAAATCCTGCGTGAGCCGTTCTGTCTGTCGTGTTACCGTGTGGTAAATAAACAGATCGGAGTACCCGCGAACGGCCGCCGACAACACCATATCGATGGGGTTGATAAAGTCCATACTGAACACGCGCTGGAACTCCGGCGACAGGTCTTTCACCTCTTTTTTGCCATTATCGAGGTCGAGCATGGCGATGCGCGGGATGTCGCGGCGCTCATACAGCACCGCCAGGCGTTGGTTGTCGGGGTTCCAGGCTAGATGTGGGTAGTTGTAATCGGTGGTTTGCTGGGCATTGCGCACACCGCCACGAAGTACTTTGTGGCGCTTGCCGGTTTGCAGGTCTTGTACCCACACATTCCAGCGGCCGATGTGGTTGCTCACCCAGGCCAGTCGCTTGCCGTCGGGGCTGAGGCGGGCTTCGCTGAGCGGGAGTTTTTTCTTGTTTTTTACCGGCACCAGCGTACTGGCGTCGGGCAGGCGGGTCACTTTGGCTTCGTCGCGGTAACGTTTGATGTAGTAGTCCATCAGCGATTCGGTAGTGCGGCGGTAGCCATTGCCCAGCACATACAAAAAACCGGCGTCGATGCTGCGGTTGATGCGGGTGAGGTAGAGCAGGTTGCTCACCGTGCCCCGGCCGAAATGCAGGCCGATGTAGTACCAGAAGGCGTGTCCGGCGAGGCGCGGGTGTTCCTTGGCGAGTTTGTCGAAGGTGCGGTATTTGCCCGACTGGATGAGGTCGCGCAGGCGGTTGTCGAGTTCGGGGTTCCATTCTTCGCCGCAGTAGGCCGTTAGTCCATTGGTGTACCAGCCTGGCAGGTTGAGCAGCACGGCATTTTGCACAATTTCCTGCAAATTGGAGCCGAACAGCATCGAATTCAGCAGCACCCCGGCGGTTCCTTCCCGCACCTGGGCCCGCAAATGCTGGTGGTTGCCATCGAAAAATACGAACACCTTGTTGCCCACCACCTTGGTTTCGCCGGCGCGCAACTGAAACAAGTCCATTTCGCCGATATTGCTCTGTTTCAGGTCGGTGAGGTCGCTGAACACCAGCATCTCGATTTTTTCGGTGGTCTGGTGTTCCAGCAATTGCTGTACGGCCTGAAAATCGTATTCGGCCGTTTGCAAGGCCGCCTGCGCCACATTGCGCGCATCGCCGTACCAGTAGGTCACGAAATTGGGTGTTTCATACAGCATCCACTCGTCGATCTGACGGTTGTACTGCACGCGGTTTTTGCCAAACGACGTCTGCGAAGTGGTTTGTGCCTGCGCACTTTCCGGCAAAACCACTGCCAGACAGTACAAAAGCATCAAAAAACAGGCGCGAAAACGGAATGGTGGAATCGTTCTTGTCATAGCCAGGCGTTTAGGAACGAGTAAAAGTGCGGTATTTTACCCGAATATCAATGACTGCTATTGGCAAAACGAATGGGAGGGCATTTTGTTATCAGTTATTGGTTATTGGTTATTAGGGGTGGGTAAGGGTTTGTTGGTTCGTTCATATTGGCATCCCTGTCCGGGTAGCCAAGACGAACGAACCAACAAACCCTTACCCACCCCTAATAACCAATAACTGATAACCAATAACTACCTAAGTTCCTTCACCTTAGAAAACAACTCCCCCTCCATGCCCGGGTAAAAACCTTTGTGTTGCCACACCAGCGTTCCTTTTTTGTCAAACAGAAACACCTGTGGTACGCCGTTGAGGCCGCCGGGCATCAGGCTTTTGAAGGCGCGGGTGCTGTCCCAGTACACCGGGAAAGGCCATTTCTGGGCCGCGGCCACGGTGCTGATCTGGCGAAAACGTTGCGCATAGTCGAGTGAAATACCGATCAGTTGGAAGTCGGCCTCTTTTTTCCATTGCTCGTACTGCTGGGTGTAGGCCTTGAACTCGGCCATACACGGCATGCAGGTAGTAAGCCAGAAAGCCAGCACGGTGGGTTTGCCGGTCGTCAGCACTTTTGCGGAGGCGATTTCTGTGCTGTCCGTCTGCGTAAGCGTGACGTGGAAGGGGTACGGTTCGACCGGTTGTTCCTGCTGGGCAGAAACAGGGGAGAGGCAAGCGAAACAAAGCAGGGTGAGTGTAAAATACTTCAGCATTTCCAGCATAATTTTTTGCAAAGAAACGGGTGTCGGAAACTTTATTTCCAGCGCCCCTGTGACGCATATCCGTTTTTAACGTCCTATTAACGGTTTTGAAAGAAAATAAGGGATGATAGTACCTATACGGGGCTTTTTTCGTCTCTTTGCGGCGTCAAACTTGTTTTTTTAAAAACCATCCCCAGTGACGCCAGTCGTTGCCAAGAAATTAACCGACTATACGGACAGCGAACTGATTGCGCGGTATCTGCGCGATCAGAACACGATGTATTTTACAGTACTGTATCGACGGTATGCCGGAAAAGTGTTTGCCAAGTGTATTTCCATGCTGGCAGATGAAGGACAGGCCCGGGATGCCACACAGGATATTTTTATTAAAGTCCTGCTCAATCTTGCCAAATTTACCGAACAATCCTCTTTTTCTACCTGGGTGTATTCTATCACATACAATTATTGTATAGATATGATCCGGAAAAAGAAAAAGATGCCCCTTCTTTTTACCGAAGATGTGGGCAAAGTAAGCAAAGAGACCAACGAGGAATTGCCTGATAGTGTATTGCTGGAAATGAAACAGGAGCGCCTGGAAAAAGTGATCGACCGGCTGCCTCCCGGCGACAAGGCTATTCTGATGATGAAGTATATTGACGATTTGCAGATCAAGGAAATCGGAGATGTACTGGGCAAAACCGAAAGCGCTATTAAAATGCAGATCATGCGCGCCAAACAACGCGCGCAATTGATTTATGATGAATTGTATGGACGCGATCCGATAGAATAGGTGTTTTAGTGTTTTGGTGTTTTAGTGTTTTAGTGTTTTGGTGTTTTGGTGGTGCGTTGCTCCCAGCATTGGCTTTTGAAATCAGGCCAAACCCTTAACTTCCGATGCCAAGAGCGAAGCCCTCCAAAACACCAAAACACCAAAACACTAAAATCCCAAAACACCAAAACTCCCAACCCAACCGCCGACTCTAACAACCTCCTCGGTATTTTAATCAAACACTTGTATGAAAAATAACTTTCAACAATGGCAATCCGATTTTGAACGCGTGCCGCCCGAACTGGAAGACCGTGTGCTCCAGCAGGCCCGCACCTTCAACGCATTCGGAAAAGTAGTCGAAGTATTTGTGCCCAATGCACTGGGTGCAGTAGCCTTGATGATCGGTGGCGAAGCGCCCGACCGGCCCGTACAAAACGGCCCCGGCACTCCCTTCGACGAGGACATTCCGCTTTGGCGCATACCGCCCGGGCGATACTGACCAACTACGCTCCCCACGACCCTTTCCACGAACAACAATCTTCCTTTTTACAATTGATATGGGCTTTTTAGACGAACTGAAACAAGGGGTATTCAATGACCTGATCCAGCGTTTTTCCGCTGCCATCCCAAAGATTGCCCTGGCGCTGATTATCCTGCTCATTGGCCGCCTGATAGCCGTTACAGCCCGAAAGGTGATCAAAAAGGTGCTGTCCGGTATCGGCATCGACCGCATGGGCGAGCAACTGAACGATATCGACATCGTGCAACGCTCGGGTATGCGCATCGAAATTTCGGGCGTGGTGGCACAGATGGTGTACTACGTACTCATGCTCGGTTTCATCATTTTTGCTACTGATATGCTGGGTATTCCGGCTATCACAGATATGGTGCGCGACCTGATCAACTACCTGCCTGCCTTGTTTTCGGCGTTCGTATTGTTTCTGCTGGGGCTGTTCCTGGCCGATATTGTGCGCAACATCGCCCTTACGGCCCTGCAATCGATGGGGATTTCCTCGGCCAAAATGATTGCAACCGGCATTTTTTATTTTCTGTTTATTACGGTGGCGGTCAGCGCGCTGTCGCAGGCCAAAATTGCCACCGGATTCATCGCCTCCAACCTGACCGTTATCATCGGCGCGGGTGCGCTGGCGTTCGCTTTCGGCTACGGTTTTGCCTCGCGCGATCTGGTAGCCAATTACCTGGCGGCTTATTACAATAAAAACAAGATACGGGTGGGCGACGATGTGCGTATCATCGGCGTACGCGGCAAGGTGGTGATGATCGATTCCACTTCGATGATCCTGCAAACGCCCGAGCGCGCTATCATCATTCCACTGCACAAACTGACCACCGAAAAAGTGGAAGTTTTTTACCCCGACGGCCAGGAGGAAGACCTGCTCGAACCGGGAGGATAGGCGCGTTTTTCCGTTCTTTCCCACGCTTTGCACCAATCATTAACCATTCTTTTCGTCATGAGAGTTTTTATTTACCCTGTTCTACTCGTTCTGCTTGTTTGTTCCAATCTGTCGGCCCAGGCCGGCGACGACCGCCTCAAAGAAATCAATACCATGGCTAAAAAAGACTCCATGGGCTGGAACAAAGGCGGCGGCCTTGGCCTCGATATGGCCGGCATGGGCTTCCTGAACCCGAAAGTGGGCGCCGGCGGCAACCGTTTTGGCCTCGGCGGACTGGGCACTTTTTTCGCCAACTACAAGGCCGACAAGGTTTTCTGGAACAACGGCATTTCCCTGCAATTGTCGACCCAGCGCCTGGGCAAAACCAGCCCGACGCAAAAAACAGGTTTTCAGAAAAACCTCGATATTCTGCGCCTGACCTCCCGCTACGGATACAAACTGGGTAGCGATAAATGGTACATCGCTGCCGATGTGTTCGCTCAAACGCTGCTGCTGAAAACCTATGCCAGTAACTACCTGAGCCCGATCGATGCGAACGACAAAGTGGTAGCCAAGTTCTTTGCGCCAATTCAGATTACCTTCTCTCCAGGTATCGACTACAAGCCCAATGCACACCTGTCGCTCTTTTATTCGCCCTGCGGTATCCAGACGATTTATGTAGCCGACGACTCCATCGCTGCCCGGGGTATCCACGGCAATGAAGTGACGCGCGCCGCCGACGGCAGCATTACGTCCTACAAAAAATCGTTTTTCGGCCTGGGTTCCGAATTCAAGGCTTCTTACAACAATAAATACTACAAGGATCGCCTCTCTGTTACCACTGGCTTGCGCCTGTTCTCCAATTACCTCGACCATCCGGAAAATGTGGATGTGCTGTTTACCAACAACTTCAGCATCATGATTTTCAAAGGATTGTCGCTTGATCTGCTCGGCGAATATTTCTACGACAACGATGTGCTGGTGCAAAAAGACGTGAACCAAGACGGTATTTATGAGGTAAAAGTAAATTCCGACGGCACTACCACTGGCCCCGACCGCATCGGCCGCGGCGGCCAGTTGACGGGTGCGTTTCTGTTGAAATTTAGCAAGATTTTTTGAAAAAGGGTTGATGAATCAGGATTTTAGGGATTTAACGGATTAGAAAGATTCCCGACACGAGATGTTTAAATTAAAAAAATTGATTTGAAAAAGGTTATTTAAACCTCTTGGGATATCCCATCAAATAAAATCAACAGGAATAATATCGACGTCACATAAGGAATCCTTCTAATCCTTTCAATCTCTAAAATCCTGATTCTTCCCACCCCTCATCAACCCTTTATCATGAAACTCCTCATGGTCTGCCTCGGCAATATCTGCCGAAGTCCGCTGGCAGAAGGCATTATGAAACACAAGGCCGCTTCGTACGGCCTCGACTGGCAGGTCGACAGTGCTGGTACAGGCTCCTGGCATTCGGGCGAGTTGCCCGACCGCCGTTCGATTGCTATTGCCCGCGAAAAAGGAATCGACATCACCGACCAGCGCGCCCGCCAATTTCGCCACAGCGATTTTGAGCAGTTCGACCATATCTTTGTTATGGACACCAACAACCTCGCCGATGTGCAGCGCCTGGCCTCGCAAGAAGCACACAGAGACAAGGTGATACTGATTCGGGAACTGACGCATCCGGGCCAGCGGCGTTCGGTGCCCGACCCATATTACGATGACAATGGATTTGAAGAGGTATTTCAAATGCTAGACGAAGCGTGTGAGGTGTTTGTGCGCCGTCATGTAGTCGCTCCCTGATTTCACCCTGTATTCTGCATCCGCTTCCATGCGTTATTTCCTCACACTTGCCTACAATGGCGCTCGTTACAATGGCTGGCAAATTCAGCCCGACGCGCCCTCTGTGCAAGAGACGCTGGAGCAAGCCTGCCGCACTATTTTGCAGCAGCCCATAGAAATTACCGGCTGCGGCAGAACCGATGCAGGCGTGCATGCCCGGTACTACGTAGCGCATTTCGATGCGGCAGGCACGCTACCAGAGCGTTTTCTAGTGGGGCTCAACAGCCTGCTGCCCGACGATATTGCCGTGTACAGTGCACAACCCATGCACCCCGAAGCGCATGCGCGCTACGATGCCTTCGAACGCAGTTATATTTACTATATTTCGCTTCGAAAAGACCCTTTTCGTACCCAAACGGCCTGGTTTTACCCGCAACATCGGCTGCTCAACCTGGATCGCATGCAGGAAGTGGCCAACCTGCTTCCCCAATACGATGCGTTTTTCCCGTTCTGTAAAACCCACAGCGGCGTAGATTCCTATGCTTGCGACCTGAAAAGCGCCCGCTGGGAATGGCAGTCC
>JAEUUT010000154.1 GCA_016787415.1 Saprospiraceae bacterium | reverse complement strand
ACCATGAGTTCGACGCCGAAGCCCATTTTCATCCAAAGCCCCGGCCCGCGTACCGTGTCTGCACTAATGCGCAGGTTGCAGGTGCCTACGGCATACACCGTAGCGGCGGCCACCGACAGGCACATGACGCTGAGTTTGGCGCCAAATTCAATAAATGCGCCACCGCTGGGCATGGGCATTCCGCTGCCGGGTGGCAAGGGCATGCCTACGTTGAAATAACAGCCCAGTTTCATGTAGGCTTCCAGCCGCAGCGGCACGGCCGGACCTGCAATACCGGGCGGGAAGCGCAGAACAGGGATTTCCTTGTCGGCCTGAAACTTGTATTCCCAGTTGTTGGGGCTGTTGCTCATGGCAATTTTCAGCCCTTTGTTGAGCGCATCGCCATAGTTGCCGTCGCCAATCGATTGTAATACCTGGAGTATGTCGACAATGGGTTGCAGGTCGCGGCCAAATTCGAGTGTAGGGCCGGTGAAAGCCGGTGGTTTCCCTTTTTCCGTATCAAATTTTCCCCGAATGAGGAACAAGCGTTCCATATCGAGCAGGTCGACGACCACGCTGATGTCGTTCATCTTGTTGGCCCAGGCGCCCAGAGCGCTGTCGAGACCGAAGTTGACTGTGCCTTTGCCTAATTTGTTGTCATGAATATCCTTTTTGACATATTCGGCGTAGACTTTCACCTCTTTTTCATTGATGAAATATACCTTGTCTTCGGGCAAATCCTGTTGGAGTATCTGTTCAGGGTCGAACTTGTTAAGCAACTGGTAGCCCTGATCGATGATATTCAGGTTGAAATCCGTCAGGTTGAGTTGCGGCAGGTTGTCCAATTTCGGGAAAATGCCCTTGCTGTTCAGGAGCCGATAGGCGTCGGCCAGATCGGGGCTCGAACTGAGCAATTGCTGCACCCCGTTTTCAAATCGGGGGTTTCTGAACAGCACCTTTTGCGTGTCGGTATTTTGCAAAAAAGCAAATTGTGTAGCACGGTCTTCAAAAACGGGTGTGAACAAATCGGCTGGACTAGCGAGTTCCAGCGGGTTGTTGTTCGGGATATTGTGCAGGCCGCGGCGGATTATTGGTACCACCGAATCACTGATCGGCAGCACTTCCTTACTCGCTTTTTTGTGCATGACAACACTCCAACTGCCGTCTTTGGGCAAAACGGGTGTGCCTTTGGCAGCCGTGACAAACACTATTTGGCCGCCATCTACGGAGGGTTGTATTTCCACCCGGCTGAGGCGCATCTGTTGCTTGCTGCCCGCAATATCGATCACACAATCGACGGGGCCGCCGAGTCCGTTTTGCAGCAGCAGCAGGTCACGGAACATTTCCGCCGAAATAGGAACGCCGCGTGGCTGTACTTGGAGGTAACCCAGCATTCGTTTGGAAGGCGTACGTCCATTGGTACCGCCCTGGATGATGCCCTCTATTTCCACGTCGGCATCGAAATACACAGCCGTCAGGTTCACATCAAGCGGATAACCTGGGCCGACCGGAATGGCCAATCCGTCATTTTCATCGATGTAGTAACCATAGGTTTTGGTCCATTTTTTCTCAAAAGGCGCAATGTCTTCGCTTTCCACGATGTTGCGCACGTTAAATACACCTTTTACGATGCCCGAGTGGAAAGCGTAACCGGGGGATTCATCGCGTTTAATTTGGGATTTGTCGATGACAACTGTGCTAAAATCGTACACGCCATCGCTTTCGGCGCGCCAGCCGCTGTCGATGCGGTACACCAGGCCCGCGCTGTTGCGGAACAGGGTAATGGTACGCACCACGCGGATACCCCAGGGATAGAGGATGCTGCGTACCTGAATCACCTCATGTGCGGTGCGGCCGCGCCATACGTCGAACTTGGCCTGCGAGGTTTCGGCGATGCGGGCGCTGTCATTGAGCCAGTGGCTGAACAGGTTGGCGCCGTAGCCGCTGAAGTCGTAGCGTTCGACAGGTACGCCGCGCTGGCGCAGTTTGCCGGAATCGGGCCCAAATTCGTTGTTAAATATATCCGTAACGGTCTTGCTCAGGATGCTTCGGTCGAGTGCCTGCCCCATCGGGTTGTACAGGTTGTACAACTGGTATGTCATCCCTTCAAAATTCCGGTTTTTCTGAGAGTCGGAATAATAGCCTTGTGTGCTGATCTGAAGCCCGGTTTCTATATCATTTCCAAAACTTTCGCGGACAATGTCGATGCGCGCACCTTCCGATGGCGGGCTGTTGCCAATGGTCAATTCCTGGTTGTAGCGTGCAATACCCAGCATGCCATAGGGTAGGGTAAAGAAACTCCAGGCTTTGAAATCCTTGTCGCGATAGCCCTGTTCCAGGTACTGTGCCAGTGGCAATGGCGCAATGGGCACAGGCGCCTGGCCGGTGTTCCCGATCAGGGAAGGAGGGCCGTCGTCTTTGAAAAGCAGCAGCCCTTCGGGCGCGTCATTGGCAAAATTAGTGGCCGGCGCCGTGTTGAGCACAGGCTCCCAACTGATCTGGGGCGTGGTAAAAAGCCGTACCAGTTTGCCGCTTGCCACCACATCCATGCCATCGGCCGACAATGGATTTTGAGGCGTTTCGACTGAAAAACGCTGTTCAAAAATGAATTCCTCGTCGAGATAACCCAGGTTGACGCCCATCCAGTCGGCCGCCGTACTCACATCGAGCAGGCTAAAAAAATGGTAGTTTCGATATTGATCGTTGACCCGGATATTGATGTCGTATTCTTCAGGCCAGTAGTTGTCGTTGCGGCCTGCAGCGAGGCCCGAATGCTGGGAAAAACGGGCGCTTCGTTTGGCGGCGCGGTTGGTTCTGTTGCTGTTTTCTTCGCTCAGTGCCCGTTGCAGATCAAGCATCGGGTTGAGATGGATAAACATATTGGCTTCATTGGCCACCTGATCGCCGAAAATGAAACGGGTTTCAGGCGCCACACTGCTTTGCCAATGCATGGTTCCTACCAGCAGGCGCTGCACCTGACTGAGCCGATAAACGCCTTCCTGCCCTTCGAGTTCGTGGTGCATCCATTTGAACAAACCTTTGTTGGCGGCATACGGGTCGGGCAGTATAGGCATGTAGCCCACCAGCGCGAAACCGTACAAGAGGCTGGCTTCTGTGAAATAATCGGCTTGCGGGGGCATTTCACCACTCAGCAAAAAGGAATTGACCGGCGAAACGGTGAGCAACGCATTGTTCAGTGCCAACGCCCGGCTTTGGAACGACAACTGGTCGGCGCCGACATCCATACCGTTTACAGGCGCCGCATTGTCGCGAATCACGTTCTCATCGTACAGCACGAGGTAGTCTTGCAGCGGGCCAAACTGCCGCAAATACAAGGATGTTGTTGTTTCCAGCGGAAACGGTTGTTGATCTACACCAAGCGGGCGGTCTAATTTGCCGGAACAATTGGCAATGGAAATAATAGCCTCCGTCCCTGCCGCATTGGATTGGTAAATGAACGGGAAAGTGCCGGGGTAATGCAAGTGTAGTTCGTTCCAGCGCGCATCTTTGTCCATCCAGGTGTAAAACGTCTGCCGGGCCTGTTCGGTGGTGGTTTCCAGGGCTATGACCTGGATTTGCCCGGGCATTGCGGTAATCCAGCAGCGGTTGATTTGAAGAGCAGCCGAATTGGCCCGATTGGCGTCGAGCACGCCTGTAGTGGAGGAAATCAGGCCTTTTTGCGTCCTTACAGACAACATCCCTGCACCTTCGGCGGGGAGCAGGTTCACAATTTCGGCAGCCGGCAACAGCCAATCCGATTCATCTACCTTGGTAGAACCCGAAGGGTAAAACACTGGTGACGAAGCCTGCAACACGTTCAATTCCGTGTTATCAGCGGTCATGGGTATAGAAACGGCACTAAACAGGTAGTTGTAGACAGGAGGTGTCTGGGCCCAGGTGAAACTTTTCTCTTCTCCGTAAAGTGTCCACCCGGCGTCTGCCACGGCTGTCAGGTTCCCGGTAGCGGGTTGAATCTGCATTTCAAAACCTTCCGGCATCCTGAACTGCCCATTCCAGGCATCAGCGCCATGCGGTACATCTTCCGGGCGAATTCCTTCCTGTGTGCGAAGGCGAACGCTCAAAACAGCCCGCACAGCGCCCCGCATAACGAGTTGTCCGTGCGAATTTTGTGCCGTACCATTTTGAAAGGACACCTCCGCAGATTCTACGAGAAGCGGACAATACAATTTTTCATCCACATTGGCTACAAACTGCCGGGCCTGCACCCAAATGGTGCCTCTACCTATGGAAACGGCCCCTACCTGCGCACCATTTACAACCAGCGGCTCGTCGGGCCCCAAAATAACTACAGGGCGGTTGGTATTGATAAACCCGATAGCGCGTACCTGCGTAACAGACGCATACACATCGAGCCAGAAACGCCGTCCGTCGCGGTTGAGCAAGGGGCCTACGCTATCCGTCAGTGCGGCGGCACGCGCCCAGGCAGGAATACTGCTGCGCAAATACACGGCGCGCAGTGGCATTTCACGTAAAAAAACGCGTAGTTGCTGCTGACCTGGCGCCAGCGCAGCCTGTTCCTCGCCCAGGATACGATTCAGCATATCGCGGTCTTCCTCATCGAGGTACTGCGTACTGAAATGCGTCATTTTTTCAAACTGGAAATACTCGCGAATGGAGTCGGGCGACTGGCCCTGCACAAGTGCCTGGGCAATGCGACGCAAGAGGGTTTCGCGCATCGGAGCGCCGGGCAGTTGGTGGTAGAAAAAATCGCCCACGATCTGCGCAAAGATCATCAGTAATGGGTGTTCCTGCATTTGGTAGAGGTAGGATGGTGGATTATAATGTTTGTTTTCTGAGGTGTCGTGAACTGGTTTTGAGCGTTGGCAGCGCTTTAATCGCAGCCAACGCTCTTAAACGCCAATATCCCGCACAAAAAACATTCCGCCCGCCAGCAAGCGGGACCCGTAATTTACCGGTACGGTTTGCAGGGGGGCGTACTGTTTTTTGTGCGGTATATTGGGTTGTAAGCGCGTTGGATGCGCTTAAAGCGCTCCCAACGCTCAAAACCAGTTCACGACACCTCAGAAAACAAACATTATAATCCACCATCCTACCTCTACCAAATGCAGGAACACCCATTACTGATGATCTTTGCGCAGATCGTG
>JAEUUT010000140.1 GCA_016787415.1 Saprospiraceae bacterium | reverse complement strand
ATCGGCAAGTGAACGGAGGTATTGTGTGGCAGAAAAACCGTTTTGCAATTTGGCGAAACAGGCGTTTTTGGAAAAAACATCCTTTTGCAGTTCTTCCAATGCTTCCTGTACCACCTTTTTTACGCTTTTATTGTCTGTCAGTACCTGGATATTTTGAAGGGTAGGCAGCAGGTTTTTACCTATTTTTTCCTCAAAATACGCGCCCGCCTTTTCCATTCGCTGCTGCAATTGGGAATTTTCTTCCGGTAGCCATTCCTGCGAGAAATAATACTGAATTTGCGGAATAAATCGCTCGGCCATGGCAAACACCTGTTCCTGCATCTGTGCTTCAATGGCTTTTAATTGTTGCCAGGCTTCCGGGTGCAGGGTATTGTCGTGCTCGTACATGAGCCGGTTGAGTTGCGTAAAACGCCGTTTTATTTTACCGAAATCAAACAGTTCGAGCAGGAGCGATTGTTGGAAATCGGCTTTCGATTGGTGCAGGTGCTGCTCGTCTGGGCTGTTGCGCTCGGCTTCTTCGGTATAATTTTGAACCACATAATCGGTGCGAACGCTGGACGACACGATCCGGGAACGCAGCACGATGCCTTCCAGGCTTTTGCAGCGGCTGAGGGCCACATACACCTGCCCGTGCGCGAAGGCCGCCTGCGCGTCGATGATGGCGCGCTCGAAAGTAAGTCCCTGGCTTTTGTGGATGGTAATGGCCCAGGCAAGTTTGAGCGGGTATTGCGTAAAAGTACCGAGTTGTTCTTCGGCCACCTCCTTGGTTTGTTCGTTGAGGGTGTATTTCACATTGGTCCATTCGGCGGGCGTCACCTCGATGTCCTGCGTTTCGCCGGGGCATCGCACAAAAATGGTGTTTTCGCCGAAACGGGTAATTTGACCGATTTTGCCGTTGTAATAGCGTTTTTCACGCGAAATATCGTTTTTCACAAACATCACCTGCGCGTCCTGTTTGCATTCAAACACCTCATCTGTCGGGTAAGAAAAGGCAGGAAAATCGCCTTCCACTTTGGCTTTGAATGTCTGAAGCGGCGCATTTATTTGCGCCAGTTTTTCGGCATTGATGGCCTGCGCGGAGTTGTTGTGCGCCGTGAGGGTAATGTACGGCTGGTCGGAAGGAGGCTGAAAATTGGCTACGTATCGTTTGTTCAGCGCTTCCAGCACGTCTGCATCCATACGGTTGTCGCGCACGCGGTTGAGCAGGTCGATAAACGCCGTATCCGACTGCCGGTAAATGTGTTTCAATTCAATTGATACGGGATCGGTGTTGCGCAGCGCATGGCTCCCGAAGAAATACATGGTTTGGTAATGTTCGCGCAGGAGGTTCCACTCCTCGTCTTTCACCACGGGCGGCAACTGGTGCAGGTCGCCGATCATGAGCAATTGCACGCCGCCAAATGGTTTGGAGCGGTCGCGGAAACGACGCAACACGTCGTCGATGCCATCGAGCACATCGGCGCGCACCATACTGATTTCATCAATCACCAGCAGGTCGATGCTTTGAATCAGGCGGATTTTTTCGCCCGAAAAACGCCGCATGCGCGATGGGTCGAAGGAACTGCTTCCTGGCAAAAACGGCCCGAAAGGCAACTGAAAAAAGGAGTGAATGGTCATCCCACCGGCATTGATAGCGGCTACGCCCGTGGGCGCTACCACGACCATGCGTTTTGGGGTGTCCTGTTTAATGCGTTGCAGAAAAGTGGTTTTACCCGTGCCTGCCTTGCCGGTCAGGAAAATATTTTTGCGCGTGTGGCGCACGTAATCGAAAGCAAGTTCGAGTTGCGGGTTCGACTGGAGAGACATAGAAATGAAGGATTAAGGTGAAGCGTAGTGGATGTTTTGTGCGAAGATATATTTTTTAAACAGTATTCGCCGCGCAAAAAATGAAAGAAGAAAAATTCAGGTTTTATTCATGGAAATTACATCCTTCTCATCTTTTAAAATCCTGTTCAAACCCTCAGGGCCGCACAGGTTCCAGATAAATTTCCGTTCCGTACACCGGCACTTCCGTCACCGCCTCGATGTCGATGGTGACGTTGATGTCGTCTACCCAATTGTTGCTTTTCAGGGCAAAAAAGTACGTACCCTGCAATGGCGAGTAGCGGCGCTGGGCATCTACGCTGATGCCGCCCTGATTGATAAAGGCCTGATATTCCTTGTATTTGGCAAATTGCTGCCAGTTGTCCCAGTCCACCAGCGCATATTCCACATCTTCGCCGCTGGTAGAAACCGTCATGTCGATGGCCATGCCGAGCGCGAAAGCAGCCAGGGCCGTTTCGGGCTGAACGCCCATGATTTTCACCGCGCCGGATTGCAGCGCTGATTTCAGTTTGTCGGCATCCTGTCGGCGGGCATCGGCCACGGCCTGTCCTACGGCTATGCGGTATGCCCATTGCACAGTATTGGGCGGCAGGGTAAACTGGTAGGCATTCACCGGCTTTTTGGTGTAAAACTTGCTGGCCGCAACGGTCACCTGGCCGCCGAGCGACAACAGTTCGGTTCTTTTGCCTGTCTGTATGCTGCGTTTTCCGGCCCTGAATTGCGGAAATTCGTGAATATCCCAGCCTACGCGGGTGTTGAGGCGCGCCGACTCCGCGCTTGCAGGCGTGCGGTGTACGGTAAAACGGCAGATTTTACGGTTGATACCTACCTCTTCAAAACGCAGCAGGTAAATGCCGGTTTGCGGAATCAGAATCGTCTTTTTGAGCACCGAATCGAGGTCATAAGCGCGAAACAGTGGATAATCCGGATGCTGCAAAAACTCCACAGACCGAATTTTTCGCCCGCTCAGTTCCTGCACGTACAAATCTACCTGATCGCCTTCTGCAAAGGCATACACGTACTCGCTGGTACCGTCGAGCCGGAAGGTCTGATCGGCTACGAATACGGGCGCCTGCTGTGCAAGCAAACCCGAAGAGCAAAAAAGCAGGAGGGCGATTATTTTATTCATAATTGATTATTTGTTCCAGTTTTCCAGCCAATCCGCGATTTTCCGGTCATTGGAAAGCCTCGGCACCTTGTTTTGGCCGCCGAGTTTCCCTTGCGATTTCATGTATTCCCGGAAAGCATCGCGCCGAAGCGGCCGGATGCGCAGGGTGCGCAGGATATTTCCTGTAATGAGGTCGTCGTAGTAGATATTTTGCTGGCGCATCGCCGCATCCACCGCCAGTTCAAAAGCAGGCAAATCGGCGGGCGGGTTGTCAAATTCGATCCACCATTCGTGGTAAGGCAGGCCGCCTTCAGGGGGCGTTACTTGCGGCGCTACGGTAAATTCTACAATGCGAATCCCCGCAGCGTTGGCCACCGGCAGCAGGGCCTCTTCCACTTCCTTGCCGATCACGTGCTC
>JAEUUT010000100.1 GCA_016787415.1 Saprospiraceae bacterium | reverse complement strand
CGCAGGCCGCGCCACGCGAAATCAACCTGTTTTACCTGAAACCCGGCATGCGCCAGCGCATTGTGCTGGAAGACGGCATGTACCGTGTGCTGCAAACCAACCTGGGTTTTTCGGAAGCCGAAATCATGGCCGAACTCGACCTGCATCCCGAGCGATTCAGCCCGAATGTGGTACTGCGGCCGCTATATCAGGAAACCATCCTGCCCAATCTGGCCTATGTGGGCGGCGGCGGCGAACTGGCCTACTGGCTCGAACGACGCTCCCTGTTCGAGCATTTTGGTATCGCATTTCCTATGCTGGTGCGCCGCAATTCGGTGCTTTGGCTGGATCAGGACGCGCAAAAAAAACTGACAAAATTCGGGTTTACGCCCCAGCAGTTTTTCCAGGATACGGAAGCCCTGGTACGCGAATACATCGCTGCCAACGCTTCCGGAGAAGTCAGTCTGGATAAGGAAATTGCGGATTTAAAGACCATTTTCGACCAGATTGCTGCCAAAGCCGTCGCCATCGACCCGACGCTTGAAAAAGCGGTGCGCGCCGATGAAACCAAATCGGTGGCCGCATTCGAACAATGGCAGGGCCGTCTGCTGCGTGCCGAAAAACAAAAGCACGAAGTGACGCTCAATCAGATGCGGGCGCTTAAAGAAAAATTGTTTCCAGGCAATGGCTTGCAGGAGCGTACCGACAATTTCCTGCCCTATTTGCTCAAATATGGCGATGCGTTTTTGGAGGCTTTGCAAGAAAATCTGGATCCTTTCGAGGCGGGTTTTGTGATTATTGAAGTACGGTGATGGCGGGGGGGGGGGCTTGTAGCGTTATTCGCCGTAGAGTAGTTTCCCGCAGAACTCGCAGATTTACCCGCAGAACTCGCAGAACGTAGAGTACACCTATTTTTCCGGACATTGAAGTAATAATGTGTACTCTACGTTCTGCGAGTTCTGCGGTTAAATCTGCGAGTTCTGCGGGAAATTACTCTACGGGAAATACACCCCAATTATCCCCGCCCGTTAAACCCGACTGACAATCCGAACCGGTGCCCCGATTTATTCGGAATAAAAAACGCATTGATCGGGATGTTCATCTTCCCGGATTTGAACGATTTACCGAACGCAAACACAAAAGAAGAGGTCAGGCGCGGCTCGCCCCGGGAGTCCAATTTGCGAGACACTTCGCCCGGCGTCGGCGTATCCGGGTTGGCCCTTTCCCAGTCCACCAGGCGCGTCCAGTCGCCGTTGTTGTAAAATCCGTCCGTCTCCTTATTGACATACAAAATGGGGCCGAATGCGAATTCAAAACCGTTTTTGTTGCTGCGCACCCCGTGCAGGATACTCAGGCTGGGCAACACCTGGCCCTGGTCGAGCCCAGTGATGATGGGGATAAATTCGAACAAAGCCTGCAAACCGCCCTGATTCAGGTACGTCGTTTCAAATTGATACCCAAACTGGAACATAATTGGCCGCACGTTCAGTCCGCCGTTGCGCTCGGAATCTTCCAGCCTGCGCACAATATCGCCGGTGAAAACCGTCATGCCCATGCGTGGGCCCGACAGGTTGAGTTTGGCTACATCGGGCAGGTTCAAGGCGCTTTCGTAATCGTCGGCTTTGGTGAGTTTGTTGACGAGATTGGGGTCGTTGGGCAGGCCGAGCATCTGGCGGAGCGTGAGTTCGATCATCAACTGCACCTGCGGACGGAGGTTGAGAAACTCCATCACCTGGCTTTTTTCCACGGATTCGGTACCGATGTCGATGAGTCGGAACGAAACAACTACGCGCTCTCCAAGCAGTTCGACCGAGCCGGTGAGCATTTTATCGGCGCGGAGTTTTTTGCCCGTTTCCACTAGGCAAATTTTGCCGTAGCAGTTGTCGGGTTTCAGGCCTTCCTTTTCAATCAGGTATTCCACATCGTATTTGTCGAGCACCTCGTACACGCCGGTTTTGTCGAGTTCGAGGCGGGTGAGGTTGCCCATTTGGAC
>JAEUUT010000057.1 GCA_016787415.1 Saprospiraceae bacterium | reverse complement strand
GCTGGTGTGCGACATGGGGTATCCGCAGGTGCAGCCCGTGGGCTGGAGCGAATGGAAAGCCATTGCAGGGTTTGTGGTGTATGCAAGTATGTTCATTTGGGCGCTGATGAACCTGGGCAAAAAACACTTCCTGTCGTTCGCCATTCTTTTTTACCTCATTGCGTTTTCGCTGTTCAGCAATGTGCTGGTGCTGATCGGTACTTCCTACGGCGAACGCTTGCAGTACATTCCTTCGCTGGGCTTTGCGTTTGCGCTGGCGTGGGCTATTTGTAAAATATTCAAAATCAATGACCTGAATCAAATCTGGAACCCCGACAACAAAGGCACGCTGGTGTGGGGACTGGCTGGTTTTCTGATAATGGCTTACAGCCTGAAAACGGTGTTCCGCAACGGCGCCTGGTACGACAGCGCTTCGCTGTACGCTGCCGATGTGCCCACTTCACCCAATTGCGCCAAACTCAACTACCACAATGCCCTCGAAGTAACCAAAAATGGCCTCGATGAAAAAACGGGTGAACTCAAAGACAGCGTTCAGGTGGAAAAAGGCGTGGCCGCCTACACCCGCACCATCGAACTGTACCCGGAATACCACGATGCCTACGGCAGCCGCGGCCTGGCCTATTTCCGCCTCCGTCAGTACGACAAAGCCTTCGCGGACTACCAGGTAGCCATCAAATACCGTCCCAACGACGCCAAAGTGCTGTCGAATATGGGCTTTATCTATTTCATGCGCGGCCAACTGGAAAAAGCCGAAGAGGTGTATAGAAAATCGATTCAATACGACCCGCGCTTCATCGATGCGCGCCGCAACCTCGGCGCCGTGCTGGCTATGAAAAAGAACTTCCCGGCGGCCATCGAACAATGGCAGGAAGGGCTGAAATACGAGCCCAACAACGCAACCTTGCTGTTTTACATCGGCTCGGCGTACAAGGATATGGGCCAGCCGGAGAAGTCGGTGGAGTGGTTTGAGAAGGCGTATGCGATTGAGCCGAGTTTGCGGAAGTGATGACTACTACGAAAAAAATGAACCCATGAAATCAGGGCAGAAGAATATTTTAAAATGACTATCCGGATATTGTACCCCAGCCAGGAGCAGCGTGTCATCCTGGCTGGGGTACAATATCCGGATAGTCATTTATTTTAATAACAATTTTCGCCTATACCCTGGTTTGGAATGCTCGATATGCATGGGAATACCTACCCGGGATGTTCGACCTTGTAATCTTTGTCTTTTTGCTGATTACTCTTGTTGCGCTTGTTTTGACAGGTTTTTTTTCGGCCGTTATTGGCGTCCGTCACCTCGATTATCGAGCCCCCAGGGCCATAGTTGGCGTCCTCGCCAACTATAAACGGTGGAATGAGTGCCCAATTACTATATTTGAAGCATCGTTCGCTTCCTATATGTATCATCATTAACAACCATTGTTGGCAGGGACGTTACTTATAAGGTACCTTCAGAATTTACCTACATCTATTTTTGTGACTACTCATTCCACCTTTTATAGTTGGCGGGGACGCCAACTATGGCCCTGGGGGCTCGATAATCGGGGTGATGGATGCCAA
>JAEUUT010000056.1 GCA_016787415.1 Saprospiraceae bacterium | reverse complement strand
TCAACCGGCCTATCGGTGATTTCCTCGGTTCGGACGGTTTGCTGAATCAACCTGCAGTAAATATCCTGGAAACGGCCAACGCTTTCGAACTGGAATTTGCCGCCCCGGGTTTTGAAAAACAAAATTTTTCCCTCAACGTTGAAAACGAGTACCTGACGGTGAGCGCGCAACGGGAAAACAAACAGGAAGAAACCAGCGAGCGGTATACCCGCCGGGAATTCCGCTTCGATGCTTTCAAGCGGTCTTTTAAAATTCCGGCTACCGTAAACCAGGAAGCGGTTTCGGCTGTTTATAAAAATGGCGTGTTACAAGTGACACTGCCCAAAAAAGAAGAAGCGACAACCATTGTCAAAACAATTGCGATCAGTTAAGAAAACGATCCTTTTGTTAAACAGTTTTCAAGGTTGTCTCCATAAGGTTAGTTAATAGGGTTTTAGGTGTTTTCATGGAGCCGGGGCAGCAATGTCCTGGCTCTTTTTGTTTTCGTCCCACATCGCCCTACCTTTGCTTTTTTTGCAGGGAAAGTGATGCTTTCCGATGCACCCAAATCCGGCAATATGATTTCCGATTCTGAAGAAAATATTCCTCTTTCAACGCCCTGGGATGCCCTGCGGTCGCCAGACTCCCCTGAATTCAAGTCGACGTACCTTGCCTATCAACGACAGGTAGCCAACACCGTTGCGAGTGGAGAGGCCACCTCTGCCGATGGCGCCGTATTTTACAGAGTTGCCGTTATTCACCTGGTTCAACTGCTGCAATCAGGGCATGTCCCGGCAGATATTTCTTTGGAAAAATATCTGGAAGCACTCGCTGTGGCACACTATCACGATTGGCAAGCCGAGCGAAAAGGGATACCCGTTTCAGAACCTACCCCGGATACGACTTCCGCCACCCCTCTACCTGATTGGTCCGACTTTCGGAAAATACGTCATAGTATCTGGGCGCGGCGTCAGTTTTTCAGGCTTTCAAAAGAATATGGTTACCGCATTCAGGAACTGGCCGATGATGCAGCAATGCCCCTTGCAGAGCGTCGTATTGCAAGTGAAGCCGCAGCAATCGAGGAAGGTTACGGGCCGGCACTGACCGCATATAAGAATCTGTTGCACGACTATCAGGCATATTGGGAGGGCGTGTTGCCTTCCTGGGCAGTGGATGCCCTGACCAACAAGGATTTTATTGCCGTTTGGGATCGCACCCAACAAATAGAACAGGAACGCGCGAAGGCGGCAGATACGCCACCCGAAACCAGTCATTTCTGGCGCAATGCGTTCATTGTCATGGGTATTGTCACGGTTATCGCCATCGCATTGCAATGGATTATGCGCCCCAAAACGCCGCGTGAAGTTTACCAGGATAATTTTTCTGCACCGGAAAGCCTCATTAGCGACCTGGCCCGACGCCGTGAACAAAGTCCCGACAACGATTCTTTGGGTATTCGTACAACACTTTGCGAAGATGCGTTCCGATCGGCCGATGCAGCCTACCGTGAGCACAACTATCGATCGGCTGCATCCGAACTGGCCCTGGTGCTCGATGATACCAGCACCGTTTGCCATTCCGACGCTTATTTTTATTTGGCTATTATTGGATTGCAAATTGACGAACCTGGCCTGACCATCGAGTGCCTCTCCAACATCGAAGATCTTTCCAGGTATGGCGAAGACATTTACTGGTATCAGGCGCTTGCTTTTGTAAAAATGGCCATCAAAAATCCGCTGGTACACGATAAGGCTGTTCGTGCTGTCGAACGGGTCATTTCCAATACTGAAATCCCCGAGCGCCGACAGCAGGCAGAAAAAATGCTCCAGCAACTCAACAACTAGTGCGATGGACGATTTGATCAGCAAGTATTTTCCCGGGCTGACCCCCGAACAACATGCTCAATATGAGCAACTTACTGCTCTTTACACAGAGTGGAACAGCAAGATTAATGTGATTTCGCGGTTGGATATCGACAACTTGCAGGAACGACATGTATTGCATTCACTTGCGATTGCCCGCATGTTTTCTTTTAAACCTGGTGCTCAAATTCTTGACCTCGGTACGGGGGGCGGGTTCCCGGGTATACCTCTGGCTATTTTTTTTCCAGAAACGCAATTCACCCTCGTCGATGGCACCGGCAAAAAAATCAGGGTTGTTCAGGCCGTTGCGGAAGCGCTGGGGCTTCAAAATGTGAAGGCCCTGCACAGCCGTGTGGAGGACCTTCGTATGAACCTGGGATTTGACTTCGTTGTCACGCGCGCTGTTGCGCCCCTTGATCAATTGATGCAATGGGGACAACGTCTGATTAAAAAGAAACATATCCATAGTTACCCCAACGGACTCATCGCCTTGAAAGGGGGGGATATTCGAACGGAAATCAAGGCATTGCCTGGCAAAGCAGAGAACTATACGGAGGTTTTTCCAATTCGGGAGTTTTTTAGGGAACCGTTTTTTGATGAGAAGTTTGTGGTGTATGTACAGGGGTGAGAAGTGAGAAGTGAGAGGTGAGAGGTGAGAGTTCGGATATTGTGACGCGACCTTCAAGATAGGTGGAAAAAAGAAAAGGCACACACAACCCACTCACACCTCTCACTTCTCACCTCTCACCTCTAACTACCTGTCGTACTTGTGCAAACCATACCGTTCGATTATTCCAATCAGTTTTTCCGCATAGGTACGGTCGGTAGCATAACCTACGGATTTCAAACCATAAGCCCACTGGCGGTAGTCGCGACCATATTTCTTCAGTTTTTTATATCGGCCTGTAGCAAGGAGTTTGCTGTGTTCACGCCAACTTTCCCAGGGGTTCTGAAATTTTCGGAAAAAATCCTTGTGTGTATCGTCAGTAAAATTGGTACAATGCCCTTTTCGGCAATTCCGGGAGAAGCACTTGATACCAAAGTGGTTGTTGTTTTCCATCGCCAGTTTGCTGCTGCCTGACCGGCTTTCAATCAAACCTTGAGCAAGGCTAATACTGGCAGGGATGCCGTATTTTTCCATTTCACCGATGGCAATTTTACTGAATCGCTGAATATACTGCGATGATTGGTCGCCCGCCATTTCAGAAGCGGCCACAGGAGCAGCCTGGTTCTGGCGGCTGCGTTTGCTGAGCACAGGCTTTTCATCATTGGATACAACTTCCAGCGAGGTTTCTACAATTTTTCCAGCGCCAAAAATACTGCGCGACACCAACCCTGTTTCTTCATCGCCAGTTGGTAAGGCAATATAGTACAACAGCCCCCCGATAGCGCCGATTTTCAGAAGAGCATTTCGGTTGAATACCCCCATGGAGTAACGATTGAACTGAAACCTGAATGCAATCCATGACCTTTTCACCCGCCCCCAAATCAGTCGGAGTAAATCGGGCACAGGCATGTTTTCGGGATTTTCCCGGTTCGAAGGCGTTATCTGGCTGGTGCTGCGGCGCTGTCTTTGCGAACTGCCTGCACGGCCTGCATATCCTGACTGTATGTTATTGATTTCCGGCTCAGAGTTTCTTTTAGCGATTCCCATAACGGAGTGCGGGTGAAAGATGAACAAAAAGTGGGGTTGTTTGACATGACAAATGTAAAACAAAAAGTTTTTAATTTACAACACTTTTTGTTTAAATATTTTTTTACCCGCACTTTGTTTTAAAAACATCGCATATGCAGGCATCCTTATTTTATTTATACACACCTATTCAGGCAGCGTTTGGAACATGTCTGCCGTTTCGAATCAGGAAAATGTGTTGCAGATATGTTTTGCCGGACTATCACGACTTACTAACTTACATCGGAAATCGCTTATGGATTTCGCACTAAATTTGGATCGTTCCGAACATCAACTCGTAGCCGCCCTCGTTCGGCAGGAACGTTGGGCCCAGCAGCACCTTTACGAACATCATTATGGAAAAATGATGGGCGTCTGCATGCGTTATGCCGGCTCGCGCGACGAGGCGCTTGATCTACTGCACGAAGGTTTTATCAAAGTGTTTCAGAATATCAGCCGTTACAAAGCCGGCACTTCTCTTCCTGCGTGGATTCGCACGATTGTTGTTAATACCTGTATTGATTACTACCGTCGTAATACACGGCGGCGTACGGAAGACATCGATGAAGCCTACCAACTTTCTGATGATGTTCCGGATGTGCTAAGCAATCTTACTGAAAAGGAAATACTGGCTGCTGTACAGGAATTGTCGCCCGCCTACCGGGCGGTTTTCAACCTATATGTGGTGGAAGGGTATTCGCATAAAGAAATTGGTGATGCGCTCAATATCACTGAAAGCACTTCCCGAAGCAACCTGGTAAAAGCGCGGATTAAGTTGCAGGAGTATTTTGCTACCCGCCGAATGGAATTTGAAGCAAATTCTGACGAGAAACCCCGGTAATTTTCTCTCTTATTGAAAAACACAGGCTTATTGCCATGAAACATACTGAATTCGACGCACAAATCAAGTCTTCTCTTGAGCATCTCGAAACCGAATATCAACCGGCCTCCTGGGATATGCTGCGCCAGAAGATGGATCGGCTTCTGATAGAGGAAGACCCCGCGCCCGTCAGTGAAATCGACAAGGCTGTCTTCCACAAACTTCAACAGGTGGAAGTACCTTACGAGCCTGCCCACTGGGATATGCTGGCTGCCCGTATGAATAAGGCAGCACATATGCGTCGGCGTATCTGGATTGGAAAAATTGCGGAAGCCGCCATTTTCCTTCTCCTGCTGGTCAACCTGGACGACTTGCTAAACATGGCAGATTCCAGCCGGGAGCGTTCTCGTCATCGTTCCAACAGCAACCGTCCTCAGGTGGATATCCCTGCTTCCAAACAGCGCACCCGACAATATGCTGCTGCTGGCCAGTCAGGTGATAACGGGACGTTTTCGAACGCAGCATTCCTGGAGGCTGCAAATGGATCTATGTCATCCATTTTTACATCTCTTGCCAGCGATCCGGCCAACCTCGAAAATGCGCCTTCTTTTAACGGCGTTCCGATGGAATCTGTTTCCAATAATGGTTTTTCTGAACAGGAAAAATGGCATGCACTGGCAACTTTTGCTGCATTAGATATGCGCCATTCGACTATGGCGCCAAGTGCAGGCGGATTTCGCACACCGTATTTTCCTGTTAAACCTACACGATCCAGCAAGATGTACGCGGCTACATTTGGAACTTATAACCACAATCTCATACATACTGGCAACGACCAGCGTTCAGCCAATGGTTATGGAGGAGGTATTGCAGTGGGTTATAAAAATGGCAAATGGGCGGTTGAAGCAGGTCTTACATACAACCAGGTCGCTTATGCACCTAAAAAAGAAATTGAAATTTACGCAGGCAGCCTTCAGGAAGGATACCTGGGCACTTATGCCAGTCAAATTGAAGCGGATGTTTTCTCTTTCCCGATCAAAGCCGTTCGTAAATTTGCCCAGATGGGCCGCGCCAGTATTCACGGTATAGCAGGTGTTTCGGGAAATGTGGCTGTTCAAAAATCCTATCAATACCGCACCATTGCATTTGGAAACGGTCCTTCTACCCAGCCCAATCCCAATCAGCCATTGCAGCCGCAACTTTCGAGAAAAGGCGCCGGACTGCTGGAAGAAAATGGTAAATTGAAAGGCAATTTTTATGCTACTGCCGATGCCGGCATTCGGGTACAACAGCCTGTTGGAAAACGATTCACAGCATTCGTAGAGCCTGTTTATCATCAGTCCCTGGGCAATTCAGGTATTGGACCAAAAGCAAACAGAATCAATTCGTTCTCTTTGAATGCAGGGGTAATTGCCTCGCTGTAGGGTTATTGGTTATCGGTTATTGGTTATCAGGGTTGATAATCAAGCATTTGTGCTAAAACTCATTCCTGCTTGCCTTGTAAATTTGTTTGAGAAATATGTGATGTCCCGAATGTTGGCTTGAGCCAGGATTCGGGATTCTTTTTGTCATGTTGCTTTTCTTTTTTTCGATGAGATTAGCCCTTTAAAGCGGCAGGGCTTCTTTTTGTGTTCAAATGCTTCCGCACATCATGAATTTTTATGTGGTTTCTGTCCGTCGGGTCGGCATTTTGCCGTTCCCTTTCTTCAGATTCCACCTCGCGGTGGACGCCCTTGTCTTGGGCTAACGCTCCTCTCTGCCACTTCCACTTCCGAGTTTGCGTCTGTGCCAGGCGCACAAATAAAACGCCACACCTGATGTACAGATGTGGCGCTATCTTGTTATTTCAAGCCAGATGTGACAACTTTTTAGAAAATTGTCACACCTAAACTTTGTACTTAGTCGTCAAATCACTTCGACTGAATCATCTTCTTCGTCGCCTTGTCCGT
>JAEUUT010000037.1 GCA_016787415.1 Saprospiraceae bacterium | reverse complement strand
TGCGGGCCTGTGGCTGGGTCGCCAGCGCTTCACGCCCTGGAACCGCCACCGCCTCGAAGTACTTGTTATTGTGGTGTTCAGCCTGCTGTTTTCGCCGCTGTTCGGGAGCCTGCTCAATCGGGCGTTCAGCCTGAAATCGTATGAGTCCTTCGAGTTTGTATCCGAAAAGCCCTATTTTGCTTCTGGCTACGGCGTTTTGAAAGATGAAAAAATACAGCCTACCGGCTATTACCTGCTTGTGCGCCAAAACGGACAAATGCACCGTTTCAAATACAAAAAGCAGGCTTACTACCCACTCACCAAACCCGGTGAGGTGATTATGCTGCCTGTACAGCGGGGAATTTTTGGGCCAAGGGTGGTTTTGCTGAAATAAGTCCTGAGTCCTGAACAAAGTCCTGAGTCCTGAGTCGTAAGTCCTAAGTCCGTAGAGTACACCGTGTTACCCTTGGCATTTATTATTTGAGAGGCCAAAAGTAATCAGGTGTACTCTACAGACTTAGGACTTACGACTCAGGACTCAGGACTTTTTTTTACATTGTTTTGGAAAATTCCCCCACTTTCAATTACCTTTGCGTTCGCTTTTGGAAAAGGCATGCCCATTTGTGCCATTTTTCCATTGATTTTGAACGAGTTACAATAAAATTACAGTAAAATAACGGTATGCCTACCATTAATCAGCTTGTACGCAACAGCCGCGAGAAGGTTGAATACGCCAGCAAAAGCCGTGCGCTCAATTCTTGCCCGCAACGTCGTGGCGTTTGCACCCGTGTGTATACGACTACACCGAAGAAACCTAACTCTGCGCTGCGTAAAGTTGCCAAAGTGCGTCTGACGAACAGCATCGAGGTGATCGCATACATCCCAGGTGAAGGCCACAACCTGCAGGAGCACTCCATCGTACTCGTACGTGGCGGTCGTGTAAAAGACCTGCCCGGTGTACGTTACACCATCGTTCGTGGTGCGCTCGACACAGCCGGTGTGAACAACCGCAAGAAAAGCCGTTCGAAATACGGTTCGAAGCGTCCGAAGAAATAATTTTCTTTCAGTTATGAGTTATGAGTTATGAGTTATCACACTCGTAACGCACACTCATAACTCATAACTCATAACTCATAACTTTATAAGATGCGTAAGCACAAACCGAAACCTCGAGTATTGGCCGCCGATCCGCGTTATAACGACACGATGGTAACACGTTTCGTGAATAACCTGATGTGGGAGGGCAAGAAGAGCGTTGCTTATGGGATCTTCTACGATGCATTGGATATCGTAAAATCCCGCACCAACGAGGACGAGTTGCAAGTCTGGAAAAAAGCATTGAACAACGTCATGCCACAAGTGGAGGTTCGCAGCCGCCGTATCGGGGGCGCCACGTTCCAGATTCCGACTGAACTCCCTGCCAACCGTAAAATTTCGATTGGCATGAAGTGGCTCATCAAATATGCACGCGCCCGCAGCGGCAAAGGTATGGCCGAAAAACTGGCCGCCGAAGTTATCGCTGCATCCAAAGGCGAAGGCAGCGCCGTTAAAAAGCGCGAAGATACGCACAAAATGGCCGAGGCGAACCGCGCCTTTGCACACTTCAGAGCGTAACTGCGCCCAGGCGCCTGAGCACCCTACCGTCGGAGCTTGCCCCTGCCACACTTATCTGGCAGGGCCAATTTCCGGCGGTATTGGTTTTTTAAGAGGGTTGGGATTTGAAAGAGCCATTTTATTTCCCCGAACTTTTAAAGTGCCATACGCCATTTTGCTAAAGTAATTTTTGACAGGAATACATTTCTTTTTTTGGCAGCACCCGGTTTTTTTTAAAAACACCCACCGCCAAAAAGTCCGAGTCGCACTCATTTTTATTTCATTTCAACCACTCAATATTATAACAAGTCATGGCAAACGACCTCCGGTTCACCCGAAATATCGGTATTGCCGCTCACATCGACGCAGGTAAAACTACTACCACTGAGCGTATTCTCTACTACACCGGTGTAAACCACAAAATCGGCGAGGTACACGAAGGCGCCGCTACCATGGACTGGATGGAGCAGGAACAAGAGCGTGGTATCACGATCACTTCCGCTGCAACCAAATGCCAATGGAAAGTAGCCGAACAGGTGTATGATTTCAACATCATCGACACCCCTGGCCACGTTGACTTTACGGTAGAGGTAAACCGCTCGCTGCGCGTACTGGACGGACTGGTGTTCCTGTTCTCCGCTGTAGACGGTGTGGAGCCGCAATCGGAAACCAACTGGCGTCTGGCCGACAACTATAAAGTGCCGCGTATCGGCTTCGTCAACAAAATGGACCGTGCCGGTTCCGACTTTTTCATGGTTGTAAACGACATGAAAGCCAAACTGGGCGCCAACGCAGTGCCGCTGCAAGTGCCAATCGGTTCGGAACACAACTTTAAAGGCGTAGTCGACCTCGTAAGCGGCAAAGCCATCGTGTGGAACGAATCCGACCAGGGTATGTCGTACACGGAAATTCCAATTCCTGATGATCTGGTGGATACCGTAAACGAATACCGCCAGAAACTCATCGAAGAAGTAGCCGGTTACGACGACACGCTGATGGAAAAATTCTTTGATGATCCAGACAGCATCACCATCGAAGAAATGCGCGCTGCTATCCGTGCTGCGGTGATCGACATGAAAATGACGCCCGTGATGTGCGGTTCTGCCTTCAAAAACAAAGGCGTACAGGCTTGCCTCGATGCAGTATGCTACTTCCTGCCTTCGCCGCTGGATAAAGACAATATCAAAGGTACCGACCCAAAAACGGAAAACGAGATCACCCGCAAACCAACGGTGAGCGATCCGTTTACGGCCCTGGCGTTCAAAATTGCTACCGACCCGTTCGTGGGCCGTCTGTGCTTCATCCGCGTATACTCCGGCCAACTCGACGCCGGTTCGTACGTGCTGAACACCCGCACAGGCGACAAGGAACGTATCAGCCGCCTGTACCAGATGCACGCCAACAAGCAAAACCCGATCGACAAGGTAGAAGCGGGCGACATCTGTGCAGCAGTAGGTTTCAAAGACATCCGTACGGGCGACACCCTGTGCGACGTGGCACACCCGATCATCCTGGAATCGATGGTATTCCCCGAGCCGGTTATCGGTCTGGCCGTTGAGCCAAAAACGCAGAAAGACCTGGACAAACTGGGTATGGCCCTCAACAAACTGGCTGAGGAAGACCCGACTTTCCGCGTTCGCTACGACGAAGACACCAACCAGACGGTTATCTCCGGTATGGGTGAGTTGCACCTTGAAATCATCGTCGACCGCCTGCGTCGCGAGTTCAAGGTAGAATGCAACCAGGGTGCTCCGCAGGTAAACTACAAGGAGGCTTTGACGAAAACGACTTCGCACCGCGAGCGCCTGAAAAAACAATCGGGTGGTTCGGGTCTGTTCGCCGATATGGAATTCGAACTCGGCCCTGCCGACGAGGAATTCCTGAACAGCGACGAATACAAAAGCGGCAAGAAAAAACTCCAGTTCATCTGGGCCATCGTGGGTGGCGCTATCGACAAAAACTATCAGAAGCCTATTTCTGACGGTTTCACGCAGATGATGAGCAATGGTATCCTCGCCGGCTACAACATCGACTCGATGAAAGTACGCGTAATCGACGGTGGTATGCACTCTGTGGACTCGAAGCCAATCGCGTTCGAATTGTGCGCCAAAGAAGGTTTCCGCGCTGCTGCACCGGCTACCAAGCCGCAAATCATGGAGCCGATGATGAAACTGGAGGTAATCACTCCGGAAGAATACGTGGGCCCGGTTATTGGCGACCTGAACCGTCGTCGCGGTCTGCCGAAAGGCCAGGAAACCCGTATGGGCGGCGCTGTTGCTATCCAGGCGGAAGTGCCACTCGCTGAAATGTTTGGTTACGTTACTTCGCTGCGTACCCTCACTTCAGGCCGTGCTTCTTCTACCATGGAATTCAGCCACTACGCTCCGGCGCCGGAAGGCGTTGCCAAAGCGGTGATTGAAAAAGCCAAAGGCGCTAAAGCGTAAATTTGAGACAAACGGTTGATTTTCAACCGGATGGAATATAACGCGGGCCGCTCCGAGGATTCGGGGCGGCCCGTTGTTTTTATGATTTATCAGGCTTTCCTATACTAACACCTGAACCCTTGTTGATCAATCAGGCCATTCAATAACCTACTAATGGTTATCGGATGAGACAAAAAATTATTTGGGCGATTCCGATTGAAAAACGATAGAGCCGCCACAACCGCCATCACCTGATTTGCAGGTACTGGATTGCCTTTTACATTTTTCATGGATGGTTAACTCACAAGTTGTGCAGGGGTTAAGCGCAGCCTGATCACACCTGTGCAGACACCCTTCGTCATTTAAACTCAACACAGGACCATTGGGATCAAAGTCAAGCGGAATAGCAATGGTACTGTTCAGATCGCCATTTTGACCTTTTGAATAAAGGTAGAAAAAGGAACCATCATCTGACCTGCGCAAATCCGTAGTGAAAATATGCGTCCCGTCATGGAGTAATTTTTCCACTTGCCCGTTTAAATCGTTGTAACTTTTAATGCTAGTCTGCTCGCCTGTTATTTTAAACTTTGAGAAAAAGACCTGATCGGGGTTTTGTTTTTGCTTAAGACTATCGCATGCATTGATCAGATTGAACATCAACAAAATGCACACCAGGCCTAATACCCATGAAAAAGAAGACGTTTTGAGTTTCATAATGAAGTGTTTTTAAGTGTTTTTGTGAAAAGTTTCCATATCAAAAATAAAGGCAACTGACCAGCAAAAAAATAACAAACTCATTACCCCCTACTCATTCCAAGCATTCCCTACTTCCGTCACCGGCATACAAGCCACGTACACGCCGGGCAGCGGGTCATAACGCAGCACATTTTTCCCGATTTCTTCAGACGTGTAATACCCTAGCAGCGTCAGTTCCTTGATGCGGTGGAAAAACGCGCCTGCCGAAGGCGCTGCCCCCAGCCGAATACCCCACACGGATGGCGGTTGTTTGGCGGCTTCCTGATCCAGTTCCAGGAGTATATCCTGTTGTTGCATGGCAGTACAAGCCACAAACTTGTGCCCAAACCGCTTTGTGCAGTTTTGTTCGAAGGCTGTGAATTCTGCCAGGAAGTGCTGTTGTTCTTCCTGTGACAGCAGGTCTTTCAGCATTTTATCAATGAATTTATCGACATGCAGGTCTTTGGCGCCCGGCGTCTGCGTCCGGGGCAGGATACGTTCGGCTATTTCGCCAATGGTATGCGCCTGCTCCTTGTTGAGAAATTCCGGTTTCCAGTGCGCGTATTTTTGTGTGGTGCAGCGAACAAACAACTCCGACACCGCCGATGCCGACACGGCGTAGCCGAGGAAAAGGGCTGTTGTTTTGAGTGCTTTTCTACGATCCATAATAGAGGTGAGAAGTGAGAGGTGAGAGGTGAGAGGCAAAAGGTAAAAGGTAAAAGGTAAAAGGCAAAAGGTAAAAGGTAAAAGGTAAAAAATGCAAGTCGTTGATTATCAATGCACAACCAGATAACTAATAACAGATAACTGATAACAAGCAATCTCCTACAAGCGCTTGTTCTTCATTTCCTGAACGGCAAAATCGGCCGCGCGGGCGGTGAGTGCCATATAGGTGATGGACGGATTTACACAGGAGGAGGAGGTCATGCAGGCGCCGTCGGTAACAAATACATTGGGCACAGCATGTATCTGGTTGTGGGCATTCAATACCGACGTTTTGGGGTCGCGGCCCATGCGCGCGGTACCCATTTCATGGACGCCCACGCCGGGGCCTCCTGCAAAATCAAAGGTGGAAACGTTTTTAAAACCCGCTTTTTCCAGCATTTCCGCGGCATCTTCTTTCATGTAGCGGCGCATGGTCAGTTCGTTGGTTTTGAATTCACAATCGATCGACAGCGTTGGCAGGCCCGCTTTGTCTTTCACATCGTGGTTGAGCGTCAACTTGTTTTCGTGGTAAGGCAACACTTCGCCGAAACCCACGAGCGTCATGCCCCAGCCGCCGGGCTTGAAGAGATTGTCCTTGAAATCGGCGCCGATGCCTTCCGTGTTGACGCCGGAACCCCAGTTGCCCCTCGCGGCGCCGCCCTGGTAGCCATAGCCACGCAGAAATTCGGGGTGGCGCGTGCGGTCGTCGAGGTTACGGAAACGCGGGATATAAATGCCATTCGGGCGGCGGCCCTTGTAATACTGATCCTGAAAACCGTCGTAACTACCCGAAGCGCCGATGCGATAATGGTGATCCATGATGTTGTGGCCGAGTTCGCCGCTGTCGTTGCCCATGCCGTTGGGGAACCGTGCAGAGGTGGAGTTCAACAAAATACCCGTGGATGCCAGCGCCGAAGCATTTACAAAAATGATACGGGCAAAAAACTCGGTCGTTTCATGCGTTACCGTGTCGATGATGCGCACGCCGGTCGCCTTGCCCGTTTTATCGTCGTACATAATCGAATGCACGGCCGAATCGGGGCGCAGCGTCAGGTTTCCGGTAGCGTCGGCAGCAGGTAGCGTCACGGCGTTGCTGCTGAAGTAAGCGCCGAACGGGCAGCCGCGCGAACAACGGTTGCGGTACTGGCATTTCCCGCGGCCGTTGAGCGGCTCGGTCAGGTGCGCCACGCGGCCAATGGTGAGGTAACGGCCGCTGAACTCCTTTTCGATACGGGCTTTCACGTGTTTTTCCAGGCAATTCAACTCCATCGGCGGCAAATAATGCCCGTCGGGGAGGTGCGGAAGCCCGAGTTTTTCACCGCTGATACCCACGTATTTTTCTACATAGGTGTACCACGACTCGATGTCTTTGTAGCGGATGGGCCAGTCGACGCCGATGCCTTCGCGGGCATTGGCTTCAAAATCGAGGTCGCTCCAGCGATAGCATTGTTTGCCCCACAGGAGCGAGCGCCCGCCTACCTGATTGCCGCGAATCCAGTCGAAACGCTTCACTTCGGTGTACGGGTTATCGAGGTCGTTGTTGTAAAAGTGTTTGTTGGTTTCGTTGATGAAACCGCTGCGCATTTGCACGTAGTATTTCTGCGTATCTTCATACGAGAGGCGTTCCCGGTGTTCAAAATCCCAGTGTTCGTGGTTCATCGTGGGGTAATCCGTCACATGGCGCACCATGCGGCCGCGTTCCAGCACGAGGGTTTTGAGTCCTTTTTCGCAGAGTTCCTTGGCAGCCCAGCCGCCGCTGATGCCCGAGCCGATGACAATGGCGTCGTAGGTGTGGTCGGCATTCACCTGAGTAATGAAATTCATAAGGTGTTATTTCGTGTAAGATTCGAGTGTTCGTTAAATATGTGGCAATGTCTATACAATTCGGTATATAAATTTGACCTGGCCGAAATAATTAAACTTTTTAACAATTGAATCCGGCATCACATGGTGGTTAAAGTTTTGTTAGACCTCGCGACAGGACTTGAAAGTCAATAAAAACACCTGATAATTTTAGGAGATATTTTCAAAAACTACTTTCACCCTTTAATTACTGTTTCCATGAAACAATTTTCTATCCTGCTTTTCTGCGGCCTGATGACGCACGCACTTCATGCCCAAACATTTCCCTACACACTTACCGTCGACCAGGCTCCGTACGCGCCTCTTGAAAATGCCACCGCCCTCACGGATGGGGTATGGGACGACCCGGATTTGCAAACGCCCCTGGGTTTCAATTTCCAGATGTTCGGCCAAACCATCCCCAGCCTGTACTGGTATGGCGAACTGACGGCTAATCTTGTAGCCGGAGCCCCTACCACCGGCTCCACACCATTTCTGATCGCCTATGGCGTCGATCTGGTGGATCGTGGTTATGAATCAGGCACATCGCTTTCTCCGATTCGTTACAAAACGGAAGGCATGCCAGGCAACCGTATTTTTAAGATGGAATGGTCCAATGCCGGATTTTACGAGGATGCTACGGGCGAGGCCTTTATCAATTTTCAGGTATGGCTGTATGAAGGCAGCAACAACGTGGAACTGCGTTTCGGCCCTGTACAAACGAATGACCAGCAGGTATTTACCGATTTCAGTGGCCCACTGATTGGGTTCATGGATCAGTTTTCTGTGCAAAACGGCACTTTCAACAACCTGTTCTACCTCACAGGTGCGCCGGAACACCCAATTCTTCAACAAGCCAATATCAACAATGCGGACACCCTGTTTAATACCTTGAATGGTACGCCGGCAGATGGCACTATTTACCGCTTCAGCACCACCACTGTAGGTACCGACAATCCCGAAACAGTGGCCCAACAGGCCCGCGTATTTCCTACCCTCGCCAAAGACGCTGTTTCTATCGAACTGAGTGACGAACTGTTTGCCAGCAACACCGATGTTCGTTACCGCATCGTCGATCAATGGGGCAAAAACCTGCGCAGCGGCCAGGTTACAGATGCTATTACGCGTGTGGATATGTCCACTTTACCTTCTGGCGCTTACTACGTAAACCTGTATTCGCCGGATCAGGTAGTGACGACGGCGAAGGTTTGGAAGGAGTGAGGTTTTGAGAGGTGAGAGGTGAGAGGTGAGAGGCAAGGGGCAAGGGGCAAGGGGCAAGGGGCAAGGGGCAAGGGGCAAACAAAAAATTAAAAAGCAAGGGGCAAGAGACAAAAGCCAAGTTTTACCTTTTGCCTCTTACCTTTTGCCTCTTACCTTTTGCCTCTTGCTTTTTGCCTTTTGCCTCTTGCCTTTTGCCTCTTGCCTTTTGCCCCTTGCTCTTTGCCTCTTGCGTTTTGCTTATAATCTTTATTTTTGAAACATGAAAACAGGCCTGCTTGCCCTTACGCTTTGTATTGCTTTGAAACTGGCCGCCCAGCCAGCAGAAATTTCCATCCAACTGGACGGATACCAGCCAGCCGTTCATAAGAATTTTATCGAAATCGAACTGTCGGATGTGAATTTCCCTCAAAAAACGCAGTTGCAATTGCTTGAAAACGGTACAGTGATTGCCAATCCGGTAATTGACCATGCCCGGGAAATAATGATCACGTACGACGACCGGGCGATACCGATTCTCATTGCTCCGGGCGATAAAGTGATCTTGCAAATAAATACAGACAGCCTGCTTAATAGAAACACGACGGAGGCACAGGTTTCAGGCGCGCTTCAGCAGTCCAATGAATTGATTTTAAAGCACTTGCAAACAATTGAAGGTTGGTTCTTCAAGGCTTCCAATGCATTTGCAGTAGACAAATCCATGCCCGAAGACGAGTACGCTGCGTTGCGCTGGGGGGAAATGCAGGCACACCTGGCATCGCTGGACTCCCTCGTCAGCCGGGAGCAGATCACAGACAGTATTTTTACGACCTGGGCCGCTTCGCGGGTTCGTTATGAGGCAGCATTTGACATGTGCGTGTTCCCGTTTCTGGGAAAAATAAATAACAAGTTGTCGGAAACAGATGCCTACTTTCACTTTATTGGTGCGATGGAGCCAGCCAATGCTATGGTAGCCACCTTCCGCTCCTATGCAGAATATGCTCGCGTGCTTGCGGGCGATTTTCAGATTATTGGCGGTATTTCAGACAAATATGCCGAACAGCGACAAGCGCTTCGGGCAGCAGGGCAGTCCAGTTTTCCGGTGGTTTTTCAGATCGTTTCCCGCCTGCAACCCGGCGCGCAGCGGGAAGTCGCTATGATTTACATATTTAAAAACACCTCCAGAATTCCGCCTGCCTATCAGGATAGCCTGGTTCGGTATGTGTCGGCGGCCCAACTCAACGAGTTGAATCGCCCGGCAAGCATTCAGTCGGTACCGCTGCTTCAACTATTGCAAACATTTGGCCTGAATGACCAGGAAAAACAGGAATTGCAACAACTCTATACCGATACCCAGGGCAAAGTGGTGTACCATGATTTCTGGTTTTTCGGCTGTGCGCCGTGTATGGCAGAAATGCCGTATTACAACCAACTCATAGAAGCGGCTGGCGACAGTACACAGTTCATTTTTCTGGCAGCGCACACCCAAAAGGACGACTGGCAACGCATTATCCAAAAATACAACCTGAAAGGCAGACACCATTTATTGTCGAAAAACCAACTGGCGTTTTATGAGCGCTATTTCAACATAAAGGGGTTTCCACATCACCAGTTGCTGAATACCAAAGGTGAAATCGTGGATCACCGGATAGCGCCCTTCTCCGCAACCGACCTCGACCGGATACTAAAACTGCTGGAAACAGTACGCACAAACGGGCACTGACAGACAGGTTTCCCATTTAAAATTTTCATTTAACTTCCAATCAACCTGCGTTGCATTCATTGCATTTCTCTGCACACATCCAAATATAATTGTGATATTTGTCGGCACGAAACATGAGCCTTTCCTCATGTCAGAAACGGCCACGTGATGCGCATACTCAGGACTATTCCCTTCTTTCTGATCGCTTTTCTTGCCTTTCAAGCCTGGCAAGCCTGCCGCAGCACGGGTGGCGACGACGCCTTGCCCGCTACGGTCACGTACAATTTTCATATCCGCCCGATCCTTTCCGACAAATGTTTCAAATGCCACGGGCCGGATAAAAACCAGTTGAAAGCCGGGCTTCGGCTCGACCGTGCCGAGAGCGCCTATGCTCCTTTAAAAGAAACAAAAGACGCTTTTGCCATCGTGCCGGGCAAACCGGAAGCATCCGAAGTGATGAAACGCATCCGCTCCACCGATAGCACTTACAGGATGCCGACGCCCGACTCGCACCTGGGCGCACTGACGGAGCAGGAAATCCGAATCATTGAAAAATGGATTGCGCAGGGCGCCCAATACGAAAAACACTGGGCCTTTGTGGCGCCGGTAAAAAGTGAACTTCCCAAAGCAAGCGACCGGGATTGGGTGAAAAACGAGATCGACCATTTTACCCTGGAAAAAATGGCCGAAAAAGGCCTGCAACACAACCCGGAAGCAGCGCCGGAGTACCTCCTCAAACGCATTTTTCTCGACCTCACCGGCTTGCTGCCCACTGAGGCAGATATGGACGCTTTTGCTGCCGATCATTCTGCCGAGGCTTATGAAAAAACCATAGATCGCCTGCTGGCCACGCCTCAGTACGGCGAAAAAATGGCCCTGCATTGGCTGGATGTGTCGCGGTATTCGGATAGTTACGGGTATCAGGACGACAACATTCGCTCCCAATGGCCGTATCGCGACTGGTTGATTCACGCTTTTAATAACAACCTGCCATACGACCAGTTTATTACCTGGCAACTGGCGGGCGACCTGCTCCCACAGGCCGGTAAGGAACAAATACTGGCCACGGCGTTCCTGCGCAACCACAAATACACCGAAGAAGGCGGCGTTATACCGGAGGAATACCGCGTGGAATACATTGTAGATAAAATAAAAACCTACAGCCGCGGCTTGCTGGCGCTCACCGTGGAGTGCGCCCAGTGCCACGACCATAAGTACGACCCTGTTTCGCAAAAAGACTACTACCAGTTGTTCGGCTTTTTTAACACCTCCAAAGAAGAAGGTTTTGAAGGCTCGGTAACAGCATCCAAACCTGCTAAAAAACCCGTACTGACCCTTTCGAGGACCGAGATCGACAGCATTTATACCTTCATACACAAACGCGATACGGGGGCCGTGATGGTGTCGGTGATGCATGAGCAGGATACGCCGCGTACTACCCGCATCCTGCAACGCGGCGCATACGACAAACCCGCTGACACGGTGCGCGCCGCCGCCCTGGAATCTGTGCTACCTTTTGATACGCTGGTGTATCCACGCAACCGGCTCGGACTGGCGCAATGGACGGTGTCGAGACAAAACCCGCTCACCGCACGGGTGTTCGTCAATCAAATGTGGCAGGAGTTTTTTGGAACGGGCTTAGTAAAAACCACCGGCGATTTTGGTATGCAGGGCAATTTGCCTACACACCCGGCGCTGCTCGACTGGCTGGCGGTCGATTTTATGGAGCACGGCTGGGATGTAAAACGCCTAGTGAAACAAATCCTGCTGTCGGCCACCTACCGACAGTCGTCGGAAATTACGGAACAGCATTTAGCCGTCGACCCCGACAATCGTTTCCTCGCGCGCGCGCCCCGCATCCGCCTGAAAGCGGAATTCGTACGCGATATAGTACTGGCTACGAGCGGATTGCTCACCCGATTTATAGGAGGCCCCAGTGTGAAACCCTACCAGCCCGCTGGGTTGTGGGAAAGCGCTACTTCGGGCAGGGGCGAATTGCGCCTGTACGAGCCTGATACCGGTGCAGCGCTGTATCGGCGCGGTATTTACACGTTCATCAAACTGACTTCGCCGCCGCCTTCGATGGCTATTTTCGATGCCAGTAACCGCGACCAATGCGAAGTGAAGCGCCTGAACACCAATACGCCCCTGCAAGCCTTCGTGATGATGAATGACCCGACTGTGCTCGAAGCAGCCCGCGTGCTGGCCCAACGCCTGGTAGCCCAACAAAGACCAGCAGACGACGCCATCACCTCCGCCTTCCGAACCATTATTTGCCGTCGACCTACTGCCAAAGAAATGGACATCCTGAAAACCTACTACGAAGAACAACTCCAACTGTTCCGCGACCGAAAACTCAATGCCTGGAAAACGCTGGCCGTGGGTGAATCGCAGGTACGAAAAGACCTCGACCTCGACCTGTCGGCCGCCCTGATGAAAGTGGTGGATGTGGTGTACAATATGGAAGAGGCGATTGTAAGAGGGTGAGAAGTGAGAGGTGAGAGAGTGAGAGAAGTGAGAGGTGAGAAGTGAGAAGTGAGAGGGCCACTCATTCCACCACGGCTAGCCCTGAAAGGGCGTATACAATAGCATAGGGCACCGCCCTATGTATTCGATCAACATCCAACCGCATATTCGTTCACATCACCGCCCTATGTATTCGTTCACATCACCGCCCAAAAAACAGTTTTAATCCGAAAAAATCCGTTTTATCCCTTGTCCCATCCTGCTACGGCGGGTACAGCAATAAAGCCGAAACAACAACATACCATGGAAAAAGAATTACTGGAACATGGCTTGAATATCAACCGCCGCAAATTCCTGTCGCAACTAAGCATTGGCCTCGGCAGCGTAGCCCTGGGCTCCTTACTCGTGCCTGACCTTTTTTCCGAAGAAGGCGCCGAAGGGCTGCTGGCGGGCCTTCCACATTTTGCCCCGAAAGCAAAACGTGTCATTTACCTGTTCCAGAACGGCGCGCCTTCACAACTGGATTTGTTCGACTACAAACCCAAACTGCGCGAAATGCACGGCAAGGACTTGCCTGAATCGGTGCGCAATGGCCAGCGCCTGACCGGCATGACCTCCAACCAGAAAGCATTCCCGCTGGCAGGTTCGAAATTTGCCTTTCAACAATACGGCCAAAACGGCGCCTGGGTGAGCGAACTCATGCCCTACACCTCCAAAGTCGTCGACGACCTGTGTTTCATCCGCACCATGTACACCGAGGCGATCAACCACGACCCTGCGTTGACCTTTTTCCAGACCGGCGCACAAATCGGCAACCGCCCCAGCATGGGCGCCTGGCTCAGTTACGGACTGGGCAGCGAAAACAAAAACCTGCCCGCGTTCTGTGTGCTGCTCTCCAAAGGCAAAGGCAACAGCCAGGGCGTGTACTCCAAACTCTGGAGCAATGGTTTTCTGGATTCCGTCCACCAGGGCGTGCAATTCAGCAACAGCGAGCACCCGGTACTGTACCTGCAAAATCCCGAAGCCATTGACCAGGCCGACCGCCGCCGGATGCTCGACCGCGTGGCCAGCCTCAATGAAGAGGGTTACAAAACATTTGGCGACCCTGAAATCAAAACCAAAATTCAGCAGTACGAAATGGCGTACCGCATGCAAACGGCCATCCCGGAGGTGACCGACCTGAGCAAAGAGCCGGAAAGTATTGTGAAATTATACGGCCCGGAATGCCTGATTCCCGGCACCTATGCCGCTAATTGCCTGCTGGCCCGCAAACTTTCGGAAAACGGCGTCCGATTCGTACAACTCTACCACCAGGGCTGGGACGCACACGACAACCTGCCCAACCAGATCACCGGCCAGTGCAAGGATACCGATCAGGCTTCGGCAGCGCTCATTACCGACCTCAAACAACGCGGACTGCTCGATGAAACCATCGTCATCTGGGGCGGCGAGTTCGGCCGTACCAATTACTGCCAGGGCAACCTGACTGCCGACAACTACGGCCGCGACCACCACCCACGCTGCTTTACCATCTGGATGGCCGGCGGCGGCATCAAGCCCGGCGTGTATGGCGAAACGGATGAATTCGGTTACAATATCCAGTCGGATCCGGTACACGTACACGATTTCCATGCTACCGCCCTGCACCTGCTCGGCATCGACCACGAAAAACTGGTATACAAACACCTGGGCCGCCGCTACCGCCTCACCGATGTGAGCGGGAAGGTAGTGCCGGGAATTATTGCATAACCCAAACTTGCTGACATGCGCAGAAGAGATTTCCTGTTCAACACTTCGCTCGGCGTAGCCGGCGCCTTGTATATGCCAAAATTACTTCTTCAAAACGACACCATTCTGGGGCACAACCAAAAACGCTACCGCCTCAACGCCCGCTGGAGCCAGGCCGACGTGAGCCGCTACCCCGTAAAAGACTGCCATGAAATGGTGCAAGATCAGAAAGGGCGCATCCTGCTGCTCACCAATGAAACGCACAACAATGTGCTCATTTATGATAAAAATGGCCAGATACTCGATGCCTGGGGTACCGAATATCCAGGTGCGCACGGCTTCACCTTGTTCAATGAAAACGGTACGGATGTGCTGTTCATTTGCGACAACACGCGCCATCAGGTCATCAAAACCACCATCGACGGGCGGGTGCTGCTGACCCTGGATTACCCGAAAGAAACTGGCCAGTACACCAAACCGGAAGAATACGTGCCCACCGAAACGGCCATTGCTGCCAACGGCGATATTTACGTGGCCGATGGCTATGGCAAGGATTTCATCATTCAATACGATACTTCGGGCCGCTACATCCGGCATTTCGGCGGGCGCGGCGAAGGCCCCGAGCACCTGCTCAATGCACATGGCGTGTGCATCGACACCCGCGACCCAAACCTGCCCTGCCTGTTGGTGTGTTCGCGCCAGCAAAATGCCCTGAAACGTTTCGATTTTGAAGGCAACTACCTGAGTACCATCGAGTTGCCCGGCGCCTGGGTATGCCGCCCTGTTATTCATGGTGAGTACCTGTACGCTGCTGTGCTGCAATCGAGCAGCCTGCTGTGGAAACAATCGGGGTTCGTGACCATCCTCGACAAGCAAAACAAGGTGGTATCTAACCTGGCCGGTACGCAACCGACTTACGCCGATGGCAAGTTGCAGGAAATGAGCCAGACGATGCCAGTGTTCGTGTATCCGCATGATGTGTGCATCGACGATGAAGAAAATCTGTATGTAGCCCAGTGGAATTCGGGCAAAACCTATCCGTACAAACTGGAACCCGTACCGTGAAAGAAATCCGCTGGCCATCTATCCTGTACAACTTTTGCCTGGCCTGCAACAGCCTGCTGGTGTTTCTGGCTTTGTTTGGCCGCCACCTGGATGTACCCGCCTGGCTACAGGTGGCCGGGCGCATGCACCCGCTACTGCTGCATTTTCCCATAGCCTGCCTGCTGCTGGCGGCCATTTGGGAAACAACAACGTATACCAGAAAAGAGAACTTTTTCAGAAATACCGGTGACTGGCTCCTGTTGTTGGCTGCTGCCAGTGCCGGAATAACGGCGCTTACAGGCCTTTTTCTTTCCAATGAGGGCGGCTACGACGACAGTACCCTGCGCTTTCATCGCTGGAGCGGTTTGTTTGTATCGTGGCTTGCATTCGGCTGGTATGTGCTGCGCCAGCAGGTACGGATTTCCAAATTGCGTACCGGAATCGTTTCCATCGCAGGCTTTGTGCTGATCGTTCTGGCAGGCCACCTCGGCGCTACCCTGACCCACGGTAAAAACTACCTGCTAGCGCCGATCATGCCTGAAAAACATCCTGAACAAGTGGCACTGGAAGACGCGCTGGTGTTTCAGGATGTCGTGCGGCCCATTTTGAAAGAAAAATGTATATCGTGTCACAACGCCCGAAAATCCAAGGGCGATCTGAACATGGAATCGGAAGCCACACTGCTGCAAGGCGGTAAAAACGGCGCCTTGTGGGACAGCAGCGCTGCCGGATATGGTCTCCTGCTGCGCCGTATTCACCTGCCAGTCGTAGAAAAGGAACACATGCCGCCGCAAGGCAAACCACAACTGACAGATGAAGAAGTTCGCATGTTGTATTTCTGGATAAAAAGCGGGGCCAGTTTCACCCAAAAAGTAGTTGATTTACCTGAAAACGATACCCTGCGCATATTGGCTACAGCGCGGCTCCAAGTCGCTGTTGTAGAGCAATTTGATTTCCCTGCAGCCGATGAAAACACGATTCGTCAACTGAACAATGACTTCCGAACGGTACATCCGCTGGCCGCCAATTCGCCTGCGCTGGCCGTCGATTTTTATGGACAATCGGCTTTCAATATTCAGGCGCTGCACGAATTGGACAAGGTAAAAACGCAGATTGTACAACTCAATCTGAACAAAATGCCCGTGCAGGATGCCGATTTGAGCATCGTCAGCCGATTTGTGAACCTGCGAAAACTCAACCTCGCCGGAACGGCCATTACAGGCGCCACACTGAGCGAACTGAAGAGCCTCCGGGAACTGCGCCAACTAACACTATCGGGAACGCCCGTCAAGGCAGCCAATCTGGACGGTTTGCGTGATTTGCCCAAACTCTCGGTCGTACACCTGTGGAACACTGGCCTAACCGATGCCGAACTGGCAGAATTGCGCCAACAGATGCCACAAGTTCGCTTCGAATCCGGTTTCAGCGGCGCTGGCGTGGTGGCCCAACTCAATGCCGCCATCATCGAAAGTCCCGACGATGTATTTTATGACAGCGCCAAAGTGGTGTTGAAAAACTTCATTCCCGGCGCGGTGGTGCGCTACACCCTCGATGGCAGTCCGCCCGACAGTTTGAATTCGCCTATTTTTTCTGCCAAGGATACTATTGTCCTTAAAAAGAACTGTACGCTCAACTCCAAGACCTATTTGCCTGGCTGGACGAGCAGCGTGCTGGCAACGCGCAGTTTTTTCAAAGTAGGCATCACGCCCGATTCGGCGGCGCTGATTACACAGCCAGATCCGCAGTACCGGGCGCTGGGCGCCGAAACGCTCATCAACCACAAAATCGGCGACACCGATTACAAGACCAATAAATGGGTGGGATACCGGGAAACGCCGCTGGAATGTATGTTGTTTTTCAAGCGCCCTACCCTGCTTTCGTCGGCCTATGTGAGCACGCTGGCGCATATTGGAAATTACGTGATGCCGCCTGCCGAAATCCAGATTTGGGGCGGCGACGCACCCAACCGGCTTGTGTTGCTACACAAAATGCAGCCAGAACAGCCAACCAAACTGGCCAAATACCGGGTGGGTTACGAGTGCGCATTCCCCCCACGCACCATGAAAGTCATGAAAATTGTGCTGAAACCGGTGGCCAAACTGCCCGCCTGGCACCCACAAAAAGGAGAAAAGGGCTGGGTATTTATGGATGAAGTGTTTTTGAATTGATCAAAAAACCAGACTTCCTGCGGAGGTTTCTACATTTGCTATACACTGAATTTCCAGGTGAACAGGCATTCATCTTTTTAACAAACATTTCATCATGCAAAACATTTCCAAACTTCCCTGGCTTCTTCCTGCCCTTCTTTTTCTCGCTGCTTGCAGCCACCGCTATGGTGGTCTCACGCTTTATACCGTGCGTGAAGACATGAAAAAGGAACCCAAAGAAGTCATCCAGAAAATATCCGACCTGGGATACAAATACATCGAGGCTGCTGGCTATGAGAACGGTAAATTTCACGGTATGGCCCCGACAGAATTTAAAAATTACCTGAAAGAAAAAGGACTGACCCCCATCAGCACGCACATGCCTACCGTGACGCTGGACAATGCCGATCAATTGATTGCCGACGTCAAAGCAGCCGGGTTTAAGTACTTCGTGATTCCTGTACCGCCGATGGGCCATTTTAAATATGATCCTGTCGCAAAAACCATTAGCATGAGCGAAGAGGTGGAAACCATTACCGACATTTTAAATAAAGTGGGTAAAAAGTGCAAGGATGCCGGGCTGGAACTGCTTTACCACAACCACGATTTCGAATTTAAAAAGAACAGTAAAGGCGTGGTGCCGATGGATTATTTTCTGACGCACGTAGATCCCACATTGGTCAATTTTCAAATGGACCTATACTGGGTGACCAAAGCGGGCGCCGATCCGGTGGCTTATTTTGAAAAATATCCGGGCCGCTTCATTTTATGGCACGTGAAGGATATGGACAAACAGGGCCGATTTGCACCGGTGGGTGAAGGAACAATCGATTTTGCCCGTATCCTGGCGAAAAAAGAACTTTCAGGCATGAAATATTACATCGTCGAGCAGGATATGACGTTCGATGGCATGCAAGCGATGCAGGCTGTGGAGATCAGCCACAAGGGGTTGAAGAAGTTTGGGTTTAAGTGATGAAGTAGTCTTTTAGAATATAAAAAAAGCGCCGCTCCGGACATCCGGAGCGGCGCTTAATATGTTCTCTCAAGCCGGGCTTACAGCCAAACGTGTTTGAAGCCGCTAACCGTCAGGTCTTTGTTCAGACTTCTGAGGTATTGGTCAACCGTTTTGTCGTTGTCTTTTACAAACTTCTGGCTCAGCAGGGTGCTTTCCTGGAAGAATTTGTTCAGACGGCCGAGGGCGATTTTTTCCAGCATTTCTTCGGCTTTGCCCTCGTTGCGAGCGAGTTCTTTACCGATTTCAATCTCCTTCTCAACAATTTTCGGATCCACGTCGTCTTTGCTGACAGAAACCGGGTTCATAGCGGCGATTTGCATGGCTACGTCGCGGCCGGCCTGTTCGAACGCCGTATCGGTGCTGGTCAGAGCGATCAGTACCGAGCGTTTGTTGTTGGAGTGGTTGTAGGTCAGAATCTGCGCGCCGGTGAGAGGCTCGTAGCGGCTCAGTTCGATTTTTTCACCGATGATACCGTTTTGCTCGCCTACTTTATCGGCGATGGTCACGCTGCCTTCGTAAGGCAGGGCCATGAGTTCTTCCAGGGTAGCCGGGAATTTCTCGAGCGCGATTTCAGCGATTTTATTGGTCATGGCGATGTAGTTTTCGTTGCGGGCAACGAAGTCCGTTTCGCAGTTCAGCGATACGAGTACGCCACGGGTGCGATCGGCATTTACCAACGCTACTACGACGCCTTCTTTGGCTTCGCGTTCTTCGCGTTTAGCGGCTTTGGCGATACCTTTTTTGCGCAGCCAGTCTTGAGCGGCTTCAAAATCGGCATTGGATTCTTCCAGGGCTTTTTTACAGTCCATCATACCTGCGCCGGTCAGTTCGCGCAGTTTTTGGATATCTGCTACAGCAACTTTTACCATTATATATAGATTGAATGGTGGTTGAAAAAATTGGATGAGGGTGTTTTTGTGTGTTTTTGTGTGTTTTTGTGTTTTTGTGTTTTTGGGGTACTTCGCTCAAGTCTTTAACAAATGATTCGAGCGAAGCACTTCAAAAACACAAAAACACCCAAACACCAAAACACTAGGACACCAAATTAGGCTTCAGCGGAGTCTTTCTCCTCCCCTTTCATGGCTTTACGCTCTTCGAGGCCTTCGCGGATGGCTTCTACCAGGTAGTTAGTCACATACAGGATGGCTTTCGAAGCGTCGTCATTGCTTGGAATAGCGTAGTCAACGAGGGTTGGGTCGGAGTTGGTGTCGACCATACCGAATGTTTTCACGCCCAGTTTTTTTGCTTCAGCCAGTGCGAGGTGTTCGTGGTGGATGTCCACGATGAACACAGCCGATGGCAGGCGGTTGAGTTGTTCGATACCGCCGAGGTGTTTAACCATTTTGGCGTGTTCGCGGCTCAACGTGAGGCGTTCTTTTTTGGTGATGCTGGTCAGCGTTGTATCGGCGAGCATGCGCTCAATGCTTTGCATTTTTTTCACCGATTTACGGATGGTCATGAAGTTGGTCATCATGCCACCGAGCCAGCGTTCGGTTACGAACGGCATACCTACGCTTTCGGCTGCTTTTTGTACGATCACACGCGCCTGTTTTTTAGTGGCTACGAACATGATTTTCTTGCCGCTTTTAGCCATGGCTTTCATAGCGAGGGCAGAACGCTCCAGCATTTCGGCCGTACGGTTGAGGTCGATGATGTGGATACCCTTGTGTTCCATGAAGATGTATGGAGTCATTTTCGGGTTCCACTTTTTGCGCAGGTGACCGAAGTGGCAACCCGCGTCCAGCAGTTCTTTATATGTGGGCTTTTGCATGATTCAAAAGCAAGTTTTTAATAGTTATGAGTTATGAGTTATGAGTTATGAGTTACAAGTGATGTGTTTTATGTAGTAGTGCTTGCAGAAAGCGAGCATTATAAAACAAAATTCATCACTCATCATTCGTTCCTCATCCCTATTTTAGCGTTTGGAGAACTGGAAGCGTTTGCGTGCTTTCGGTTTACCGTATTTCTTACGCTCAACGGCGCGGCTGTCGCGTGTGAGGAATTTCCGTGCTTTCAGCGGTTTGCGGAATTCTTCGTTGAGTTTTACCAGCGCACGGCTAAGGCCCATGCGAACGGCTTCGGCCTGGCCTTTGTAGCCACCGCCACGAACCGTTACTTTCAGGTCGTAGATATTTTCAACGCCCACTACACCGAACGGGTCGGTTACGTTGTGCTGAACATGCTGTTGTGGGAAGTATTCGCGGTAATCTTTGCCGTTTACCGTTACTTTTCCTTCTCCTTTCATCAGATAGACGCGGGCTACGGCGGTTTTACGACGGCCCACAGCGTTTATCATTTCCATATTTCTTGTTTAAAGTAATGATGAATGATGAATGATGAAGTATGAATAATGAATGATGAATGCCGCTTTAGAGTATTCCGGGTGCGGTATTCATCATTCATCATTCATCATTCATCATTCATAATGTGAGTGCTTCGGGTTTTTGTGCCACGTGCGGGTGTTCCGAACCAGCGTACACGAACAGTTTTTTGATCATGGCGCGGCCCAGTTTGGTTTTAGGCAGCATACCTTTTACGGCGCGTTCGATGATGCGCTCCGGGAATTTTACCAGCATTTCTTCGGCTACCACCTCTTTCAGACCGCCGGGGTGCAGAGAATAGTCTTTGTAAATTTTCTGGCTCCATTTTGCGCCTGTGAAACGCACCTTGTCGGCGTTGATCACAATTACATAGTCGCCTGTGTCGGCGTGGGGCGTGTAGGAGGGCTTGTTTTTACCACGCAGGATGGAAGCGATTTCGGTGCAAATGCGGCCTGGCGCCTTGTTTTCTGCATTTACAACATACCACTTGCGTTCCGCATTTTCAGCACTGACGGATTCCGTCCGATAGCTCAGCGTATTCATTGTCGAATGTTAATAATAAGAAGTTCAAGTTTGGATGTTTTCACTGGCGAAAGGACGCTGAAATGAAAACAAATTGGCTCTTTTTTTCAAAAGGCCCGCAAAGGTAAGAATCGGGATTTGGCTATGCAAGGAATTGTAAAATTTTTTCCTGTTATTTTTTTATAAAACATTGATAATGAGGGATATTTTGGCCTGCTTGTAAAATGTTAATGTTTTTCGATGCTTTTTTTTAATATTGATTATCAATTACTTACATAAAAATCACTTTACATGTAGTGAAGGGGTGACTTAAAGTCACCCCTTCACTACATGTAAAGTGAGAAGGTGACTTCGAAGTCCCCCCCTCACTTTACCTCATTTTTTAAATAAACCACCAAGAACACGGAGGGCACAAAGCGTAGAATACCTTTAGTGGCCTCCGTGTTCTTGGTGGTTTATAAAAAAAAATAAAGCAGCCACTCCGAAAACCCGGGGTGGCTGCATTCAAAAGATCAAGTTTATCGAAATCAGAGGCCAAATGTCCGCTTGATGTCTGCTACCGCGTCGAGTTTTTCCCAGGTAAAGGTTTCCACCTCCATTTTTTTGGCACTACCGTTCATTCCGATATCCACTGTTTTTTTACCCGGTATGCGGCCGAAGTGGCCATAAGCAGCCGTTTCAGAGAAAATCGGGTTTTTGAGCCCATACCGTCGCACGATGGCTGCCGGGCGCAGGTCAAACACTTCGCCCAGTTTGTGTGCAATTTCACCATCAGTCAGGCCTTTTACCTTGCAGGTGCCATAGGTATTGACATACAAGCCGACAGGTTGCGCTACACCGATCGCATAGGCCACTTGTACCAGTGCTTGCCCGCAGAGGCCGGAAGCCACGAGGTTTTTGGCGATGTGGCGGGTAGCATATGCTGCCGAGCGGTCTACTTTGGAAGAGTCTTTGCCACTGAAAGCACCGCCGCCGTGTGCGCCCTTACCACCGTAAGTATCGACAATGATTTTGCGGCCTGTAAGGCCAGTATCGCCATGCGGGCCACCAATCACAAACTTGCCAGTCGGGTTGATAAAGTAATTTACATCGGCTGTAAAAAGGCGTGCTACACGCGATGGAAGTTGTTTTTTGACACGCGGAATGAGGATTTTTTTCACATCGGCGGCAATTTTTGCCAACATTTTTTCATCCTTGTCGAAGTCGTCGTGCTGGGTACTGATAACAATGGTGTCGATTTTTTTCGGCACATGTTTGTCAGTATACTCGATCGTTACCTGGCTTTTGGCATCCGGGCGCAGGTATTTCATCTGTTTTCCTTCCTTGCGGATAGCAGCAAGTTCGCTGAGCAGCAAGTGTGCCAGATCGAGTGCGAGCGGCATGTAGTTGTCCGTTTCGTTGGTCGCATAACCAAACATCATGCCCTGGTCGCCAGCGCCCTGATCTTCTTCTTTTTTACCTACATCGACGCCCTGTGCAATGTCGGCGCTTTGTTCGTGCACAGCGCTGATAACGCCGCAACTTTTGGCCTCGAACTGATACTCACTTTTCGTGTACCCGATTTTTTCAATGGTTTGTCGGGCTGTTTCCTGAATATCTACATAAACCTTGGAGCGCACTTCGCCGGCTACCACCACCAGACCGGTGGTAACGAGTGTTTCGCAGGCCACTTTCGAGTCGGGGTCCTGGCGGAGAAATGCGTCGAGAATGGCGTCGCTGATCTGGTCGGCTACTTTATCGGGGTGTCCTTCGGAAACGGATTCGGAGGTGAATAGGTATGACATTGCTTGAAAATAAGTGATAATACCCGGCTAATTTTCGAGGTATTTTGAAAAATTAAAGGCAAGAAAGGTGCTTATTTGCTTTTTTTGATGCAAAAAATCCCACTTGCCCATTTCGAGCCGCAAAGGTAGAAGTTCCCGTTGGGAAAAAGAAGGGAACTTGCCGTTCGTTGTGTTGGTGATCGTACATTGAACGACTTTTCCGGCTTCATTGCAACCAAAGATCATTAATGGCCCTGTGATTTGTCATGCAAGCACATTAAACATGCCCTTACTTTTGAGCGTTTAAAAGAGAAATGCAGCATATGTCAACAGATATTTCCACCCTGCGTAAAAATTATGCCCGGGAAGCGCTCTCGGAAAGCGATGTTTTATCCAATCCATTTGCCCAGTTCGACCGCTGGTTCCAGGAAGCGTTGGGTGCGCAACTGACCGAGCCGAATGCCATGACCCTGGCTACGGCTACACGCGATGGTCGGCCGAGCGCCCGCACAGTGCTTTTGAAAGGTGTCGATCAGGAGGGCTTTGTTTTTTTTACCAATTATGAAAGCCGAAAAGGGCAGGAACTGGCCGATAATCCGCAGGCAGCCCTATTGTTTACCTGGCTGGAACTGGAGCGGCAGGTGCGCATTGAAGGGCTTATTGAACGCATTTCTGCGGAAGCCTCTGAAGCCTATTTTCAAAGCCGCCCAAAAGGAAGCCAGATCGGCGCCTGGGTGAGCCCGCAAAGTCGTATTATTACCGACAGGGGTGCGCTGGAAGCCAAACAACAGGCCTTGGAAACGGAATATGCCGAGGTAGACGTACTGCCGCGGCCTCTATTTTGGGGCGGGTATCGATTGTTGCCCGATACGCTGGAGTTTTGGCAAGGGCGGCCAAGTCGCTTACACGACCGCATCCTGTACCGACGTTTTGCCGGCGCCTGGAAAATAGAGCGCTTGGCGCCCTGATCGTGTCAGGGTTTCAATGCAGTATTGCGTACACTTCCACTCCTCCCGGTGTTTGCATCATTACCCGGGCATGAGCGGTCCATATTTTCATACCTTGAGTACGTGAAGGCAATGGAAGATGCTCGCTTTGCAGGCGTTCGGGGTTTTCAAATCGCAAAACATTATTTTCAATGAATATCAACCAGTCGCCCAGCACTTCAAACTGTTCAGTTTTCAAGTGTTGGTAGGCGCGTAGAAAAACGCCATACTGGTCAAACGTGGCAATTCCCTGTTGGGGATCGCTCACAAAAACCATGTTCCCGTTGTCGTGTATACAGGCCGCGCTGAATGGCCTGGGAAAAATCAGATTCATGGGCTGGCTTTCCTGCAACACGGCGCCTTCCGGCGAGATTTTTAACAAGCGGAAACGTGTATCGTCGTATAGCCAGATGTTGCCATCCTGTGCCATGGCAACTGCTCGCACCGATAAATAGTTTGCTTCGATCAGAGGGATCTGCCCGATTTCGTTCAGGGTGCGATCCAGCGTCACAATTGTTTGAAAATCAGCGTACCACAACAATATTTTCAAAGGATTTGACACATCGGCGGCGGCCAGAGCGCCCAAGCGGTTGTTGGTGTATCGGGCTACTTTTTTTCCCGTGGAATCATATTTTTCAAAGGCATTGTTTTCTCCGATCAGGTAAATATTGGAGAGGTGATCGGTGCTTGCAAATGTTGCCCGAGCAGGCAATGTAAAAAGCAAATGGACGCTGTCAGTCGGCGCCTGAGCCGCCAGCGATAGCGGCCAACAAGCCATAAGCATTCCGATGATGGCAGCAGCGTATTTCATTTCTAGCATGTTAGTCTACACAACCTCCCACGGTCGGTTTTATTGTTTGGGCATGGTACAAAACACCGTATGACAAAATGTCATTGCTATTAATTTAATTCATGACATTTTGACATTTAAAATTTATAAAACTGTGCCAAAATATCCGTTTTTCCCGGCTGGTACGAGGTTTGAAAAAAGGAGTTTGTCCGACGCATACATTGAAGTTGGGCCTCTGATCGAAAACTTCTTTTAAAACTACAAATTTTTAAAAAATGACAAACATCGTAAAATTTCATCCGTACCCTTCAACCAAAACCTTTGTCAACGGTTTATTTGATGAGTTCTTCAATCGCAACCTGGCTGATCATGTGGGCGGTGACAATTTTGTGAGCCACGCAGCCGTCAATGTTGTAGAAACAGATGACGCTTTCAGGATTGAAATGGCTGCTCCGGGTTTCGACAAGCAGAACTTCTCACTTCAGGTGGAAAATGACCAACTGACGATTGAAGCCAAACAAGAAACCAAAAAAGAAGAGACTACCGAGCGTTACACACGCCGCGAGTTTCAGGTAAATTCCATCAAACGTTCTTTCAAATTGCCCAAAACAGTGAACCAGGAAGCCATCAATGCTGTTTATGAAAATGGTATTCTGAATGTCACGATTGGCAAGAAAGAAGAAACAAAACCCCTCGTAAAAACCATCACGATCGGCTAATTTGCTGATCTGCAACAAGTTGTTTTCATAAGGTTAGTTAATAGGGTTTTAGGTGTTTTCATGGAGCCGGGGCAGCAATGTCTCGGCTCTTTTATTATAATGCCACTGCTATGCAGTTTCAATTGAGCATGAAATCTTTCTAAAACTCAAGTTGTTTTAAGTACCGAATAAGCATAGCGCCACCGAACTTTGCGGCTTATAAACGCTAGCAACATGATGCCGCTTTTCGAACAAATCCAGGAAGCCGTTGGCCATATCCGCAGTCGCACAAAATTTCAGCCGCTCACCGGCATTGTGCTGGGCACAGGCCTAGGAAACCTGACGGACGACCTTGCGATTGAAGCCGAAATCGATTACCACGACATCCCGCATTTTGCACAAAGCACAGTGCAAAGCCACAAAGGCAAACTTGTTTTTGGCAAACTTGGCAATCATCCCGTGGTGGTTATGGCCGGGCGTTTCCACTGGTACGAAGGCTGGACCATGGAACAGGTCACCTTCCCCATACGGGTGCTTAAATTCCTTGATATTCAACGGGTTGTCATCACTAATGTATCCGGTGGTGTAAACCCGCACTTGCTCGCTGGCGACCTCGTTATAGTCCGCGACCACATAAACCTACTTCCAGACAACCCCTTGCGTGGCCACAACGACGAACGCCTTGGCCCGCGTTTCCCCGACATGTTGCACACCTACGATGAGGGTTTGCGTAGCAAAGCACTGGAAATCGCCAAAATCAAGGGTATCCGAGCTTTTGAGGGGGTGTACTCAGCCATGTCGGGCCCCAATTTGGAAACCCCTGCGGAATACACCATGCTTCGTGGCCTCGGCAGCGACTGCACCGGGATGTCTTCCATTCCCGAAGTGTTGGTTGCACGACACATGAACCTGCCAGTTATGATGATTTCACTCATCAGCAACGTCTCCTACCCGCGCTCAGCCATCCGCATCACTACCGTGGAAGACGTCATTGCAACCGCACAAACGGCCGAACCAAAGATGAGGTTGCTCATTCGCGAATTGCTTTCCTACCTTTGAGCCTTATTACAATTATCCATATCATGGTCAAGATACTCGCCAACGATGGCATCCACCCAGACGGCCTCTTATTGCTCGAAGAGGCTTCCTACCAAGTAAGCGAAGATAAAATTGCACAAGCAGACCTCCCTTCGGCCATCGCCGACTACGATGTACTGATTGTGCGCAGCGCCACCAAAGTGGACAAAGCGGTGATTGATGGTGCTAAAAAGCTGAAAATCATCGGGCGTGGTGGAGTCGGACTGGACAATATCGATGTGGAATATGCCCAAAGCAAGGGCATTCAGGTATTCAACACCCCACAAGCGTCCTCCCGTGCAGTGGCGGAGTTGGCCGCTGCCCACATTTTCACCCTGGCCCGGATGCTCCAGCGCAGCAACCGCGAACTGGCCGCAGGAGGTGATTTCAAAAAATTGAAAAAGGAATCCGAGTCAGGGTTTCAAATCAAAGGAAAAACCCTTGGCATTGTAGGGTTTGGCCGAATCGGGCAGGAACTTGCCAAAATCGCCCTCGGCCTCGGAATGCGGGTTCGTGCGCACGACCCTTTTGTCAGTGAAGCTGAAATCGGTATCCAAATCGGCGACCACCAGGACCTAAAACTTGGGATGACCATCTCCACCGAATCGCTGGAAAAAGTATTGCGCGATTCCGATATACTGAGTTTCCACATTCCAGGCATTGGCAAACCGCTTTTGGGTGCTGCCGAACTGGAGAAACTAAAAACAGGGGCCATTCTCATCAACACCGCCCGAGGAGGCGTCATCGATGAAGCGGCCCTGCTCGCAGCCTTGGAATCCGGAAAAATTGGTGGCGCGGGCCTGGATGTTTTTGAAAATGAACCTACACCCATGGAAGCTTTGCTCCGCCACCCAAAAGTATCCTGCAGCCCACACATTGGGGCTAGCACGATGGAGGCACAGGCCTATATCGGGATGGAACTTGCCGACAAGATTATTTCGTTTTTTGGGGACGACAAGTAAGATCCGTGTCTCATCCGCGTCATCCGTGTTCCCCCGATC
>JAEUUT010000017.1 GCA_016787415.1 Saprospiraceae bacterium | reverse complement strand
CCGACCATCGCGGCAAAGCCTTGTTCGAATATTTGTCTGAAAATGGCGTCGTAGCCGACTGGCGCGAACCCAATGTGATCCGATTTGCGCCGGTACCGTTGTACAATACGTTTGAGGATGTATGGAGACTGGGAAACCTGATTAGAGGTGAGAGGTGAGAATGCGTTTGAATCAGGATTTTTGGAATTTAAAGGATTAGAAGGATTCCCGACGGGATGATGCAATTAATGAGATTGGAATAGAAATGGAAATTCTTACGCTCCAATCAAATGGAGTTAATTTCGAGAATTTCAACATCCCGTCGGGAATCCTTCTAATCCTTTAAATTCCAAAAATCCTGATTCAAATGCATTCTCACCTCTTCTTATCTCCACACCACCTTCTCTTCCACTGCCCCTCTTTTCCCCGGAATTTCCGGCATTTCGTGCCAGCCCATGTAGAACAAGCCCAGGCAACGTTCGCCTTCACCCAGCCCGAGAAACTCGTTGGCTTCCAGGGCGGCTTTCGGGCTGCTCCAGTAGCAGCCTAGGTTGATGGCTGTACAACTCAGCCACATATTTTGTACGGCCATAGCGACCGAGGCAATTTCTTCCCATTCCGGAATGCGGGCTTCCGGGTCACGGCGCATGATAATAGCAATAACAGCGCCTGCCAGCAAGGGATTTTCGCCTGCTTTCACCATCTTTTCTTCGGTAAACAATTCTGGCGCAGTGTTTTTCCGGAAAAAATCGGACATGTAGGCGCTGAGTTCCTTACGGCTTTGTTCAGAGTGAAACACCTGAAAACGCCAGGGCTCGGTGAGGCGGTGCGTAGGCGCCTGGTTGGCATTTTCCAGAATTTGTTCGATCACCGAACGGCCAATGGCTTTGCCAGGGATGTATGTTTTCGGGAAAATGGCCCGACGCTTGTGTATGAGGGTAGAAATATCCATGTTTGGTTATCTGTTATCAGTTGTCTGCTATCAGGGTGGTTATGGAGCATTTGTATGTATGCATGGCTTTTCGGGTAGGAAGCGAAGAAATAAACTTCTCCAAAGGCGCTTGCTTAAATGAGTGACCCAAAATATGCACAAAGGTACCCCAAGCATCTGATATCAAATAACTGATAACCGATAACTGATAACCGATAACCAATAACTAAACGAAGAGTGCGCTCTTCAGTTCTTCCACTTTTCCAAGTGTTTGAATGCGAATACTATAGCGTTTGGGATCGATGCCTTTCATGCCGTATTTGGACACGTAAATTTCCTTGAAACCCAGTCGGTCGGCCTCTGTGATGCGTTGCTCGACGCGTTGTACGGCCCTGATTTCGCCACTCAGGCCCACCTCGCCGGCAAAACAGATATTCGAAGGCACACTCACATCCATGAGGCTGGAAATGAGAGACACCACAATTGCCAGGTCGATAGCAGGGTCTTCGACACGGATACCGCCTGCCAGGTTCAGAAAAACATCGTTCATGCTGAAAAAATACCCGCATCGTTTTTCCAGCACTGCCAGCAACATCGACAGGCGGCGCATATCAAAACCGGTAGCCGAGCGCTGGGGCGTGCCGAACACGGCTTTCGATACCAATGCCTGCGTTTCGATCAGCATGGGGCGCATGCCTTCCATTGTGGCGGCTACGGCGCAGCCGCTGAGTTCCTCGTCTTTCTGGCTGAGCAGCAGTTCGGAAGGATTGCTGACTTCCCGCAGCCCCGCGCTTTGCATTTCATAAATGCCCATTTCATCGGTGCTGCCAAAACGGTTTTTCAGGGTACGCAAAATGCGGTAGGTGTTGTGGCGATCGCCCTCAAATTGCAATACACAATCCACAATGTGTTCCAGCAGTTTCGGGCCCGCGATATCGCCTTCCTTGTTGATATGGCCAATCAGGAAAACGGGGATATTGGTTTCCTTGGCAAAACGCAGCAATTCACCCGCACACTCCCGCACTTGCGCAATGCCACCCGGCGCCGAATCGAGGTGCGGGGTGTTCATGGTCTGGATGGAGTCGACGATCATGAGTTGCGGTTGCAGGTCGTGCGTCTGTTGCAGGATTTTGCTGGTGTTGGTTTCCGTGAGGATGAAACATTCCGACTTGAAATCTGCTACCCGGTCGGCGCGCATTTTGATTTGCTCCTCACTTTCCTCGCCGCTCACGTACAGGATGCGTGCAGGTGTTTTCATAGCCACCTGCAGCAACAGCGTACTTTTCCCGATACCCGGTTGTCCGCCGATGAGCACCAGCGACCCCGGCACGATACCACCGCCAAGTACGCGGTTTAGTTCCTCGTCGGGCGTGGCCAGCCGCACCGTACGGCCTGTTTGCACCTGTTGCAGCAATACGGCTTTAGGGGCTTCCGATTTGCCGCCCGGGCCAGCCGGCGCCCATGATTTGCGTTTTTCCTCTGCAACGGTCTCTTTCTGAATCAGTTCTTCCTGATAGGTGTTCCATTCGCTACAATGCGGACACTTACCCAGCCACTTGGGGGAGGAGGCGCCACAATTGGAGCAGAAGAAGATGGTGCGTTGTTTGGCCATGGTTAGAGGTGAGAGGTGAGAAGTGAGAGGTGAGAGGCACGTTTGAATCAGGATTTTTGGAATTTAAAGGATTAGAAGGATTCCCGACGGGATCTTGCAATTAACTCCATTTGATTGGAGCGTAAGTATTTCCATTTCTACTCCAATTTTATTAATTGCAAGATCCCGTCGGGAATCCTTCTAATCCTTTAAATTCCAAAAATCCTGATTCAAATGCCCTCTCACTTCTCACCTCTCACCTCTGATAATTGTTCCAGCAGACTTTTTACGGCCTTTAAACTCCATACTTCGTCTTGCACCAGAATGAGATCTTTATTGGTTTGTTTCAATGAAATGCCCATAATGCGGCCTCTGCTGGCCACAAGTTGGGCAATTTTCTGGAAATGTTCGGTTTCATAAAACGACGACTGCGGGTCGCTGACGAAATAGCAGCGCAGTTTGCCGCCCTTCAGAATGAGCCGCTCGAATCCGATTTTTTTGCATACCCATTGCAGGCGCAGGGCCTCAAAAAGCGCTTCGACGGGTTTGGGCAGTTTTTCTCCAAAACGGTCTTTCAGGCGTTTGGCAAATGCGGCGATGCCTTCCTCGGTTTCTACCGTATTCAATTCGGTGTACAGGTTGAGCCGCTCCTGTGCATTGCTCACATATTCATCCGGGATGAGCATTTCCACATCCGTTTCAATGGTTACATCGCGCACATAAGAGCCGCGCTGTGCAATTTCTTCTTTGAAAATATCCTTGAAATCGGTCTCTTTCAGTTCCTGAATGGCTTCGTCGAGGATTTTCTGGTAAGTTTCAAAACCGATGTCGGCAATAAACCCCGATTGTTCGCCACCGAGCAGGTTGCCTGCACCTCGAATATCGAGGTCGCGCATGGCCACCTGAAACCCAGAGCCGAGATCGCTGAACTCCTCGATGGTTTTCAGGCGTTTGCGCGCTTCCTGCGTGAGCACGCTCATGGGCGGCGCAAAAAGGTAGCAGTAGGCTTTGGCATTGGAACGGCCTACGCGGCCGCGCAACTGATGCAGGTCGCTCAGGCCAAACATATCGGCTCGGTTGATGATAATCGTGTTGGCATTGGGAATGTCGAGGCCCGTTTCGATGATATTGGTGCAGGCCAGCACATCAAATTTGCGGTCGATAAAATCGACGAGTACTTTTTCCAGGTGGTCGGACTCCAGTTGGCCATGCGCCATAGAAACGTCGATGTCGGGGCAGAGGCGCTGGATAAGTTCTACGATTTTCGGCAGGTCGTTCACGCGGTTATGCACAAAATACACCTGTCCGCCGCGGTTGATTTCGGCGTAAATCGTTTCCCGAATCAGGTCTTCATCGAACACGCGTATTTCGGTGTGGATAGGCTGCCGATTGGGCGGCGGCGTACGAATTACCGACAGATCACGGGCGGCCATGAGCGAAAACTGCAAGGTGCGCGGGATCGGCGTTGCGGTGAGGGTCAGGGTATCGACGTTGATTTTCAGGGCGCGCAGTTTTTCTTTGGACGATACGCCGAATTTTTGCTCCTCGTCTACAATCAGCAGGCCCAGGTCTTTGAAACCCACTTCTTTGCCCAGCAGCGCATGGGTGCCGATGATGATGTCGATCTGGCCGGAATGGAGTTTTTCCAGAATCTGTTTTTTCTCCTTCGCTGTACGGAAGCGGTTGATATAGTCGACCGTAACCGGAAATTCCTTAAGGCGTTCATTGAATGTTTTCCAGTGCTGAAGCGCCAGAATAGTGGTAGGCACCAGCACCGCCACCTGCTTACCATCGGTGCAGGCTTTGAAAGCCGCGCGGATGGCCACCTCGGTTTTGCCGAAACCTACGTCGCCGCAAATAAGCCGATCCATGGGATATTCCTTTTCCATGTCGGCCTTGACGTCGTTGGTGGCTTTGAACTGATCGGGCGTGTCTTCATACAGGAACGAGGCTTCCAGTTCGGTTTGCAGGTAGCCGTCGGGCGGGAAAGCATGGCCTTTGGCAGAGCGACGCCCGGCGTAGAGTTTTATCAGTTCGGCCGCAATGTCCTTGATGCGTTTTTTGGTGCGGGCCTTGAGTTGTTTCCACGAATCGGAGCCGATTTTGGAGAGTTGCGGCGGCGAACCTTCCTGCCCGATGTATTTGGATATTTTGTGCAGCGAATGGATGCTGACGTACAGGATGTCGTTGTTTTTGTAATTGAGGCGCACGGCTTCCTGCATCTGGCCGCCGATTTCTATTTTTTGCAATCCGGCAAACTTGCCGATACCGTGGTCGATGTGTGTGACAAAGTCGCCCGGCGCCAGTTCGCGCAGGATACGGGTATTCAGCGCCTGTTCCTTGGTAAATCCCTGCCGAATCTTGTACTGGTGGTAACGCTGGAAAATCTGGTGGTCGGTGAGCACCGCTATTTTCAGGTCTTCATCCACAAAACCCTCATGAATCGGCGTATTGACCGGCAAAAAGGCAATATTGGCTTTCAGTTCCTTGAAAATAGAAGCCAGGCGGTCGAATTGTTTGGTATTTTCGGAGCATATATAAATCTCATAACCCGCCGTTTTCCACTCATGAAGCGTACGGATCAGGAGGTCAAAATTTTTATTGAAAGAAGGTTGGGGCCGGGAGTGAAAGGTGATGGGACCGGATTTAACCCCCACAGCGGATGCTTGCGACATGAAATCTGTTTTGAGAATGCAAAGATAAGTCGCTGAAACAATTCCTTCAGTTCAATGCCTGCTGGCGTTATCTTTGCGCGGCAATTTTATTGCCCCTGTTCAAAGCAACATACTATTCAATGACAAAAAAACGAGTGCTCATCGCCGGTGCTGCCGGATTTATTGGTTCGCACCTTTGCGACCGCTTTATGGCAGAAGGTTATCAGGTTATTGCCATGGACAATTTGCTGACCGGCGACCTGGCCAATATTGAACACCTGTTCAAGGAAAAAGATTTTGAATACTACCACCACGACGTCACGAAATTCATCCATGTGCCGGGCAAACTGGACTACATCCTGAATTTTGCATCGCCAGCCAGCCCTATCGACTACCTTCAAATGCCGATTCAAACATTGAAAGTAGGCGCACACGGCACGCACAACCTGCTGGGGCTTGCCAAGGAAAAGAAAGCGCGTATCCTGGTGGCCTCCACTTCCGAAGTGTACGGCGACCCGCTGGTACACCCGCAGGTGGAAGAATACTGGGGCAATGTGAATCCCGTGGGCCCGCGCGGCGTGTACGATGAAGCCAAACGTTTTCTGGAAGCCATCACGATGGCTTACCACAATTACCACCAGGTGGAAACGCGCATCATCCGCATCTTCAATACGTACGGCCCGCGTATGCGTGTAAACGACGGCCGCGTACTGCCCGCATTTTTCTCGCAAGCCATTCGCGGTGAAGGACTTACGGTGTTTGGAGACGGATCTCAAACGCGCTCTTTCTGCTATGTCGACGACCTGGTGGAAGGCATTTACCGCCTGCTGTTGAGCGACTATCACCTGCCGATGAATGTGGGCAACCCGTCGGAAATCACTGTGATGCAATTTGCCCATGAGGTGATGGAACTGGTGCAAAACCCAAAAGCCTATATCGACTACCGCCCGTTGCCGGTGGACGACCCGAAACAACGCCAGCCAGACATTACCAAAGCGCGTACGATACTGGGTTGGGAACCCAAGTTTGACCGCGCTACCGGCATGCGCCTGACGTACGAATATTTCAAAAAAGTAGTGACTGTTTAAACCCTCTCTTCTTTCTGTCATGAACATATTGATCACCGGAGGCGCAGGCTTTATCGGCTCGCACGTCGTTCGCCTGTTCGTTCAAAAATATCCGAATTACCGCATTGTCAACCTCGATGCGCTGACCTATGCCGGCAACCTCGAAAACCTGCGCGATGTGGATCAGGCGCCGAATTATGTGTTTGAGCATGGCAGCATCCTCGATGCAGCATTGCTGCGTACGCTATTTGAAAAATACCAATTCGACGGCGTGATTCACCTTGCTGCCGAAAGCCACGTGGATCGCTCCATTTCCAACCCTGTTGCATTTGTAGAAACCAACGTGCTGGGTACGGTGCAACTGCTGAATGCTGCGCGCAATGCCTGGAAAGATAATTTTCACGGCAAACGATTCTACCACGTTTCTACGGATGAAGTGTATGGTTCGCTGGGCGATGAAGGGTTTTTTACAGAGGAAACCCGCTACGATCCGCGCTCGCCATATTCGGCGTCCAAGGCGTCGAGCGATCATTTTGTGCGCGCCTACTGGCACACTTACCACCTGCCGGTGGTGCTGTCGAATTGCAGCAACAACTACGGCCCAAACCATTTTCCGGAAAAACTGATCCCGCTGGTCATCAACAATATCCGCGAAGGGAAATCACTGCCCATTTATGGCGATGGAAAATACACGCGCGACTGGCTGTGGGTGAAAGACCATGCTTCGGCCATCGACACGATTTTTCATGGCGGTCGCAGTGGTGAAACCTATAACATCGGCGGCAACAACGAATGGAAAAATATCGACCTCGTGGAAAAACTCTGCGATATCGTGGATGAACTGCTCGGACGCCCGCAAGGCTCGGCGCGCCAACTGATTACATTTGTGCCCGATCGGCCCGGCCACGACCGCCGATATGCAATCGACGCATCCAAACTACGCGACGAACTGGGCTGGGAGCCATCCATCCGTTTTGAAGAAGGTTTCAGACAAACCGTACAGTGGTACCTCGACAATGAAGAATGGCTACGCCATGTGATCAGTGGTACGTATCAGGCGTACTACGAGGAACAGTATAAGAGGTGAGAGGTGAGAAGCGAGAGGTGGGAAGCGCTTTAAGACTCCCGCACCCGGCGCGACGACTAAACAATCGTCGCGCCAAGTGCCATAACCGAGGATGATATACAGGCGGGGGCCGTTGATTTTCTAAAAAAAATCCTACTGCCAGAAGGACAGCAGTAGGAAAATCAAAACATACTATGAGAAAACTGGGACGAAGATAACTTCAGACCCGGTCTATTGACAACATCTTTTTACGAAGCGGCGGGAAATTCAGAGGAAGCGGCGGAAAAAATGAAAAAACGTCTCCGGCAACCAGTATGCCAGAGACGTTTTTGTTGGTATGTCCGGCTACGGATCAGTTCCTGCCATTGGTTCGCCCCATCCGATCGAGGCGTTTCTGCCGGTTTTCCTGCAATTTTTTTAGCAGCGACTCGCGGAATTCGCGTTCGGCGACCGGAATTTTGGCAATTTTTCGAACAGGCAGCACCTTTCGGAGTTTTTGTCCCAGGTCTTTTTCAAGGTCGAGTTCGCGCTGGCGAAGTTCAAAGTATTTTCTGACGTATTCTTCCACTTCGTTGTCGTTCATACCATCGAGTTGTGTGCTGGGTTTGAGTTGAGCCTGCACTTCCTCTTTTTTGTCGAGGTATTCGTTGAAAATAGGCCAGAATGACTCGGCCTCTGAGGGGGAGAGGTTGAGTACTTCGGTAAAAACGGCTACGCGATAAGCCTGCACTTTTTTATCGCGCATTTCAGGGTTGCGTTGAGCCGATGCTGTGGTGCAGAGTGTGCAGAAAAAGAGTGCAACCACGAAGGCTTTACTGATGAGCGTATGCATGTGAACTTGTTTTGTATCAATAACTTAAAGGAGCGATTCCAGTTCTTCTTCACTCATTTGCTGGAGCAGGTTTTCCATTTCAGCAGGTGAGATATCGTCGAGGGCTTTTGAATCGGGTGTTTCATTTGGTGTAGTGTTGGTCGTTTCGGATAATTCCGGTTCGGGTGCTATGGATGCCAGTTGCTCGGAATCGAATTCAGTGATATTATCGATCACGTATTCTTCAATCTCGTCTTCTGTCAGCGTTTCGGTATACATCGCGTCGGGAACGGGCGACAGCGGCTGCGGGCGGAGCATCCACCACGATGCCACGGCAATCACTGCCACAGCGGCGGCGGCGGCCCACATGCGGGGTTTCCACAGGCTGCGCAACACCCCGCCGTGGCGGGCTGTCATGGCCGGGCGCAGGGCGCCTTCCGATTCCAGTTTGCTGAAAACCGCATCTTCCAGTTGATCAAAATAATCCGCCGGCACATGCATGCTTTCCCGCCTTTGTTTTTGCTGCTGCAAAAAAGGCGAAAGACTTTCCAGTTCTTCTTTCAATGTTTCCTTCTTGCTCATATCATCCAAATTTTTACAATGCGCGGAATACGGCTTCCACTTTTTTTACAGCGTGGTGAAAAGAAGCCTTCAAGGCGCCGGTAGAAGTGGCGAGCAGGCTCGACATTTCTTCATAGGGCATTTCCTCATAATAGCGCAAATTGAATACAATGCGTTGTTTTTCAGGTAGTTCTGCAATGGCTTTCTGTAGTTTTATCTGAATCTCGTCGCCGTCAAACCATTCATCAGCCTGTAGGCGATTGCTCAACATGCCAGCTGCATCATCAATCGAATCGGAAGCATGCCGGGCCTTGTTTTGCAAGTGCGAAATGGCTTCGTTGGTGGCGATGCGGTACAGCCAGGTGTAGAGTTTGGATTTGCCTTCAAACTGCAACACACCTTTGTAGACTTTAATAAATGTGTTTTGCAACACATCATCTGCATCTTCATGCACCAGTACCATTCGGCGAATATGCCAGTACAGTCGCTCCCGGTATTGCGACATCAGTTGCCGGAATCCTCGCTCAAACGTGTGTTCGGAGCGCAGTAATTCCATAATCTGTTCGTCTGATACCGGCTTACTGGTTGCGATCTGTGGCAATGGATTCAATTTGTATGGTTATGACGGCATAAACCGGGAAAGGTTTAATGGGGGGAGAGAAATCTTGTACCTTTGCTTGAAAGTTATCGGTTATTGGTTATCTGTTATCAGTTATTGGTTATCAGGGCGGAAAAGAGACCATCTGTACAATTTTTTGGCTACTCGATAAGGCATGCCCAACATTTGTACGGATGGTCTCTTTTCCACCCTGATAACAGATAACAGATAACTGATAACAGATAACCAATAACCACTCGACCCATGCTCGCTCGTCTCTTTCAAAAATACACCGGCTTTTTGCGCAATCTGAAAGCCTCTTATGTAGTCAACAACTTGCTCCACGCCGCGCAATTGCGCAGGAACGAGGCATTTTACAAACAAATGGGGCTCAAAAAAAATGTATTCAGCCCCATTGGCGCCAAAGATTTTGAAGGCCGTCACCATCCCGATATCCCGTGGCTGGATCGGCCCAATGCCCCGCAACGGCTGGAGGAAGATTCGTCGTTTCAAGCATTCGAACCACAATTGCAGGCAAAATTCCGGCAATTTGTGACCGATGGCTACCTCGTGCTCGAAAATTTTTTTCCAAAAGAAGAAACGGATCGCCTGGCAGCAGAAGTAGAACGCCTGCTCAACAGCGGAAAAACCGGGTACAACTACACCGGTCGCAAAATTTTCAACCTGCCGCAAAACAGCGATATTGCCAATCAATTCTATCGCCACCCGACCCTGCTGTCGTACCTGTCGTTTTTACTGGGCAAACCCGCCCTGCCGTTCCAGTCCATGAATTTCACCCTGGGCAGCGAGCAACGGGCGCATTCCGACTCGATTCACATGATGACCGAACCGCAGGGTTATCTCATCGCCACCTGGATTGCGCTGGAAGATTGTACCGAAGAAAATGGCCCCTTGTTTTACTATCCAGGAAGTCACCGACTGCCTTATGTGACAACGCAGGATTACGATTCCGGCAATACATTTTTTACCATTGGCGAAAACAGCAACCGCCGGTATGAAGATAAAATTGCCGAAATCATTGCCCAAAACAATCTTCAAAAGCAACTTTTCCTGGCCAAACGTGGCGATGTGCTCATCTGGCACGCCAACCTGCTGCATGGAGGCAACCCGATCTTGCGCCCCGGCGTCACTCGTAAAAGTATGGTTTGCCACTATTTTGCCGAAGGCGTGTTTTGTTACCATGAGATGTCGCAACGGCCGGCGCTGACGAAGTAGTTATTGGTTATCGGTTATCAGTTATCAGGGGTGGTAAGGAGACCAGCAGCACAAATGTTTGGCATGCCTTATCGAATAGCCAAAACATCGTACAGATGGTCTCCTTACCACCCCTGATAACCGATAACAGATAACCGATAACATGTACAGATGGTCTCCTTAGCACCCCTGATAACTGATAACCGATAACGGATAACAAAATTAAGAATGCCTCCAACTATACCACACAACGCATTCGGCACGTTTTTGGCGGCAAACGGTATGAAACTCGGGGTAAATGGGTATTTCCACAAATAGACTGACTATTTTTGCCCCTTAATGTTTGATTTACATGAATCTATTCAAACTTTGCTTGTTAGTTGCCGGACTGGTTTTGTTGCGGCAAAATGATATTTTTGGTCAAATGCGGGGCTGGGAAGCCGGCGGCCAGGTAGGTGCGTCCAACTACTTCGGCGACCTGAATACCAACTGGCGCCTCGACCGACTGCACCTGGCAGGTGGTGTGAATGCACGTTATAACCTGAATGACCGCTTGTCACTCAAATTCGGACTCAATGCAGGCCAGATCAGCGCCTACGATTCCGATTCCAAAAACATTTTCGAGCAGCGCCGCAACCTGCACTTCCGCAGCCTGATTGCGGATGCTGTGCTACAGTTCGAATTCAATTTTCTTCCGTACATACACGGCCACCGCGAATACTGGTATACGCCATATATGTTTGCCGGGCCCTCGTTTTTCTATTTCAATCCCAAAGCCGAACTCGACGGCACCTGGTACTCGCTTAGCGAATACGGTACCGAAGGCCAATTCCGCGGCGAAGAATACAATACCACCCAGGGCGCTATCGCCTACGGCGTGGGTTTCAAAATGGACCTTTCCTATCGCTGGAGCGTGAATGTCGAACTCAGCGCCCGCAAGGTTTTCACCGACTACCTCGATGACGTGAGTGGCAATTATGCCGATATCCGCGACATCCGCGCCCAGCGCGGCGAAATTGGCGCAGCCCTCGCCGACCGCTCTATCGAGCCCCAAATCGGACAGGCCGGCCGCCAGCGTGGTAATGGCAAAAACAATGATTCCTACGTGATACTCGGCGTCGGCGTGCAGTATTACTTTGGGTATATTCGGTGCCCGGCATTTACGAGATAAACCTTATTTGAGTTATGAGTGATGAGTTATGAGTGATATGCACGTTGCTCTTGGCTTATCCAATAGTGTAGCCAAGAGCAACGTGCATATCACTCATAACTCATCACTCATCACTCATAACTCCCTGTGCAGACCTACGCTCTTTTCGATCTTCAGGAATACATCCGTCGGGTGCTGGCGCTGAACTTTCAGCAAGCCTTGTGGATTACTGCGGAAATTGGGCAGGCAAGCCAGTCGAAAGGGCATTATTACCTCGAACTCATTCAAAAAGGCGCGGGAGATGAATTGCTGGCCCAGGCATCTGCCGTGTTGTGGGCCAAAGATTACCGCCGACTGCGACTACAACTGGGCGCCGACATCGATGCGGTGTTGCAAACAGGTTTGCAGGTACGCATGCAGGTACGTGTCGATTTTCACGAACGGTATGGACTTAAATTGCTCATTACCGACCTCGATCCTGCTTTTACCTTTGGCGAGGTGGACCGCCAGCGCCGCCAAACCATTGCCTTGCTGCGTGAACAAGGCCTGCTGGAACAAAACAGCCAACTGCCGTTGCCTGCTGTGTTGCAGCGCATTGCAGTGGTGAGTTCGGAAGGCGCCGCCGGACTCCAGGATTTTCTGGAACAATTGCGTGGTAATAAGTTCGGCTATTCCTTTGAATGTCAATTGTTTGAATCGTCAGTGCAGGGCAAAAGTGCAGCGGCTGAAATGCAATTGGCCTTGCAACGTGTGGCGCAGGAAGCCGCTTTTTATGATTGTGTGGTCATCGTACGCGGCGGCGGCGCCCGGCTCGACCTGGCGGCCTTCGACCAGGCTGATTTGTGCCGCACTGTGGCCCGGATGCCGCTGCCGGTATTGAGTGGCATTGGGCATGACGTAGATGAAACGGTGCTCGATCTGGTTGCGCACACCTCGCTCAAAACGCCTACGGCGGTGGCTGAATTTCTCCTGCAACACAACCTGTTTTTTGAGAATGACCTCCTGCAACTGGCAGCACAGATACGCTCGCAGGCCGAACATCAAATGCGCTGGCAGGCGCTCGACCTGGCCAATCGGGAAATGGAAATGTCATGGGCCGTTCGGCGACGCCTCGATCAGTCGGCCCGCCAATTAGATACCTGGGAAGAAGCCTTGCCTGTACTGACAGCCAACGTTATTAAAAATCAGGCCGGCTTGCTGGCACATGCAGAGGCGTTGTGCGCAGCGCTTTCGCCCGAGCGGGTGCTGCAACGTGGGTATAGCCTTACCATGCACAATGGAAAAGTGGTGTCGAGTGTACGTGATGTCCAGCCTGGCGACAGGATCGAAACACAGCTGGCCGATGGGGTAGTAGCGTCGGAAGTTAGAAGTTGTTTGAGTTAATTTGTCGAGGGCAGAAAGAGCGGATTTTGTTGGCAGGCAAGGCTTATTTTGGAGGGAATAGCCGGAGGCTATTGCCGAGAAAATAGCCGCAGCATACCGACAAAAGACGGTTTTCTGCTCC
>JAEUUT010000298.1 GCA_016787415.1 Saprospiraceae bacterium | reverse complement strand
CCACTACGGCTGAAACACATCAGAACGGCGATAAAACTATTCACCTGGTAGCGGACTACTCGCAGGTATTGAATAGTATCAATGTTTCTGCCGGCCTGATTGTACATGGCTCCACGGGCAAAGCGGTGACCCTCATGAATAATATGAAGGACATCGTTTTTAGCGCTGAAACCTCCTCCACAATTGATCCGGCGTTTGAAGGTACTTTTAACGTAATTCCTAATCCGGCCATGTCGGGTAAGGCGTCTGCTTTAATGACTTTACCGGCAGGGTTCTCTTACCGGATTTCGCTGAGTGATCTGACCGGCCGGGTTGTGTTGAGTCAACAAATCGCTTCGGGTAGCCAATCTTTTGCGTTCAATCAAAATCTGAAAGCAGGTATGTACTTCGTCCACTTGTGGCAAAACGAACGTATTGTGGCCATCGAAAAATTAATCCTTACGCAATAAGAAAATTTAGAACTGGAGCGTACAATGGAGGGCTGCTTTTCCACTGTACGCTCCCTTTCCTAATGGAACGAGTCTGTTATATCGGAGCATTTTTGCTAATTATTTTCACTGCCTGTCGAAAAGACCTGCCGGAGGAAAACCCTGTGGCACCGGAGTCGTTACTGGCGGTACCACCGGGCTTTCCTGCTCCGGTTTTCCCGGATGGGAACGGACTCACTCCTGCCCGTTGGATGTTGGGGAAGAAATTGTTTTACGACCCGATTATGTCGAGTGACAGCACCCGATCATGTGCATCGTGCCACCATGCTGCCCAAGCATTTAGTGATACAGTTGCATTCAGTCCTGGCATCGCTGACAGACCCGGCACCCGAAATGCCCCGACTCTGGCTAATATTGGTTACCATCCTTACTTTACTCGCGAAGGTGGCGTACCCACTCTTGAAATGCAAATTCTGGTACCGATACAAGAACACAACGAATTTGATTTTAATATTTTGCTGATTGTGGAAAGGTTACTGCGTGATACGGTCTACGTGCGTATGAGCCGCGAAGCATACGACCGGGAACCGGACGCCTTTGTTATAACACGTTCAATAGCCTGCTTCGAGCGGACTCTGATTAGCGGACAAAGTCCTTATGATCTTTATTTTTTGCAAGGAAAAAATGAGGCGCTTACGACGGCTGAAAAACGCGGTATGAACTTATTTTTTTCCGAAAAAACCGATTGTTCCCAATGCCATACAGGGTTCAACTTCACAAATTACGCTTTTGAAAACAACGGCCTTTATGCAGATTATCCTGATCCCGGCCGCTTCCGACTCACCGAATTAGAGAGCGATCGTGCTCGCTTCAAGGTGCCGACCTTAAGAAACGTCGCTCTTACTTCACCTTATATGCACGATGGGTCTCTTACAACCCTGGAGGCAGTAGTAGAACATTATAACGCAGGCGGGTACTCACATCCGAATAAAAATGTCCTCATCCGTCCATTGGGTTTAACAGCCGATGAGAAGGCTGACTTAGTAGCGTTTCTGAATAGCCTGACGGATCAAGCATTCGTGAGGAATCCAAAGTTTCGTCAAAATTGATTGTCCTGAAATGAAAAATCTTACTATCCCGCTATCCATAGTTTTCCTGATGGCTGCCTGTGATTCTAAAGATCCCGTCGAGCCGGTCGCTACCTATGATACGACACCTTACACCCTCCAGGTAGGTTACTTTCCTGCGCCGGATCTGCCAACTGACAACAAACTAACAGTAGCTACTGTACAACTCGGTAGGATGTTGTTTTACGAGCCACTGCTTTCAAAAGACGGTTCGCAAACCTGCGCTGATTGTCACAAACAGCCGGACGCTTTTTCGGATATTCGGCAATTCAGCATAGGAGTGGAGGGATTACCCGGAAAACGTCAGGCAATGGCGGTAATGAACCTGGCCTGGCATCACAACGGACTATTCTGGGACGGTCGGGCACCGCACGTACGTGATCAGGCGCTTAAACCGATTCAGGACCCGCTCGAAATGAATGAATCATTGCCTAATGTGGTTGCCAAACTTTCGTCAAATAAGAAATATACCGATCAATTCGTCCGCGCTTTCGGCGACGCTTCAGTTACTTCCGAACGGGTGGGGCTCGCCTTAGAGCAGTTCATGCTAACGCTCATATCCAATGACGCCAAATACGACAAATGGAAAAACGGGCAGGCAACCTTGAGCGACAGCGAAGAACGGGGAAGGATATTATTTTTCACGGAATTCGACCCTTTCGGGACGGAACGTGGGGCGGAGTGTTTTCACTGTCATGCGGGGTTCAATTTTACGAATGACGAATTTATGAACAATGGCCTCGATGCCGATGCCGAACAAACCGATGAAGGCCGGCGGAAAGTAACGCAAGACCCATTGGATCAAGCCAAATTCAAGGTACCCAGCCTGCGCAACGTAGCACTTACAGCACCGTATATGCATGACGGCCGTTTCGCTACTTTGGAAGCAGTAATCGACCATTACAATACTGGCGTAAAACAGTCGGCGACTATGGACGAACTTTTACAGTATAATATCCAGCCAGGTGGGTTGCAATTGACCGTTCAGGATAAAGCAGATTTAATAGCATTTTTGAAGACATTGACAGATCAGACATTTTTGGAAAATCCGGCATATCAAAAGCCTGAATAAAATCATAAAGAATTTCACTCATTCTTCGCTCTCCAATTTTTCTACTTATGAAGATATTGCCACGTGTAATCCTGTTGGTCATATTATTATTCCAATCAGTATTTCAAATCTTAAATGCCCAATGCCAGTCTGACGAGATAGAAGTTCGTTTGATCGTTGAAACGGACGATTACGGTTATGAAACGTTTTGGTCGCTGGTACCTGACGGCAATTCTTGCAATCAGTTACCGGTAGCTACCGGAGGCAATACCAATCAAGTGGGTTGTACCGGAGGCGGTCAACAGGATGCCACCACTGCCTATGGATACAATGATAATGCAACGATCAATGTCGGCCCGTGGTGCTTAAAAACTGATTCTTCCTATACATTTTATCATGTGGATGACTACGGTGATGGTGGCACAGAATTCACTATCATGATTGGCGACTACCCTGTTCATCAGTTCAAAAGCACAGGCGATGGAGGTCAGTATAATTTTATGGTCACATTGCCGCTCGCTTATAATGCCGCACTATCCAAAATTAGCACCTACGGTTTCAATGACCTGAAACCTACTGCTGTACACGGACAGATTTTCAATATGGGTGCTTCGACAATTGATACTATCGACCTAACGTACTCTATAAACGGGGCGGCACCATTGACCGAAACACTTACAAATTTGAATATCCAGCCTTTTACTGCCACACATTTTAGTCTTTCTAATTTGTGGACGCCTACAGATACCGGATTTTACAGCCTTCGGGTATGGTTGAGTAACGTCAATGGTAATCAGGACCTGAATACATCCAATGACACCCTCAGCAAAGCAGTTTATTTCAGGGCGGACAAACCAATCTTGATTGATCATTACCTGACGGATTCTATCCTGATCAAAACCATCGGTGTTGCGGCTGACGGTTTGGATAAACCTCGCGACCTGGCTTTTGCCCCTACACCTGCTCCCAACCTCTGGGTGGTCAATAAGAAAACTGAGGCCAGTGGCGGTAGTACGGTCACGTATTTCGATGCAGGATTGCCGACACAGGATGCACAGATGAAAAAAGACCAGAACTCCTGGCATTTTATGTCTCTCCCGACAAGTATTGCATTCAGTTACAACGGAAATTTTGCCACTTCCCCCGGAGTGCTCGACGCGAATCATCAGAATGGAACTTCACATTTTACAGGTCCGGCACTTTGGAGTAGCGATTGGTCGGTGTATGCCGAACCTTCGGGCGGCAATGGCAGCCACCTTGATATGTTGCACCAAAGCCCATTCAGCATGGGTGTTGAATGGGAAGAGGAAAATGTGTTTTGGGTAAACGACGGCTATAACGGAAACATCGTACGTTACGATTTTGGCGAAGATCATGGTCCTGGCAATGACGATCACTCCGACGGCATCGTACACCGTTATACAGAAATACAAGTGAACAGAATAGACGATCACATTGCCAACCACCTGGCGCTCGACCGCGAAAATGGTCTGCTCTACATCGTAGACAATGGAAACAAACGGGTGCTGCGTTTAGACATTCATTCCGGCACCCCGACCAGTGATCTGACACCCTATGCTGAGCCTTTACATGAATACAAAGCTATAACGGGAGCAGACTGGTCCGTCTATATTGACGGCCTCGACAAACCAAGCGGCATTGCGGTTATCGGTGATTATCTGTTGGTTTCGGATTATGGAACAGGAGAAATTACATTCTATGATCGGACAAGCGAGGAAGGTCTGGAATTAGGCAGATTCGATACCGGCCCAGCGGGTATCATGGGGATCGAAATCGGCCCAGATGGAAGAATCTGGTATGTGAATACCACGCAAAATAAGGTGTATCAATTAGACTATACACCATTCCTTGTTGCTGCCAATGAACCGGACAACAAGCCGGTATTTTCCGTATCGCCCAATCCAACGACCGCAGATTTCGAGGTTCGACTGGCAAGCGGGCAAAATATTTCAAATTGCCGCTTGCGTGTGCTGAATACTTTGGGACAGTTGATATTGGACCAACCATATTCATCCAATTCATCTATTCGTGTTGATTTGTCAGGCCAGTCGGACGGATATTATCTTGTACAGGTGGCCGATGAGAAAGGCAGCCGTACAGAGCGCGTGTTGTTGTCGCGCCGGCAGTAGCCTTTGTAAATGCAAACAAGAGTTATTTGAATAAGATATTTCATGACCATGTCACACACATTTCTTTTTAGGGAACGCCTCTTGTTAGCACTTCTGATTTGTGTGCAAATTGGCTTGTTTGCTCAAAACTCTGCAACTGAGCAACCTTGTCTTTTTGACGCTTTGAATCCACCGGCTTCGTTGCGAGCGGCTGAAGCGCGTATCAGTGCGGCAGTCGCTCAAATAAAAGCATCTATTCCTACTGAAAACAGTGACGACATCAGGCTTATCCCGGTCGTCATACACGTCATTCACAACGGTGGTTCTGAAAATATCAGTAAAGCCCAGATCGAGCGGCAAATTGAAATTCTAAATGAGGACTATGGCAAACTACCCGGTACACCAGGTGATGGTGCAGGCGTAGATACGCGTGTTCGGTTCTGCTTGGCAAAAACAGATCCGCAAGGGCGTTGTACAGACGGCATCGTACGTTTAAAAACACCCCTTACTACGCATCAGCCGGTGGATAGGGCGTCCTTAAAAAACCTTTCGTTTTGGGATAACAGCCAGTATTTGAATATGTATGTTGTAAAAACGATCAGCAATGGTGTGGGTGGTTATTCTTCGTTCCCGTATGCTCCGCCTGAAGAAGATGGTCTTGTGGTACGACATAATCTGTTTGGTGATTCTGGAACGGCAGCGGCTTCGGGAGGTCGGACAGCGACACATGAAATAGGTCATTGGTTTGGGCTGTACCATACGTTTAATAGCGGCTGTGGCCAGGATACCTGTTCGGATGGCGACTATGTTTGCGATACGCCACCAGTCGCGAATCCTAATTTTATGTGCAACCTCAACGCCAATTCCTGTGGAAACGATAATCCTAATCTACCCGATCAAGTGCGCAACTACATGGATTATACACCAGATGGTTGCAAAAGCATATTTACACAAGGGCAAAAGGACCGGATTACGGCAACACTCGATACAGTCCGTACACTCATTTGGACACTTGATAATGGAATCGCTACCGGATGCGACAGTGCCTATGTAGAGCAGCCTGTTTGCCCTGTTGCAGCGGATTTTGTTACATTGACACCACAGGTTTGTCTGGAGGGAATGGTTTATTTCATGGATCGTTCGCTTAATACCGCTACCTCCTGGCAGTGGTTTTTTCCCGGAGGCATGCCTGCTACTTCCACACTACAGAACCCTACTATCACTTACGACACGTTAGGCACATTTTCGGTCACTCTGATTGCCACGAATGCCAACGGTAGTGATACGCTTTTTTTAGAAAATTACATTCAGGTTACGGAGCCGGGCATCGGTGAGCCCTTGCCGTTTTCGGCAAATTTCGATGACGGGATTTTTCCGCCAACAGGTGCGGAGATATACAATCCAGACCTGGGTATTGCATGGGAGTTAGATTCACTTGCTGCCCACTCGCCACCTTACTCTACCCGTATAGATAACTTGGTGAACGTCAATTATGGAACCCGCGACGAAATCGTCTTACCGTTTCTAAATCTGAGCTCCTCCAATCCCGATTCGTCTTTGTCGCTCATTTTCTGGTGGGCGTATGCACGATCTGATCCGAATTATTCCGATGAATTGATCGTACAGATTTCCAAAGACTGTGGCGTAAACTATACGAACATCCTGACTAAATCGGGTAATGCTCTTGTGACCGGTCCTACGCAGACGACCCCCTTTATCCCGACAGCAACACAATGGAGAAAAGCAACGGTCAACCTGTTTCAATACAAAACAGAGGAGTATGTGAAAATCCGGTTTGTCAACGTAACAGATGGTGGCAACCGGCTATATCTGGATGATATTCAAATCGATGGCGGTCTGGTAACAGACATCAATGAACCGAATAACTCCAGTTTGCCCTTTTGGTTATATCCTAATCCGGCTTCCAACTATGTACAAGTGCTGGCAAAGGATGTATGGAACGAACCTATGCATATTTGTATCTATGACGGGTTTGGGCGTTTGTTACGTGATTACGGCTTTAACTTAGCTGATACACTCGACCTAACGGGCTTAGCAAATGGTCTGCTCATTGTAAAAGTGGAATCCTCCAGATATGTGGCCGGGCTTCGGCTGGTCAAAACGACTGATTGAAGTATATTGAATCATCGTTTTCCAAAAAATGTAATGCCCTTCAAACTATCTTTTGCAGTGTTTCAAAATCGGTTTTCATCAACATCTGTCCCATGCGCCTCATTCTTCTTGTTTTCTTGTTTTCATACTCCATGGCTCCAGCCCAAACACTTACAGGCACCATCACCGGCCCCGATAATGCACCCGTCGCAGGCGCTCGAATAACGCTGTTCAACGCAGACACATCCTGGTTTTGGGAAACCCGCACGGATGATACCGGACAGTATCAGTTTGAGAATTTGCCCGGTGGCGGTCCCTATTTGTTTTTCGGCGTTGCCAAACCCGGATTTGCCTATTTTCAAAATGCGACGACCGGCATCCTGGGTACTGTAGTTCATGATGCTGCGCTCGAAGCAGAAACGGAACAAGGTGTATGGGATGTTATTATGCAGTCACCTGAACCGCTCGGCGGCACTGACCTCGGCGTATTGATGCCTGATGGCACTATTTACTATTGCCACAATACCAAAGACCCTTTCGCCTTCGATCCGGCAGATGACGACACACTCACCATTCCCGGCGATACAAAAGTACAAGGTTGCGTAGCACCGAAATTACTTTGGAATGGTAATGTGATTATGGCCGGAGGGACGGAAATGGAGATCTATGGACCAGGCACACAGAAGGTAAAGCAATACGACGTATTTACAAAAGATTGGCAGGACTTATCACCCATGTTCGACTATCGCTGGTATCCGTCGATGACGCAACTGGCTGACGGACGTCTGCTGATCGTTGGAGGTGGCGGATTAAACAACCCGGTTCGTGTCAAGACATCCGAACTCTATGACCCATACACCGGTGAAACCGAGTGGACTGATACAGTAGCAATCGGGATGGAGCAATCTCCAATTCTCATGATGTACAACGGTAAAGCGTTGATGACGTTTCGACCGCCACAGTTATTTGATCCGCTTACCGGGCAATGGGAACTGGCCGCAGATTTTGTACAAGGTAACAGGATGCCAAACGGTGACCATGTAGACCATGAGTTAGTGCATTTACCGGAAGGGGAAGTCATTGCAATTGGCTATAAACCTTTCCCAGCGGGTACGGGTGGAAACCTGGTAGAGCGATATGATCCCACCAGTAATACCTGGACGCTGGGGTCGCACTTTGCCCCGCTACGCTCCCGACCGGAAACAGTATTATTACCCGACCGCCGCATTCTTACACTTGCAGGGTACAAGGAAGATCCTCTTGACCCCAGTCCTGTGAATCAATGGAACCATATGGATCTGACCGACCTGTATGATCCATATGCCGATACCTGGCGTCGCCTTGCCTCCATGCCCCGTAAGCGGGAATATCATGCATTGGCTATATTAGTGCCGGATGGAAGGGTGATCGTCGTGGGTGGCGAAGGGCAGCCGGGTAATGAACCACCTCAAAGCATCATCGACGCTTTCGAACCACCCTATTTGTTTCGGGGTATCCGCCCACAGATTTTAGATCTGGAAAAAACGGAATATCAGCGTGGTGATACCATTCGCTTTAATATCGGACACACCAACGCACTTACCTCTGTAATTCTACAAAGTACGCAAGCGGTGACCCACATGATGAATTGTGGTGAGAATCGTTTTCTTCCGCTAAATTTCGAACAACAGGGAGCGGCCATTGAGGCTATTATCCCCGAAGACTCCTTATACTCATTACCAGGTTGGTATCTGTTATGGGCTATGGTGGATGATATTCCTTCGGTGGCA
>JAEUUT010000286.1 GCA_016787415.1 Saprospiraceae bacterium | reverse complement strand
CATCAGGTTGATGTTCACGTTTGCACATGCAACAACCGGTGGTTTGCAGTCGCGGATTTCAAATGTTTTCTCGCATACAGCCTCGTTGCCGCAACCGTCTTCGGCGATCCACTTGATTTTGTGGCGACCGTGTGCCAGTTCAGGATCGATCACACTGCCTGCTGCATTGCGCCAGATAACGCGTGCACCGTTGGCAGTTTGTTCGATGTCGAAACGGTATTTCTGGTTGTTGTTCGTGCTGTTATCGAACAGCCACTGGATACCGCCGTGGTACAGCGGAGTGTTGTAGTTGCCGTACAGTACTGCTGCCAGCGGACGAGTTACTGCGTCAGCGCTCGATACTACGGTTTCCATAATTTGGTCGCCGTCCAGATCCAGGAACAGCAGGTAGCGGAAACGCAGGCCACCGGTTGGAGACAGCGTGTCGCAGAAGTCTTGAGCCGATACAGAGATGTTGGTCGATTTCTCGCACAGGTCGTGCTGCATCGTGCCGTTATCCCACCAGTTGTCGCCGTCGTTCCAGTAGCGTGGGTTGTTCGTAGAAATATCGCAAGTGTCGATGTCAGCGCAGGTTACTGTTGGTGGCGTCTGGTCGATCACTTTGATGATCTGTTTGTACGTCAGGCAGTTCTCTGAAGTTACATTCACCGTTTTCGACGTAGCCAGGCCCGTCGATGGGTTCACATTGCGCGTTACAGGCGTGCAAGCATTGTCAGGGAGGTAGGTGCACCAGTTGATGATGGTCCAGGTGCGCTCAATTTTGTAGCAAGCGTCCGGTACAACCGTGAAGATCACGTCGTTGTAAGCCGTTCCTACCAGTTCGCAACCTTCGTCGTTCGTGATCAGCGGTTTTCCAAAGTTTGGAGCAGTTACGCAGTTCACCACTTGGTCAGCAGGGAACTGTACTGTGTAAGCCTGCTGGTTGGTAACAGTTACACGTTGGGTGCAGGAACTAGAGAAGCCCTGGCAGTCCCATGCTGTGAAGCGACGGATGATGATACCGCGGTTGCAGGTCGTGTCGAAGTTCGCATTCAGGAAGCCCGTGTAGTATGTTTTCTGCGTTGCGCCACATACGCCAGGAACAGCAGTAGTACCACTTGGGATACCTGTCTGGCCTTGTGGGCTTGCGCTTGTTGGAGGCGTGTTGTCCAGGCAGCAGTTGTCGGAGATCGACGGGTAGCCATAAGCCCACAGGCTTGGGTCGAAGTTCTCGCAGCTTACTGTTACGTGAGCAGGCGGCTGGCAAGTTGGTTTGATTTTGTCTTGTACTTCTACCTGAATCATACATTCGTTGTAGATGTACTGGATGTTGCCATCAGGATCGGTCAGTGCGCTGCCATCGTCGTTGCGGTAGTAGTCGCGGTTGCCGTAAAGGTCTACCTGATACACGCGCAGGATTACCGTTTGGGTAGTACCTACTTCGCAGCAGTAGAATTTGATCGAGTCATTTTCTGCCGTAGCAACATTGTATTCGTAGCCGTCGCACAGCGGCGACAGGTCGTCGATGCAGTCAGAGTACGTGCCGTCTGCTTCTGGCATGCGGCGAATGGTAAATTCAACGCCATTGCAGTTGTCGTGCGAGCCCTGGTTGAAGGCAGAAGCCGGTACCCAGGTTACACCTGCAAACTCACAGTCGCCGGTTGGCGCGTAGCAGTCAGTTGGGTCATCTACACCGATAGCAACGGTTGTGAACTGGGTGCAAGTGGCTACAGGAGCGATGTCATCCAGAACAGTCAGTTGGAAAGAGCAAGAGCTGGTGTTGCCACAAGCATCTTCCGCCATGTAAATTACAGTGTGCGTACCGATTGGCAGGCAAGGTGTGGTGCCGTAGCGGCCCAGTGTGTCACGATCCCAGAAGTTGTTGCCCGGGAAAGTAGCCAGAGTGTTGCCGTTGATGTTGTAGGTACCAATCACCTGATCAGGCAGGTACTGGTCGTAAGCCACCACCATTGCGCTGATGTTGTTGATACGAGAGCAATTATCGTCGATAATTACGTCAGGCAGGTTCACTGTAGCGCAGCACTGCGACGGGTTGGTAGATACCGTCATGTCGCTTGGGCATGCAATTTCAGGACCCTGGTCGTCTACCACTTTGATCAACTGAACGTGAGTGCGCGGGTTGCCCTGACCGGTTGGAAGGCACCAGTCGAAGATCGTCCAGGTACGGAGGTATTTACGAGTGCCTTCACAAACGTAGATGGTTTGGTCCTGGTAGGTACCATTCATCTCGCAGAAGGTATTGTTCGGGTAAATCGGAATGGTAAGACCAAACTCGTCGATGTACGGCGCTCCGGTAACGGAAACGTTCGGGTGGCCCTGGTTATCTACCGGATATGTTTCATCGCAGTAGATCGTAACGTCTTCAGGGAAATCCACATCGGCCGGGTGACGGCGCTCGAAATAGATGTATTGCTGGCAGGTAGAAGAGTTACCGCTGCCATCAACCGCTCTCCACGTACGAATCACGTAGGCGCTCAGGTCGTCCGGGTTGCTGCACGTTTGATCAAAGAACTGATCGGTGTGCGTCAATGTCGGCGTGTAGCAGTTGTCGGAAGCGTCCGGGTAAGCCTGTCCGAAACCCAGATCAGCAAGATCTTCAGGCGTATATTCTGTGATCGCGCAGCTGACAGAAATGTCAGCGCAGACAAGCGTTGGAACAAGTTTGTCTTCCACGTGAATCATACCCCAGCAAGTGTTGCCAGAACCGATCGTGTTTCTCACACGTACCGCAAAAGTTTTGTTCAGGTCGGCGGCAGTAAGCGTGCCTGCTACCCAGGGGCCGTTGCCGAACGGAGCAACGCGGTCAACCTCTACGACAAGCATGCCGGAGGGGCAACCGCCGCCTTCGAGGATCATGTCGGGCAGAAGTTGCAGTTCGCAGTCTTCAGCCAACGACACATTTACCAGGTCGTTACAAATGAGTGTGCACTGAGCATTGGCATTCACCGCGGTTGCAAAAGTTACAACCAAAGCAGCCAACCAACTCAGTACATTACAGGAGAAAGTAGAATTTGCTTTTCTCATGAGATTAATTAAAAAAGTTTGTGAAAATGTTACAATTTGAAGTACGAAGCGCTTCACCAGTCAATGAGGTTTAAGCGATTTTGCAAAGTTAAGATTCCTTATGATATTCCAGCAACAGAATTGATGGCATGGCATAAAGCGAACTTGACCAGCGTGATGAAATATTTCAAAAACAGTGCCGATCTTTAAAATCGGCGTACCACAGGCATGGTAATTTTAGCAAACATAGTGTTAAAATTTCACACCAGGTGGTGTTCAAAGGCGATTTTAATCAGGTTGGCCGTGTTGTTTACCCGAAGTTTTCGCATAATATTTTTTCGATGTACACTCACCGTTTGGTCGCTGATAAAGAGTTGTTCCGCAATTTCCTTGTTGCTGAGTGCCCTGCCGATATGCTGCATGATTTCTATTTCCCGACGTGTGAGGCCATATTTCCCGGCAAATTGCTTGTCGGGCAAGCCCTGATTGGCGGCTTGTGATGCAGGGTACGATTTGTCGAGCGTGATGCCTTTCCCAAGGTAGGTAAATCCGTCCATCACCTGCTCGATGGCTTGCAGCAGTTCGGCTTGCGAGCCCGATTTGAGCATATAGCCATCGGCGCCCGCCTTGAATGCCGCCTTTACCATACGCGGATCATCTACCAGGGTCATCACCAGCACCCGCGTTTGGGCGCAAGTTTTTTTTACAGACGGCAATACTTTGAGGTTGTCCGTTTCGGGCAGGTTAATATCTGTCAGGAGTACATCGATTTGCTCGTGGCGCAGCCAGTCGAGGGTTTGTGTAGCGGTGTGCGCTACCCCCAGCACGTGGTAGGTAAATTTTCCGGCATCCGAACGGGATAAAACGGCTTGCAGGCCTTCTGCAAAAATGGGATGGTTATCGGCAAGCAGGACATTGAGGCGGCGCATCGATTCAAACTGAGTTGTTCCATGCTACACGAATCAATTACCATACCATAGTATTTTTTTGTAATGCGGCAGACACACTCTAGTTGCCCAGTTCCCGAATCATCGCCTTTATCTGTGTATCGTCTGTGCCTTCCGCTTTGGCGAGTTCGGCGCTGCGCTGCGCGGCCTTGCGGGCTTCGGCTTTTCGGCCCAGTTTGGCCAGGATAGCAGCCTGTGTGTGCCGGTTGCCGGAAGATTCGGACAGGGTAACTGATTTTTCAGCCCAGCCAAGCGCCTGTGTCAGTATGGCCTTGTCGCTGATATTTTTCGAAATGATGTATGCCGCTTCATTCAATTCGGTAGCATTTTCACTTGGAAATCGTTTGAAATGGTCGATCGCCGATTCGGCAAACAGGGCGTACTGGCTGCGCTCATCATAATAGGACAAGCGAAAGGCAGAAGCAGCCTGTTCGCCTTTTTCAGGAAAACAATTGGCAAAAAAGCGCTGTGCCTGCTCGGAGTTGAGGATAGGCTGGGTTTGCTGATAGTTTTGAAAAACCTGATCGATAAACACGTTTATCTCATCTTCATGCACCTGGGGCTCGAAGGCCTTGCGGTTGCTGGACAGGAACTGGAATGCCCTGGACATCGGGTCGTTGGCAAAACGCAGAATAATGGATTTGTTTTCCGGCGTGTTCAAGTCCTTTTCCTGTTCCAGGTATTCATTGGCGAGTTCGGCGGCACGTGAATCGTATGCTGCGGCGCGGGCTTCTATCAATTGGCGTATGAATGCCTTGTCGCGGTCGCCATGGCTATATCGGGTTTCCAAGGCATGCAGGTTGCGGGTAGCATCGAGCGCCGTTGCGCCCAAGTCCAGCAACTGCGCTGGCGGGTAAAAACCTGCCGCGCGATGCGCTACCACGCCGTCGGGTTGAAAAAACAGGAGGGTTGGGTACACCTCTACGCCGTATTTGCGGGCCAGTTCGATGCCTTCTCCTTTTTCCATGTCCATTTTGACATTGACGAAACGGCTGTTGAAAAACGCGCCGACCACAGAATCCGGAAAGGTCTGTTTCGTCAACATTTTGCAAGGGCCACACCAGGTGGTGAAGGCATCCATAAAAATGAGTTTGTTCTCCGCTTTGGCTTTTGCCTGCGCCTCGGCCCAGGTACCGTGTTCAAATTCAATGCCCTGTGCAGCAACAAGTGCAGGAATCAGCAAAAGAGGCAGGAGGAATTTCATGTGTAGCATTTTTGAAAAGGGAAATGAAAGGGCAAAGGGCAAGGGGCAAGGGACAAAGGGCAAAAGGCAACGCAAAGTTGCAACTTTTTCTTCGCTCTTGCCCCTTGCCTTTTGCCTCTTGCCCTTTGCCCCTTGCCCCTTGGAAAATTGCCCCTTGCCCTTTACTGCTTGTCTTTTTTCACAACAACGCCACCGCGCTCACAGCCAGCAATCCAGCCGTTTCGGTGCGCAGGCGCGCAGCGCCGAGACTTATGCCTGTAAACCCCGCATTTTCAGCCAGTTGTACTTCTTCGGGAGAAAAATCACCTTCGGGGCCAATGAGTATCAAGGTGCTTTTGCCTGGTTGCAATTGTGTTTTCAGATGGGGCATTGGCTGGTCGGCACACCAGGCAATAAACCGAAAATCAGCCTTTGCATTTTTTACAAAGTCAGCAAAACGGGTCATAGGATGTAGCACCGGCAAGTGGGCACGCAAGGATTGTTTCATGGCCGACACCAGCACTTTCTCCAGTCGGTCGGTCCGCACGGTGTCGCGTTCCGAACGCTGGCAATGCAGCAATGTAATCGAATGTATGCCGATTTCCGTTGCTTTTTCGAACAGCCATTCCATGCGCTCGATTTGTTTGGTAGGCGCAATGGCCAGGTGCAGGGGCGTGATATAGCCGGTGTCGGCAGCGGTGGTATGCAGAATACGCGCCACGGCATGTTTCTTTCCGGTTTCTGCCAGTTCGGCTTCATAAAAATGCCCGCGCCCGTCGGTCAGGTGCAGGCGATCGCCCGGTTTGCGGCGTAATACGGTTACCAGGTGGCGGCCTTCCTCTTCATCGAAGTAGGCAAAGCCGTTTTCTATTTTTTGAGTGTAAAAAAGTTGATTCATAAACCGGAAAAAAGTCCTGAGTCCTGAGTCGTAAGTCCTGAGTCCGTAGAGTACACCTGATTACACTTGGCCTTGATTAAAAGGAATGTCAAAGGTAATTAGGTGTACTCTACGGACTCAGGACTTAGGACTTACGACTCAGGACTATCAAAGTCATCTGGGTACTTCTATCTTCTTCACAATATCATCCAGCACCTCCCGGGTGGAGAAGCCTTCCATTTCGCGTTCGGGGGTCAGGATAACCCGGTGGTTGAGCACCGGGAAAGACACATATCGGATATCGTCGGGCGTTACGAAGTTGCGACCGTTGAGGGCAGCGGCGGCTTTGGCTGTTTTCATCAGCGCCAGCGATGCACGCGGGCTGGCCCCGAGGAACAGGTCGGCGTTGTTGCGCGTGCTGTGTACTATGGCGGCGATGTAATCGAGCAGTTCTTCGCGGATGAACACCTGTTCGATGCGTTGCTGGCAATCGGCAATGTCGGCGGGCGAGAGCACAGCCGACACCGTGTCGCGCAACGCGCCGTTGAAGTCGTTGTGGAAACGGCGCAGGATGTTTTGCTCCTCGTCGAGGCTGGGGTACTGGAGCAGGATTTTGAATATAAAGCGGTCGAGTTGCGCCTCCGGAAGTTTGTACGTACCTTCCTGTTCGATCGGGTTT
>JAEUUT010000257.1 GCA_016787415.1 Saprospiraceae bacterium | reverse complement strand
TTATTTTGAGCCCTTGGGGTATATTACAACTGGTGTCTATTGTTTTATAAAACTACCACTAACGGCAGTTCCGTCCATTTCCAACAATACCAGATAGATTCCGGGCGGATATGCTTGCAAGTCGACTTCTATCTGATTGCTGCCGGATACGAGCGCATGTGCGCTTTGTTTTTTTACTGTTCCGGACAGGTCGACCAAATATAGTGTCGCTGCGGTATTTTTAGTCAGCGTGACCTGCACAGTGGTCGCGCTTGCTGTTGGATTGGGCGCAATGCGAAACTGGTATTTTTCAACCGGCGCTTTTTTGCCCGCTTCGCTCAGGCGTTTGATCATATTTACCTGCTGATCGTTCAGTTTGCCCAAGGGCACTACATTACCAGCAGATGACTGTCCGGGTGCAAGCGTACCGATTTTTTCACCGGACTCATCCAGCAACACTGCTGCATCCTGGGTGTTAGTTTTCTTTTCCATAGACACATAAAATACGGCTGGCGACTCCTTGAAAAAATCAGCCAGCCCTTCCGCTGTCAGCGTCACTGCTTTGACGCCTGCTACGGATATTTCGCCGCTACCATCCGGCTGTATTTCAATGGTGTAGCGATTGATTTCTTCTAAAAATGAAAGAGACGGGATGTCTTCAGAGGCAGCCTTGTCCAGCGCAGAGGCCGAACGATCTGCAATATCATAAACAAATTCCCCGGCCTCCAAATGATAGATAAAACTGCTGTTGTGCAAGGACTTAAAGTAATACCATACCCCGGAGCGAGCCCTTACCCAGGAAGCGGCTTGCGCAGCCTGAAATGCTATGAGTACGACGAGACAAGGAAGGAAGGTCTTTTTGGTGAATGATTTCATAGAGATGGTGTTGTGAGTGCCCAACAAAAATAGCGCATGTTCTTATTTGCTACAAGCACCAAAATCGGACAAAATCGGACACCTCAACACCTTTTCTATAACCGCCGACTGCCCACAAACGACTATTTTTATACCGAAAATATTTTGTTATAGAAAAATTCAAAAAGAACTTTACGCCCGTTTTAATCACATCATCCAATATCTCTTATTGTGAAAAAGTTTTTCCTTCTCTGCCTTTCAGCCCTGCTGTTTTTCCACGTTTCAGCACAAAACAAAATTCTATTTGACAACAAAAAAGCAGAAACTGCCGGGAACGCCGACTGGATTCCCGACGCCGATGTTTTCAACCTCTGCTACAACACCAACCCTTCTGCCGGTTGTGGCAACGAAGCCAATGCGCAAATAACGCCCACACCTGCGCAATCCGGCATCACAGCCTCTACAGCCGAAACCTACTGGAAAGGCGGCCTGTCGGCTTTTGCGATCGACTGTGTCAGAAAAGGACTCACAGTTCAAAGTTTGCCCTATAACGGTCAGATTACCTACAACAACACGGCTAATGCGCAGGACCTCTCCAACTACAAAGTGTACGTGGTGTGTGAGCCCAATATTTTGTTTACCGCGGCTGAAAAAACGGCCATTCTGAACTGGGTGTACGCCGGGGGCGGGCTCCTGATGATTGCGGACCACAATGTCAGCGACCGGAACAATGATGGCCAGGACTCTCCACATATCTGGAATAATTTGATGAGCGCCAACCCGTTTGGAATCACATTCGATTATGCGAATTTTTCGCAAACAACTACCAATGTGCTGACGACAGCCAATCCGATTACCAAGGGCACTCAAGGTACCGTTACGTCGATGAAATTCAGCAACGGCACCTCCATGACCCTCAGCACAACTGCCAATAGCACGGTAAAAGGTGCGGTGTATAAAACGGGCGTATCACAAGGCGCTTCCGGGGCGATGGTGGCCTACGCCCGCTACGGCAACGGCCGCGTGGTGGCTATTGGCGACAGTTCTCCCGCAGACGACGGCACTGGCGACACCAACGACGTTTTGTACAACGGATACACGGGCGAAGTAAGCGGCAACCATAAGAAATTGCTCCTGAACAGTTTACTCTGGCTATCTGGAGCGGCATCAGGCGTAGTTGGCTCGGGCGCTGCTGAAATGCAAGACAATTTTGTGTCTCCGCTGACAAGCACCGGCGATGTACAGTTGTATCCCAATCCGGCCGATGATGCGGTCACTTTTTCCACTTCCGGTACAGCCGTTCAGCAAGTGCAGGTTTTCGATATGGAAGGCAAACTGTGGCTGGAACAACAGCCAAATGCGGATACGTTCGACCTGCCTACGACATCGCTTCCTGCCGGTTTTTACCTGGTTCGGTATTCCGTCGGTAGTGATTGGCAGAGTAGGAAACTGGTGGTACAGCACTGATTGGTTGTTTTAAGCCTTATCAGGTCTTCTTATTTGTCAGAGTGCAGGGCCCCTTGGCTCGGTCAAATAATAAGACCTGACGAGGCTTAATGTTACAAAAGCACCAGCCAATCCCAAAAACAAGCCGCAGCATAACTTTCCAGAAACCCTGCTTTCCGGCAGGTAAACATACGCACTACCCTACCTTGATGAACGAATAATAAATAATCTATATCCATATCAGGGATGTCATCATTGCCGGGTGGAAGTGTTGCCCGAGTATGCATCTCCATGGCGTATTTACCTTTGTACTGAATTTTGCGGGAAGAAATCAGTTTTTCATTGTCGCTAAATTTCATCCCCCATTCACCGGTTTTCATAAATATTTCGATGTAGATGGAATCAGGGAGAGACCCGAGGGGAGGTGTTCTTTCAAAAAACTCTACTGCATAAAACAAGGTGTTTTGGTCTTCGGCAGGTGCGACCCGATACTTCGTGACATTCAATCCCGGCATCATTTCCACCCGCTTTACCTCTGGCGCTCCCGGAAACCAGGCAATCAATTGCTGATCCTTGAAATAACAAGGCAGGAGTAGGCAGTTTTCCTCTTCATTGTGTACCTGGCGAAGTATATGCGTAGACACAGTATCTTTCAGTGAAACCGATTGGAAAAAGGGTTGATCTTTCCATGTATGGTCCATATCTCCCCGTTCTACTGGGTCGAATACGGATAGTTCGACAAAATAAGGTCCTACTGTAAATAGAAGAAACGATGCCGTCGACGCATTTTCTCCATCCATATACAATTTTATGCGTTGAGCGGGTCTGCCCAAAAATTGCGTTTGTTCATCCAGCAATGTAGTCTGTGTTTTAATAGGCTTCATCATTTTCCGAAACGCCTGTAATCCATCGTCCAGCAGGGCAGGTACATTCATACCAGAGCGGTTATAGTACACTCCAACCCTCGCTCCGAAGGGTATTGTATCTCGATGGTATGTTCGATAAAACTCGTACGAACGACCTTCAGAAAAATCCTTCAGATAAGCGGGATTAATTTGTGAATTGAATTCCGGGTATGCTGGGAACTGCACCTCTATTCCAACCTCCGGAATAAAAAAGACTTGCTGTGGTTGAGGGGATTTCGGAGCCACGGTGGCTCCCTGTTGACAGGCTAAAAGGGCAAACAGGAAGCAAAGGAGAAAAGAGAAGCGGTTATGCATTTTTAAAATCATATCATATTTTCAAATTATGTGAAAGGATATTACAACAGAATTTATCCCATTTTTTTCTGCATCGCCCGGTCTTATTATTTAGGGACTCTCTGAACCATGTGGTGTATTTTGAGAGATATGTCTATTGGGGGAACGTTGACATTATAAAGTAATCATCACAAAACAAAAAATGGTAACGCCCGGCTCCTAATCCCAAGCGTTACCACCCTGATAACCAATAACTGATAACCAATAACTACCTGGCGTATGCCACAGCCCGTTTCTCCCGGATCACCGTCACTTTGATCTGGCCGGGGTACTGCATTTCGTCCTGAATTTTTTGTGAAATGAGGAACGACAGGTCGTCGGCATATTGGTCGGTTACTTTGTCTGCTTCTACGATCACGCGCAGTTCGCGGCCCGCCTGCATGGCGAAGGCTTTAGACACGCCTTCGTGGCTCATAGCAATTTCTTCCAGTTCGCCGATGCGTTTGAGGTAGTTCTCGAGAATTTCGCGGCGAGCGCCGGGGCGGGCGCCGGAAATAGCGTCGCAGGCCTGTACGATCGGCGAAATGATGTTGTTCATTTCGATCTCGTCGTGGTGGGCGCCCACGGCGTTGATAATCACGGGGTGTTCGCCGTATTGTTCGCACATTTTCATACCGACGAGGGCGTGCGAGAGTTCGGTTTCTTCCTCGGCTACCTTACCGATGTCGTGCAGCAGACCGGCGCGTTTGGCCATTTTGATCTGCTTCGGATTGAGGCCGAGTTCGGCGGCCATAATCGAGCACAGTTCGGCGGTTTCGATGGAGTGTTTCAGCATGTTCTGCCCATAGGAGGAGCGGAAACGCATACGGCCCACCATGCGCACGAGGGCGGCGTTGAGGCCGTGGATGCCCAGTTCGATCACGGTGCGTTCGCCGATTTCGATGATTTGTTCTTCGAGTTGTTTGCGCACTTTGGCCACCACTTCCTCGATGCGGGCCGGGTGGATACGGCCGTCGGCTACGAGGCGCTGGAGCGACAGGCGCGCCACCTCGCGGCGGATGGGGTCGAAGGAAGAGATAACGATGGCTTCGGGCGTGTCATCTACGATCACTTCTACGCCGGTAGCGGCTTCGAGGGCGCGGATGTTGCGGCCTTCGCGACCGATGATCTGGCCTTTCATGTCGTCGTTTTCGAGGTTGAACACCGACACCGTATTTTCGATGGTAAACTCGGCGGCCATCCGCTGGATCGTTTGGATAACGATTTTTTTGGCCTCCTTGCTGGCGTTCAGTTTGGCCTGGTTGACGGAGTCGCGGATGATAACCGTGGCTTCCGTTTCGCATTTGGCGCGCACGGCTTCGAGCAACTGGTCTTTGGCCTCCTGCTGGTTCAGTTTGGCGATGTTTTCCAGCGCTTTGATGCGCTCTTCATTGGCGACATCGAGTTCCTCTTTTTTCTTCTGGACGATTTTTAGTTGTTTGTCCAGGTTTTCGCGCATGGCCTCCAGGTCGAGTTCGCGGGTATCGAGTTCGCCTTTGCGGGATTCCAGTTCGGCAAAGCGGGCGTTGATAGCGTCGGTTTCTACTTTGAGGTCTTTTTGCTGGGCAGCGATTTCAATTTCCAGTTCCTTGAGTTCCAGTTGGCGGCGGGCTTTTTCTGTTTCCAGTTCCTGCCGCATGGTGGCGTAGCGTTCTTTGGCCTCCTGTATTTTCTGTTGTTTGATGCGTTCGTTTTCGGCCTCTGCTTTGGAAACTACTTTTTCGGCTTTTACGGCGGCTTCATCTTCCATGCGTTTGGCCGACAGGCGGGCTTCCTGAATGATAAGGTCAGCCTGCCTGTTCTGTTCTTCAATCGATTTCTGGTTGCCTTTTTTTATAGTAGAGGATGCTATCAGCCAGGCTACTACGCCTCCTATCGCAAGTCCTATTAATATCGATATGATTTCCATTTTTTGAGCATTTTGTGTGTGAGTTATGAATAACAGCGCTTTTTCGATGGCGGCCAACCTGTATTTAAAAATCGTACAGGTTTAGAGAAAAAACGCCGGCTTATTTTCGAATAACGGCCCCCAGTTTGCTTTCAAAAGCCTGCTGGAGTTGTTGCGTCAGTGCGTCTATTTCCTTGTCCTGAAGCGTCTTTTCTGCGTCTTCAAAAACGAAACTCACGGCGTATGATTTTTTGCCTTCACCGAGTTTTGTGGCGTCTTCGAACACGTCGAACAGGTTCACTTCCTTGAGTATTTTTTTGGCCGTTTTATTGGCCAGGGCTACAATATCGCTAAAAGGTACGTTCTGGTTCAACACCAGCGCCAGGTCGCGGCGCACAGTCGGGAAACGACTGATTTCGCTGAACTGAATCTTGTTGTTGCCCACCGCTTTCAGGATATTGTCAAAATTCAAATCGGCAAAAAACACCGGATTTTTAATATCCATTTTTTTCAGAATAGCAGGCTGCACCACGCCGAAGCGAACGAGTTCCTGCGGGCCGCGGTGGTATTGCAGGGCATACTGATAAGGCGTTTCCTGCTGTACGGTTTCCTGAAATCCGCTTACACCCAGTCGGGCAAGCAGGTTGCGGACGTATGATTTCAGGGTGTAAAAATCGACCGTTTTTTTGGCGGCAGGATGCCAGGATTCTGCGTCGTGTACCCCTGTCATGCAAATGGAAAGGCGTGCCACCTCGGAGAGTTTTTCACCCGAACGGCTGTATGTTTTGCCAAATTCGAACAGGCGCAAATCGGAATTCTGGCGGTTCTGGTTGCGTTGAACGGCTTCCAGGGCGCTGAACAGCATGGTGGGGCGCATACAATCCAACCCTTGATTGGCAGAGTTGTGGATGTACACAAGTTGTTCATTGTCAACAGGTAGCACGGCTTCGTTGCCGGTGTGGTAAGCGGAGTTGGTAAGCGCGAGGCTCATACCTTCGTTGAAACCGTTGGCGGCCAGAAAATCGGCGGCCTGGTTGCGCACGTTATCCGGATTGGGTCGCGCCTGAATTTCCATGCTGCTGCGAATCTGCGTCGGAATGGGTACCGAGTCGAGTCCATGCACACGTAGAATTTCCTCCACCACATCGGCCTCACGGGTCACATCGGGCTTGTTGGTGGGTATAATGGCTGTGAATCCCTGTGGCGTTTCGTTTTCTATGCCAATTTCGAGGGCATTCAGAATGTTCTTGATTTTTTCTGTGGGCAGCGTTTCGCCAATGAGCCGGTGGATGCGCTCGTATTCGACCTCCACGCGGGCAGGCGGAATGGGGGTCGGGTAAATATCCGTAACGCCGGAATCAATTTGTCCGCCGGCCAGTTCGACAATCAACTGGGCCGCGCGGGCCAGCGCACGCAGCGAGCCGTTGGGGTCTACGCCTTTTTCGAAAGTCCAGGCAGCATCGGTACGCAGGTTGTGGCGCAGCATCGAGCGTCGGATGGTTTTGGGGTGGAAATAGGCGCTTTCCAGGAAAATAGCCGTAGTACCGTCCGACACGCCGCTATCTGCGCCACCGAACACACCGCCGATGCACATGGGGGTCGATTCGCCATCGCAGATCATCAGGTCTTCGGCCAGGAGTTTTCGTTCCACGCCGTCGAGCGATTTGAAAAGGGTACCTTCTGGAAGTGTTTTTACGATGATTTTGCCGCCTTTCACCTTGTCGAGGTCATAGGCATGCAAGGGTTGGCCCAGTTCGGAGCGCACGTAGTTGGTAATATCCACCACGTTGTTGATCGGGCGCTGACCGATGGCTTTGAGCCTGTTTTGCAGCCATTCCGGGCTTTCACCGATGGTGATATTGCGGATAACGACGCCTGTAAAACGAGGGCAAGCCGTTGCATCTTCAAGTGAAACAGGGTAAGGCGTTCCGGTAGCAGGCAGGGCACCGGGCGCAGCGGTTTTGAGTGTAGCCGCCGGGTTTTCATGGTGGCGAACCCAGGCCAGCAGATCGCGCGCTACGCCGAGGTGGTTGGTAGCGTCGGCGCGGTTGGGCGTAAGTCCGATTTCGATGACGGTGTCGCTTTCCTGCTTGAACCATTGTGCGGCACTGATACCCAGTGCGGTATCTGCGGGCAGCACCATGATGCCGGAGTGGTCGTGGCCAACGCCGAGTTCGTCCTGCGCGCAGATCATGCCCTGCGAGGGTACGCCGCGCACTTTGCGTTCGCCGATGGTAAATAACTGTCCGTCTTTGCTGAGCACATTGGCGCCAGGAAGGGCTACCAGTACTTTCTGGCCTACGGCCACGTTGGGTGCGCCGCACACGATGGAGCGCACCACGCCATCACCTACATCGACGGTGGTAGCAGAGAGATGATCTGTGTCGGCGATATGCTCGCAGGTGAGTACCTGGCCGGTAAAAACTTTATCCAGGTCGACCAGCGAGGGTTTTACGTCTTCCCATCCTTCTACTTCCAGGCCCAGCGATGTCAGAATGTCGGCGATTTCGGGGGTTGTTTTATGTATGTCGAGAAAATCTCGAATCCAGTTCAGCGATACCTTCATTACCTCAAAAAAACGTTCGAAACAGGAACTGTTTTCCTGTCACAGTATTTGTGAATAGGCAAAGGTAGAAAAGGCTTCTGAAAAATTGGCAGAATAGGCGTGTAGAAATAAAAAGAGGTGAGAAGCAAAAGAGGTGAGAAGTGAGAGGTGAGAAAGTGAGAGTCCGTAGAGTGTACCGCTTCGCTACAATATTTTTGCAAGCGAAGCGGTACACTCTACGGACTCTCACTTTCTCACCTCTCACTTCTCACCTCTCTTTTTCTGGTAGGGCTATCCAGATTTGAACTGGAGACCTCTACATTATCAGTGTAGCGCTCTAACCAACTGAGCTATAGCCCTGGGTAGTGTGCATTGGAAAAACTCCGAAGCACATGCCCTAAAACACGTTCGGAGTTTGAAGTAGGAAAGGAAATGCAAAAATTGCTTCCGTCTTCAAACTTCAAACTCCGAACAAAAAAAAGACATTGACAGGCAGCGAGATGGTAATGGGAGATGTTGAATAGATTCGTTCGAATCAGTTTGTGTGAACTAACCTCTTCCAGGTTGTTTATTCATGTCACACGCTCGTAACATCTCTCTTAAAAGGAGGTATTCCAGCCGCAC
>JAEUUT010000249.1 GCA_016787415.1 Saprospiraceae bacterium | reverse complement strand
ATTCTGCGCCAATTGGATGCGCTTGCAGCCGATACCAGGGCGCGGGAGGCCGACCTGGTCATTTTGTTCTTTTCCGGGCACGGCTTGCGGGGCGCCGATCAGTCGTTTTTGATAGGGTACGATACCGACAGAAATGATATTGACAACACGGCGATCGACGGGGATGTTTTTATCAAAAAGATCAATAAAATCAATGCCAAGGCAGTGCTGGTGCTGCTAAACTGCTGCCATTCAGGCGCCATTTTGGCGGATGGCTATCAGCGCACAGGCATTCCTTTTGAGAAAGATGAATTTATCCAAAAGCCGAACAGGGCCATTATCACGGCCTGTACCAACACGGAACTGGCTTATACAAGTACGCCTTTGAGCGTATTTACCTATGCCCTGGTGGAAGGGCTGGCTGGCGTACACCTGAAACACAGCGACAAAAAAGAGGTGACGCTGTTCGACCTGGCGATGTTTGTACGTGAGGAAGTCGTTTGGCTGTCGAAAGGGAAGCAGCACCCTGAACTCGAAGTATTGCAATCAGCACAAACAGCCAATTTTGAAATTGTCAACTACAAAAACGGCGTCCCGGTTTTTGTAAGGGATGCCTTCCATTTATACGATGACAAGAAGAATGCCCTGCACCTCGAACAACGAGAAGTACAGCAGGACAATGCCTATCGGGACAAATACGCCTGGTTGGGAAATATTAAAAATACGGCCATCCGATCCAGCATCGAGGCAGGCGGAGATGTGACTTTCGGCGACCAGATTACCGGAAAAAACGAGCCTGTGGATGACAAGTACATCACCAAAAACGCTGCTATCGATAGCAATATCAAAGCAGGAGGCAATGTAACCTTTGGCGACAAGGTCATTTCTGGAAATGAACAGGTGAACATTCACAATTACTACAACAACCCGCCTGTCAATAACAATGCCGGTGGTGCAGAATCCGCATCTGATATCAAAACAAGGCTACAGTCTCTACTCGCCAAGGGGAAAACGGAAGAAATTCTTGACCAACTGCTGGATTACTCCGAGAAAAAGGACCGTGACACGTACCAGACCATTTTGATTCTGTCGGCACGATTCCATCGCATCAACGGCCAGGAGCAAAAAGGCAGTATTTACAACCAGGATGCAAATGTGGAGCGCAACAAAATCAATGATGTGCTGGCAGATGTGATTGATAAATTGTAGATTTACAGAAACCCATAAAACAATATACCAATGAAATTTCTGAAGAATTTATTTGCGAGCAAACAAGATTCATCCGACTCGGAAAGAATCTCGCACACAGAAGATCAGCAATTGCTGCAATACCTGGAGCATCCGGAATAATTCGTCTACTGCTGAAACAAATCTACGAATCTCCATTTTTACTGACTACCTCCCGGGTACCTGGCTGCTTACCCAAACCATCCGCTACGAACAAGGCGATACCATTATTCAGGAGCCTGTGCTGCAAAGTTGGCTGTCGCCAGGCGCCCAACCATTTACAACTATAGTACTGGATACAGCAAAACATTTTTCCATTACCCAGGCTTGCATGAAATGCCCGGTAATGGAATGGGAAGGACAATATGAAATTGCCGTGACGAATGGTAAGAATCGTTGTTATCTGAACCTTATCGACGCGCGCCAGATAAAAAAGGCTCGGAAAGAAGCCTCGATTACAGCGGCGTTCAATGGATTTTTGAAAATAAACGATCAGGACCACCTCGTCATCATCGATCGGAATGGATGTGAGTGGGTATACAAACGCATGACGAATTAGCCTTCCATTCACCCTCCCTGTTTTCCGGTATTCCCACCCACCGGCTTTCCCCGAAAGCCGTGAAAAATGCAAAATCACGGCTGTTTGCTGCTTGCCTTCATTGCAGGTAAATGTATTTTTATTGTTCAAAAAGTACATTTCATTACCACCTAACCTACCTGCCATGAAAAATCTCCACCTTACTTTTGCCCTGTTTTTCTTTTGCCTGGTATCTGCCGGCGCACAGATCACCCAGGAACATGTGTATCCTTTCCGATCGATCAATCGGGTCAGCATCCCTGGAGCCGGCGAACGCTATTATGCGCTCACGATTGATTCCGTGGCGCACACCGGCACGATACACTGGTTCAATGCAAATCACGCAGCATTGAACAACGTTGAATTTGATTTGCCTCCAGGTATCTTGAACGTAAGCGTCATCCATACGAGTACCGATTTTTTTGACAACGACCCCGGCATTGAATTTGGTATTCGCTGGATCAACGCCACATTTAACCCCAGAAATCAAATCTTTGACGATGATGGTTCGGCTCTTTCCGGCGATCTTCCCGGCCTGTTGTCCTTTTTTACAGTCGATGGGGTGAATAAGGTATTAACCGGCTATGAAGTATACGCAGTACCAGGATTCTCAGTCGAGCACAGTTTTTCGAATGTTTTGGCAAAGTCAACAGAACTGGAAGGAGAGGGTATCAAGTTCTGGTATCTGAATTCTTTTTCCGGGGATGTTGTCATGTTGAACGACGATTACAGCCTGTACAACACCTTCGAACTGGATATCGATATTCTCTCCGGTTGTCCATACAATCTTTTCTGTTACAACAAGTTGCAGGCCAATGGCGACGAAAAAATTGAATGGTCGTTTCAATCTTCGTGTTCGGGGCAACTGGTGTATCGTTTTTTTTCCGATTCGGACTTGATTTTTGAACGAATCGGCGCGGTACCCGGCACTGCTGTATATCCCCTCACGTTGCTTTCAAATATGGGGCTCGATGCACCCAAAGCATGGTTTATTTCATTAGCAAACGCTGGTGTTGACAGCGTGCAGGTGTATGATATGTACACCAATACGCTGGAGCGTGTTTTTTCAGGCTCCTGGTCGTTTACCAATGACTGGGCCGGAAATATTCTTTATTTCTCCGCCAGCATACCCGCTGCACAAGGATCAATACAGCCGTTGGACAAGGACTACCAGGTGTGGGCGACATTTCCCAACTTCAATGCCTCCAACTTGAATGTCCTGGGATTCAGCACCGATATTTTCGACAATGATCCGGATACAAAAGAAATCTTCAGTTATTTCACATCTCCCGGTGGTTCGGGGCATGCCGTCTGGCGTACCGACGGGACCGTGTTGTTTCAGGCTATGCACACCCTCACCAGCGCTTATGTAAGCAGTCTTTACGGGCTTCCCAATAAATTGATTTTGAGTAATCCGGCTGTTGGCTCCAGCGTAATCGAGTCACGTGTGTACAGCATTCCTTCCAGCACTTCTGTGGCGGTGAAAGAGGAAAAAACGCCTGAATCGCTACAATTTACGGTGGCGCCCAACCCGTTTTCCAGGGTGCTGCGGCTTGATTTTTCTGATTTGAAAGAGCCTGTTGCAGATGTTCGGGTAAGAGACATGACCGGGCGACTGGTGATGCAGGTACAACCTGTTGCCGGAACTACCATTTTGGAAATAAACGAAGCAGCGCAATGGCCACAAGGCGTTTACTTTGTACAGGTGCGTTCGGGCAATCGGGTGGGCACACAAAAAGTAGTGCGGCATTTTTAAAGTTCACATATTCCCTTATTGTTTCATAAATTTGGCGGAAGGTTTCACTTCCGCCATTTTTATGCCCAGACATGCTGACCAAAAAAGTAATGGACCTTGTTGCTGAAAACAGATCTTCCGAAGCGCTGGATCTGCTGATCGGATTTTTTGGTGCAAGCCGCCAGGAACTGGTCAAGGATTTTGTGCAACTAAAAGCCCAGTTTGTTGAAATCCGGGAAGAAAAACAATTCAACACCAGCGATCCTGCGGAGTATAAACTCGTGCACAGCCGTATAAAAAACGCCATCCTGCAAATTCTGCCAAAAGACGAGCAGGTGTTTGCCATCGAGCCGCAACTGCTGGAAAGCCTCCAGCGCAACAAAACAAGATGCCGCGAAAGCAATACCTATTTTTACACCATCTGGTCGCTCCTGTCCATCCTGCAACATCCGAACAGCCAGGTGTACAAGTGTATGGAACAGTACGAATCCGGCAGTTTTGATCGGTTTTATACTGCTATCAAGGATTACCTTGAAAACAAGATCATCCAGAATCCAAACCGACAGCCCTTCGCCGAATTTGCCTGGCATGATCGGGATGAGTTTAAAAATACCATGGACATTTGTTTGCAAATGAACGACCCCGTTATTGACGACAAAAAATTGTGGATGGGCATTACAGCCGGCGCTTCTACAACGCAACAACTGGTGGCGCGTTTTTTTGATCTGGAAAAATTGGGGCGTATCATTCAGGCGACCAACAGTTTTATTACACCATAACAACAAAAAAACCATGGAAACGCCCTTTTTAACCCTCGGAATGCCCACTTTGCTGATAGACTCGGATACGGGTATTTCGGCCCATGCCGGCTCCGACGAGCTGTCACTGGGTGATTTTAAAGTGCTCAAACGCCTTCAGGGGGGCATGGGCGAAGTGCTTATTTGCCAATACGACGATGGCACACGTATCGCGCTTAAATCGTTTCAGAAGCAGTTTTACTTCGATTATAAAATTCGCTTGCTGTTTTACAACGAGGTGAAATCCTGGTCCATGTTGTCGGGCCTGCCACACATCATGCCTTTAATGGGCGTCACGGAGATCGACAACCGGCTTTTTGTGATGATGCCGGCAATCGATATGGAACAACCGGGCGCCGGAACCTTGCGCACTTTGCTGAACAGCAATACGTACAGTCCAGAGCAGTTTCTTTTGTATATCTGCCAGATTATCAGGGGGTTATCGGTGGCTAACCATCGTTTTCACCATGTCGTACATGGCGACCTGAAACCTGAAAATATTCTTATTCAGGGGGAGAGTCTTTTTATTAGCGATTTCGGACTGGCCAAAGTGAAAAACCACACGGATAAAATACTGGCCAGCGATACTACCTGGGCGTACAAAGCACCCGAATTGTGGGCGCCAGAAGGCGAATACTCCGTACAATCCGATATGTATGCGCTGGGGATTATCATGTATGAATGCTTGTTTGGCAGCCTGAACTTGCCGGCCCGCAGCAAAGAAGCATTCGAGCAGTTTCACCTGCACGGCGAATGGCCGTTTGATGTCAATGCAATAGTAGACACCGAGATGTTGCACATAATCAAGTGGTGTGTGCAAAAGGACCCGCTCAAACGCCCGCGCGATTACAAGGAACTGAATGATTTTTTCATGGAATTCATCTTGCAAAAACACCCGGGGCTCTACCTGGATGTAATTCAACAGATGTATTATTCCACCTCCATGTATGAATCATTTCAAATAATGATCAAACCGGGCGTAGCCAAAGCGCTCTACAAAATTGGAGAATATGGCCCGGCGCTGGAAGCACTGCAATCCATCGATGTAAAACACCTGGATAAATTCCAACTGGCTTTTCTGGGCAACCTGTTGTCGCTGAATAACCAGGACGAACAGGCGCTGACGATATTCGACCGCGCTATTGCCGCTGGCATGGAAGGCGATGATCTGTATTCCTGCTTATCGGATAAAGCCTTGTCTTACAAACGATTAAAAAGGTTTGACGAAGCCAGGGACGCCTATTTTGAATTGATAGACAAGGTGCCGGATACGAACAAAGACTTGCTGGCAAAGGTGTATTCAAATCTGGGTTCGCTTTACATCCATTCAAAAGCCTACAAGGCAGGTATCGATGTGTTGTGGACACTGGTGACAAAACACGGTATTTACAATGCTACGGCTTTCGGAAATATGGGAATCTGCTATGCACAACTCCATGAAAGTGAACTGGCCGTAGAACACTTTTCCAGGTCTCTGCAACTCAGCCCGTCGCCGGAGGTGCAAACCCTGATGGCCCGGGAGTTGATGTTCTTGTTCCGGATCAAAGAAGCCCGGGAGCAACTGGAACTGGCTTTTGATCAGGGTTTTGAATCGCGCGACATGATTGTCAGTATGCTGGCCTGCTTTATGATGCTGCGGGAGGAGGAAAGTTTACAGGGCCTGATCTACGGCATACGGAATAATATCGGCGAGCAGCACCTGCAAGGTTTTGTAGATGAAGCCGACCGTTTGATAAAAGCCATCAAAGAAAAATATCAAAACCAGGCGCAAAAAACAGAGCCAGCGCCCCGTGCTGTGGCCGAGACACCGGCGCCTAAAGTCCTCATCAGCGACCAGCCTACCGAAAAACGATATACTGGCCGCCCGCTCGTTCAATTTCCGTTTCTGAATATACGCCTCTATGATGGCGGTACGTATTCGGTTGATTACTACGACTATATAGACGAAAATTTTATAGTGAGCCTGTTTACGCTTACGCTGGAAACGGATGAAAAACTGGCCCAAATGAAGGAAGGTGCACAATTATCAACCCATCCTTTTTACATTACGGAATGCCCCACCTGTGCCTCCACCATCCTCACCAATCGAAATCAGGGTAAAGAACTCAATTGCAGGGCCTGCAATACACCCTTTCATACCAGCGCAGCCACAAAACCCATTTATGATGACATTGTCGGCAGGGTGCATCAGGCACTGGGGCGCAATTTTGTGAAGGCCGAACAAGCATACATGGCGTTTTTTATTGACCTAAAGGACAACTATGACCAGGATTATCTGAATAAAATATGCGCTTTGTTTGGGTTTCAGCCGATGGATTTGAACAGTGACCTGTTTGATGCCTGTTTTTATCACTTGAGTCAGACGAGGCCTCATTTCGGCAAAAGTGGTCTGGGCGCCTATTTTCAGGCGTTCAACGGCCAGGAATACCTTCATTCCGACGAGACGCCATTCGATATAAAGGAGTTGCTGAAAGAAATTACATACTATTATCCCAGGCTGGAATCTTTAAGCACCATCGTAAGGCAGGAGGATGTCGATTATATTACCAACATGATGCTTGACAACTATCAGGATACAAGACGTATCAGCCGTAAAACACCCCAGGATTATGCGCTGTTATTGGGATATGCCAAGAGAAAAAGACCTCTGCAGGAATTCAACGAAATAGCAGATGCATTTCTGCTGGATTTTCCTCAAAACATGGATGCCTGGTATCAGTTTGCATTGAAAAACTATCAGGCGTCTGACTTCCCAAAAGCGATAGAATGGTTGGAAAAAACATTCAGAGCCGACCCTACGCACTTGCAGGCTGCTATGTATCTTTATCAATGTTATCAGCAAACGGGGGATGAAAAAAATGCCGCAAAATACCTGGCTTTGCTCCAGCGAGCCGGCCTGCTGTTGTAATTTCCTTTAAAATATTCCACATGTACAAAGCACTGTTCCTCAGCCCGATGGTACCATCATTTAACCTGCCTGAAACGGGGCGGTTTTTCAAGGAAATCCTTCATTTTTCCGCCCAAATGGAAATGGAAACGTATGCCATTTACGTCAAAGATAACCTCACCGTGCACTTGCTTCCCGCAGGCCCCGACGTCGGGCAAATGGAGTTCTACCTCGAAGTTGACAATGTCGACCGCGTGTGGGCAGAAATAAAGGACAAACTCCACGGTTTGAAAGTAAAAGAGCCGTTCAATCAGCCGTACCGAATGCGGGAAATTCACATCGGCATTCCACAGACGAATACACTGCTGTATATCGGTCAGGACTGGCCGAATGCGTAATTACGCCTTGCGAACAAACTCCGATTTCAGGCCCATTGCGCCAAAACCTTCGATTTTGCAGTCGATATTGTGGTCGCCGTCTGTGAGGCGGATGTTTTTTACTTTGGTGCCGGCTTTTACCGGTTTGGGCATACCTTTCACCGGCAGGTCTTTGATGACGATGACGCTGTCGCCATTTTGCAGAACATTGCCGTTCACATCCAGCACTTTCAGCGTGTCATCTTCCTGTGCTGCGGCAACCTCTTCCGGATTCCACTCGTGGAAACATTCGGAACAGATCAGTAAGCCTTCGCTGGGGTAAGAATATTCGGAATGGCATTTTGGGCAGGGCGGAAACTCCGACATGGGTGTAAGGTTTTATGTCAAAACAGGCCTTAAGGCTTGTTTTTTGTGAAGGATGTGCGTCGGAACGCAATTTGCCCGCAAAGATAGAAGTGGTCATGAGAATATTGTAACATTGAACAATACCCGGCGGCAGATCATTGTTACTTCAATCGGAATTGCAGGCTAACTTTGCCTGAGACAAAACCCTGAGCAATATCGAACTGACGGAGAAAAACGACGGAACGGGTACCATCCTGCTTGGCCCCAGAAGTCCGTACATGATGCGCGACAATACCATGTCGTGGTGGCCTGGCGTTAAATCTACGCTTCAACTGGAGATGATCACAAATGTTCGGAATGTGTATCGGCAAATTATTGATATTCAGAACAAGGCACAACAACAGACATAGTTTTTCCACCATCAAAACTTCGGCTCATGAAAGCAAACAATCCATCCAATGTGCATATGCCGCTTTTTGCAGAAAATATTGATATTCAACATTGTTTGCAAGCCTCTCACGGGGCGCCGCTGAAATTGGTAGTCGACAGCCTATGGTCGCGCCCGCATTTGCAGGAAGTGCCCTGGGTAGAGCCTAAATGGGCCTTCGCGCAGGAAGGCGAAAAGGTCATCAGGCCGGCGTTCGTCCCGCCGAAAGACGTGTTCCAGTTCTCCATAGCCGATGCGCATTCCCGACAGGACTGGCATTACCACGAATACGTGTATGAAATGTTTGTGTCCGACCAGCCCATTGCGCTGGAATATCAGGAGCAACTTTCCGGGCCGGTGCATCATATTACCGTTCAAAACGGTTTTCTGATGGTGCCCCCAGGCATCAACCACAAGGTAACCCTGTCGGGCATCACCTATGTTTTTCAGGTGTCGCTGGCCGCAGAAGTTGGTATTGCGAAAGACAAGGTCATCGTGCCGGTTCAAGCGGAGAAGTAAGGTGAAAAAATTCCAACTGTCACCCATCCGTACCATCCCGCAAGCCGAATGGCAGGCGCGCGCGCATGCCGCCCTCACGTGGCTTCGGCGCAGTATGGCCGCTACAGGCTGGCAGGGTTCGGCACATAGTTTTGCACTGCATGGAGGCTGGGCGGCGGCGTATCCGGAAACCACTGGTTATCTCATCGAAACCTTGCTGGATTATTCCACCATCCTGAAGGAACCTAAATGGCGCGAACGGGCGCTTGAATGCGCTCAATGGCTGATTTCTATCCAATTGCCCCATGGCGCGTTTTCCGCGCTCACACTCGGCAATACCCGCCCCAGCATTTTCAATACGGCACAAATTCTGTTCGGACTCAGCCGCGCAGCACAGGAATGGCCCGAACACAGCACGGAACGAGCCTCCTGCCTCCGGGCCCTCGAACGCGCTGCTCAATGGCTGCTCGACGAACTGGATGAAAACGGCGCCTGGCCCAACTGGGCCTATGTGCCGGGCTTCGTTCCGTCCTACTATACCAGGGCCGTGTGGGGCATGCTGGAAGCCAATAAACTGCTGAAAAACAAAGCAATAGAAATCGGGATGCGTCGAGCCATGCATTATTACCAAAACCGATTTGAAGAAAACACTACGGTGCGCGACTGGGGTTTCTGGCCTGGGAAACCTGCTTTTACCCATACCATCGCCTACACGCTGGAAGGGTTTCTGGAAAGCGCCCTGCTGCTACAGCAGCCTGAAATAGTGGATAAAACCCGCGCTGTACTGGATCGCCTCATCGACGTGTGTGCGCGCGACGGCCGTACTGCCGGCGGGTACGACCAACAATGGAAAGGAAATCATCGCTTTAAATGCTGCACCGGGAATGCACAGTTGAGTATACTTTGTCACCGATTTTGGGAAATTACGGGCGAGCCCCGCTATCGGGCGGCACATCAGGCTTTCCTGTTCGAAATACTTGATTATCAAAGCCGTAGTTGGCTGCTAGGGCTGCGTGGCGCTTTTCCTGGCTCTGTTCCGGTTTGGGGGCCTTACTTGCCGTTCAGGTATCCGAACTGGGGCGTGAAGTTTTTTCTGGACGCCTGGGCTAGAGAGAAGTGAGAGGTGAGAGGTGAGAGGTGAGAGTGCGTAGAGTACACCGCTTTATTCTTTGCATTTCTAAAAGAAAAGCGGCGTACTCTTCGCCCTCTCACCTCTCACTTCTCACCTCTCACGTCTAAATAGCGGCGTACTCTACGCACTCTCACCTCTAACTTATCACCTC
>JAEUUT010000241.1 GCA_016787415.1 Saprospiraceae bacterium | reverse complement strand
ATTTACCAGAAAAACCTCCAGTCCGCTTTCGCGTACGCGGTATATGATTACGTCCACTTGTTCGCTGGCTGCCATGACAGGTAATGTGTTATCGTGCGATAAATTTGTCGTATCAACAGTGTGTTTGCACAAAAGTTGTGGTTCGAGTGCTCAAACCAGGTGCAAAGAACTGAAACAATCCGCAGGCGCCCAACTGCGTAGGGCACTTATTAAATGACTATTTGTACAAAACATTGCAAATGAATGTCTTGTGAAGACATGCATCGCTTATTTAGACACTTTCCGAATCAAATGCGAACCGTCTTGATTTTGGGCTTGTCAGCATCCTTGGGCGCAGCCGGTTTCTTGTTTTCAGGCGATTTTTTACCGGATTGCCCCTGTTCTTCTTCCATACGAAGTCTTTCTTCGGGAAGCAGGTGTTCGGAATTGTTTTCATCAGTACTGTCTCCTGTTGGAGGTGTTCCCCGGAAATCGTCGCCGAAAAACTTGGTCATCCAGTCTGATCCGAAAAAATCGCCCTGCGCCGTGCTGTCGCTGCCAAAAGGCCCAAAATGAAAACTGCCGGAGAAATTGTCACCCACAATGGTCGTGTCAAACCGGAATGTGTAGGTAGAGTCGCCACCGGGGATAGTAAAAAAAGAACCGCCGAAAGAATTGTTTTGCAGTTCCTGCATCATTTGCTGTTGCAACTGCAACAAACGGCGCTGCATGTCTTCAAAGGTAGGTGTCTGCTGTGCCGAAACAAGTTGTACGGCCGAGAGGAGGAGCAAGGCTGTGAGTAGTTTTTTCATAATGCTATGTGTTATCTGTTATTAGTTATCGGTTATCAGTTATTAGTTATCAGGGTGGTAAGGGAACATTTGTACTATTTTTCGGCTATACAATAATGAATGCCAGGCATTTGTGAAGATGGCACCTTACCACCCTGATAACTAATAACTGATAACCGATAACTAACTAAGTTTTTCCTGAAGCAATTTCGTCGTTGCCTGGGGTTCCGCTTTGCCTTTACTGTTTTTCATCACTTCCCCCATAAACATTCCGATCAGGCCTTTTTTCCCTTTGCGGTATTCGGCCACCTTGTCCGGGAATCGGGCCAGCACCTCATCCACGAGTTGTTCGAGGAAGTCGGCGTCGGCGCTTTGAAGCAGGTTGAGCCGTGTGGCAAGGTCTTCGGGCGTGCTTTCAGGCGATTCGAGCATGGCCGGGAAGAGCCGTTGCGCTGCCGCGGAAGCGCTCAATTTGCCGGATTCCACGAGTTCTGCATATGCTATCCAGCGGTCTTTGGAAACAGGGCATGTATCCAGTGCAGCGCCGGTAGAAACAGACCAGGGCAGCAGTTTGTTAATGAGCAGGTTGGCAATTTGTTTGTTCAGGCTGTTGCCGGCATTACGGACACGCGCCGATTCCAGAAGTTGCATTGCAAAGCGGGCTGTGGCAAGGTCCTGGGTCAGTTGGGCTGCATCATATGCGGGCAGGGCAAAATTTTCGATGAATAAAGCCTCCAGTTCGGCGGGTAAAGGCGGCATTTCCGCATGAATATCGGCAAGGTATTGCTCCGACAATATTACAGGCGGCAGGTCAGGTTCGGGAAAATAGCGGTAGTCGTGCGCATTTTCTTTTTCCCGCAGCGAGTAGGTAACGCCGTTGGCCACGTCGAAACCGCGTGTTTCCTGTTCCACTTTTCCGCCTGCTTCTACAAGGGCGATTTGCCGGTTCACCTCGTATTCGATGGCGCGTTTGGCAAAACGCATGGAGTTGACGTTCTTGATTTCGCAGCGGTTTCCAAAAGTGGTGCTGCCTTCGGGCCGAATGGAAATATTGACATCGCAGCGCATGGAACCTTCTTCCATATTGCCATCGGATACGCCAAGCCAGCGCACGAGTCGTCGCATTTCCTCCATATAGGCAGCCACTTCTTCCGGGCTGCGCAGGTCGGGCTCACTTACGATTTCTAGCAGTGGTACGCCTGCCCGGTTCAGGTCGATGTACGAGTGCTCTGGCGACTGGTCGTGCATGCTTTTTCCGGCATCTTCCTCCAGGTGTATGTGGTGAATGCGGATGAGCGGGTTATGACGGCCACCGACTGGTTTGTCGATTTTCAGGGAAATACTGCCTCCGATGCAAATCGGCGCGCGATCCTGCGTGGTTTGAAAGCCCTTGGGCAAATCGGCGTAGAAATAGTTCTTCCGGTCGAACGTCGTATACCGATTGATATCGCAGCCCAGGGCGAGACCGAGTTTGATGGCATATTCCACCGCCTTTTTATTCAAACGCGGCAGTGTACCGGGGTGCGCCAGGCTGATGCTGCTGGTATGTGTATTGGGGGCTCCGCCGAATGCCGCCGCATCTGCACAAAAGGCTTTGCTGAAGGTGCTGAGTTGTATGTGGGTTTCGAGGCCGATAACGGTTTCGTAAGACATGCGATTGGTAGTATGTGTTTTTCGGAAAGATTTACGCTGTGCTCTTTTTCCTGTGCAAAGATACAAGACGAATTTTCTGTAGTTGTCAGAATATCAAAAATGCTGCAATCATGCTGAGCACAAAAATGATGAGGAAACTAACACTATACAAAATGCAGTATATCAACCATTTGAAAATGGTCTTTGCCCAGCCTTGTCGGTAAAAACGCTTCATGGCATACAACAATGCAATACTGATCCACAGGACAAAAAGCACCCATACCCCGGCTCCGATATAATCGGGTGCAATCCGTTTGAAAATAAGGCCAACCGTCAGCAGCAAAAACGCCCCTGCATTCTGGTGCATCAAAAACACAAAGTGTTCTACATAGTATCGTTTCTGGCGGATATATAACAGATACAAAATGAACGACATGAAGGTAATAAGCAAGAGTACCGTCCAGGCCATGTTACCTGTATAGGTTCGAATAAGGCTTTGAGAGTCTTTGAGCGATTTGATGCTTTGTTCAATGAGTATCTGATCTTTCCAGTCTTGAATTCCGTAACGTTCGCACAATTCATCGGGAGTCAGGTCTACGATATCCTGTACGGCAAACCGGAATTGCCGATTGATCATATTCAAGGGGATGGTATCGATGTCAGCCATGCCTGTGCTGTCATCACTGGCGGCTTCCCGAAAGGTAGTCAGTTCTGCTTGCCACGGATTATTGATAAGTGTGGCCACAGAATCCAGGGCCTGCCGTGTGACGGGTGTCTGCCACTGGGCCGGGAGTGAATCATAACCTTGCCTGATTTTTTGCTCCAGGATATACTGTTTCAGCAGGTCGAAGAAAGAAGTTTCCACCTTTTCCTGGGCGTGTTGTTGGTCTGTTGATACTTTGACGTTGTTTTGGTTGCCCGTATTAAAATGAAATCCGTTTCCACCATTATTCGAAATCGCGTGGCTGAAAAACAGCAGGAAAAAGAACATGATTACAAAAAAGAACTGAACCGGATGGGGGTATCTTTTTTGTTTGCCCGCGAAATACTCTACGGTCACTTTCCCGGGGACGAGCAGTTGCCAGCACATTTTGACGAATTTGCCGTCCAGGTGTGAAAAATTGCTCCAGAAGCGGCGCAGCAGTTCGGACATCGACACTTTACCCTTGTTGTTGCGCTGCCCGCAATTGGGGCAAAAGGTGGCTTTGCGTGGCATTTTTTTGCCACAGTTCAGGCATTCCGGTTTCGGCTGTGCTTCGTTTTCCTGTATTTCTTCCATTGTTATACTTTTGCTACGCAAATATTCAATTTATCTCCCAATTCTCACCTCTCACCTCTCACCTCTGCTTATGCGTCGTCAAACCACTTCCCACATTCTTATGGTACGCCCGTCCAACTTTGCCTTCAATGAAGAAACGGCTGCAAACAACGCCTTTCAAAGCAGGGATGGCAATATGGCGCCCGAAGATATTAAGGCGAATGCCATCTTAGAATTCGACGGTTTCGTGGAAAAACTGCGCATGGCCGGCGTTCATGTGGTGGTTGCGCAGGACTCGGACGTGCCGGTAAAACCCGATGCCGTATTTCCCAACAACTGGGTTACTTTTCACCAGGAAGGCACGCTGGTTACCTACCCGATGTTTGCCCCCACCCGCCGACTGGAGCGCGACAACACGGTGATTGATCAGATAGTAAAATCAGGCTTTAAAGTACAAAAGCGCCTGCATTTTGAAAACAGTGAGGAAGAAAACCGTTTTCTGGAGGGTACGGGCAGCATTATTTTCGACCACCAGCACCGACTCGCTTATGCTTGTCTGAGCCCACGTACTGAAGAAGCATTGCTCGAAGACCTTTGCCGTGCTATCGGCTACCGGAAAGTGGTATTTCATTCTACCGATGCATCCGGGAAAGATGTGTACCACACCAATGTGATGATGGCACTGGGCGAAACGTTCGTGGTGATCTGCCTCGACTCCGTACGCGATGCTGCTGAAAGAACGATGCTGGAAAATCTATTTCGCGAAACGGGTAAGGAAATTGTGCTGATTACGCTCGATCAGATGAATGCATTTGCTGGAAATATGCTTCAGGTGCGCAATACTGACGACGAAACCATTCTGGTCATGTCCTCCACGGCCTACCATGCCCTCGCGCCCGATCAAATAGAAACCCTGAAAAAACATACCCGCCTGCTGTATGCCGATCTGCACACCATCGAAACCTATGGCGGCGGCTCCGCCAGGTGTATGATGGCGGAAGTGTTCCTGCCTGTTGTTTAGTTATTAGTTATCGGTTATTGGTTATCGGGGTTGGTAAGGGATTATTTGTGCCAATTTTTTGGCTTTCCCTTTTGTGAATCTAATATTATAAAAAATGACTATCCGCTTATTGTACCCCTGCATCATTTTTTATGTATGTCGTGTACTCTACGCGTTGTGTCCTTGGTGTCCTCCGTGGTTTATTATTTAACCACGGAGGACACCAAGGACACAACGCGTAGAGTACACCTGTTTTTCTCATAAATTAACATCGGGGTACAATATGCGGATAGTCAATTTATAAAAAATGAGTCATCGCTTTAGAATGACAAAATTCGGGTTCGTTCATGTAGCCGATGCTATCTTCTAATCCATGATTCACATATCGAACAAATAATCCCTTACCAACCCTGATAACCAATAACCAATAACTAATATCCTCTAACTTTTTTCTCCACCCTGTAACCTTCTTTCGTTCCGTGCTGTCAGAGTAGGTATTGAAAACGAAAACCACATTTTCACACAAAAAGTAAAAGACATGCACGAAGGAACAATTGCATTGCTCATTCCCATCACCATTTCACTGGGCGCATTTATCATGGTTTGGGGAATTCGCTACCTGGAAAACAAGGAGAATATGGCCATGATTGAACGTGGCATAGAACCCAGAAAAAATCGCCGCGAAAGCGACCCCTCCCGTACGCTCAAAAACAGCCTGCTGTTTATCGGCGCTGGTATTGGCCTCCTGCTGGCTATTATCATCACGCAGGTGCTGCAACTCGACGAAGATACCAAAACGGGGGTTTTCTTTGCCCTTATTGCCATTTTTGGCGGGCTTGGGATGCTGGGCTCTTATATGTACGAGCGGAAGAATACACCGAATTGAATGAAGTCGTAAGTCCTGAGTCCTAAGTCCTAAGTCTGTAGAGTACACCTGATTAATCTTGGTATTCACTTCAAACGAAGCCAAGATTAATCAGGTGTACTCTACAGACTTAGGACTTAGGACTCAGGACTTAGGACTTACGACTCCGGACTGACGACTCAGGACTATTCAATCAGTCCCCTTCCTTCCTTCACAATGCGCTCTTCTTTGATGAGTTTTTTCATCAGGCGATCGAGGATACCATTGATGAAGTCCTTGCTTTTGTCGGTGGAGTAGGTTTTGGAAATTTCCACGTATTCGTTGAGGGTAACTTTTGTGGGAATGGTCGGGAAGTGGAGCAATTCGCACAGGGCCATTTTCAACATAATCATATCGAGAATGGCAACACGTTCGGCGTCCCAGTTCTTGAGTGTAGGCTCGATTTCATTGAAAAGGGCGAGGTCTTCCTGACAGGTTTTGCGAAGCAGTTGTTCGCCAAATTCCCGAACAGTTTCGTCGGAAGGCTCGTGTTCCTTGTAAAATTCGCCTTCCACGGGCATCACTTTCAGCGTTTTTTTCATCGCGCCGGTTACCAGCGACTCATCGTCCTGCCAGTTGTTGTAGCGATCTTCCGACATTTCAATAAACAGGTCGTGGTTGACCAGGAAGCGGTACAGTTCGACGAGGATTTTTTTGTGGTCGTCCAGTGCCGGTTCTGAAAGGCTCAGGTAGTTTTTATACTCATCCGTATCGGCAAATGCCTGATAGAGCGTACGGATATGGTCTTCATCCAGACCTTCGTTTACCTTGTATTTGGCGACAATATTTTGGAAAACAACATGGTTAGCCAGGCTTTGGGTACACGCATTGGTGTAGAGGCGAGGTGTGAATGCCCGGTCATCTTCACCAGGCAGCAGTTTGGCACTGCGATTTGCGGCATCTTTTTCAGCGTACTGGGCTACTTTTAGCAATAGGTGTAACTGAAAAATGTACAATTCATAGGTTTTCCAGATACCATCATTGTAATCTTTCACCAGGTCGGTGAATGCAATCTGTTCATCTCTGTTCAGCATATACAACAATTGCATTACCTTAATTCGGACGCTGCGGCGGCTAAGCATGTTATTTCAAAGGACTTTTTTATCAAGTTCAGGTTTTCGTCGGCAAAGGAACAAAAAAACAATGGAAGTAGTGTGTACTTTTTTGAAACAGAACAAAAAAGTGCCACAGAAAATCATGTAAGGGTTTGATTGTCAGTAGTATGTGAGGTGCGCTTCAAATCTTTACGAGTCGGGCAGATGCTTTGCCCAAAGGCGTTTGCAGGGTACAGTAGTAAATGCCGGGAGCCCACGACCGTGTATCTGTATGCCAGTTGGTATCTGTTCTGGCATCAAATTTCTGGGAAACCATCAGCCGGCCTTGTTGATCCACGATATTGAGTTGTGTTTTTTGTACGGATTTCAGGCGCCAGGTGAAATAGGCGTCTGCCCGGGCCGGGTTGCCAATCACCCGGAAGGATTCGATTTCAGACACCTCCGACACTGCGCTACTTTGTTCATTGGACACAATGATGTCATCCACTTGTATCAGGTTGTCGTCGTCGGAGTCGTGCAAAAAGGCAATGTAGATCGACTGACCGGCATAGGGTTTGAGCGACACCACGTGCGGCTCGAGCCGGCCGCGGTAAAAAGGCCGCTCCGGATCTGATTCATCTAAGAAAAAATAGGTGGTGTCTGTAAATCCATTTGCCTGAATATAACCTGAAGAATAGTTATAGGCGCTTAATTCAAGCGGGCCGAGTTCATTCACTGGACTTATCATTTGGGCTGCCTCGAACAGCAAGTCGGTAAAATCGCCAGTGGAAGGGTCGTTGGAAGCGGTAGACACCAGTACTTTATATCCATCCAGGAACATGGGTCCCTGAAATGCAAGCGAACGCCAGCAAAGCGAATAGGTGGTGTCCGGTATAAACAGGTGCCTGACAATGAGCCAGTCGCGGTTGTGCGATTGGTTGGGGGGCAAGTTGAGATATGAACAACTCGTAAACGCGTAATTGTCGGTTTGGTCGGGCGTCAGGTAGCCCAGGTCGCTTTCAAAATACCACCCTTGCGGAGTAGGTTCTCCACTCACGCATTGAGAAGGATCCTGATCCAAGTCGTAGTTGACCCATAAGTCGTCATCGCCGGAAGGAGCAGGCAGCATGGAAGGCCCCGGGTCGGTGGTGAATGTTTCCATAATGAGCGTTTGGGTTTGAGGACCAAAATGACCCGATTGTGCGCTTGCAATGGCACATAGAAGCAGCAAAGAACAGAAAGTAAAAAATGTTTTCATAGAGACAGAGAGTACTTGATTGTTCGAACAAGTATGCTACACCCATTGTTCCAGTTCGGCTTCCAGAATGGAGCGATTGACAGGGACAACGCCCGGAAATTCGCACACTTGTCCACCTGCCAGGTTAGAGAGAATGGCCACCATGTCTTGCGGCAAATTGGCCAATAGCCCCAGGGTTGCTATACTGATGACAGTGTCGCCGGCTCCGCTCACATCGGCAATTGTTCGTGGAATGGTTGGAAACAAGCGAGCATTTGTAGCATCGTCCAAAAATAGCCCTTTTTCCGATAACGTGATCATGGTTAGTCGATTTTTGATCTGTTCTCTCAAATAAACAGATGCTTCGCGCAATGATTCGAGGGTAGGGGAGACGGAAAATGGAAGGCTGTCTCTGATTTCCTTGAGGTTAGGTTTGAAAAGATCGACCCCCTGGTACGCGAAAAAATTGCTTTTCTTAGGGTCAACAGCGGTCACAGCACCGGCTTTGCGGGCTTCAGCAAGAATTTCTGAAATGACTGTTTCTGTGAGTACACCTTTGTTGTAGTCTTGCAGAATGACGGCCTTGATGGGGCGGTTGGTGAGCAATTCGCGTACTTTTTTCAGCAAGTCTTCCTGCTCTCGAGTATTCAGGTCGTTCGTGTCTTCGCTGTCGATCCGCAGCATTTGCTGGTTGTTGCCAAGGATGCGTGTTTTGACGGTTGTGCGGCGTGTATCTGAGAATACCATGCCCTCGCCGGTTACCTGGTTGGCAGGTAAAATGTTTTTTTGTAATTGAATGCCGGCCTCGTCGCGGCCGATCACACTGCACAACACAGGCGTACTCCCCAGTGCGTGGATATTGAGTGCAACATTGGCGGCGCCACCCAGCCGGTCTTCCATGTTTTGCTGCAACACGACCGGCACCGGGGCTTCCGGTGAAATACGGTTCACACTTCCGGTAAGATACCGGTCAATCATCACATCGCCCACGATCATTACTTCGTGGCCTTGAAGTTTTTCTAAAATGTTCATTTTCTGAAATAATAATCTGCCTTTATCCCCCCCAGGGCGTTGCCCTGGGCTATTGAATACGCCCTTTCAGGGCTCTCACATCTCTCACTCTCTCACTTCTCTCACACCTCTCACCTCTCACCTCTTTTCCTCCAATACCTCATCAACCCCGCTACCGACATAAACGCCGGGTTGGCGGCTTCATAGCGCTGAAGGTCGCTTTCCTCCACGCCGGCATCCAGGAGTTGTTGGCGAACGAATTCCTGAAAACCGGGTACCAGGCTGGCCGGGTCGGCCGACTGTTCGGCATAAGGGCGCATCCAGGCTGCCCACGACAACAGGCGCTCCTCCAGCGCCTTCAGGTGTTGTTGCTTGTCGGTTACACGACCAAAATGGGTCAGGTAAAGCGTTTCTACAGGCAACTCTTGTAGCAATCTGATAGATTCCTGCCAGTCTTCCACCTGAATATCGGGTGGCGGGCAGGGCGGCATCACAGGGCCAGCGCCAATTTTCACGCCGGCTACATCGCCCGTAAAAATCACCCTTTCCTCTCCGTCGGCTACCTCCCAGGCAATGTGGTGAACGGCGTGGCCGGGTGTGTGCCAGGCCGTAAATTGAAGTCCACAGGCATCGATGATGCTGCCATGTTCAGGCGCGCTCATTTGATGAACAGGGATGGGACGCATTTCTCCCCAAAGCCGGTCCATCTGATCGCCATATATCTGACGGGCAGAATTATACAGTTTCTCGGGTGCTGCGAGGTGTGGAAATCCTTTGGGGTGTACATACACGTGTGCGCCCTGTTCGGCAAATGCCCAGGCAGCGCCTGCATGGTCAAAATGTATGTGCGAGAGGAATACGTGCCTGAAATCGCTATACGTCCAGCCGTTTTTGTTTAAAATAGATTCCAGGTGGGGCAGGGTAGAGGCCGGGCCTGCTTCCACAAGCGCCATACCTTGCGGGCCTTCCACTACAAAAACAGCAATGGCGTGTTCCAGGTCGAGAAAACCCAGGTCGAGTGTGTGAATTTTCATGCGGCAAATGTAAGAGACAAATGCCAAAGGGCAAGGGGCAAAGGGCAAGGGGCAAAGGGCAAGGGGCAAAAGGCAAAAGGCAAGAGGCAAGGGGCAAAGAGGCAAAGGGGCAAAAGGCAAAGAGGCATGAGGCAAAGGGGCAAAGGGCTTGTTTTCTTTGCCTTTTGCCTCTTGCCTCCTGCCTCCTGCCCCTTGCCTTTTGCCCCTTGCCCTTTGCCTCTATTCCAGCAACGCTTCCCTGGAAATTACCAGTTTTTGTATTTCCGAAGTACCTTCTCCAATGGTACAGAGTTTGGAGTCGCGGTAGAATTTCTCGACAGGAAAGTCCTTGGTGTAGCCATAGCCGCCGAAAATCTGTACGGCGTCGTTGCTGACATACACAGCCACTTCCGAGGCGTAGTATTTGGCCATAGCGGCCTGTTTGGTACATTTCTGGTTTCTGTCTTTCAAATACCCAGCCTGCCGGGTGAGCAAT
>JAEUUT010000026.1 GCA_016787415.1 Saprospiraceae bacterium | reverse complement strand
ATTTTTCGTTAACCCTTCCCCTACCCTAATACACGCCGCCATGTTGCTCAAAACCAGAGGCATCGTTTTACGCACCATCAAATACGGTGAGACAAGCATCATCGCCGATATTTTTACCGAGGAAAAAGGGCTGCACAGTTTCATTGCAGGCAGTGTTCGCTCGGCCAGGGCGCGCATGCCATTCAACCTGTTTCAGCCCATGACAGTGGTGGAAATGGTGGCCTATTTCCGCGATGATCCCGGCGCGCTGAACCGCCTGAAAGAGGTGCGCGCAGCGGAGGTGTGGAGCAGCATTCCTTTCGATATCCGACGTGGCGCCATCGCGCTTTTTATGGCGGAAGTGTGCAAAAAATGTATTCAGGAAGGCGCTGAAGATCGTGATCTGATGGATTTCTTGATCCAAACCTTGCGCTGGCTCGATACGACTACTCGCTCACTTGCCAACCTGCCGCTTCACTTTTTGCTTCAGTTGTCGGGTTTTCTCGGGTTTCAGCCGCAAGGCGACCCCGAACTGGAGGCTTCCGTTTTTTTCGACCTCCGCGAAGGTGTTTTCAGCGAAGAAGAACCCCTGCATGCCGACTCGCTGAATGCAGCATTGTCTGGGCAATTGCTGGCATTGCTGTTTTTGCCGCTGGAAAATTGCCATGAAGTGAACATCGCACGCGCCGACCGCAAAGTGCTGCTCAAAAAACTATTGCAGTTTTATCAGTTGCATGTGCCCGGATTTACGGGAATCAATACGCCGGAAATTATGGAAATGACGTTTGATTTGTGAGGATTAACCTTAAAAATCCATACGTATCCGCACATTTATCCGCCGCCCCGTCAGGTAATTCGGAATAGCATACTGCGTATTTTCAATGGTTTTGATCCAGGTGTTAGAGGCTTCATTTAGCACTTTCATCAGGTTGAACACTTCCAGGCTAGCCCAGGTGTCGCGTGTGAAACGCAAAAAGTGATGCGGACGCCGGTAGCGCCAGGCATCTTTCCACAACTGAAAACCAAAACCGATGTCGACGCGGTGGTATGGCGCAAAGCGGTAGGTATTGCGGTAAACGACGTTGTTGTCGAGCACGCCAAAAGGCAGGCCCGTACCCACGGTAAAATTCAGGTGCATGCGGATGTTCTTGTTTTTGCGCAGGTAATCCTGAAAAAACATAGACATATTGAACAGTCGATCCGTCGGGCGCGGCACATCCTTTACATCTTGGCCTTCGCGGTCGCCCACATTTCGGATGCGGTGCTGCACGCTGTCGAGCGATTCACGGGTGCGCAGCAGAGAAATGTTGATCCAACTTTCGGCGCCTTTTACAAATTCGCCATTGAGGCGCAGGTCGAGACCCGTAGCGTAGCCGCGCGAATCGTTTTTACCGGAATACCGCACCCGCACATTGTCGAGGTCGTACGACACGAGGTCCCACATTTGTTTGTAGTATGCTTCCGCAATCAGGCGCATTTTCACCGGGCGACGGCGGCCCCACAGAAAGTCGTAGGTAAAGCCCCCAACGACATGCGCCGATTTTTGGGCGCTTAAATCCGTATTTACAACGCCGTTCAGGGCGCGCATTTCGCGGTAAAAAGCGGGTTGGAAATAGAGCCCTGTAGCAAGTCGATAGGAAATATCGAGCCTGGTATTCAACGGCTTGTAGGAAATCTGAGCCCGTGGCGTCACAAAATAATCACCATTAAGCGTCCAGTATTGTCCGCGCAAACCGGCGATGGCCTGAATTTCCCGTACGCCATCGCGGCGCCAGGTCCAGGTGTCCTGGAAAAAGGCACTAAAGCGGTCGCTTTGCAGGCTGTTGCGGGTTTTCAGCACTTTCCGAACCAGTAGTTGTGTGGTGTCGTACGGGAGGGAGTAGAGCGCCGAGTCGAGGCGTTCCCATTCATTGATTTTGTCGAGGATCTGTTCGTTTTGCCATTTGGCCGACCATTGCACAAAGTGGCTGCGGGTGAGGCCGGCGTTCAGGCTGTCGCGTTGCAGTTCGATGCCGCCTTTGTATTCCACATTGCGTACATCGGCGGTGAGGTAGTTGCGCACCCAGGTATGCTGCACGCCTCTGCCCAGAATGTTTACAATATCGCCAAAATCATCGGAGCCGAGGTTTTCTTCCAGTTCTCCCAGTATGTAGGAACCCAGAATATCGAAACGTTCATTTTCCTGGCTGCGCCACACGGAGGCTAAAAACTTGTGATAGAGCGGATTATGCTCTCTTTCCGGCAAAAAGGTAAAGGATACGCCGCCCATGGCCTGTGTAAAATCATCCACTTCCTGCCCTTCAAATGCCGTACGCAGTTTCAGGGCATAATCTACAAGGCCAAATGCGCGGTCGAGGCTTACAGGAATAAACCGATACACCGACCGGTTGTAATTGCCAATCAGGCCCACCTGCCACGAACGGTTCAAATCATAGGTCAGGTAGGTTTGTACGTCAGAAAAATCAGGTGTGTATTCGCCCTTCACATCCAAACTACCCAGCAGCGCCCTGGTGGTTTTGTAACGTGCCCCGACGAGGTAGCGAAATGCCCGGTAATCGTCTTTTTTCAGACGCTTGCTACCTTCGAGGTGCGCCGAAGCGCCCAGCAGGCTGGCATTGGCACTGGCGCGCAGGCTGTCGGGGCGTTTGTATTTGATATCGAGCACCGACGACATTTTATCGCCGTATTTTGACTGAAAACCGCCAGAAGAAAAAGACAGGTCGCGCACCAGGTCGATGTTCGGGAAGGTGAGGCCCTCCTGCTGCCCGGCGCGGATGAGTTGGGGACGGTAAATTTCAAAATCATTTACATAAACGAGGTTTTCGTCGTAGTTGCCGCCCCGAACCTGATATTGCGACGTGAGTTCGCCGCCGGAGCCGGTAGAAGTCCCCAAAGCCAGGTGCGGCAACACACTTTCCAGGTTGCCGGTAGCGCTGGGCAACATGCGCAGGTCTTTCAGGTTTTTTTCTTTGATCATACCGCCTTCGTCGAGCCTGCGACCGCTGATCACCACTTCCAGGTTGGATTGAGTGGGCGCCATGGAAAGATCAAGTGCAAACCGGGCGCCGGGCGCCATGGACAGCACATCAGCGGTGGTTTCCTTGAATGCGACACGCCGATATACCAGCGTAACACGTTGCCCTGCCGGCACCTGAATGGAGTAGTTGCCGCGTTCGTCGGAAGTGGTATTGTTTTTTCCGCCTTTGACGTACACGGTTACCAGTTCAATGGGTTGTTCGGTAGCCGCATCAATGATACGTCCGAATACGGTAGCCGTTTGCTGGGCAAACGCACCCACACACCACAGTAAAAAAGCAGGTATTAATATATTCTTCATTGTAAAATTTGTTCTTGTCCTATCTCGCTTCTCACCTCTCGCTTCTCACCTCTCACCTCTCATAACACTTCTGCTACCACAAAAATACTCCCGATAACCACAATCATATCGTCGGGCGATGCGGCACGGCGGGCTGCGCGCAGGGCATTTCTAACAGAAGAATAGGCCCGGCCATGCAATTCGAATACAGCCGCTTTTTCTTGCAGAATGGTTGCCTCGAGCCCTCGGGGAATATCAGCCTTTGCAAAATAGTAGCGCGCCTGAACAGGAAAATGCCCCAGGGTCGGCGATACGTCTTTGTCATTCACAAACCCTGTCACAATGTGCAACTGCCTGTACGGCATCTGCCGGATGCGTTCGAATGCCAGGCGCAACCCGGCCTCGTTGTGGGCACTGTCGCACAATGTAAGCGGTTTTTCACCAATCACCTGCCAGCGGCCCATGAAACGGGTCCGCTCTGGAATATGCGCCAGCGCTTCGGCCAGTACTTCCGGGCGATGGATGCCAGGCAGGGCTGTTTCCGGTATCCATTCGCAAGCCTGCAACACGGTGGCAATATTCCGGGTTTGAAATGGCCCGGCTGCGGCTACTTTCAACTGTTGAAAAAGTGACTTCCCATCTTTTTCAACGGCATAATTAGTTGTTGTCCAGTTGTGTTGCGCCTTTTCGCTTACCTTAAAATGTTGGTCGGCAAACACGATGGGCGCCTTCATGTCCCGTGCTTTTTTTTCAAAAACAGGGGCAGACTCGGGGTGTGTTTCGCCGATGACCACCGGAATGCCGGGTTTGATGATGCCGGCTTTTTCGCCTGCAATTTCGGGCAGGGTATCGCCCAGCAGGTTCTGATGGTCATAACTGATATTGGTGATAACACTCAGCAGCGGTGTAATGACATTGGTACTGTCGAGCCGCCCGCCCAAGCCTACTTCTACAATAGCGACATCCACTTTTTCGCGGGCAAAATGGTCGAATGCCATGGCTACGCAGAGTTCGAAAAAAGAAGGCTGAATGCGTTCAATGGCATCGAGGTTGTTGGCCACAAAATCGACTACCCTGCGGCGGGGAATATACTGGCCGTCTATTTTGATGCGTTCGCGAAAGTCCTTGTAGTGCGGGCTGATGTACAGGCCTGTTTTGTAGCCGGCCGTCTGGCAAATAGCGGCCAGCATGTGGCTCACAGAGCCTTTGCCATTGGTGCCAGCCACGTGGATACTCTTAAATTTGTGCTGCGGATTTCCCAGGTGTTCACACAAGGCAAGGGTATTGGTCAGGTCTTTTTTATAGGCAACCGGCCCGACGCGCTGAAACATCGGAAGATGGCGGTAGAGGTAGTCGAGCGTTTCCTGATAAGTCATAAGAAAAGTCCTGAGTCCTGAGTCGGAAGTCCTGAGTCCTGAGTCGTGGAAAGGGAGGCAAAGGTGCTTAAATTTTTGGAGTGATGGCGGGTGACATTGCCTTTTCGGCGTCAGTGGCAAACATTCGAAGCGAAAACGTGTTTGTTTGTGAAACAATTTGACCCCATTTTACTTTAAACATTTAACAAACCAACCTTACACCATCAATTTAGTCATCCAATTATGGCAACCTGGCTTCTCTATTCCCTCATTACCCTCGCAGCCTATATCGGCATGGAATTTATGGCGTGGTTTACACACAAATTCGTAATGCATGGTTTTCTGTGGAACTGGCATGAAGATCACCATCGACCCAAACACGAAAAAGAAGGTTTTTTTGAGAAAAACGACCGATTTTTTCTGGTTTTTGCTATCCCTTCGGCCTTCTGTTATATGTATGGTTCATTGAGCCACCATTTTTGGGTTTTGTTTATCGGCGTAGGTATTTCCTTGTATGGCCTCACGTATTTCCTCATTCACGACGTGTACATTCACAAGCGTTTTTCCTGGTTTCGGCAATTAGACAGTCTCTATTCGAGGGCTATCCTTCGAGCACACGGTGCGCATCACGCCAAAACGGGCAAGGAAGACGGCGAATCATTCGGATTGCTGGTAGTGCATCCCAAGTTTTTCCGCAAACGCAAGCAGAAAGGGAATGATGAATGATGAATGATGAATGATGAATGATGAAAATTTGGGCCTATAAGATCAAAATATACATATTTTCGTTTGACAAAGCAGCAATCAACCTTTATTGAGTAGATTGTATGCGTACAGGTGCAAAATATTCATCATTCATCATTCATCATTCATCATTCATCATTCATCATTCATCATTACCCTATGCCCTTCAACGATCAGGATCTTTTCAGCCTTCAACGCAAGGTAGGCCGCTATCAGGAAGTTTTGAACAACACCCGGCGTTACCGGGAGGTTTGGCATCAGTCGCTCAAACAAATGATTGTGGAGCAACTCACCCACTTGTCTTCGGCTTCCGGCCTTACAGGCACGATTGAAGTTCGTAGCGACATCTCCAATCTGGAAGCGGTCGTATTTTCAATGGGCAGTGTGGAAAGCGGATTGAGCGAACAAATCGGAAACGGGCTGAAGCGCGATCTCATCAAAAACAATGGGAATCTGATTTATCAGCAACTGTTCAACGGCAAGGTGCTGGTATTGATCAATTATCCCTTTATCGAAAAATACGGACAGCCGCAGCCACCCAAAACCATTGCTATTTACCGGCCCGAAGAATTGAAAGAACCCTATTTTTTACGGCACCTGGAAACGTTTGTAGCCGACATTACCAACTGGGAAGACTACGATGACGATGCGCCAGAGCCCAATCAGCGAATCGGGTTCAAAATGAATTTTGAACAGGAAGGCCCCAAACAGCCTAAAGAGGAAGGTTAAAGATTCGTTAGAAATGCCGATACTGCGTTACCAACCCTGCACTTGACTCGTATAATATATTCGTGCATATTTGTCTGGATTTTCAGCATTGTACAACACAAAAACACACGCATGAAACGGATACGCATCTCATTTTTGACCGCCACGGTTCTTCTTTCCAGCGTTTTGCTTCTAAACGCTTTTTCGCCCATTTCCATGCCCCTGGTGTACGAAGCCAGGCGCTCCGGAGAGGATTTTGCCGTATTTCATTTCAACCGCGAAGGCAAGGTGACGGAATATTTTAAAGTGCAACACTGCACCTGGGATGTTTCTGAAACCAGTATCCTGCATGTTGAATATGCAGAAAGCACACTTACACTGATTGGTGCGAACGGTATTCGGTATGTATTTACCACCAAACCTGAATCGGTATCTGCTGAAGAATCGAGCCGGTTATTTACGGAAATTGCAGGTGTAGGTCATTTCGAACTTACGGATGGTTCGGCCTGGGATTTACAAAAGATGGAAGCGCATGCTTTTGGAAAGTAAGTATTGAAAATTGCTTTGTTATTCAAAATACTGAAACAGAAGACATCCCGAATTTTTCGGCTTGAAACAGATTGATTAGGTTGGTTTCAGTAGCGTTATTTCCCGCAGAGTAATTTCCCGCAGATCTCGCAGAATACACGCAGAACTCGCAGAATGTAGAGTACACATTGTTATTCATCGACTTAACTGTGTACTCTACGTTCTGCGAGTTCTGCGTGTATTCTGCGAGTTCTGCGGGAAATTATTCTACGGAAAATGGCCACAAAAAAATCCCGAATCCTGGCCTTGACCAAAATCCGGGATGACTCACATTTTTTTGGGAAGTTTATTCAGCCGTCTTGGTTTCGATACCTGCCTGTTTTTTGCCCATGTATTCGGGCAATTCCATACCTGCCATATTCAGCAAATCAGTCAACGGCGGCACGGAGCGGTACAACCCTGAAATAAAATTCGAGGTAGAGTTGCCGTCGCCAGCGCCCTGTCCGCCTTCCCACACCGTCACCTTGTCGATCTTGATACCTTTGATGGCATCTACCTGGGTTTTGACGAGTTCGGGCAGTTTGTCGGCAATGAGCAGCAGTACCGCTTCCCGGGTATTGCCGCCTGCAGAATCCACAATTTTCTGGAAACCTTCGGCTTGTTTGCTCAGCACTTCTAGTAAGCCGCGGGCTTCTGCTTCCTGGCGCAGGAAAATAGCATCGGCTTCACCTTTGGCGATGCGGCGGATTTGCTCGGCCTGTGCCTCGGCAGCAATTTCGGCTTTTTGTTTTTCAATCTGGGCGCGTATCAGTTCATCGGCTTCACGGGTAGCGCGTTCGCGGGCAGCACGCGCCAACTCAGCCTGTTCTTCGGCCTTGTATGCATCTTCCAGCGCTTTTGCTGATTGTACTTTTTCGGCCGTCATAGCCATACGGGTCGATTCGGCTTCTGCCTGGCGGCGTTCGGCTTCGGATTTGGCGACCTGAATGCGCGCCAGGTTTTCACCTTCGATGGCACGGGCATTGGCTTCGGCCACTTTGATACGCTGCAATTGCTGCGCCTCAGCTTCACCTGAAGCCGCTACAGCCTCGGCGCTGGCCACTTTGGAACGCTGCATCTGCTGGGCTTCAGCCTCACCAATGGTAGAAAGGGCCTGCGTTTCCGATACTTTGATACGCATTTCGCGTTGTGCCTCAGATTCACCGATGCTACCGTCGCGGATTTTTTGTGCTACCGAAATACGGGCGTCGTTGACGGCTTTGGCAGCGGCTTCTTTACCCAGCGCCTGAATGTAGCCCGACTCGTCGTGGATGTCGGTAACGTTCACGTTGATGAGGCGCAAACCGATTTTTTTCAACTCGCTTTCCACGTGGTGCGATACATTGCTGTAAAACTTGTCGCGGTCGGCATTGATTTCCTCAATGTCCATCGTAGCAATCACGAGGCGCATTTGACCTACAATAATGTCGTGCGATACCGTTTTGATAGCCATGCTGTCGAGCCCCAGCAGCCGTTCGGCAGCATTGGTCATAACAGCCGGTTCGGTGGAAATACCCACCGTAAAGCGGGAAGGCACGTCGACGCGAATGTTTTGCTTGCTGAGGGCATTGCGCAGGTCTACATCAATAGAAATAGGTGTCAGGTCGAGGAATGCAAAATCCTGGATAACCGGCCATACGAATGCGGCGCCACCGTGAATGCAGCGAGCCGACTGGCCGGCGCCGGTTTTACCATAAATGACCAGAATGCGGTCGGAAGGACATCGTTTGTAGCGCGAAATGAATATCGCGCCAATAATAAACAGGAAGACTATCAGGAAGATAATCAGCAAAAGAATGGATGGCATAATGTGCAAATTGAAATGGTTTGGAGAAAAGCAAATGAAGTCATTTGCCAGGTTGTTTCGGGTTATCAGGTTCAAATGGTGTGGCGATATACACGCCTTCCGGGGTAAGGCCGACAATCAGGATCGGGCTGCCGGTGGGTATGGCCTCGTCTTCAGACACCGCCTCCAGTTCGCGCAAGGCGCCCTGTGCCTCTACCATTACTTTGCCGGTAGAGGTTTGTTGCGCAGGTATGAGCAGGTGTACTTGCCCGGTTTGGCCGATGACCTGTTGAGGGTCGAGGGTGCCGGATGATTGCAGGCGTAAAAGCATGCGGACAAGCCGCCAGGCCAGCCAGGCTGCCAACAAGCCTGCTATTGCTCCGACTGTAAGCGCCGCCGACATACTGCCGCCATTGCGAAGCACCAGCAAGCCCGTCCAGCCCATGAACATGCCAAAGGCAAGTATTCCGCGGATACTTAGAATGCCCAGGGCAGGGTTGTCGTGTTCTATGTGAAAGTCGTGGTCATGGCCTCCATGGAATTGTAAAAACACATAGGCTACAAACAACGCATTGGAAATCAATCCTATACACCAGAAGATTTGTTCGGAGTGTGGAAGTTGTTGCCACCATTGTGTAATATCGAGTAGCATTTGAATTGGTTTTCTGCAAACCTATTCCCGGGCCTGACACCGTGCCGTTTTGCTCGACAATGCCGGATTAAAATGCGGCGAAAGCATGGTTTTATCCGATTTAGGGGTGTTTTTTTTTAACAAAACTGTAACATTCTAAAGATGGAATGTGGTTGTTTCGTGTTCGGTATCTGCCGAATGGATACATATTTCCCGTAGAGTAATTTCCCGCAGAACTCGCAGATATTCCCGCAGAATTCGCAGAACGTAGAGTACACATTGTTATTCATCGATGTTAAATGTGTACTCTACATTCTGCGAATTCTGCGGGAATATCTGCGAGTTCTGCGGGAAATTACTCTACACGGGAAATACTCTACAAAAAAACTAATCCCGAACCCTGTCGTTGCCAGAATTCGGGATTAGTTATATCCATATTTCCAATCTTACCGGATCATCACCCCTGCAACGACTCAATAAAGAAGTCGATTTTCAATTTAAAATTCGGGTCTTTATCGCCCACCAGTTCCTTGGCTTTTACAGCAGCCGTACGCGCTTTATCGGGCTTGTCCAGGGCCTTGTACACATTGGCCAATGTCATGTAATATTCGGGAAGCCCGCCATTTTCGGCAGCTGATTTGGCCCATTTTTCTGCCTGTTCGAGCACATTTTCATCTTCCGGGAAAGCGCGGGTAATGCGCAGCACGAGGTCGTGTAGTTGCGCGGAATTGTTTTTTATTTCGTTTTTCTGGAGCGACTGGGCTGCTTTCAGGTAGCGCTTGACGTCTTTGGTAGCCAGGTAATAATCCATATCGGCGTTGTATTCAAAGTCGTCGGCTTTTTCAGGCAGAGCAGATTTCATTTTGGCTTTGGTTTCTGCCAGCAGCGTCTCGTTTTTGAATTCAATGGCCTTGCGCAGTGTGTTGCGGCAGGCTTTTTCAATACGGACAGCAACGGCCTGCTCGCCAGCCACTTTGGTGATTTCTTTCCGGTATTTCATCAGGAGATCGAATACGCGGCTATCGGCGTCGATGGCGCCTTCCAGAATAAATTTCAGGTTGAACTCCGTGGTGAGGTCTTTCTGCGCATTCAGGTATTCATTGGTGATCTTGAGCGAAGGTTTGCCGCTGGCATTGAGGGCGCGCACGTATTCGTACATCAACTGAGGCTCACGGCTGCCCTCGTTGTATTTTTTCTCGTAATCGACTGATTTATCGCTTTTCCCCAGGGCTTTCTGGCCGGTTTGAATGAGTTGTTCCACGTTTTTAGCGCCTACGTCCTTGAGTACGACTTTCCCTGTGGCATCGATAAACATGAGGGTCGGATAAGAACCGACCGGGTATTTTCCGGCAAAATCTGCGTTTTCCGGTTTTTCCATGTCAATTTTCATGTTGATAAAATTGGCATTGAAAAAACTGCCCGCATCGGGGTCCGGAAAGGTTTGGCTGGCCATACGTTTGCAGGGGCCGCACCAGGAAGCGAAGGCGTCGACAAAAATGATTTTCTCCTCTTGTTTGGCTTTTTCAAGCGCTTCCGCCCAGGTTCCATGGAAAAATTCGATACCCTGGCCATGTACAGCCGGTATGATCAGAAAGGAAAGAAGAACAGTATACAGCAGATTTTTCATAGTGATCCGGTTGGTCTGACAAACCTTTAGTTGATAAGGGCAGCAAAGTTAATTTTTACCTGCACCTGCAGAAGCAGGTGTTGGCGATTTTTGATAGAAAGTGACATTGAAAACAGAAGATTTCTCCCGATTACTGTCCAGCGTATAGGCAGCGCCATCTTCAATCCACAGGGTTTTCATAAATCCCTGGCGCATATTTTCTTCATGGTACAGGTCGATGCAAATGACCTTTCCACCATAATGGGCCGTAATGTCGGGCTGGAGCGTATGGCCCACCACCATCCGTTGGGCCTGTGCGAAGGCGAGGGCAGCGTTTACATCGGAAATCTCCATGGTGTTTTTGGCGGCATTTCTGAACCAGAAAATACCCTTTTTCAGGTCGAACAACAGTTGTGCGTCGGGATTGGTAATTTCCTCATTGCGTTTTCCCAGATTTTGCCGACTCAGGTTGTTGATGGATTCCAATGTGAGGTTACTTTTTACAAGTTCGGGACTGATACCGCCATGGCAGAAAACATAATCACCAATGAGTTCTACAGCATTTTTGGTGCGCAGCCAACGCCCCATTTCCGAGTTGTTATCATACAGCCGCAAGTATGTTTCCCCCATGACATGGGCATTCTCCAGATATTTTTTGCGGGCATACTGAGCAGTGCCTTGCAGGTTCATGATTTCGTGGTTGCCCAGAATGAAATGTACCTTGCCCCCGGCGGCCTCGGCTTCGCTTTCCAGTTTGTAAATCAGCCACAGGCATTCGGTTACGTTGGTACCACGGTCAAAAAAATCGCCCACCAGTACAAGGTGCCCGTCTCCGAATGTCCATTTAAAACGTTTATCCATCACACCGGCGCCCTGGAGCATGGTTTTGAAGGCTTTGAAATTTCCTTCAATATCCGACAAAGCCAGCATTCGGGACGGTTGTTCGTAGCGGGTAGGCTCGTTTTGGAAGGCTGTTTTCAGTTGGAAAGAAAATACATCATCCGAGTCTGGCCCCTGGCATTGAAGGGTAATGATTGTTTTCTGATCGTACACCTGTATTTTGGCAACGGCCTGCGTATCCCGCATTTCAACCGATTTCACCACAATTTTTTGCCCGCGATACAGCACATAGGGCCCGTCGGGGCCGGCTTTGGAATGATCGTCGAAGGGGCCGCTGGCAATTGCCACCAGGGGTGCGGCCAATAGCAGCGCAAATACCAATTTTCTATATTGCATACGGGCAGTTCGATTGAAAATATGCATCGGAGGGTTTGAATAAAAACAGGATAAATAGCGATTAGTCACATGCAAAGGTACAATACAAAAAAGGAGCCACTTTGGGCTTTTTTGCAGAAACTCAAACTTCATTCTTCATTAACACAAAAAACCTGATTTGTTTCTGTATTACATCAAAAAAAACGGCCTTCTCCAAATATAGTTTGGAGAAGGCCGCAAAAACGATGCCGCAAATAATGCGGAATCTATCAATTTATGACGCAGTACTGACGAAACTGCAGGTTATGGGCGCAGTGGTTTGCCCAGTTTCCGGATCAGGATTTCCAGTCGGTTGTTTTGCTGGTGCTCATCGTCGGTGCATTCCACGCCTTCCGTGCAGTGGTTGCGCGGTTGTGTTTCGCCCTTACCGAAAGCATTGATGCGGTTGGCCTCTATGCCTTTGTATACGAGGTAGGTTTTGGCATTTTTAGCCCGCTCGTCGGTCAGTTCCTGGTTCAGGCGCTTGTCGCCGCGCGTATCCGTGTGTGCTACGAGGTCGATTTCCATTTCCGGGTATTTTTTCATGAGTTCGACCAGCCCGTCGAGGTGGCGCACAGCGCCCTGATTGAGGGTAGCCTTGTTGTACTCATAAAAAATCTTGTCCATCACGAGCACAGAGCCGACAAACAGGCCATTGGCCAGCGGCATGGTTTCTTCTGCGTTGGTGCCGGGTATGGCGCGCATTTTGATCTCTTCGTAGGGAAGGAGCCCTTTGCCGACTTTTACCCTGAAATTTTCATTGAGGAAACCCTCACGCTGCACCCGTGCTATGTATTCGCCTTCCATAGTGAGACAGGCGTCGAATTCACCATTCAGGTTGGTACGCACCGTTTCTGTATAGCCCGACACGCTGTGTTCAAATTTGATAATAGCATTAGCGATACGCGTTCCGAATTCAACGGTAGAAATAATACCGCTTGACTTCAGGCACAGCGGTGCTTCTTCCATTTTGAAACTCAGTTGCATATTGGTTTCAGTATCCACCGAAATCAGGCGCTCGCTGGTGCGGTAGCCATCCACGCTCACCAGTACGAGGTAACTGCGGTAGCGGGTAAATTCGGTTTGCGCCTGCCCTTTTGTATTGGAGCGCAATTCCGGATCGCCCAGGGTTTCGGCGCCTTTACGCACCAGTTGGAGGCTCAGGGCATTGGGTTGATCCTGCACAGGCAACAGGTCGAAGGTGTAAAAATCCTGTTTCCCGCTCACGAATCCGTCGTCGGAGGGTTGCAGGATGCGGATGGCCGCGCCTTGAATCGGATTGCCGGATTTGGCGTCGACCACCGAAATCGCCACCGGGTTGACCTCCGGTTTGCCGGTGCCTTCCAGCCCTTTGTCGGCTTCAAAACGGAAAATATCTTCCTTCCCGTAGCCGCCGATACGGTCGCTGGAAAAGAAGCCGCGTTTGCCGTCCTTGTCGATGATGAAACTGTGGTCGTTGCCCGCCGAGTTGAAGGGCGTATCCATGTTGACGATCTCGGATGGATCGGTCAGCGGTTTGTTTACAAAATAGATGTCCAGCCCGCCCAGGTTATTCGCATGGCCGTCGGAGGAGAAAAACAGCGCTCCGGAAAGGCTCATGAAAGGAAATACCTCGTTTTTTTCGGTATTGATCGTCGGCCCGAGGTTGATGGGTTCGCCCCAGCCGTAGGTGGTTTTGCCTACCACATACAGGTCGTAGCCGCCGTAGCCACCAGGCATATCGGAAGAGAAAAACAATTTAGTGCCGTCAGGGCTAAGGCTGGGGTGTTTGCAGGAATATTCGTCGCTGTCGAATTCGAGTTCCGTGGGTGGCGTCCAGTCGGGGAAGCCGAATTTTGTTTCGTAAATTTTCAGCACCGATTTTTTGCCCGATTTATCGGCTTTGATCACTCCGTCTTTGTTGTTGTTGCGGGTGATGTATGCTTTTTTAAAATCGCGGGAGAACGTCATGGGGCCTTCGTGAAACTCCGATTTTTTATTCACGTTGAACTCAAACAGGTCGGGCGTGGAAGGCAGCCCGATCACGTCGAAAGGCGAGTAGTACACACTGTGAAATTTTCCGGTAGAGCCTTTGCCGGGCCGGTCGGTAATAAACATGATACCACCGTCGTAGAACATCGGCGCATAGTCTGTTCCTTTGGAGTTGAGTTCTTTGGCATTTTCAACGCGCACTGGGTACTTGCGGTCGTCTTTTTCGCGAAAGCGGTCTTTGGACTTGCTTTTCGACGAGTTTTGGGCAAGCGCAGTCAGCGAGCAAAGGAGGAGGAGGGTAAAACTGACGATTATTCTGTGAAACATTTATGGAAAAAAGTTGATGGGTAACACAAATACTAGTAACCAAGCGGATTCTGGATGCCATCATCAGAAACATCTGCAGGTGGATTAAACTCCCAACGCACGGTCGCTTCTATCGAGCCGTTGCTGAATTTGCGCAGGCGGGTAAATCCGATGTCGTAGGAGAGGCACAAAAACAGGTTTTCGGTTGCCTGTACCCCTATCAAAGCATCAACGCTTTCTCCTGCGCTGTTGGTATCCCCGCCTACCCGATACGTTGCGCCTAAGTAAAATTTTCTGTGCAGCATCACACTGACATTTACATCTGCATCAAAAGGGGCATTGAACGCATATCTCAAAAGCGCTTGCGGCGTAAGCCGTACATCTTCATTCAGATCGAACTGTATCCCGCCCATGGCATTGATATGCTGCACTTCGCGGGAAATTTCCGTTCCAAACTCTGAAAAGTCGATATTATTGGCCACCAGGCGTGGAATGGCCAGCCCGGCGTACCATTTATAGCCTTTGTAATATGCACCAAAACCCACATTGGGCAGGTACTTCGTACTCGGTTCGGTTGGAATAGACAAGTCGTTCTGATCGATGGCTCGCAGCCGTGCGTCGGCCCAGTTTTGGCGGAAATACCGCACGCCGGGCTGAAGTCCGATGCTGAGTGTTCCCCTTTTAAACGGAATACGGTAGGCATAAGTCACATCGAAGGTCAGACTGGTTGTAATTCCGATGCTGCTGCGGTTGAGATTGCCGCCCAGTCCGACGCGGTTGTTGAGGATGCGCTGGTTGTAGGAAAGCACCTGTGTGTTGGGCGCACCTTCCAGCCCCATCCACTGGTTGCGATAAACAGCCAGCAGTGTGGGCGACTCCTCCGTGCCCGCGTATCCGGGGTTGTAAGACAGTTTATTGAACATAAACTGCGTATAAAGCGCGTCTTGCTGCGCCCATAGGCCGGCGGAGCACATGCAAAAAGAAACAATGACGTATAGTTGTTTCATCAAAATAGCGGTTGGAAATAAGTCGACAGTCGTCAGTCAACAGTCGTCAGTCAACAGTCGTCAGTGGACTGATGACTGACGACTGTCGACTGTCGACTTATTGATTATTCATCTTTGTAGAATCAAAAATCCTTTTTTCGCTTCGAACAAGGGGTCGCTGAACTGTACCACATAGAAATACGTACCAGCCGGCAAAGGGTTGCCGTTGTAGGTACCTTCCCAGTCGTTCGTATAAGGCAAGGCATGGAATACCTGGTCGCCCCACTGGTTAAAAATCGTCACTTCCACGTCCACCTTCCCTTCGCCGCCTGCTATGCAGGTTTCCGGAATGATAAAGGCATCGTTCAAATTATCCTGATTCGGCGTAATAATATTGGGCAGGAAACAATCGCCTGGCCCGCTCGTATTGAACACCACGGTAGTATAACTGCACGCTTCGGGGCATCGCAGGTTACAAATTTCATATTCCAACTGGTCGGTACCCGAGAAGTTGGAATTGGGCTGGTACGTGTATGTGCCGATGCCCGGATTTTCCACAATCCGGCCATGTACAGGGTCTACGGTAATTTCTACGCTGAACTGGCTGGGCACCACGTCGTTGCTGAGCACATTGAACGTAGCGGCGGTACCAAACAATACCTCCACTGCATCGGGGTTGGCGGTAGGAAACAGTTCGAAGTTGACAACAACCGTATCGCGGGAATTGGCAGTGCAAATGCCATTGTTGATGGTCCACACCATAATATTCGGGCCGGGTTGCAGCCCGCAAATCGTCGTCTGGTCGCTGCTGGGCGTGGTAAACGTGATGCCTGGCGTCACATTGGTCCACACGCCGTATTCGAAGGCGGCCAGGTTGGAAGCATCCAGCAGGGTGCAGTCCTGGTTGTTGCACAGGAACTGGTCGGGACCGGCATTCGGCTTCTGGCTGTAAATGTGAATGGCTACTTCATCCACCTGTGTACCGCAGCCCGCATTACCCATCGACCAGTAGAAGAAATACGTATTACCTGGTGTCAGGCCCGCGCCGGAAATGGTTGTATTGGGCTTGGCAGTGCTGTCAATCTGAATGCCCAGCCCCGCCTGCGAGGCAGGCTGGCTCCACACGCCACTCACCATTTGTCCCTGGGTAGCGTTTAATTGAATACCTGTTGTAGTACAGTAAAACTGGTCTTCTCCGGCGTTGGGCAGTTCCAGCGCCTGTGCGGCCAGGGTGACTGTGTCGCGGCTGTAGTTCATACAACCGCCGCTCGACAACGACCAGATGAATTGGTACACATTGCCAGGAGTCATGCCGGTAACGGTAGACGTCGGGCTTCCCGGGCTGTTGATGGTAACGACAGGTGTACCCAACTGGCTCCACACGCCCGTGCCACTGGCAGGTGATGCGGCAGCAAGCGCAATGGTTTGAGCCGTACACACCGGGCCGTCGGGGCCAGCAAAAGCGGTATTGTCGGGTATGGTATCAAAATGAATCGTGAGCGCATTGGAAATCTCCGAATCGCATCCATTTTTCCAGGCAAAAGCACGGAATGTGTGCACGCCTGGTGAAAACTGGGTAATAAGGTTGCTAAAAGTGACACTCACGCTGTTCAGCGGCCCGGCAATCGTGTCGCCCGTTTCGTTCAGCCAGAAATACTGCGAGCCAGGGGTTACGTTGGTCAGCGTCAGCGTCAGTGTGGTTCCGGGCTGTTCAATACAAATATTGGTGGACGCCAGCGGAATAATCGTCGGCTTTTTCGGCCTCGGCGTTACTTCCACCTCGATGCTGGAAGGCGGAGAAACGCAGTTGTTTACCGTAATCGTGGTAGAATAGGTGCCTGCAAAACTCAGGGTAACCGGCTGTCGTGCCGGATTGGAATTGGAGGAACTGAAATCTTCCGGGCCAGCCCAGTTGTAGGTAGCGCCCGGTATGACATTCGCATTCAATTGCAACACCCCGCCTTCACAAACAGGCGTATTGGCCGTCAGAACAGGCGCTGCGGGAATGGCATTTACAATGATAGCCACCGGCGCCGAGGCGCCCGACTGGCAGATGCCATCGTTGACATACACGGAATACATGCCCGATTGCGCCACTTGTGCATTGGGAAAATTCAAAAACGAGTGGGTAGTCATGGTATCCCCGCTGGGGCGCGTCCAGATGAACGTCGCACTTGGGTTGTACTGGCCGGCATTGGTAATAGACAACACGATATTTCCACCAGCACAAACCGCTGCGGGCTGGCTGAGCAGGGGCACCACCAGCGGCGGCCCCACATTTACAGTGGTCGTTTTGGGCGCTGATGAGCAACCGAATGCGTTTCTTACAGTGAGGATGTACGGCCCGTTGTTCACCGTAGAAACATCCGGAATGACCAGAATAGAGTCATTGGAAATAACAGAGCCGTTCGGCGGCCCGGCCCAGACAAAGGTGAGCGGCCCGTTCTGAGCCGTCACAAGCGGCGTCAGCACGGCATCCGTAGAGCCATCCGAACAAATGGGCGCAACTTGTATGATCGAGTCAATTACTGGCAGCGGGATCACTGAAACACTCACAAAAGCCGAATCGGAACATCCAAAACTTGTTTTCCCTACTATCTTGTAGGTGCCTGCCACAGCCGGAGTACGAGTAGTAAACTGCTGGTAATTGATGAAATTATCCGGCCCGGTCCAGCACCAGTTCAAGTTGCCGATATTGGCCGTTGCCCCCAGGTTGAGGCCCCCGCCTGCACAAATAGGACTGTTGGAACCTCCGGTCACATCCGGATACGCCTGAATGCGGATAAACAGCGAATCCGACCAGTCGGACAAGCAACCTTGCTGCACCACCCGAACCCGCCACATGCCGGAATCGGCTACCATGACGCCAGGCAACAGCAAGGAGTTCACCGTGGTGTTCACCGTAGTCTGATTGGGCGATTGCCAGATGTACTGGGCCGCAGTAGGCGTACTGGCCAGCAGGGTGATATTGGCGCCTTCGCACACCTGATTGGAGCCGCTCAGGAAGGGTTTTGCCGGTTTGGGGCGAACGATAACCTGCACGTTGGCCGGTTTAGATGTACAGCCATCTTTAGAAACTGTCAGCGTATAGATGCCTGCATGGAAAGGCATGGCGCTCAGGATAGGCGGCGGATATTGCTGGTTGCTACTAAATCCACCCGGGCCGGTCCAATTGTAGGTCATTCCTATACCCATGGAAGGCGTGCCGAAGATAATCGGCTGTCCCTCGCATACGTTGATGACCTCCTGATCGAGTTGGGCAACGGGGCGAGGAGCCACAGTAACAGTGAGTACCTCTGAATTGAGTGATGTACAACCGGAGGCCGACACTTTTACATAAAACTGATACGTACCTGCCTCCGATTCTGGCAAGGTAATAGTAGGAGCCGTTGTGGTAGCGAGCAAAAAAGAGTTGCCGGGTATGCCCTGATACCATTGATAGGTAGGGTTACCGCCGCCAAAAGTGGGGGTTGACAGCACAATATCGTCGCCGCTACACAAAGGCAAATTGCTTACACTCAGTGTGGGTTGTGTAGGCAAGGTGGTGAGTTGTACATTGAGAGTTCCGGTAGACATACAGCCGGTGAGGCCAGTAATTTTCAGCGTGTAAACTCCATTAAAGGAAGTCTGTGCGTTGCTGCGAACAGGGTTCTGGAGGGTGGAACTAAAACTCATGTCCGGCCGCGTCCACATATAGGTGAACGCATTCGGCGGCCCACTCGGCGGGTTGGCAAACAATTCCAACGTACCGCCTTCACATACAGGCAAATACGTAGGCATGGGCAACATGTTTTCCACCCGAACGATGGTGTTGCAGGTATTGGTATTGCCTGAACTGTCGGTTGCCGTCAGCGCAACGTTGAAATTACTACCGGCTTGCGCACAGGAAAATACGTTGGGCAATACCTGCAACTGGAGATTGCCAGGGCAATTGTCGGTACTGCCATTGTCAATTTCCGAAGGAAGCAGCGTATAGTTGGTACCCGGTGCACCGGAAGGATTTACATAAATGGTGGTAGCCTGGCAAACAGCCGTCGGGCGAATCGTATCGAGCACATTCAACTGGAATGTAGCATTGCCCTCCAGCCCGTACACATCGCTGGTGAGGTAATGAACCGAATAGTGATCGGGCGACAGGATCAGGTTGGTTTCCGTGCCATTGATACCGCCGGTTTGTACCAGTTGATTGGCGCTGTTGCGCACTTCGTAGGTGATAACAGCAAAACTGTATTCCAGCACGGCCTGTACCCGGCTGATGCCGTCTGTCTGGTCGGGCTGCAAGGCTGCACAAGGGCCGATGAACTCAAAGAAAGTGCCCGCTTCGTTGTTGGCGATCAACTTGACCGAGGTGCTGCCATTGGCTGCCCAGGCGTTGATTTGTGCGGCAGATACTGGAATCAACGTTTCATGAAAATCGGTACAAACGCCGGTGGCTGGCCCGTTGGTGGTAAAGCCCAGACTGGTGTTGTTTTCATCAAACACCTCAAAAAACTCGCCCGACTGATCGTAGTCGCCCTTGTGCCTGATTTTCAGGAAGCCCCCGCTCACGGCATTAGGCACCAGTCCCGAAATATTCAACGTAATCATGTTCGGGATAAGCCCGGCATTGGGGTCGTTGGCAAACTGCAAGGGCAAAATGGGCGACGCCTGTGTCAGGCTGCCCGACACATCGCAGTTGTCGGAAATTTCCGGAAATGGCAGCGTAACGAAGGTTTCGCATTCATTCGGCTGCACATAGAAATTTTGCGTTGGCGGCGGTGTAATCACCGGCGGCTCCTGATCGCTGATCGTTACGGTCACCGCAGCGCTGGTGGCATTGCCCGCACAATCAGTAGCGGTGTAAACAATGGTATGAGTGCCAGGCGCCAAAAAGAATGGCTGTGCAGGCGGGTACGGCTGCGCAGGCATGGCGTCAAGGCTGAATTCCAGATCGATCGGCACCTGTGGTTCCGTGTAATTGTATTGCAATTGGGCGCGTGCAAAACTTCCGCCTGGGCAAACCGCATTCACAGCGCCACCACCAGAACTGTTGGGGGCAAGGCGTAATCTCAAAACTCCGTCTGACAGCCAGTTATTCAATAGGTTGGCAGAAATGGTTACATCCGTAAATCCCGAACCGCACTGACCCGGCGTCACCTGCGTGGTAATGCCGAGTGGCGTATTGTTTTCACCCAGAATGGTAAAGGTTTCTGTGGCAGCATCCGCATCTGCATTGTCTAAGTAAATACGCAACGAAGCGGCGCCTGTCACCGGCGCAGCAGGAGACGTATTGGGCGTATTCCATTGAAAAACAACCGTATCAACCGGTGTACTCCCCAGCAGCCCCGGAGCCGTTTTTACCAGCATAGAGGTGTCGAGTAGCGTTACGGACATAGGCAGAGAGGTGCACACGTCTGTCACGGAGAGCGGCGGCGGAATCGTCACCATACGTCCGCAATCGCCCGGGTCATTGGGCAGGGAAAGCGCTGCGGGCGGAATGAGTTGCGGTGGCGTATTGTCCTGTATCAGAATGTTTTGCGTGTACCTTCGCGTATTACCACAGTTGTCTGTGGCCGTCCATTCGCGTCGGATGATGTAATTGGTCCAGTGGTCGCAACTATTCAGATCAGGGTCGCGCAGTTGCGTTTCCACCAGTGTCACATCCACATTTGCATCACAATTGTCGTCGGCGTTAAACGTACTCGTGTCGGGCGCTACCGGTATGGCATCGCAGGAAACCGTCACATCCGGCGGTATATTGACGAGCGTCGGGCGCACCGTATCGGAAATGGCAATATTCTGTGAAAAGGTGCTCGTATTGTCGCATACATCCGCTGCAATCCAGGTAATAGTCAGGGTGTAGGAGTCCGGACAGATGCCCGGCGTATTTACTACACTCACCGTATCGGGTGCAGCCGTGATGCCGCTGCAAGCATCGGTGGCTACGGGTATCGGCAACACAGGCGCTACATCGCATACGCCGGTGGTATCGGTATAACCTGCAAATACCGGCCCCAGATTATCGACCACTGAAATGACCTGTGTAGCAGTTCGGGTGTTGCCACATTCATCCGTGGCGGTAAAAATGCGGGTGATCTGGTAGGCATAATGCGCACACTGTTGCGGGTCGGGGTTTTGTGCGGAAATCGTTTGAGTGGTGATACTCGTTACCGGGCTGCAATTATCCGTGGCATTGATATCTATCCCCATCACTGGCACTGGCGGCAGAGCAAATGTGTCGCAGCGGAAGGTTTTATCAGCAGGAACCAGGGTGAACACCGGTGCGATGGTATCGCGCACCAGCACCGTTTGCACGGCTGTTCCGGTTCGGCCACAGTCGTCGGTGGCCGACCAGGTAACTGTCATCGTGTACGAGCCGTCGCACAATGAATCGGACTGCACGATGGTTTTTGCAATCAGCAGGCTGGTGTCGCAATTGTCGGAAACATATTGCAGCGGAAGCACCGGCACCGGATTGGGGCAAGCCAGTGTGATGGTGTCGGGAAAACCGGCAATCACCGGGTCCGTCATATCCTGAATCTGGAAACGAAGGGTTATCAGGCCAAGGTTGCCGCAGTCGTCGAAGGCCCGAAATGTCACATCCGTCCACCAGTTGCAATTGTGTGCCTGCACCTGCGGGTAGGGGCCGCTATTGAACAGGCCTGTTCCCGACTGTCCGGTAGAAGTAACAAACGTAAAATTGGACCAGGTGGTTTGCGAACATTCGTCGGTGATCGTAGTATTCCCGTGGGCATTGATCCAGTTTTGCAGGGCCGTGTTGTCTTGCGAATTGGCGCCGCACTCCTCTGTTACATTCACCCCGGTTATTATAGGCGGCAAGGTGTCGATGACGCCAAAAGTTGCCGTGCCGACAGTCGTTTCGTTTCCGCAAGCATCAATAGCCTTCCATTTTACAGTTACTTTTCCCCGTACTTTGTCAAACATTTGTGTACCAATGGTTTGCGAGTTGCAACCATTGGCAAAGGACGCCAGCAGGGCCGCTACGATTTGAGCCGAATCTACCTGGGTATTGTTGATTTCTGATTGATAGGTAATGGCCGTACAGGCATCCGAAACTTGCGAATACCCACGCGTCTGAATCCATTCTCCCAGTCTATTAAGCGGACTTCCAGAAGGTGTGCAATACGCCACCGTGTCTTTGGATGCTTTGATGACCTGCGGCGGTTGCACATCGGAAGTAGAAAAGGTAACTGTTCTGAAAGCCACCAGCAAACAGTTGTCGGTGGCGACAAAGGTCACATTGATGGGCATTGGGCAGGCGCCGGGGTAATTGGCTGGCGCATTATTGGTCAGCGACTTGATACCCGAGGCGTCCGTGGCATTGAAATTGGCCATTTGTGTGGCCAGCCAGGTTTGAAATCCGCCTGGAAGCGTTTCGCAGGCAGCCGAGCCATTGGCCGGGAACGGCGCCATGATAACCGGCGGGAGGTTATCCACCGTGATATTGATCGTCTGGGTATAGGTAGCGGTATTTCCCGACTGGTCTGTTACACGCCAGGTACGGGTAAAGGTGCCGGGATCACAGGTGTCGGGGCGGGCGGTTTCCGAAAATGTTTGAATCAGGTTATTGCTCGGCGTGCAGTTGTCGGTGGCAGGCAGCGGCCCCAGCGGCGGCACCTCCACAATCGAGTTATAGGTGATTGGGGTTGGCACGCTGATAAGGTTGAAAGCAGGCGGCGTATTGTCGACGGTTTGTACCAACAAGTAGTTAAAACTATAACTGTGCCCCTGGTCGTCTTCAACATACCACACTACCGTAACACCGGTGCCGAGGGGAAGAATATCGGTCAGTGCAAAACCGGATCCTGCCTGATCGAACATGGACACTACAATGTTTGCACCGATTGTAGAAGTAACTACAGGTGGCGTAATATTTCCCTGAAGAGAAACAGTACAATTGGCGCCAACCGCCAGGGGGGTTACAGTAAGCGGCGGCACATTAAAATAATTGCTCTGGGCTACCAGATCCCGGGCGGAAAGAAGGCACAAACAAATACCACACAGATAAGGTATTGCCCGCAAATTGTTGCGTAACCGGTTTGCCATACGGACGAGTTCATTTACCGGATCGGCTCTGGGGAAACCGATCCAACTGTCAAGGGATATTTTCGGTTGACTGGATTAAAAAAACGGCAACTGCCAGGTAGAGCATGTTTGGGGTTTTCGAAAGCGAATACGAATACCGATGCTCCCTTCCTGTTATTTTTCTTCAAACTTTTTATCCGGCACGTTTTCGTTCAGAAAAGCATTGATGTCGTCGATGTTAAAGTCCTTTTCGATTTGTCCGAGTGTATTGACCCGGATGTCGAGGTTTTTCAAAGTCTTTTCCTTTTTGACACCTTTGCTATTGGGCAAAGGGGGCGTTTTTTTCTGCTTTTGCATGGTTCAGTTTGTTTTCGGGTGAAAAAACAGGGTCATTTCACAAGTATGGTTTCGGGGTTCACCGATCCTCACAAACGCGTCAGGGCTTCCAGCCGTCGTACAGTTTCTTCGCGGCCCAGCGCCACCGCCATATCAAATACAGCGGGGCCTTTCATGGTGCCTGCCAGCGCGATACGCAGCAAAGGCAGCACATCGCCAGGTTTAAAACCTTTTTCCTGCATCAACTGCTTGACGGCTTCTTCCAGGGCTGGCGCGTTGAAATCAGCAAAAGTAGCCACCATTGCAATCAGTTCCGCAAAAAAATCTGCTACGGCAGGCGTCCATTTCTTCTGAAACGTTTCGCGGTCATATTCCCGTACCGGTTCGAACAAATAATAGCCTGTTTCCACAAAATCGGGCAAAAAAGTAACGCGCTCTTTCATCAGCGCGGCTACCTGTTGCAAATAGTCATCCGAAGGGCTATACCCTTTCGCAGCAGCCAGCGGCCCGATATAAGAGGCCAGCACGGCGTTATCGGCTGCCTGGATGTATTTTTGGTTGAACCACTTGGCCTTTTCGTAGTCGAATCGGGCGCCACCCTTGCTGATATGGTCGATAGAAAATGCCTGAATCAGTTCGTCGATAGAAAATATTTCCTGCTCGCCGCCCGGGTGCCAGCCCAGCAGCGCCAGAAAATTGATCACCGCTTCGGGTAAAAAACCTGTGTTGCGAAAGCCGCTGAAACTTTCTTCCGGCGTAGCGCCATTCCACTCCAGCGGAAAAACGGGCATGCCGAATTTGGCGCCGTCGCGTTTGCTCAGTTTGCCATTGCCCACGGGCTTGAGAATGAGCGGCAGGTGCGAAAAACGCGGCATAGTATCTGTCCAGCCAAATCCTTCGTACAGCAACACGTGGTGCGCCGTGCTGGGCAGCCACTCTTCGCCCCTGATTACATGCGTGATTTCCATGAGGTGGTCGTCGACGATGTTGGCCAGGTGGTACGTGGGCATACCGTCGGCTTTGAGCAACACCTTGTCGTCGAGTTCGCTGCTCTGGAACACCACTTCGCCACGGATCAGGTCGTTGATATGGATGGGGCGGCCGGGCTCCACCTTGAGGCGAATGACAAAAGGAGCGCCCGCTTTCAGGCGTTTGTCTGTTTCTTCAGGAGCAAGCGTAAGGCTGTTATCTAGCCCTGGCCGGGTCAGGTGGTTGTAAGTAAAGTTTTCTTCCGCTTCGCGCCGCTTTTCGAGGGTTTCGGCAGTGTCGAATGCGTAGTAGGCGTGGCCACGCTGTACAAGTTCGTGGGCGTAGCGCTGGTATATTTCCTTGCGGTCGCTCTGGCGGTACGGGCCTTTATCGCCCCCAAATCCGACGCCCTCGTCGGGCAGTAGTCCTACCCATTTCAGCGTGTCGATGATGTATTGTTCGGCGCCAGGCACGTAGCGTGTCTGGTCAGTGTCTTCAATTCGGAGAATGAATGTACCACCCTGTTGCCGTGCAAAAAGGTAATTGTACAAAGCTGTGCGTACTCCGCCAATATGGAGTGCGCCGGTGGGAGATGGAGCGAATCTTACGCGAACGGACATCGTATGTTTTAACTGTCAAAAATCCGGGCCGCAAAGATGTTGCCATATCACTACCTTGCCGTCCCGTTGGTTTTTTAAAGCACATCGTTCAATAAGCGAAGTGCTCTGATCGGAGAAAAAAATGCGCGGCGACCGAAAGTACCAGCCGTCGCGCTTTGCATAAACCGGAGCAAAAGTAACAGTTTTCTGCTTTTGCGGAAGCCTCGTGTCGTTAATTGGCAAAACCTTCACAAGGCCAAGGGGGTAGTAGAGAAAAAGCACAAAGCGAAAAACAATGATTATCAGCGTTTTATGAAATTAAAAAATATTTACCCGGGCATTTTGGCGGCTCCGGGAAGTATGAAAGTCGATTCCATGCGATCCATTCCTCATCTCTTTTGGGGTATTCCAGCCATTTGCTCCTTGCCTTTTGCCCTTGCTCCTTGCCCTTTCCTTTCACAGTCATGTATATCGTAAAAATGCCCGCCCTTGTGCAGCGCCTCTTCCCGGGCTTCACCTGGCGCATTCCCACCCGTGAGAAGGTTTTGTATCTGACCTTCGACGACGGCCCTATTCCGGAAGTGACGCCCTGGGTACTCGACACCCTGCAGGCAGCGGGTGCGAAGGCAACTTTTTTTTGTGTAGGTGAAAATGTGCAGCGTTATCCGGCTATTTTTCAGCGCATCCAGGTAGAAGGCCACAGCGTGGGCAATCATACCCATCAGCACTTGAACGGCTGGAAAAACGAGGATGCGCATTACCTGGAAAATGTGGCAGCCTGTGCGCGGCTGGTGCCTGGCCGTTTGTTTCGCCCGCCTTATGGCAGGCTCCGTTCAAGTCAGGCCAAAGCCCTTCGACATCATTACCGGATTGTAATGTGGGATGTGTTGAGCGGTGATTTCGACCGAAATATTTCTCCGGAAAAATGCCTCGACAATGTCATCAGGCATTGCCGACCGGGGTCTATTGTGGTGCTGCACGACAGCATCAAGGCAGCGCCCAACATGCAGCATGCGCTCACCGGATTGTTGAGATATTTTGGTGGAAAAGGCTGGCGATTTGAGAAGATGGAGATTTAAGATTACATGATTTAAGATTACATGATTTAAGATTTGAGGGCATCTCGAATAAATCTTAAATCTAAAATCATGTAATCTTAAATCTTAAATTTAGACCGCCCGATTTGCATCAAATTGTTCCAGATAATCGGCTACACGGCGCAAAAACGATCCTCCCAGCATACCATCCACCACACGGTGGTCATACGACATCGACAGGAACATCATTTGGCGAATGGCAATCACATCGCCGTATTCCGTTTCAATGACCGCCGGTTTTTTCCGGATCGCGCCGGCAGCCATGATGGCCACCTGCGGCTGATTGATGATCGGTGTACCCATCACGTTGCCGAAGGTGCCTACATTGGTGAGGGTAAATGTGCCGCCCTGAATTTCTTCCGGTTTCAACTGGTTCTGGCGGGCGCGGCTGGCAAGGTCGTTCACTTGTTTGGTCAGGCCCAGCAGGTTGAGATTGTCGGCATTTTTGATGACCGGCACAATCAGGTTGCCGGAAGGTAGAGCGGCTGCCATGCCGATATTGATGTCTTTGCGAACGATGATGCGCGTACCGTCTACCGATACATTGATCATAGGGAAGTCGCGGATGGCGCGCACGATGGCTTCCACAAAAATCGGTGTGAAGGTGATATTCTCGCCGTATTGTTTTTTGAACTTGTCTTTTACGCTGTTGCGCCAGTTTACCATATTGGTCACGTCCACTTCCACGAAAGAGGTCACGTGCGGGCTGGTGTGCTTGCTCATCACCATGTGGTCGGCAATGAGTTTGCGCATGCGATCCATTTCCACAATTTCCACATTGCCGCTGATGCTGACGGCCGGGGCTTGCGGAACGGCAGGCGCCACGGTTGCTACTGGCGCAGGAGTGGCAGGGGCTACCGGAGCGCCTTTCTGGCGAGTAGACACATAGGCCAACATGTCTTTTTTGGTGACGCGCCCGTCCTGACCCGAGCCCGGGATACTGTCGAGTTCAGCCTGACTGATACTTTCTTCACGTGCGATGGTTTTCACCAGGGGCGAGTAAAAGCGCCCGGAGGCGGCCGAAGCGGCTTGCTGCGTCGCAGGGGCGGTAGCGGCAGGCACATACGGCACCTGGGCCGCCTCGCTTTGTCCAACCGATGCTGCCGGCTGGCTCAGGGCAGGAGAAGCGGCCAGTTGTGCATTCGAGGCTTCCGTTTCGATCACTGCAATCACTTTATTGATCGCAACCACGTCATTTTCCTGAAAAAGAATCTCTACGAGCACACCGGCGACGGGCGACGGCACTTCGCTGTCTACCTTGTCGGTGGCAATGTCGAGTACCGGCTCGTCGAGTTCGATGCGATCTCCGGCTTTTTTCCGCCATTTCAGAATAGTGGCTTCCATGATGCTTTCGCCCATCTTGGGCATTACGAGTTCAACGCGCGCCATATTGCAGAAGTAAGTAAGAATGAAAGACAGCCCAAAGGCTCCCGTTTCAGTTGTTTGATAATTATTTGGTTAAAGCGGTGCAAATGTACTACGATCCACGGAGTTAGGGACATCAAATTGGCACTTTTAGAATAATATTTTGCCGGAAATGCGCACCTTTGCAGAATCATGCGAAAAATCACTACAGAAAATTATTCGAACACAGGCGACTTTCTCAACAAACCTGCTACTTTTGACATAGCGAAAGTCCTCCCACATATGTCGCTGACAAAAAGAATTCTGTTGTTCGACGCACTTCCGTTGCTGGCGTGTCTCACTTCTCTCTGGGTAATGCACCACACTGCACCGGAGAAAGTGATTATTCCATTCAAGCCAACTACCGAGAACGCCGTACTGACAACAAAAGAAGATTCGGAAAAAACAAATACTGCTATTGCTGCCCTCGAACCCGAGCCCGAACCGGAAGAAAGTAAAAAAGGTACGCGAAAAAAACGCAAACTCTCCAATGCCGTGCTACGCCCAGGCACACCTGATACGATTCCCTACCTGGCCTTTGATCCGCTGATGTTGCAGGCCATGTACGAGCAGGCCAATTACCTGCGCCGCAAAGATTCTTCCGTACGCGGCGCTTCCGGTATTACCCAGAAAGAAATGCTGCGTACCGTCGAACTGCTGGAAAATGTGCAGTTGCTCGACCCGAATGTGCTGCTCACTACCTTCGATTTTTACAGCATCAATACCGACCTGAACAAAGACAAGGTGCGCGTAACGGGCTACTACACGCCGCTCATCAAGGCAAGCCGCGTGCAAACACCGGAATATCCCTATCCTATGTTGAAACGCCCCGCTTCCGGCGTGCCCAATCCGGCAGCCATCGAAGCAGGCGCACTGGCGGGAAAAGGCCTCGAATTGGCCTGGCTTTCCAGCAAAAAAGAACTGAAAAACGCACAATTGCAAGGCTCCTGCCTGGTGGAATTTCCCGACGGAAAACGCGAACACTTCGGTTTCGGTGGTTCGGTAAAAGGCGCGGGCGGCACCTATGTTTTTTTCCAGGAAATAGACGAAAAAATCCTGGGCGCAGGATTTTTTCCGCTCACCGCAGGCTACTCTGTGGCCGTCGATACGCGCTATATTCCCATCGGGAGCACCCTGCTGGCCGAGTTGCCCGACATCGATGCGGCAGGCCGACTGAAAGGCTACCAATACCGCATCATTTTTGCCCAAGACCGCGGCGGCGCCATCAAAACCACCAAGCGCATCGACTTGTACTGCGGAATGGGCCAAAAAGGCTTGCAGGAAGCGCGAAAAATCAATCGTTTCGGACGACTTTGGCTACTTTTGCCCAAAGAAAAATAATCAATGAAAAATATTGCTATTCTGACCGGCGGCGACTCCGCCGAACGGGTGATTTCGCTGAAAAGCGGGGCCGTGGTGCGCGATCACCTGCCCAAAGATCGCTACCGCACTTTTTTGATCGATATTCAAAAAGCCGACTGGAAAGACCTGGATACCGGCATTGCAGTCGATAAAAATGATTTTACCCTCACCCTGGCCGATGGCGAAAAAATCCGCTTCGATGCGGCTTTTGCCGCCCTGCACGGCAGCCCGCTGGAAGACGGCAAATTGCAGGGATACCTCGAACTGATGGGTATTCCCTACACCTGCTGCGACGGCTACGTGAGCGCGCTCACCATGAGCAAGCACAACACCAAACTCCAACTGGCGCCTTATGGCATTCCAATGGCGCCTTCTGAACTGCTGCGCAAAGGGGAGCCGATCGACGAGGCGAAACTGCTGCAACTGGGCCTGCCCCTGTTTGTAAAACCCAACGACAATGGTTCCAGTTTCGGCGTCACAAAAGTAAAAACCGCCGAGGCCCTGCGCCCGGCCATCGACGAGGCTTTCCAGTACAGCAACGAAGTGATGGTGGAGGCGTTTATGCCGGGTCGCGAGTTTTCCAACGGCGTGCTGCGCGTAGGCGGCCAGGTGGTGGTGCTGCCCGTCACGGAAATCATCCCGGAAACCGAGTTTTTTGATTTTGCCGCCAAATACGAAGGCAAATCCAAGGAAGTCACCCCCGCCGATCTGTCGGCCGAACTCACCAGACAGTGCCAGGAGCGCACGGGCAAAATTTACGACCTGCTGAAATGCAAGGGCGCTATTCGCATTGACTATATCCTCGTGGGCGATACCTTCCACCTGCTCGAACCCAATACCATTCCGGGCATTTCGCCGGCCAGTATTATCCCGCAGCAGGCCCAGGCCCACGGCTGGCCGCTCGGCGAGTTTTTTGCCCTGCTGATTGAAGAAGCGTGTTCATCCATTACCCGATAGGCTGCCATGAAAATATTCTGTATCGGCCGCAACTACGCCGACCACGCCCGCGAACTGAACAATCCCATCCCGGCAGAGCCGCTCATTTTTATGAAGCCGCCAACGGCGCTGCTGCTCAACAACCGCCATTTTTACCACCCCGATTTTAGTAAAAATATCCACTACGAAGGTGAAATGGTGCTGCGGGTGGCCAAAAACGGCCGCTCTGTGCAGCCCGAATTCGCGTCGCGCTACTACGACGCGGTAGCGTTCGGTATCGACTTCACGGCCCGCGACCTGCAAGACAAACTCAAGGAAAAAGGCCAGCCCTGGGAAATTGCCAAAGGCTTCGACCGCTCGGCGCCGCTGAGCCGCTTTGTGCCAATCGAGGAATTGAAAAACCCGCAAGACATTCATTTTCAATTAAAAAAGAATGGAGAGGTGGTGCAGGACGGCCATACGCGCGACCTGCTTTTTTCCTTCGATTCATTGATCTGCCACATCTCCCGGTATTTCACCGTGCAAAAAGGCGACTACATTTTTACGGGTACACCCGCCGGGGTTGGCCCTATTCAGATCGGCGATTTGCTGGAGGGATTTTTGGAAGGAGAGCGGCTGTTGAGTTGTCAGGTCAGGTAGTTTGGTTATCTTCTCAATGCTGTATAATAACCTTATTGCGTGCCATCACCTGTCCGCCAACCAGCCATGCCACACTGTAACAGCCCGCAGGCAGGCCGCCACTGTCCATTTCTATCCAACCCGAGCCGGAGTCGATGTTGCGTCGTAGCGCTACCTGCCCCCACAAGTTATACAGTACCACAGTGCCATTTGCACCCTCCGGAATCCGCACCCGAAGCAGATCGTTTGCCGGATTGGGCGACACCTGCAGCCACGGTAGGCGCTCGCCCGGCCCCGACACCTCCGGCGCCGAGGTGATGTACTGCAAGCCGGACGGGCAGCCGGGTGTGAGGCAGCCGTCAGCATCCGTGACCATCATCGAGATATTGATATTTCTGTTTTCAGGATCGTATGGATTAAGACCGGGCATACTATCGTACAGAAAACCCGTCAGGACAATGCTGCCGTCTGGATTGCCCAGAACATTTAGAAAACTTACGGGCGACCAAGGGCGTTGCAAGGAATCCGAAAAATGGCGCTGCCACAGGAGACTCCCTTCAGAAGTGGCTCGAAAAAGCCAGCCTTCGTAAGCGATTTCAGACTTTCCACAACCGATGATGTCTCCGTTAGATGCTGTCGTCAGGTCTCTAATTTCTTCGTCCTGGTAATGCATGGGCAGTTGCATCGTCTGTTCTATTATTCCGTTTTCACTCACAATTGAAAGCGTTATCTGTCGGCCTTGTGGTGGATAATCCAGTATGCTGTCGATAAGAGAGCAAACACCGTATTTCCCGTTTTGCAGTGGTGTGATGGTTGTAGATAATGCAAAAGTATTGATGGGTTGGCTCCATAGGATATTGCCCTGCAAGTCCATTTTAAACACCATATTTACCGTTTCAGTAGCGGTAGTAAGTTTACCCGAACACACAAGATTGTCATCCGGAGATTTAATTATGTTGCCGTCTTCAGTACTTATACTATCAGGCAATGCGTGGATCGAAATCACGTTTCCATTCAAATCCGTGCGATACAGGAACGAGCGGTCAAAGGAGTTAGCGCTAAAAACATAGTTCTGTTGGTCGTCAGTCTGTATTACATGTGTTCCGAAAAGCGCCCCTCCCCCATCCGTATTGTCAGGATTAACGTATGATTTCATCCATTGCAGGTTTAAATCCTTATCTACTTTGACCAGCATCGCAACCGATTTAAAGGAACCCCAATCCCAATCGATATAGTTACCAATCAGTATCAATGAATGGTCGGGGGCCTGAAAACCGTCAACTAGGGTCAAATTATTATAGGCGGTGGTCAGTTCCTTTTGATGTACGATGTCTCCCTGCTTATTTAATTTTACAACCATGCTTTGCAAACGATCTGGCTTATATCTTGCCAGCGTGTAATAGAAACTATCCGTCTGGAAGGTTTTTAGCCCCTGATCTATCCAGAACGTATTTTCCGGATGTGGATCGATGGCTTTGTAGAATTGCGGAGATTGAGCGCACATGGAATATACCCACAGCGTGCAAATGGCAAGAGAAACAATTGTTTTCATTATGATATTTTTTAAAATGTTTATTTATTTGACTTAAAAGGAGTTGTATGGCTTAAAAAACATTATTGCCTGTGACAAAGCACAAGCGCATAACCGTTGGGCCATGCCATAAAACAAATAATAGATATGGAGAACAGCGTGTTTTCCTAATAGTAACAGAGGAGAGATTAAAAGAATTTGTGCAATTAAAAAAGCAAACGAAAGGTAATTCTTCATTGCCTGAAATGCAAAACATATATCTATAATTGTCAGGAATTAACACTGATACAGACATATTTCTTCTATCTATCTTATAGTACCTATGCTGAAAAAATAAACACCGCCATTGTACCGTACCTTGGGCCCTCTAAAAATTAAAAGAAGCAAATGAACACCTTGTAAAGAAACAGCATGAACAGATTTTCTACCATCCTACTCGCCCTCTTCACCACCACCATGAACGCTCAAACCCCCACCCCTGCCCCGCCGCAAAAAGGAGCCATTCTGATTTATGGCGCTACGGCGCATGTGGGCGACGGCACGGTGATCCAGAACAGCGCCATTGCATTTGAAAATGGAAACCTGACCATGGTGGCCGATGCTACAGTGATTCGCCTCGACCGGAATCAGTTTGCCAAAATCTTCGACGCTTCGGGCAAACACGTGTATCCGGGCTTCATAGCGCCCAATACCCAACTGGGCCTGATCGGTATCGACGCTGCCCGGCCCACCCTCGACGCAACGGATGTGGGCGGAATGAATCCACAACTGCGCGCTATTGTGGCCTACAATACCGATTCCGACATTTTACCGACCATCCGCTCCAACGGTGTGCTGCTGGCCCAAACCGTGCCTACGGGCGGGGTCATCTCTGGCATGTCGTCGGTGGTACAACTTGATGCCTGGAACTGGGAAGATGCCGCCTTCAACACCGACGACGGCATTCACCTCAACTGGCCCAATCCGCCCAACCCCGGCAACAGGCCGGAAGGCCCCGATGCCCCACGTACTGATACTTACGAACGCGATGTGCAACAACTGAACGCCTTTTTTGAAGCGGCACAAGCGTATGGACGCACAGAAAAGCCGGAAGTGACCAACCTGAAATTCGAGTCCATGCGCGCACTGTTCGGCGGACAAAGAAAACTGTACCTGCATTCAGGCAATGCCCGGGCGATGCGCGATGCCATACTTTTTTCAGAAAAATACGGCCTGAAACCCGTGCTCGTCGGCGCAGAAGATGCCTGGCTGATGGCTGATTTCCTGAAACAGCATGATGTGCCGGTGATCCTGTCGCGCACCCACCGACTGCCTGCCCGCGAAGATGAAGACATCGACCAGCCGTACAAAACGGCGGCACAACTCCATGAAAAAGGCGTCGTTTTCGCATTTTCAGACCAGTCGGCCTGGCAACAGCGCAATGTAGCATTCCAGGCAGGCCAGGCCGTCGGTTTCGGCTTGCCGGCAGAAGCAGCCGTGCAGGCCCTTACGCTGCACACGGCCCAAATATTGGGCATCGACGAGCGTTGCGGGTCGCTAAGCGTAGGAAAAGACGCCACCCTGTTCATCAGCGAAGGCGATGCGCTCGATATGCGCAGCAGCCAGGTGACAGCCGCCTTTATCCAGGGCAGGGAAATCAACCTCGACAACAAACAAAAACAACTGTACCGGCGTTTCGATACCAAATACAAGCAATAGCAGTTGCACGTGAATATTCAGGAGCAACCGCTACCTTTGCGCCCCTAAACCAGTAACCCAAATTATATGGATACCATAGGTGTTCTCGGCGCCGGCGCCATGGGCAGCGGAATTGCCCAGGTGGCAGCCGCGGCCGGACATAAAGTGATCCTTTGCGATCACCTCCCCACCGCTCTTACCAAAGCCAGCAAAGGCATTCAAGCCTCCATGAAGGCCCTGACGGAACGCGGGAAAATTACCGATTCCGATGCCTACTCCCTGTTCAGCCGCGTTCAGTTTGCCGATCACATGAGCGCTTTCCGCGATTGCAGCATGATCATCGAAGCCATTGTGGAAGACATCGATGCCAAGCAGATCGCTTTTAAGAGTATGGAGGCCGTGGTGCCGGAAAAAACCATCCTGGCTAGCAACACTTCCTCGCTTTCCATTTCCGCTATGGGCGCGCCGCTTCGGCACCCGGAGCGCATCCTTGGTGTGCATTTTTTCAACCCGGCGCCGCTGATGAAACTGGTGGAAATTATTCCTGCCCTGCAAACACAAAGCGAGATCGTGGAGCGCGGCAAAAACCTGATCGACAGTTGGGGAAAAGTAACCGTCATTGCTAAGGATACACCCGGATTTATCGTCAACCGCGTGGCGCGCCCTTATTATGGTGAGGCGCTGCGCATGCTCGACGAGGGTATCGCCGATATTGCTACCATCGACTGGGCCATGCGCGACCTGGCCGGATTCCGAATGGGGCCCTTCGAACTGATGGATTTTATTGGCAATGACATCAACTACGCTGTGACTGAAGTGGTGTTTCAGAATTTTTACTACGACCCGCGCTATAAGCCTTCTTTTACACAAAAAAGGCTGGTTGACTCGCACTTTTTCGGCCGAAAATCGGGTCGCGGATTCTACGACTACCGCCCCGATGCCGTTCAGCCCGAGCCCGTTCAGGATAAAGCGTTGGGTGCTGAAATTGCCAATCGCATCCTCGTTATGTTGATCAACGAAGCCGCAGATGCCCTGCACTGGCGCATTGCCAGCCGCGACGACATCGACCTGGCCATGACGCGCGGGGTGAACTACCCGAAAGGCCTGCTCGCCTGGGCCGATGAAATTGGTATCGCTACCGTCATTGAAAGACTCGACGCCTTGTATGTCGAGTACCTGGAAGATCGGTACCGTTGCAGCCCGTTGTTGCGGAAAATGCATCGGCATGGGCAAACTTTCTACTGAAACACGGATTGCACAGATCAAAGACGGATTTGCACGGATTTGACCGGGAAGGAAGAAGAAATGCTTCCATACCACAGATCAAATCCGTGCAAATCCGTCTTTGATCCGCGTAATCCGTGTTACAAATCCGTGTTTCAGAGTTTCTCCAGCGCCTTTCCCGCCCGTTCCAGCAAATCCTCCGTTTTGGCAAAGCACAGGCGAATCACCTTGTCGTCGCGCCCGTCAGAGAAAAAGGCCGACACCGGAATAGCCGCCACGCCGTATTCCACCGTAATGCGTTTGCAAAAATCCAGATCGGTCTCGTCGCTAATGCTGCTGTAATCGAACAACTGGAAGTAGGTGCCCTTGCAGGAGAGCGGTTTGAAACGCGTATTTGCCATGGCTTGCAGGAAAAAGTCGCGTTTTTGCTGGTAAAAATCTGGCAATCCCATGTATTCAGACGGGTCGGCCATAAAATCGGCGAACGCGGCCTGCATGGGATGGTTTCCGCTGAAAACGTTGAACTGGTGAATTTTACGGAATTCGCGGGTCAGTTCGGGCGGCGCCACGCAATAGCCCGTTTTCCAGCCAGTATTGTGGTAGGTTTTTCCGAAAGAATAAATGGCCAGGCTGCGGGCATACAATTCGGGGTAGCGCAGTACGGAGGCATGCTGTTCGCCGTCAAAAATCAGGTGCTCGTACACCTCATCACTCATAAGAATCACATCCGTACCGCGCAGCATGTCCTGAATCGCCAGCATATCGGCTTCGGTTAGGATCGTGCCGGTAGGGTTTTGTGGCGTGTTGATACACAGCATACGGGTGCGGGGTGTGATGAGTTGTTGCACAGCCGCCCAGTCGACCCGATAATCCGGGGCCGACAAGGTATGCGTCACTACTTTCCCGCCCACCGTTTCTACAGAAGGCCGGTAGGAGTCATAGCAGGGTTCCAGCAGAATTACCTCGTCGCCGGGGCGTACAAATGCCGCGATGGCGCAAAAAATGGCCTGTGTACCGCCGGCAGTTACCGTGATTTCAGTGTCTGGATTAACCTGTTTGTGGTACATCTGCTCTATTTTCCCTGCAATACGTTCGCGCAGAAGCGGCACGCCAGGCATGGGGGCATATTGGTTGTCGCCACGCTCCATGTGTTCCGTCACCAGGCGTTGCAAACGCGGTGAAGGGTTGTAGTTGGGAAACCCTTGCGACAGGTTGATAGCGCCAACCTGGTTGGCCAGACCCGACATCACGGTGAAGATCGTGGTGCCGAGGTTGGGGAATTTGGATTCAATGTGTATCATGGTATGGGCAAAAAAAAAGTCGTACGAATCAGCGGCTAAATTACTGATTCGTACGACTCGTGCAGGTACTTTAGTATGTTTGGCTTCCCTACTCGCCTTTCACCCATTTCACTACCTGACAACTGCCGTTTTGGCTAATCACTTTCAGGTAATAGAAACCGGTTGGCAATTCGGACACTTCAATGGCATCGTTCCATTCCGTCGGTTGTACCATGCGCACCAGTCGGCCCTGCGCATTCAAAATCGACATATCGGATGCTTCAAACCCGTTCATTTCAACCCGGAAGGAATTGCCTGCCGGATTGGGCCACAGTTTGATATTCGAAACGAAGTTAGCAGGATTGTCGGTGCCTACCAGGTTGTCGACAAAAACAGGCGCCAACTGAACCGTACAACCGTTTATATCCGTAGCAATGAGGGTGTAGGTGCCAGTGAACACGCCTGTCAGGTCTTCAGTAGCCCCCACTACAACGCCATTTCTGATCCATTGATAGGTGTAGGGACCTGATTCGCCAATTACTTGCACATAAATAGCCCCTACGCTTGCGCCACCCACGTCATTTTGAACACTGTCGATAATAATATCGGAAATGGGATATACCACCACGTCGAAGGAGCATGAACCCGTATTGCCGGCTGCATCTGTTGCGGTAAATACCTGCGTAGAAACGCCATCGAGGAAAATGGAGCCGCTTTCCAATCCGCTAATCAGCGTAGGCGTCAGCGTGCCGCTACAGTTGTCAGTAGCCTGCGGCGCCGGGTAATCGAACAGGTTGGCGCCACAAAGCACCATATTATCCGGGCAAACCACCAACGGCGGCGTATCGTCCAACACTTCGATATTAAATCCGGCCACTACCGAACAGCCTTCCGCATCCGTTACTGTAAATGAATAAAGGCCCGCAGAAAAGCCGCTGAAGCCTCCAACACCCCACGAAAACTGGAACGTGTATGGTTGGCCCCAACCACCCGAAATGGATGGTGTGACAGAACCGCTTTGATCCTGTGGGCATGGCACGCCTGTGATATTGACCACCTGTACATCCAGCGGCGCTGAAGGCCCAACGATATCTGCCTCATCAACGGTGGTACAGCCCACTGCATCGGTGACCGTAACTGTTATGGTTCCAATACCCAGGTTTTCAACCGCATCTGTAGTAGCGTTAGTACTCCATGCATACGTCACATCGCCGACAGCGCCGGTAACGATGGCAGAAGCCGTACCACTGGAGGTGTTAAAGCATTTTACGGGTGTGACGATCAATTCGGTCGTCAGGTCGCAGACAATGCTTTGTAAAGTAGCAGTTTGTACACTGGAACACCCGTTTGCATCCATCACAGTGACGGTGTACGTGCCTGAGGTCAATTGTTCGATAGAAGCAGTGGTAGCACTCGTATTCCAGAGATAGGTGTAAGGAGCCGTACCTCCAGTCGCTTGAGCCAATGCGGTTCCATCAGAGGCGCCAACCACAGTTTCCTGCGTGGCAGCAATATTCACTACGATGGGTGCGGGCGCCTGCACCGTCGTGCTCAGTACCAGGGGGCATCCGGCGAAGTCAGTTACTGACACGGAATAAGTTCCCGCAGAAAGGCCGTTTGCCGTGGCAGTAGCAGCCGAATTGGACCACACATAGGCAACTGGTTCCGTAGCGCCACTCACCGCCACCGTTGCGCTGCCATCGGCGCTGTTGCTACAGGAGGCCGCTGTAGATGAAATGGTCGCATTGAGGTTGCAGTTGTAACTGTTTACATTCGCAATCTGCGTAGCCGTACAGCCATTGGCATCTGTTACGGTCACGGTAATGGTACCCGGGGAAAGGTTCGACAGGGCCGCCGTTGTAGATCCAGTAACCCAGGCATACGTATAACCCGGCGTACCACCGGAAGCGCTGACGGAGGCCGTTCCATCGTTCAGGTTGACGGCAGTTTGTGCCGTGGTGGTGGTCGTTAGTTGCAAGGCCGTTGGTTCTGTCACAGTCGTGGCGGCGGCGGCTGTGCAGCCGTCTGCGTCGGTTACTATAACGGTGTAGGTGCCTGCGGCAAGGCCTGTGGCAATCGAGTTGGTGCTGCCGTTGCTCCACAGAAAAGTGTACGGGGCAGTGCCTCCATCGGGTGCTACTGCTGCAGAACCGCTGGACGCGCCCGCACAGGAGGCAGGAGATGCCGTAGCCACGGCCGTCACCGGGTCTGTTTGTACCACGTTGACCAGCACCTCGCTGGTGCAGCCGTTTGCATTATTTGTCACAACAAACCGGTAGGGGCCATCTTCATCAGCCGTAGCAATTAGTGCACTGCTTCCGGAAACGATGTTGCCGCCGATGGTGCTCCATTGATACGTGTATTGGGCGCCAGCAGACGATCCGGTTCCGTTTAGTTGAACAGTAACGTTGTTACAATTCAGGCGCTCAGGTGACGCCACCACCGCCGTTGGTATTACTACATCACTCTGCACAGTAACGTTACTGGAACTGGTGCATCCATTTGTCGGGTTGGTTACTACTACGGTATAAACCCCGGGTTCGCACACCTGCGGGTTGGCGATCTGGGTACTGGAAGTAAAACAAGACCCCGACCAGGAATAAGTCATATTGCCTGTGCTGCTGGCAGTAAGTGTTACCGTAGGAGTGGCACATGTGATGGGTGCGGGGTTTGCAATTGTTACAAGGGGCCCTACAGTGTTCTCCGTTACAATGGCAGTGGCTGTATTGGTACAACCATTTACCGGGTTGGTGACTGTAACGGTGTAAGAACCAGGCGAACA
>JAEUUT010000177.1 GCA_016787415.1 Saprospiraceae bacterium | reverse complement strand
AGATCCCATATTTTGGCCGTTTTGTCGTCAGACCCTGTTGCTAGCCTGGTTCCGTCTGGGGAAAATGCAACGCTCCTGACGTAGTGAGTATGGCCTTCGAGGGTGAGGGCTGCTTTTCCGGTGTTCAGATCCCAAATTTTGGCCGTGTTGTCGGAAGACCCTGTTGCGAGCCTGGTTCCGTCGGGGGAAAATGCAACACTCAAGACGGAGTAAGTATGGCCTTGCAAATTCGCTGCCCAGGGTAGTCGGTGAGTGGTATCGGGCACATCGTTGTAGTACAGCGCCTCCACCAACGCACGGGTTACACTCTGATTATCATCGTCCACATATCGGTGTGCAAACTCCGCCAGCCGGTAAGCCGTGGTGCGGTCGCCGTCGCGCAGGGCCGTCTGGCTTTTATAGGCCAGGTCGTTGGCATAAGCGCGGCGGGCGGTGCGCTGGGCTTCCAGAGCAGTGGCGTCGGCACGGGCCTGGGCTTTTTTAGCCTTGCTCGTAGCGTCCAGCGCATCTTGCTTTTGCTTTTTAATGGCCGCGAAGATTTTTTTCGTCCATGTACCGGCAAATTCGCTTTTATTCGGGTCGCAGGCGCGTAGCGACTCCACCAGGTCGAGGCATTCATCGAGGTTCCCTTTGCCGTTTTGGAAGGTTTTTTCTAATTTTCCTACAATAGTGGCGTACTCCGAGCAAGGCGCGTTCTGCGCCCGGCAAGGTGCAGCGAGCAGGATCAGCAGCAGAAAAAGCAGGTGTTTCATCGGGATTTTTTTTGTTGGCATTGCGCTATTTTTTCGGTCAGTTCCTGGTGTTGCTGCTGCATTTCCGGCAGGTCGGAGAATGGCAGGGCAATGGCGTCGGCTTGTTGGTACATTTCCAAAGCCGAAGTATAAAAACCGTTTTTCAGCAGGGTTTCTCCCCGGCTGCGCAGGTTTTGAATATCGAGCATGGCTTTGTTGGCTTTCTCCCGGGTGACCTTATCCAATGCGTTTTGCGTTTCCTGCCTGCTTTGAAGCGCCAACACTTTGGCCCGATTCGCATCCCACCCAAAATACACGGCTACCAGCACCGCCAGTACCGCCGCTCCCAGCAGCCCCCGCACTGTCCGTAGCCGTTTTTGCGTGGCCTCCAGTTCCGCCCGCTGCCGTTCTACCGCCGCCTCTTTCTGTGTCCGCACATACGCCCGGCTCTCCTGAATCCACGCCTCTTCCTCCGCGCTGGGCCGGTATTTGCTCAAATACGGCTCCATAAACAGCAGTTGTTTTTCGCTGAAAAACTCCCGCGCTTCGGCCTTCATGGCGGTCTGGCTTTTTACGAGGCGTTGCACTTCGAGCAGGGCGATTTCCTCGTCGCTGCGTTTGGCGTGTATCTGTTTGGCCAGCGAGTCGTGGGCAATTTCATAGAGTTGCGAGGATTCCGAAAAACGCAAAATGCGGTGACCCACAAAGGCTTGCAGGGCCCGGCGCAGCAGTGCGGGTGCCGCGTCGGGGATTTTATCGGCCAACTGGATGTCCGACAGCGGCTCCTTGGTGCCTTCCAGCGTCACGAACGGCGAAAGCATTTGCCATACCTGCTCCTCTGAGGCGGGTAAATCGGCGGCGATGTCGCGCACCTGCTCGTCGAGGAAGTTGCGCAGCACGTCTCCGAGGTCGCCAATGCGGGCCAGGTGTTGGAGGCTGAATTCCGTTTCCGTTTGGCGCGTTTTGTCGTCGGTGGCGTGCAGGTACAGTTTGTCGAGGAACACCTGCAGGTAGGGTAGGGGAATGTGCAGGGTTTTTTCCTCGCCGCGTATTTTTTCAAAAATACCTTCTGCAATGGCCGTTTCCTCACCGGCGCGCAGGCGCACGAGGCTGTCGGCGTGTTGGCCCACGCTTTCGATGACGGTTTTCACCTTGTCGAGGTTCATCGGCTCCACGCGGAGTTTTTTGCGCAGCAGTTCGGGTACGGCGCGCTCGAACTCGTACAGGTGGCCGAGGTATTCCTCGCGTATGCTGAGGATGATTTTGACGGGTTGTTTGACGCGCAGGATTTCGCGTACGGTTTGCACAAACTGGTTTTGTTCATCCTTGTTGCCGAGGATGTACAGTTCTTCAAACTGGTCGAAGATCAGGTACAGCGGTTTGAAATGCCGCAGGTAAATGGCCTTGAAGCGCCGGGCGAGGGCGGAAAGGGGTTCTGCGGGCGCGGTGGGCGCTGTTTCGGAAGAGAGGTCTTCGTCGAGCCAGTCGAGGTTGGTGGCGTCGGCAGCGTCGTTAGCGTCGGCAGCGTTTGAAACGCTGCCGACGCTGGTCGCCGCCGTCTCCAGCGCTTTTTCCAATGATTCATTCAGGTTATTCCCCCGGCGCACATTCAGCGCCAGCCAGTCGTGGCTCTGGAATTTACTGGCCAGTCCGCACTGGATCAGGCTGGTTTTGCCGGTGCCGGAAGCGCCGTACACGAGCAGCAGGTCGGTTTGAAACACCATCTGATACAGCGCGTCGATCTCGTCATTTCTGCCGAAAAAGAAATCGCTGTCGGCGAGGGTGTAAGCATCCAGGAATTTGAACGGATAACGTTTTTGCATGGTTTTCGGGGCGTTTAGAGGTCATCAAAAGAAAGTGTGTCGTTGCCGAGGATACACTTTCGGGCGTCCCGAAACTGGGCAATTACGTTGTCCAAATTGTAAATTTTCTGATTTTCGGGGTCGAACAGCAGTTCGTTCAGGTCGGCGCCGGGCCGAATCAGCCCTTTCCAGGCCACATTGACCATGCTGTTGTCTTCCAGAAAACAGAATTCCAGTTGCTCATCGGTCAAAGCGCGGGCGCGGTAAAAACAGGCTTTCACGCCGCTTTCAAACAGCAGTGCGTTGTGGTCGATGACGAAAGGGCTGAGGTTGATACCTGCCTGATAGCGGTCGCCGCGATACAGCAGCACGGCGTCGGTGTAGGCGGTTTCGTCGGTGAAGTCAATTTTTTCGGCATCCACATTGGCTTTGCTGTCGATGCCGAGCGCAGCGAAGCGATGCAGGTAACGCGGCTGTTCGGTGCGGATTTGCCAGTATCCGATGCGTTTGATGCTGGCCATGTGGTAGGCTGCCAGAAAATGCAGGCATGTGAGCAGGTCGGTCAGCGCGGTTTCGGTGGCGAGGCAATCTTCGGGGGAGTCGCTTTTTTTGCCGAAATGATCGTCCATCTGTTGCAGGGCATCCACGGCCTTTCGGAATACGCTGCCTGCCTGGAAATGCGGGCCGAAATCGGCCATTTCGGGGATCGGGAAAGGCAGTTGATGCGCCAGAAACAAGCGATGCAGTGTTTCCAGCAACTGCGCCTGCACACGAATGGACGGCTCAAAAGCGCGGTCGAAAAAATCGGCGAGGGCGCGGGTTTGTTCGGCGTCGAAACTGCGCGGCTGTTTCCGTTGCTCTTCCCAGAGTTGGGACATGAAGGCAAATACCAGCAGGTCGAGGCTGCGACGCGCCAGTTGCAGGCATTTTTCGATGTATTTGTGCCGGGTATTTTCTGAAAATTCTTCCTTCCCGATGGCAAACAGTTTGCTCAACTGAATGCCGATGACGCCGACAAAACTGTAGGCCAGGATTTCGCGGGCCTTATCGACGGCCTGCGTGTGCCGGTACCACTCGGGAAGTGCTGCTACCTTTTCCAGAAATCGGGTGGCTGCGATGCTGTGGGCTTGGATGGCCGGAATGAGCGTTCGGGTGAGGAGTTCATTCAGCGGCTGGATCGGCGCAACGGCTGCGGGGCCGTAGTTGATATCGCCGATGTGTACGTTTTGGGCGGAAATGCTGGAGTTCACCACCACGTTTTTGCTGTGGGTGATGGAAATGGCCTGCTGCACTTCCTGTTGCACTTCGGGGCGAGCGCTTTCCTGTTCCACGCCCGACAACAGGTCTTGCAATGCTTTTGGGGGCGCGCCTTGCCGTTCGATGTCGGCAAGCAGTTCGAGCACGCCGTATCGGATGCGGTTTTGTTCGAGGGTGGCTTCTTCGAGCGACACCAGGCCGAGGTTGCTTTGTTGGCGGATATTTTCCAGTCTGCCCGATTGTTGCAGGATGTCGTTCAGGTGCGGGGTTTTTTCCAGGAAAATACGCATCTGTACGAGCGCTTCGGCTACGTTGTTGCGGGCGAGGAGTTCGCGGATGCTGGCAAAAAAATCTTTGCTGCTCATAAGGTTGGCAAGGAAGAAACCTTCTGTGCCGGAAGGGTTTGGGTGGGTTTATGTAATTATGCTGTTAAGGATGGCAATAATACGTAGAATTGATAACTTTTTTAAAGCGTAAGGATATTGTATGCTGGCGTTTTTGCTGTGAAATTGCACGATGGCCAAGAGCGAGCGGGGCGGTGGTACGCGCTTTTAGTGCGTCGGGACAGCGCCTTTTAAGGCGCAAAAAGTATTTCTTTTTTGTAAGCGCCATGAATGGCGCTGTCCCGACGGCCTGAAAGGCCTAACGTAGCACCATGATTCTAACAGTTTATTTATATAAACATGCGTTTTAGACAGGTTTTGATTCATTGAAAGTTACAAAAGTGGATTGAGTATCGTGCTATACTGTACTTTTTCCTTGATGAAAAAGTACCAAAAAATCAAGGCTGTATTCAAATCCTGCGATTTTGCTCTCCTTTCCTGCGGGTTCGCACCCAAACTCGTCCCGCCTGTGGCGGGCCTCAAACATGGGTGCTCTCAACCGCAGGAAAGGGAGCAAAATCGGGATTTGAATAAGGCCGCCCACACACAGGCTTGGCCAATATTGTGATTTTCAAGCATGTACGCCATGTTTATTAGGCCCTCTATCCCAAACACGTTTAATGTAAATGAACTGTTGGAGATGCGGCGCTACACTAAGTCTGAAAGGCCACACTACCACCAACGCTTCAAAACACGCACCCTGATAACCAATAACGGATAACTGATAACCAATAACGGATAACTGATAACCAATAACAGATAACCAATAACTAACTAAGTCGCTCCACCGCCGCTTCCCACTCCGCATACACCGTCTCCAATTCCGCCTTTAAAGTATTGTATTTCTTGATTTTATCATTGGATTCTGGCCGGTTGTAAAACTCCGGATCGGCCATTTGTTTTTCAAAAACACCGAGTTCCGATTCGAGGTCGGCGATGCGTTTTTCGTGTTTTTGTACGGTGCGTTGCAGGGCCTTTTTCTCTTCGGAGCCAAGTACGACGACGCCCTGGTCGCTGGAGGCATTGCCGCCGGTTTTGCTGCGTTTTTCCACGTCGCGCATATTGTCCAACTGGCGTTTTTCGAGGAAATAGTTTATATCGCCGAGGTATTCGTACAGGTGCTGGTCGCGAAATTCGATGGTGCGGTCGGTGAGGCCCGACAGGAATTCGCGGTCGTGGCTCACCACGAGCAGCGTGCCGTCGTAATCCAGGAGCGCCTGTTTCAATACGTCTTTCGACAACATATCGAGGTGGTTGGTGGGCTCGTCGAGCAGCAGCAGGTTAAAAGGGCGCAACAGCATGCAGGCGAGGGCCAGGCGGGCGCGTTCTCCGCCGGAGAGGGCGGCCACTTTTTTATCAACATCCTGTCCGCTGAACATAAAAGCGCCGAGGATAGCGCGCAGTTTGGTGCGCATTTCCTCCGGCGAGTTGTTTTCCATGGTTTGCAGCAGGGTAATTTTCGGGTCGAGCGTTTCGGCCTGGTTCTGTGCGTAGTAGCCGATTTTGACGTTGTGGCCGAGTGTGGCTTTGCCGGAGGTGGCCGGTTCGGCGCCGATGAGGATTTTGGCGAGGGTGGTTTTGCCCTGTCCATTCTGGCCGACGAACGCGACGCGTTCGCCGCGCAGCATTTTGAAGTCGACGTTTTCGAGCACCTTGGTGTTGCCGTAGCGTTTGGTCAGGTGTTCGGCCTCGGTGACCACTTCGCCGCTGCGGGGCGCTTCCGGGAATCGGAGGCGCATGGTAGCGGTATCGATTTCGTCGATTTCGATGCGCTCCATTTTGTCGAGTTGTTTTTGCATCGACTGCGCCATCTTCGTTTTCGTGGCTTTGGCCATGAATCGGTTGATGGTGCGTTCGCGGTCGGCAATCACGCGCTGCTGGTTTTCGTAGGCGTTTTGCATTTGCTCGCGGCGATCGGCGCTGAGTTCCACGTATTTGGAGTAAGCGGCTTTGTAGTCGTGTATTTTACCCAGCACGATTTCGGCAGTGCGGTTGGTCACGATGTCGAGGAAACGACGGTCGTGGCTGATCACGATTACCATGCCGGGGTAGTTGTTGAGCCAGTTTTCGAGCCAGAGAATACTCTCGATGTCGAGGTGGTTGGTGGGCTCGTCGAGCAGCAGCAGGTCGGGTTGGCGCAGGAGCATTTTGGCCAGTTCGATGCGCATTTGCCAGCCGCCGCTGAATTCGTCGGTGAGTCGGTCGACGTCGGTGGCTTTAAAGCCCAGTCCACCCAGCACTTTTTCGGCGTCGGCCTGTGTGGTGGCGCTGCCCATGTGGTGCAGGTGTTCGGTGAGGTCGCCCATGCGCTCAATGAGTTTGGCGTACTCGTCGCTTTCGTAGTCGTCGCGGGTAGCCAGCGCTTCCCCCACATCGTGCAGTTCTTTTTCGAGGGCTATAATTTCGGCAAATGCCGTCATGGTCTCTTCGATCACCGTTTTGCCTTTGGGCAGCAGCATATCCTGGTGGAGGTAGCCGAGGGTAAAATGCGCGGGTACGACGACATTGCCTTCGTGGGGCGACATTTCCCCTGCGATGATTTTCAGGAGGGTAGATTTGCCGGCGCCATTGCGGCCTACGAGGCCCACGCGTTCGCCGGGTTTGAGTACAAAATTGACACCGTCGAGCAGGATACGATTGCCGTACTGGACGTATATGTTGGAGAGGTTGAGCATAGCGGGCGCAAAGATAGGAAAAAGTCCTGAGTCCGAGGTCCTAAGTCCTGAGTCGTAAGTACTAAGTCCTGAGTCGTAAGTCCTAAGTCTGTAGCGTACACCTGTATTCCCTTGGCATTACTAATTGTAAAAACCAAGGGAATACAGGTGTACGCTACAGACTTAGGACTCAGGACTTCGGACTCAGGACTTCTGAGATACTATCCCAGGTAGGATCTCAGAACTTCCCGGTTATAAGATTTACGTAGCCGGCGAATGGCGCGTTCCTTGATCTGGCGTACGCGTTCGCGGGTGAGGCCGTAGAGTTCGGCGATTTCTTCGAGTGTCAACGGTTTGTAGCCGTTGAGGCCGTAGTAGGAAGCGATGACTTCCACTTCGCGGGGCGAGAGGATGCTCATGCCCTGGGCCACCTCGTCTTTAAGCGATTCGGCCATGAGGTCGAAATCGGGATCATCGGCGTTTTCGGGCACCATGACATCGAGCATGGTGGAGTCGCCGTCTTCGCTGGTAGAGAGCGGGGCATCGAGCGATACGTGGCGGATGGTGCTGCGCATCATGGTTTGCACTTCGCGGGGTGTCATTTCGAGCAGTTCGGCGAGTTCTTCGTCGGAGGGTTCGCGTTCGAATTGCTGTACGAAGTGGATATAGGCTTCGTTGACTTTGTTGTAGGAGCCGACCTTGTTGAGGGGCATGCGCACGATGCGGCTGTTTTCAACAATGGCTTGCAGGATGCTCTGGCGAATCCACCAGACGGCATAAGAAATGAATTTGAAGCCCTTCGTTTCATCGAAGCGGCGGGCGGCTTTGATCAGGCCGACGTTGCCCTCGTTGATGAGGTCGGAGAGGCTGAGTCCCTGGTTCTGGTATTGTTTGGCGACGGACACGACGAATCGCAGATTGCCCCGGGTCATTTCATCCAGGGCATCCTGGTCGCCTTCGCGGATGCGTTGGGCCAGCCGGACTTCCTCCTCGGGCGTAAGCATCGGGATTTTACCGATGTCGTTGAGGTATTTATCCAGCGCGAGGCTTTCGCGCGTGGTTATTTTATGGGCAATTTTTAACTGACGCATAGTGCAGTGAGCGGTATAAACGAACCGAAGTGGCGCAAAATCTGCGCCAAACTCGGCTTTTTTATCGTTGATGGACGGTTTTTATGGTATCGATGGTTGTCTGAGGTTGATTTTTCCAGGCGAAAAATACAGTTTTTACGGTGGAAAAAAATATCAACCTGTAGTAAAACGGTTTTGGGGCAGAAAGTTTCCGATAAAGCACGATTTTTGAGTAAAAAATCTGTTATTTTTTTGAAAAGCAGGACAGCCTTTTATGCATCGGCGCCGGGAAGGTTAAATTCGGATTATTTTTCGACGGAAAGGCGGCGCAAGGGTAGGCGGTTTGGCAGGGTATGTTTACATTTGCTCTCAAATTTCTTTTTAATCTTATTTTAATTTTTCATATAATCTCATGACTGCTTTGGCGGCGCCGTATTCGGATAGCCTTTTTTTAGTGCCTGCGGGTTTTGCCCTTTTTGAATGGATCATCTTGTAGCAGGCCATTTTCCAAAGAAGTCATATTGTTTTTTGATCGCATGTTCCGGTGTTTGGGGCAGCGATATTGACTATGGAATTCCGATGTTTTTTTTCATCATATTTCCTTTGTAATCAGTGATTTAATATTTTCTCATGAAAAGAGTTTACTCCTTACTTTCGGGTTGCATCACGGTAAATACCCTCCACCGAACAGTACAAATTTTTGCCGTATCCGCTTTGATAGCCATGCTGCCCGGCAGTGCGCTTGCACAGTTCACTAGCGGCAACGTGGTCGTATTGCAGGCCGGTGATGGTACCAATACCCTTGCCAATACAGGGAACGCAGTACTGTTGAAAGAATACACTCCGGCAGGTGCTGCGGGTATTACTGTAACGGTACCATCGACCGGGCCGAGCCCAATGGTTGTTGCAGGTAATGCTACGACCGAGGGCCTTCTTACCCGTACACCGGATGGAACAGCGCTCGTTTTTGGCGGTTATGCACAGGCGCTTCCCAACGCTACCAACCTGACCTCTTCTGCATCTGCTACCATCAACAGGGCGGTAGGAAGGGTTTCATCTGCTGGCGCTTTTACGCGGGTGGCTACGAGCAGCACTTTTCATACGGGGGGTAACATACGGGGCGCCGTTTCTGATGGCAGCAATAACTATTGGTCTGTCGGGAACGGAGAGGGCACCAATTATTTTGGTACAACGTCTGCTGCCGTGAATGTTCAGAATGTCAAGACCAACTGTCGTGGTGTAGAAGTATTTAATGGTAATCTCTATTTATCTACCGGTTCCGGTGCAGGCGCCCAGCCAAACCTTGGTATTTACCAAATCGGAACGGGCTTGCCGGTAACCTCAGGACAAACCATCACCAACATCATCAATACGGGTACAGGTTCTTCCCCTTCAGAATTTCATTTCAATGCTGCGGGGGACGTCTGCTACATCGCGGACTCGCGCACCATTGCCACCGGCGGTGGTATTCAGAAATGGACGTTCAATGGCTCCGTCTGGTCACTGGCTTACACACTTGGCACTGGTACCGGCTCTACGGTAGGTGCATTTGGCCTTGCAGTCGATTTTTCAGGTGCCAATGCTGTTATTTATGCTTCTACAACGGAAGCGACACTCAATCGCTTAATCAGGGTTGTAGATACAGGTGTGGGTGCTACGGCTACCACGTTGGCTACTGCCACCACCAATACCATTTTCCGCGGGGTAGCGCTGGCGCCGGTATGCCCAACCATTTCCGCCACCATCGTCGGTGGCGGCGGTTTCTGCGCAGAAGGCAATACCTCCGACGGTACGCCACCACTGAGCGTAACCATCACCGGTGGCACCAGCCCATACACGGTGGATTATACAGACGGTCTGGCAACCGATTATCCTGCCATTTCGAATTATGTGAGTGGCACGACGATTAGCCATGCGCTGAACTTTACTACTACTTATACCCTGACAACCGTGTCGGATGCCAACGGATGTCCGGCTACCTTGGCGGGTTCTGCTACATTCTTCGTTTCGACTACTTTGCCGGAGGCCGCCTCTACCACATCAGCAGGCCCCACTACCTGTGGCGGCGCTGATGGATACATAGTAATTGCTACTACTTCAGGGGGAATGGGGCCGTACACATATAACTGGACTACTGCTAATGGCAGTGGTATTGTACAGGGTAGTTCATTTCAACTCGCCCTGACTGCCGGTACCTACACACTGGTGATTACAGATGCAAATGGCTGTGATAGCGATCCGATTGATTTTGTACTGAGCGACCCTCCCGGGTGCGACGTATGCGATATTACGAGTGTGACGTTCACCAATGTGAGCGGGTGTATGAACGCCGGCACCTCGGATCCTTCGGATGATTTTTATACGGCTGATATTGTAGTGAATTTTGTCAATCCGCCTGCTACCGGCGACCTTCAGATAGAACCAGGTGGTGATGCCATTGGCACCTATTCCATTCCCGTAGGCAGCCTGGTTGGCAATTCACATACTTTCACCGGTGTACAATTCATGGCCGACGGCAATCAGACGGTGTTGGAAGTAGAATTTACGATTCCGGCCAACCAGTGTGTGCAAACAGTAACAAATCCTGGAGTAGGCCCTTGCTCGCCGGTATGCGACATCACCAGTGTGACGTTTACCAATGTGAGCGGTTGTAATGGCAATGGTACTACAACCCCCACAGACGATTTTTACACGGCTGATGTTGTGGTAAATTTCGTCAATCCGCCCATGCCTGCTACCGGCAACCTTCAGATAGAGCCTGGTGGCGACGCGATTGGCACTTATTCCATTCCGGTAGCCAGCCTGGTGGGCAACAGCCACACCTTCACCGGCGTACAATTCATGGCCGATGGTAACCAGACGGTGGTGGAAGTGGAATTTACCGTTCCAGCCAATCAGTGCGTGCAAACAGTAACAAATCCTGGAGTAGGCCCCTGCTCATTCTTGTGCCCAACCATTGGCAGTTCGACGAACTCTACCAACGTGATTTGCTCTGGCGCCAATGTAAGTATAACGCTGAACAGCCTGTCCAACATGTCGCAGGCACTCAACGGAGAAGCAGATTTCGGCATCACCTTTGTCGCTTATCCCAATGCGCTCGTAAGCCCTTATGGTTCCCCTCCTGGTGGAACACTGCTGGCTACAGTTCCTTTTGCCAGCCTCGGTGGCGGCGGAACAACTGCCACGCTGAACTTTGTAAACAACCTGGCGCCAGGCAATCAGTTTATTTATGCTTTCCTGACGCCACAGCCTGCCAGCGTAGCCTGCCTTCCGTTTTTGCAAATAGGTGTTCAGGTGGCGCCTGCTATCTCCATATATAATGTGACTGGCAGTGGCGGCAGTATCTGCGAAAATGGCTCGGCTGGTTTGTCGATCGGCTTGTCTGATTCTGATAATGGTATTACTTACCGGCTCTATCGCGACGGAATAGCCAATCTGGTAGCCACGTTGCCCGGTACGGGCAATGCCCTCAATTTTGGCAATTTCAGCACCGCAGGTACTTATACGGTGGTGGCTACCGACAACTCAGGCGCCAGTTGCACCGCCACAATGAATGGCAGCGTGGTAATTTCGGCCCTGCCCGAATCGCCTGCGCCGACCGTTACTTCGCCGGTGGTGTACTGCCAGAACGACGTGGCAACGCCGCTGACTGCTACCGGCGTCAATCTGCTGTGGTACACCTCGCTGGCCGACCCGACGGGTGATCCAGTGGCGCCGACACCTTCGACGGCGAGCGTAGGGAATACATCATACTTTGTGACGCAGACGACGAGTGGATCTGGTGCTGTAAGTACGTTATCGCCGGGAGATATTGCTATCCTGGGGTGGGTGGACAATGGTACGCCCGACGTCTTTGCATTTGTGCCTTTCGTAAATCTGGCTGCTGGAACAGTGATTTACTTCACCGATAATGGCTGGACGGGTACGGGCTTCCGTAACACAGTAGCAGATGGCGATGGCAATGAAACGCTCACTATGTATGTGGCGCCATCGAATATTGCTGCTGGAACGGTCATTTACAGCAATGGCGCCGGTTTTGTTACTTCCGGGGCTATCCCAGGTGCGCCTTCCGGTAATTTCCAGGCCTTGACCTTAAATGCGGGTGGCGAGCAAATTTATGCATTCCAGAACAGCAATTCCAGTAACCCGATGAACAATGTGGCCACGATGACCCACTTGTTTGTCTTTGATGATACCAATGGTTTTGAAAATGCCACAGATACAGGTACCGGAAATATTCCTCCCGGTTTGAGCGCCGGAACAACTGCCAATACGTTTGCATTCTCTGCGGCCAATCTCATCTCCCTCAACAATGACGGCGGTACGCGCACCCCAGCTGCATGGCTTACCTACATCGGTACGAGTACCAACTATACTACGGCTACTGGGGCAGTTACACTTAGTATTACAAACCTCAATGTCACCCTTACGGGCTCCAGCCTTTGCGAAAGCGACCGTGTGGAAATCGTTGTAACGGTTAATGCACCGGCTACAGCCACCATCCCCGCCGTTCAGCCTGTTTGTGTGAACTCTAATATCAGTCTGTCAGTCACCTTGGGAGGTAGCGCTATGAGCGGTACCTGGTCGGCGAGTGTTGCAGGCGGCTCCTTTGCACCAAACAATACTTCGACCAGTGTTACCTATACCCCTCCTGCCAACTTCTCCGGATTTATTACGTTCACCTTTACCACCAATGACCCGGCAGGCCCTTGCCCGGCAGGCGTGGCTACCCGTATGGTGGAAGTACAAACAGGCGGGGTGAATGCAGGGCCCGATCAATTAATCTGTTCCGGCCAGACAGCCTCCCTGAATGGCGTGTTGACTACAGGCGCCACAACTCCTGCAAACTGGAGCGCATCCGTACCTGGCGGCACATTCGCCAATGCAGGCAACGTAGTTACCACCTATACACCTCCGGTTGGATTTACCGGAAACATTACCCTGACGCTGACAGCCACGGGCACTGGCGCCTGCGCTATTCCGCAAGATCAATTGGTGCTGAGCGTGAATCCGGTGCCTGTTGCACCCAGCGTAACCACACCTGTGGTGTACTGCCAGAATGCACCTGCGGTTCCGCTTACAGCCACTGGCAACGACCTGCTTTGGTACACTTCTCTGGCCGACCTGATCGGCGACCCGGTAGCGCCGACGCCATCGACAGCCATGGTGGGCAATACGTCTTACTACGTAACACAAACTGCGAATGTGACGCCGGGTGTAAGCGTACTGGCGCCAGGTGATATTGCTATCATCGCCTTCAAAGACGATCCTGACAATTTTGCTTTTGTCCCGTTTGTAAACCTTGCAGCCGGTACAGTAATTTACTTCACGGATAATGGCTGGACAGGTACTGATTTCCGTGGCGCAACGGCGACGGTGGGTCGTGGTAATGAAGACATTATGCGCTACACGGTTCCTGCTGGCGGCGTGATGGCAGGAACGGTCATAGTGATGAGTACTGGTAGCACCCTTACTCCGGGCTTTGCTGCTGCCGGTACTGCTATTCCGGGTACGAACGGAAACGGCAACAATCAGTTTCAGGTGCTTCAGTTCAACGGCGCCAATGGCGACCAGATTTATGCTTTCCAGAATACCAATGCGAACAACCCGCTGTTCAACGTCGCAACCATGACGCATTTGTTTGTATTTGACGATACAAATGGTTTTGAAGCGGCAGGAAGTGCATCCACAGGTGCTATCCCTCCCGGTTTGACATTGGGTACAACTGCGATTACTTTCAATTTTATCCTCAATAACACCAGCCAACTGATCAACGATGGTGCTACACGCACCCCGGCGCAGTGGCTGGCTTATATTGCCAATGCTGCTAATTACGCCCAATCTGCGGATATGGCAACAACCATCAGCATTGCCGACCTTAACATCCCAGGCGCCTGCGAGAGCCCGCGCGCTGAAATCGTAGTGACGGTTAATCCTTCTCCCGCCATTTTCACCGTAACCGGCGGCGGCGAAGTATGTACTACAGATAATATAGGTGTAGCAATTGGACTGAGTGGCTCCGAAAGCAACGTAAGTTATCAGTTGCTGCTGAATGGCAACCCAATAAATGCGCCGGTTCAGGGTACTGGCAACCCCATCAGTTTCGGTACTCATCTGACGGTCGGCACCTATACCGTTACGGCAACAGCCACACCGGGCAACTGCACCGCGCCGATGATGGGCTCGGCCGTGGTATCCGATTTCGACTGCTTTGCTGAAATTTCCGATCCTTGCAATTGCCTGAACAATGCCACTACCCTGACAAATGGTCAGTTTGGCGAACAAATCAAGGTGACGGCTCCGGGCACACAAACCTGGACGGTAACGGCGGTGAGCGGTCTCTACCGGGCCAACAGCCCCAACCCGCCAGCATCACCATCACCAATAACAGTTGGAACAGTACTGGTCAACATCGGCGGCAATATGTTCACCCTTGACGGCCGCCACGTAGATGCTCTGGGTTACACCATTACCGTAAGCAATGGTCTGGGCACCACTTTCAACCTGGCCAACTCCTGCGAATACCCGAACCCGTCGATTACTTCCGACCTTTCGGGCCCGTTCTGCCTGTATTCCGATCCGATCACGCTGACCGGCGACCCTGGCGACGATGTGCTGAACCCGAATGTGGATCCATTCTTTACCGTAAAATTCAACAACGGCCCGGCGGTGGTGTCCACTGTGTTTGATCCTTCGAATGGCCTCGGTACTTATGTTATTACCTACACGGTAGACGGCGGCGAACCAAAAGCGGCAGGAGAAGATGATCCCGGTTGTGTGCAGTCGGTTTCCCAAACGGTACAAGTGGTGGCGACACCATCCAATTTAGTTTGTAATGATCTGGTCACCGTCTCACTACCGGCAAGTTGTACCGTAGATATCCTGCCCGATATGGTGCTGGAAGGATCGTACCCTTGCTTCGACGATTATGAAGTAACGATCGACCGTATTCTGCCGCTGGGCAACGGTCCATGGGCGCCCGGTGTGATCAATCAGGACGACATTGGTCATACCTATGCGGTGCGCGTCACCCACCTGGTGTCGGGCAATTCCTGCTGGGGCCAATTGAAGGTGGAAGACAAACTGCCTCCGGTAATGACCTGCACGGATTTCAACCTCAATTGCAATATTCCGAGCAATACGCCCGATTACCTGACGGCCAATGGCATCGTTCCATTTATCCAGGCCTATCCGGTTGTGGTGGATTGTCAGGGTTTTGACCTTACGTACAAAGATGTTGCAACGGATGAGGATTGCGCTAGTGGATATACCAAAACCATCGTTCGCACCTGGACGGCTGTAGATCACAGCGGCAACAAAGCCACTTGTTCGCAAACCATCCATTTCCTGCGCCCGACGATGATGGATGTGGTGTTGCCTGAAAATTACGACAACCTGCAGGCGCCTGCACTGCCTTGCTCCAGCGCCTACCCATCGCCCGAATACCTGAATGGTATCGGTCTCCAGGGTACGCCTACCGTATTCGGCCAGCCTGATGGTTGCAATATCGGCTGGGGCTATACCGACGAACGTATCGACGTTTGCGAAGGCACCTATAAAGTAATCCGTCACTGGACGCTCGTTGACTGGTGTACCAACCAGACCCAGCATTACAACCAGTTGATTAAAGTGCTGGACGACGACGGCCCGACCTTCGACCCGATACCCAATATGGCGGTGTCGACCAATCCGTCGCAGTGCTGTGCCAACGTCAACCTGCCGGATGTGATTATCAGCGACAACTGCTCGCGTATCAACAATATCAGCGCCATGGTGATTGTGTACGACCAGTACCTGACAGATCAGGTAATAGGTACGTATACCGTTACGAACAATACTTTGACCACATTTCCAGGCAATAATTTCTGGGATCGCGACACGCTGGCCAATTTCGGAACAACTCCGTGCCTGCCAATCGGTATTCACCAGGTAATGTATGCAGCAGAGGATGCTTGTGGAAACAAAACAACAGCCACTTTCCGCCTCACCGTGCGCGATGAAACGCCACCGGTAGCCACCTGCACACAGTTTACCACGGTTGCCATTGATGGCGACGACCCGACGGACTGCTACGAACCCGATGGCGCCAATCAGTTTGGCGGCGTGGCATGGGTGCCTGCATCTGCTTTCAACCAGGGTTCGCACGACAACTGCAATGGTATGGAATTCACCATCCGTCGCATGTCGAATGGCGGTTCTTATGGTGAATGTATCGACAACCTGAGTTCGCTATGCGATGGCAACGAATACTTTACTGCCACGTCTGAAAACGACTCCATCAAGTTTTACTGCTGCGAAATCGGTACCACGCAAACCGTTATTTTCCGTGTGTACCAACTCGACATCAACGGACAGCGCGATTACTACCGCAACCTGGATGGTACGCCTTTGATCCTGCCCGGTAGCGGTATTCAGTACATTTACAATGAATGTATGGTAAATGTGGAAGTACAGGACAAAATCAAACCGACCTGCGAACCGCCGGCTCATGTGACGATCAACTGTGAAAACTTTGATCCAACGCTGTGGGCATACGGATTCGCTGAATCGGTAGACAACTGTTGTGTGGATACCATTACAGTAAGTAGCAACTATACACAATTTGATACGACCTGCAATCGGGGCACTATCCTGCGCACCTTCCGCGCTTATGACTGCGTCGGGTTGAGTTCTTCGTGTACGCAACGTATTACGGTGACGTACAGCCAGAACTACTACCTGCGTTTGCCCGATGACAAAACGGTGTATGCCTGCAATGGAGCGCCGAACAGTTTCGGTTACCCAACTTTCTACGGGGAAGACTGCGAACTGCTGGGAGTTGCCTACAATGACGTTATTTTCACGGTAGTACCGGATGCCTGCTACAAAATTGAACGTACCTGGACGATTATCAACTGGTGTACCTATGTGCCAGGCAGTCCTTGCGTGGATGTGCCGAATCCGAATCCGTCTTTTGTGGCCAATGACCCGGCCAACGTGCGGGCGCCTATTCTGTCGCCTCCGAATACTCCCGCGCCCTGGGCTCCTACGATCATCAAGATCAATCCGAGCGATCCGGCGCCAACCAATTACTCTTCATTCTGGAATCCGGATGCCAACTGCTATCGCTACAAACAAATAGTGAAGGTGATCGATACGCAGGATCCTGTTTTTGACGGCTGTCCGGATACCCTGGTGAAAGTATGCGACTACTCGACCAATGACGCGCTGCTGTGGAACCAGGAATACTGGTGGGATAATACCCTTCAGACGCACGACCTGTGCGAAGGCCCGGCTGACCTGACCGTTTCTGCGCTCGATTCTTGCTCGGGTACAACGCTGCGTTTCCGCTACCTGCTGTTCCTCGATCTGGATGGCGACGGAGTACAGGAAACGGTTGTCAGCAGTGCCAATCCGCCGGAACCGGGAACCGTTCGTTACAACAATATCAATACGCCTAACTATGGCGGTGGTGAAGTGCGACAGTTCCAACCCAACTTGCCGCTCAACCAGCGCAGTCGTTTTGTGGTTCTGGAAAACTACTCTTCCGATGCCACGCACCTGCTGGGCCACCTGCGATTCAACACCATTCAGTCGCCAACGGTGTACACTGTGCCGCAACTGCCGCATGGCCGCCACCGCATCGAGTGGATTGCTGAAGACCTGTGTGGCAATGAAACGATATGCAAGTACGACTTTGAAATCCGCGACTGCAAACCACCAGTAGTGGCATGTGCCAATGTGAACATCAACCTGATGGTAGGCGGTATGGCTACGCTGTGGGCCAACGACTTCTTCCTGTACGGAGAAGACAACTGCACGCCGACAAACATTCTGAACCAGAGCCTGGCGATAGTACGTGCCGACGAAAATCCGTCGAACACCTATCCGGGTGGCGCGCCTGCCAACCAGAGCGTGGTAGTTACCTGCCTCGATGAAGGCCAGGATGTACCCGTTCAGGTGTGGCTACAGGATGCTGCCGGCAACTACGACTACTGCACGGCGTATGTAAATGTGCAGGCCAATGTGGTGGGTTGTGAAAACTTCACACCTTCGGCTGCCGTTGCCGGTCAACTCAGTGTAGACGGACAAGGCGTAGAACAGGCCAGCGTTGAACTCGCAGGCACACAAAATGTGAATGCAATCGACATTACAGACGACAATGGCGCCTATCACTTTGCCGGTGTGCCGCTTCTGGCTGACCTGACGATTACACCGACGAAAGACGACAACCCGCTGAACGGCGTATCCACGTATGACCTGGTGCTCATTACCAAACACATCCTGGGTCTGGAACCACTGACGACGCCGTACAAAATGATCGCTGCCGACGCAAATCGTTCGGGCTCGATTACGACGTTCGACATCGTGGAATTCCGCAAGTTGATCCTTGGTATCTACACCGATCTGCCGAACAATACGTCTTGGAGATTTGTAGACAAAGCCTACACCTTCCCGACACCTGCCAATCCGTTCCAGCCGCAGTTCCCGGAAAATATTTCCATCGACAACCTGTTTGGAAATATGCTCCAGAACAACTTCGAGGCTGTCAAAATCGGCGACGTAAACGGCACCGCCATTGCTAACAGCCTGCAAAGTGCTGAAGAGCGCACGGCTTCGACGATGCTGTTCGACGTAGAAGATCGCGCTGTGAAAGCAGGCGAAACCTTCACGGTGAACTTCAAAGGCACGGAACGCGTACAAGGCTACCAGTTCACGATGAACTTCAACGGTCTGGAAGTAATGGATATCGCTGGTAACGGCGACATCAAAGCCGAGAACTTCGGTGTATTCCAGGACGCTCTGACTACTTCGGTTGACGGTTCTGACAACGAATTTGCCGTAACGTTCCGCGCATCGAAAACAGGTCAACTGTCGAGCATGTTGGGCGTATCGAGCCGCATCACGAAAGCAGAAGCATACCCCCTCCCAACCTCCCCCAATGGAGGAGGAGTAAGTCGTATGGATGTAGCGCTGCGTTTCAACAACAACGGCACGAGCACGATCTCTGGTGTTGGCTTCGAACTGTACCAAAACCAGCCAAACCCATTCGTGAACAAAACGTTCATCGGTTTCCACCTCCCAGAGGCTACTGATGCTACCCTGCGTATCTTCGACGAAACGGGCCGTATGGTATTCACACAGTCTGGTTCGTTTGCAAAAGGCTACAACACGATCCCTGTTGACCGCCAGTTGCTGAACACGACAGGCGTACTGTACTACACGCTGGAAACGGCGACGGACAGCGCGACGAAGAAGATGATTCAGTCGAAATAGGGTAGAGGAGGGCAAAACTTAAAGAATTGCCCATCTTACCAGATCATATCAGGCCGCATTTTCGAGCATGCTCGAAAATGCGGTTTTTTTTTGTTATACTGTATATATTGCCTGCTGATACAGAATATTGCACCGAAAAGGGAGGCATGAAGTCAAGTGCACGACGTCCGTTTTCCTTTCATTTACATTGTTGCAAAAACAAACATTTATATAATTCCCTCATGTATAGAGCCTTCCTCTTGTTGCTTTTGCCAACATTCCTGTTTGCTCAAAAGACAGGAGTATCAATGCATTATGAGCAATATACGGTCAAGGACGGCTTGAGTCATAACCACGTTTACCAGACATTCAAGGACAGCCGAGGTATCCTGTGGGTCATGACGGAAACGGTGCTGAGCCGATTTGACGGCCGAGGCTACAAACCTATTCCCCAGGTAAAAATAAAAGAACGATTATCCACGCGTATTTACCTGGAAGACCAGGACGGAGACTTGTGGATCGGCGATTCTAAAGGCAATGCAGTCTGCATGAATATTTACACCGAACAAGTGGTGGACATGCAGCAAAAATTCGGGGGCAAATTCCCTGCTAAAATATTTGGCGCCATTCGAGGGCAGGATGGTGACTATATTTTGCAGACACAATACAATGAAATTGTCCTGTTCCATCTGAATGCAGGTATCACACGCGTGTACCGGAGCACCAAAGGAGGATTTGACCTGATCGGGGTAACGGAAGACGGAACCCTGTGGATAGAAGAAAACTACTGGGAAAAAGGAGGACGGTTTTTCGCACTGAATGCACAATGGAAAGAACAGCAGTCGATACCTTACACTTCCAGTATTTCCTATTCAAAAGGCATACTGGAAAATGCAAAACTCTACTATTTTACTTCCGACAGTTTTTTTATTGCCGGTAAAAACGGGATAGAAACAAGCAGTAGTATCCGCGCCATTTATCCAGAATACCATTATGAAAATCCTGGTTCGACAGGATACTACAATGTTAGCGCCGCCAACCCGAGAACTGGGGAAATTGTACTATATTCCCGCTATCAGTTGGTTGAATTCGATAGGCAACTTCAACTGACGTATGACTTCCGTCGCGGTGGCATGAAAACCACGCCCTCGCAGGTGTTTCACATTTACATTGACGAACAGGGCTTCATCTGGCTAAGCACATTTGAAGGTCTGTTCAAGGTATGGTTTACCTCCAATGTGTTTCGCCAGTTTCTGGTCACCTCTGCTGAAGATCAAAAGACGGTAGAACCTCAAAGTTGCCGCTCCATTACCCAGGGCCTCGATGGCCGGTTGTACGTGGCCGCCAACCGTTGTTTGTATGAAATTTCGGCACAGACTGGAAAACCGCTGGTGTGCCGACCCACGGAGGAAGGCCCGATCTGGGCTGTATACAACGATGGGCAAGGAAATCTGTGGTACAAAGACATCGCCGTACGCCGGTATTCACTTCAGGAAAACAAGGAGTACAGTAGCGCGCGGCTTCCCATGCCTCAATCAACTGCATGGCTGATAAAGCGCCTGGGCAATCGGCTCTGGGTAGGTAATCCACTTGGATGGGTCGATATGCGGGACAATACTTATCATTTGTATGATGCATACGGTTTGTTCCCGGAAGCCAGGGCTTTCAGCGTGTACGACTTACAGGAGGCGGGCGGAAGCCTGTGGTCTTTGAATGAAGTAGGACTTTACCGGCTGGATGCCGAATTTCGGATGGTGGAACGCTACTGGTCGGGTGGGAAAGGCGTTCATTACCTGCCTTGCGACGATTTCCGACACCTGTATCAGGAGTCGGATACGAGTTGGTGGTTCGCTACCGCCTCGGGGCTTTTGCACCTGAACCCGCAGACCCACCACTATCGCCTGTACACTACGGCCGACGGACTTCCGAACAACAAATGTCATGCAGTTATCCCCGACGAAAACGGATTTCTTTGGGTAAGCAGCGATAACGGGATTATTCAGTTTGAAAAAAGTACAGGCCGCCTTCGGGTGTATTACGAAAATGACGGATTTGGACTGAATGAATTCAACCGTTTGTCGTACTACAAGGATACTGAAGGCAGGCTCTATTTTGGAGGCATTAACGGCGGCGTTTCCTTTCACCCACGGGAATTTACACATGCATTTGATACCATTCCGCATGTTCGCCTCGTTGTCACGGAATGTGGTTTGTCTGGCGGTGGGCTGGAAAAAACCGACCTGCGGGCCGCGTATGAGAATAACGGGACGATTGAAATTGATCCTTCTTACTCGTTCCTGCAAATGCGGTTTGTTCTTACGGATTACAAGCAACCTAAAAAAATATTGTACCGATACCGGGTAGACGATGCACAAACCTGGCAGGAAATGAAGGACGGCGAACTGCAACTCGCCGGTTTGTCATACGGGGCGCATACGCTTCACGTCGAAGCGCGTACAGTGAACGGTTTCACAGCGCCGGAACTTCATATCCCTTTGAAAGTAATGTGGCCATTTTACCTGAAATGGTGGTTTCTGATGATTGTCTTTGCCGTGTTGGGCTGCGGTGGATGGGTTGTTTACAAAAAGTATCGGCCGACGGTCGCTTCAAGGCAAACGATGAAATCAGAGCCACCGCTTATCAAAGAAGCGGCATTGGTAAATCCAGTGGCAAATCCGGAAAACCCAGTCGATGCAGTCGAGAAAGTGCCTTCGCTAAAACAGGATGATGCTGCCTTTTTGGAAAGGCTGGAAAACCTTGTTATGCAGCACATGAGCAATTCAGAATTCGCCGCCGGCGCGCTGAGTAAAGTCATTGGCATCAGTCCTTCGCAGTTGCACCGGAGAATCAGTACGCTGACCGGGCTTTCTACCGGCCGATATATTTACAGTGTCCGGCTGAAAGAAGCCATGCAGCAGATCGTTTCTACCAATATGTCGATTTCGGAAATTGCCTATCGGACAGGGTTCAGCGACCCGGCCTATTTTACCCGGCTCTTTACCAAAACGTATCAGCACCCACCAAGTTATTTCCGGGAAAATAGCAGGTAATGAAAGCATTATCCAAGATTTTGCAAATATTATCCAAGCCAGGATAATGGAATACCCTCATGTTTGCACTGTAATTGTGGACATCTATCCACTGTTATTTTAATCGCATGTGCTGTATTTCATGAATGGTTGCTTTGCCTGCGGGCGCTCCGCATTTCGCTCTCCCATGGCGATGGAGCGCTTCCGATGATCTGATTGAAATCGGCAGATTTTCACACATGTATTACTGATTGACATTTCACTACCCGGTTGGTAACTCGCGACCGGATGACCGCTGCTGCCTGTCACAACAGGAGGAGCCCGTGGTATGCAATTCAATCTGGCCTGAATAAGACATTCAGAAATTGTTCATTCATCATCGCATAAA
>JAEUUT010000132.1 GCA_016787415.1 Saprospiraceae bacterium | reverse complement strand
ACAACCAGATGAAAACGCTCGGATCTTTCCATAGATATCCCCTTTGCATGCGCGTACTGCACATGCAAAGGGGATTTTTCATGTATGGCAAGCGGTAGCGCGGCACTGGAAGTTCCCATGCACACAACTTTATCATCATTTTTCATTTACCGATCTACTGTTATGCGTCACTTTTTTCTATTCGCTCCCAACTCCAATGCCCCTGCCATCAACGTCGCGGCAGTTGTACAACGCGCCGGACTCACGCCGGATATTCCGGTAAGCGCCATTCAGGCATTGCCGCCGCTGCAAGAATTGGCACAAATTGCGACCAACTTCCCGGCAGCGCAACAAGACACCCTCTTGCGGTACTGGCAAACGCAGACCAGTCAGTTTGCACCTGCCGTAACCGAACAGTTCAGCAAGTTTTTTCAGGACACTGTGAATAGCACCACTTTTTCGGCTTTGCAGGGCGCCTGGAACAACTTTCCAGCCCTTACGGTCTGCTGTACCCTGCAATCGGATACGCAGGGACTGCTCATTGTATTCGACCATCTTTCCATTGATTCGGATGGCCAGATCAAAACCGCCGGCCGACCTGCTTCCGTGGCAGGCATGCAGCCGATTCCCCAGCCTGCCACCGCTGTGGCGATAACGGATGATACGGCAGACAACCTGCAAACCTCTACCTTCAGCATTCTGAATTATATCGGTGCGGGGCTGGCGGCGACCGGCTTTCCTATTATTGGCACCATCTTTCAGGCGCTTTTTTCCATCATCGCCTCCTGGCTGAATCCAAGTTCGAACATCGTCTCTGAGATTCTTACCCAGATCCAGCAGATGCTGGAAAAAAACAACATTACGATTGAAACCGATTTTGCCAACGCCGCCGTGGATACCTATGTGAACTGGGAAAACATGTATTTCCAGCAGGCGGACTTCACGTTGCTGTCGGACCCGAATGCTGATAAAACAACGCAGGCGTATGCAGATGCCATGAGCCGGGCAACCAATTTTATCACCCAGGTGCACGACGACTTCATGGGCACCCCGCGACTGTTCGATGCGGTCAATCTGATGATGGGCGACACGGGGGTCAACACGGCCGACCTGGATACACCCACCGAGGCGATGTTCAAGTTCGAGGCTTTTCTGTTCTTCTCCGGCTTCGTTTTGTTTTTTGGAAAACAAGGTTGGTTGTACAGCCAGCAGATCAATGGAACCAACAGCCAGACTACCCGCGACCTGGCCAATGCCGTGGGAAAATACAGTACGCTGTACACCAACTATGTGCAGCAAATGAGCGCCTCCATCCAGCAACAGATAAGCCAACGCCTGGGCAATATTTATACCGAAAACAATACCGGCGGCGCTTTCTGGTCGATCAACGACAATTACAACGGCCCGCACGAAAAAAGCAGCACAGAACCCTACAAGATGTTTGGCTACAATGGCGCCTATACGTTTAACTACTGCGGCAGCAGCGAGGAGAAAAAAGCGGAAGACTCCGCCAACAAGTCAGTCACTGAAATAGGCAACGATTTTACCAATTACATCTACAACCAGATCAATCCGAGCGCGACAGCACAGGCAGACCTGACACAGAAAATACAGGATTTTATCAGCAATGATGCTAAATTGCAAAACCTTGCTACCATGTCATAACAATTTAAACGCAACGTCGGCAGGGTTTTGAACCCTGCCGACGTTCTTCGCTCAAATATTCGATAGTTTCTTGTTATTATTAACTATGTTTGAGCCGCTCTTGCCTACCATTTCATTTCGCTTTCTTGCTCCCTGAGCATTTTCCTTGCGCTGTTGCAGCGTTTCTTATTTCACCAACCTCCGTCCCGGCGGCGATATACCGGATTATGCCATGTCAAATGCCCGCCTCCGCGCTATCGGAATGTACGTGCCCGAACGTATTGTTGATAACCACTATTTCGAAGAAATCATTGAAACGACAGATGAGTGGATTCAGTCGCGCACGGGCATCAAAACCCGCCGGTATGCAGCGCCTGATCAATTTACCAGCGACCTCTGTGTACGTGCTGTGAAGGACCTGGCGGCGCATTACGATGGCACCCTCGATGATGTGGATATGATTTTCGTTTCTACGGTCACGCCAGATCAGCCCATGCCGAGCATGGCTTGTCTGGTGCAGTACAAACTGGGACTGGCAAAGGCGGGCGCACTCGATATTTATGCGGCCTGTGCAGGTTTTGTGTACGGCGTTACCCTTGCTAAAGGCCTGATTGCTGCGGGTACCCACCGCAAAATACTGGTAATAGGCGCCGAAACCTTGACACGCGTAACCGATTTTTCGGATCGGACTTCCTGCATGCTGTTTGGCGATGGCGCCGGCGCGGTGTTGATTGAAGCCGACCCGGTTGGAAACGTCGGGTTTTGCATCACGGGCGCGCATGGTGAAGGAGGCCTGGATCTCTATATTTCCGGTTTTGCCGAAACCCTCGACGGACAACCCATCTCCCAAAACCGCAAAATTGTGCAAAATGGCCGCCGGGTGTTTAAGTGGGCCGTTCAAACGGTGTCTTCCAAAATGCCCGAACTCGCCCAGGCCAACGGATTGACACTCGATCAATTAGACTGGTGCGTACCGCACAGCGCCAACCTGCGCATCCTCGAAGCCATCTGTAAGGAAGCAAATTTCCCAATGGAAAAAATGCTGGAAAGCATCATCGACTACGGCAACACCTCTTCTGCAACGATACCGCTTGCCCTTTGCAAGGCCGTGCGGGACGGCAGGGTGAAAGCAGGCGACAAAATCATGCTCTTTGGATTTGGCGGCGGACTGGCGTATTCTGGGACAGTGGTAACCTGGGGGTGATGACCAATGTTGTTAAAGATAACAATGAAATGAAAACTCAAATCACTATTATCATATTCGCTGCTATATGTCCGCTCTTGCTATTAGCGTCTCCTGCCCTACCCTCCGCTGTACAAGTACCCGGCTCCTGTGATGCTGCTCTTTATTCAGGCATTGCGCATCCGAGCCTTGCATTTTCAAAGCGGAAAACCTGGAAGCGCCTGATCAAAATGGCCTGGAAAGAGAACCCCGAAAAATCCAAGAGTGGAGAAGGCATAGCCCTTGGTGGGATGTTGCTTGGCATTGGAGCGATCTTGACTTTTTTGGCAGGCTCCCTGCTTTTTATTCCGGTTGGTATCGCTGGATTTATTCTTAGTATTATAGGCCTGAAACGATGCTGGCACAAGAAAGGCCCCGGCAGAATATATGCGACATTAGGAATTTTACTTTTTATTTTCACGGCGGCAGCGGTAGGAGCACTTATTGCACTGTTTAATTATTAAACCACTCAACCTATGCTTGGACTACTACTAATCTATTTTATCGGCGAAAAATTCTACCAACTCGCTGCATCATTTGAAAAAAGTAAGTGGGGTTATGCCATTCTCGGCGTGGTATCCTACTATATCGGCACGTTCATCTTTGGGGTGGTGCTTTTCCTTGTTTTGGATGCCACGGGCGGCAATCCTGAAGAAGATTTGGATTCAACTGCTATGAATGTGATCGCGGTTCCTTTTGGATTGTTGAGTTGTTACATCCTTTACATCATCCTAAAAAAGAACTGGGAGAAAAACCGCATCGAGGATACGGATGTGCTGGACGATATGGATATGTCTGATGGCATTTGACAAAATGAATGTCCATCTTGCTCGTTCTTATCCGATGACAAGGATCTTTCTACTTTTTTGTTGCTGCTTCTTCCTGAATGCTGCTAATGGCATCAGCCAAAAACCAGCCTGGCAAACCTATAAACGGCATCAGGTGCGAAAACAAGTACACAAAATCGCGGCACAGATGGAAAAAGGTGGAGGAATAGACGATTTTGCTGTAGGTTTTTCCGGCACTCAGACGGAGCAATACGATCGGTTTTTACGGTTGAAGCAAATTGCCCAAACAGAAGAACTGGTAGCACTCACCGGCCATCCTGCATCCATTGTAAGAGGTTATGCCTTTTGGGCGCTGACGGAGCGCAGGTACAAGGGCCTGGAGGATATTTATCAAGCCCATGTCGACGACAGGGAGGAGGTGCTTTTTATGCAGGGATGTATTATAAATGAGTTGCCAGTGGTGGTGTTCATGTGCTGGATGAAGTACGAGCAACAGGATTTGTCGAGGTGTGATCAATAACGTCGGCAGGGTTTCGAAACCCTGCTGACGTTTCGAAACCCTGCCGACGTTTCACAACCAACAATACATGCACGATTCCGACACCTCCCGGCTTTCCCGGCTTGCAGCCATCCTGACCCTGCTGCAAACCAAACGCCTGCTGACCGCCACCGAAATTGCCCGGCGCTTTCAGGTGAGTATTCGCACAGTGTACCGCGACATCCGGGCGCTGGAGGCGGCAGGCGTGCCTGTGTACACGGAAGAGGGCAAAGGATATTCCCTGCTCGAAGGCTACAGGCTGCCGCCGGTGGCATTTACTGAAAATGAAGCCCTGGCGCTCATCACAGCAGAGCAATTGGTGCAGACGTCAAAAGACGCTTCTTTGATCCGCGAGTTTTCCGAAGCCATTGTGAAAATCAAGGCGGTTCTCTCGCATCGCAACAAAAATGCCGTCGACCTGCTGTCTCGAAGGGTGGTGATCGGCAGCAATATGGAACAAACGCGGAGCAGCGATATCCTGATCGATACTCAAAGGGCCCTGACTTCGCACAAACTGATAGAAATCGAATACACGGCTTCTGATGGTCGGGAAAGCAAGCGTATTATTGAGCCCTTTCTCTTGTACAACTACAGCCTGGAAAACTACTGGATTCTGGTGGCATTTTGCCGTAACAAAAAAGATTTTCGCGCTTTTCGGCTTGATCGTATCCGAAAGGCCATCTTTTTGGAAACCACTTTTGAGCCGCATACCATGACCATCGAACAGTACGTGAAAAAATATGTGCGCACCTATAACAACCCCTGACACACCTCTGTCATTTCACTGTCGAATCTTTGCAGCATCATTCAAAAACAAAAGAATTGAACATGTATCTGCAAAAATTGATCTCCAACTACACCGCATATAATCAGTGGTGCAATGAATCCCTCGTACAATGGCTCTCGGGCAAACCAGAAGCGGATTTTTATAAACAGGTAGCCTCCAGTTACCCCTCTATGGCGCTGACACTCAACCATATTCTGGCCGTACAGGAATTCTGGTACTCTGTCATTACAGAAAATGCGCCCGTAAGTATGCGTTACATGGAAACACAGCCCGACCATAAAGAGATTTTACAGGAACTTCCCCAACAATCCGCTCTGCTGAATGCTTATATTTCCAGCCTGAGCGAAACCGATCTGTTGCAACAGATTCACCTCGACACGCCCTGGGTAAAAGGTACTTTGCCTCGCTACGAATTTATCCAGCATTTGTTCAACCACAGCACCTACCACCGCGGACAGGCGGTTACCATTGGCAGAAGTCTGGGTTATGAGGATGCGCCCATGACGGATTACAATTTTTACAACATGGTAGCCTTGAAACGGGGAGTGGAAGTGTAGGCTCACCCTGTTTGATGATTTTCCTCATGCAAAAAACAGGGGCAGCGCCTGACTTTTGTGGCTTCAAAAATGAAATTTTATGGCTACCCTGTTTTTTGCAATTGTAATGCTGCACCTGCTCGCCGGTTTTGGATACGTCATGTATCGATTGAATGCACCGGCAAAAAAAGAAGATAAGCCTCGCTGAGAAGCATCACCCTTTGTACAAAAGCATTTTGTTCCCACCCTGCGCCGTTATCAGCATTTTCCCGTCTTCAATGTAGTATTTCCCCAACAATTGGGTTTCTGTCTGGCCATTTGCGGTAGATTGCAGGTACAACTGTCGGTCTTTGGTGTACCAAACTACGCCTTCCACCACACCGGAGCCCTGGTCTGACGAAGAACCGCTCCAGTCAGAACCGCTGGTGACAGTTCGGCTGCCGCCATCGGCCAGGCGGCCATCGGCGTAGAAAATCATCACACTTTCGCTCGACATAGAGCCTTGTCCGTAGCCACTGTTGTAATTGGATTGGTGCGTCCAGCGACCTACTACGGCAGGATCGCGGCGTGCATCGGAAGGTATTGGCGCTGGTGTGGCAGCAACGACGGCTACCTGGGCTCCCGCTTTTTTCAATTCAAACGTGATGACAGCGCCCATCATGGAAAGATTCAGGCTGAGGTTGGCGCCATTGAGCACGCCTGTCAGTTGCATATTCAGTCCGAGCGATTTTTCTGTGCAGGTACCTTTCAGGTTTTTCCCGGTGGATTGTGCGGCCACCGCGTACGTCGTTTGGCTGTCATTGATGGTGCCAGTGTACGTATTGGCGGTCGTTGTGGTCAGTTTCATGACAACCGGGTCGCCGTTGTAGGTACCTGTATAGGTACCAGAGAAATCCTGCGCGGGCAGTGTTGCCGCCGAAAACAGCAGCAGAAGGGAAACTTGATAATGCATTGTAAGGGTCAGTTTTGTTCCAGTACTTGTGAGGTCAGGTAAAGGTAACAGGTTTTTTGTGGCTTGTCAGCCATCGCTTTCAGGAAAACATCCTGTACATGCTACGCATTGTGTCCTTTGTGCCATCCTTCGTGCCCCTTGTGGTAAAAAATTTTAACACTAAGGACACAAAGGATGGCACAAAGGACACAATGCGTAACTTGTCTACCTCAGCACCACCAACTGCTTCGTAGCAATACCGCCAGAAGTGAGCAGTTGAAGGGTGTACACGCCGGATTGCCATCCGCTAACGTCGAGGTCGCAAGTTGTTTTTGGAAGATTATACAGGGTGCGGATCATGCGGCCGGAAGCATCGAAACAACGAATTTCCTGCACATTCAGGTTTTCATAGCCAATTTTTACGCTTGTTGCCACCGGGTTGGGTTGCAGTGTGACGGCTGTTGGAGGCAGTTGAAGGTGTGGCGCTTCCAGCACACCGCCATTGAAATTTTGATCGTACGTGTTTTGTATCTCCGAAATAGTTTCGAATGTATTGCCAAGTCCGCAAGGCAATTCCGGATTGGGGTGTACGGTCCAGGCAAGCGTGAATTCCTCTACCTGACCAGGCAATATCCTTCCAATGCGGTGACTTGCCACACCCTGTCGGTCGCCAAAAGCAATCTTGGCGGTACACATCGACCAGCCGTTGGGATCATTGGGCGCATCCGGAAAAATTAAATCTGCCGGAGTATTGCCGCTCAAATATCCGCTACCGCCAGCCGTGAGTGGCGTTCCGTCGCTCCAGTGTCCATTCAGCAGGTTGTAGTAGGAAACAGGGGTGTTTTGTGAAAACGGCGCATTGGGCGAATTGATAATCGCTTTGTCCATCGAAGTATTCAGGAAAGTAATCGACTGCACGGGTGGAATATTTTCAAAAACAGGAATGCCGTCGCAAGAATTACCGACCAGGCCGTCTACAGCATCCAGGTTAAAGGCATACATGGCATTGAGTGCCGGTGCGGTGCCGATATAATCGTCTGCATAACAGCCGATATCGAAATCTGCCCAAATTCCTATGAAACAGGAATCCAGTTGTTCGGTAGTCCGAAAAATGAGTTTGTGCGATGTAAAAACCGTGTTATTCAGAAGCGAGTCATCAAAAGCCCAAGCCGTCAATTGTACTTCTACCGGAAAATCATCACCGTTTGACGCTGTGTGAAGCGCTCCGGCGCCCTGATCATTGAAGACGCACCAGACCATCTGATCGGGCACAAAAAGAGGTTTGTTGCGGAGTGCCACGACCGGGTAGTCGCCTTGCAGCGGGTTGTATACGCCGTTCTCGTCCGCATCAAAAAACGGAGCGAGTGCTGTATTGGTAAACGGCAAGTCAAAGCCCCAGACACTTTGGAAAAAAGGGTTGCCTCTTGCCGGCCAGCCCATGATGTCCGGAAATTGCGCTTGTGCTTCTACCGGGTCGTTGGCCAGCGTTGGCAATGCTGCCAAAAAGGCCTGAACATCTTGACCTCTTACCAAAAAATGCCGGTCCCAGTTGCTGCAAGTGCTCGCATCCGTTTGACCGTCGGGTGATAGCGGGCCGGCAAAAAAATCAACATGACCATTGCCCCGATAAGTGGTGGCATCCAGTTTTAGGTTCCCTGCCGCATCCACGCCTCCCAACCAGAGACCGGCCGTAAAAAAAGTGCTGGGCCCTTCGCCGTTGATATCCGGATTAGGAATGAACCGACCCTCTGTGTGGTTGGTGAACAGGTCGCCGCCATTCAGGATGCGCGCCTGAATATTGTTGCCATGAAGATCGATAGACGATTGCGGTTCGGTGCATACCTGTGCACCCAATCCCAATGGCCGGAGCAGGAGTAATAAAAGGAGTAATGGTAGTTGCTTCATAATTGGAAGTTTAATTTGGAAAATATCCGATAATAATGCTCCAAGTAAATCTGATATTTGATTTTCAGGAGGAAAGATTGTGCAGAAAGGGGAAAATGGCAAGTGAATAGAGCGTATCAATGAGTAAGACTGCATAATTTCAGGCCTCTTTTAACAATACAGACCCGATGCTAAAACATTTTCCACTTATGGTCATGGTAGCAGGTTTGCTTGTTTCCTGCCAAAAAATCAACCATACACGGCAACGATGGAAGGAAAAAACAACCCGCGTGATAGATCAGGTGGCGCCGCGTTTTGATGCCTACCAGCCGGATACGCCATTTAACCGCGAACGTTTTAAAGAGTTTTTGCAAGTAGAGCCTACGGAAGATGTGCGCCATATTTATTGCTTCAGCGATGCAATCGGCATCGATGCCGACTACCAGTTTGCTTTTCAGTGCCAGCCCTCTACTGCCAGGCGGATTATTGAAAAGCACCAACTTTCTGTCTCCGAAGCAGCGGTCGATCCCGCATTCGGCCTGCAATCTGATTTCGACTGGTGGGACAAAAAGAAAATTGCCGCTCTAAAACTTTACTCCTGGAATAATGAGGGGCAGTATTTCAAGTATTTTTGGTATGATGAAACAGCGCAGCAGGCGTATTACTTTGAATTTGATATGTAAAATTCGAGTGATGGATTTTTTTTTCAGGAGAAGAGCAACACGCAGCAGCATTCTACTACTTTTCGGCCGTAAAACATCTGTTATTTATGCCAACGAATACCGACTCCGTACCTATCGACCTTCATGCCATCCAGTTCGCCCAAAGCAAGAACAAGATGCTGGGAATTGTAGCGGCCCTTTTTCCTACATTCTATGGCGCCATAAAAATCCTGAAAGACGGTCCTGCAAAAATAAACCAATTGTTTCCCGGCGCAGCATTTCTGCTTATTCCAATAGCCGTACTGGCTATTGGATTTTTCCTGTGGCTGTTGGTTTATGTCTACAACAAATTGCGCGACAGCACACCTGGGCTGATCGTATCGGATGAAGGCATCACCGATCATTCGAGCGCGGTAGATGCCGGTTTCATCCCCTGGTCAGACGTGGAAGAAATCAGCGAAGGCAGCTTCTTGGGATCTCATTACATGCGCATCAAAGTCAGGAATATCGATCAATACATCAACAAGCAGCCGAGTGCCCTCAAACGTTTTATGATGCGCCACAACCACAAAACTTTCAAGGCTGGTCTGGTCATTTCTGCCGGTTCTATTCGCTGTTCGTTCGAGGAATTGAAAGACCTGCTGGAGCGGCGGTTTCGGGCTTATAGGGATGCACAGGGACAGGGATAGAAAAATGTTTAAAAGTTTTTTCGTGCCTCAAAGTACTGCTCAAGGGAGGTTTCACCTGTCGGTGGCGCCAGCAGGTCATGGTTGATGACTTCGTCGAAGAATGCGAGTTTGTCGTACATGTTTCGGTTGAGGATTTTCCGGCATGCCCCGTGGAACCGAATACCAGAATTGATTTCATTGTTGAAGCAACTTTTTACGCTGGCAAAATTATTGTGAATGAATGTGTCTTCCACACTTTGCAATGCTTGAGGTTTATTATTTTTTTAACACAATATTTACGAAGAACTTAACCCTATGTTGTTGCATGAATTTCCATTTTTGCACGATACGATCAAATCATTTACTTTCATTAAAAACCACAACATGACAAAGCATTACATCTCTACATTCCTTTGTTTTTTACTTACGCTTGGCGCCGCCACCGCCCAATCCGACTACTCCGAATACGGTGGCAAGATCAGTATCGGTGTATCCATTCTGGACGGGTTTGGTATCCCGGTACGGTATGTGATGGGCCACCATGTAGCGGAATTAGGTGCCTACGCAGGTACGATTATTGAATTTCAGGACGATGAAATCAACGGAATTTATGTGGAGCCGATGATCGGCGCTGGCTACACCTATTTTGGCAACCGTTTTTTGAAACAAAAAAGGAAGGTCAATAAAATTCGCGCACATGGTATTGCCTTGAGAGTCAATCAGATACTCGGCGATTATTCCACTACGATTCCATCTTTGTCGTGGGCGCAGGAAACCTTCCGGGAAGGTAGAACCAACAGGTCTTTCACGTTCGAACTCGGTCTGCAATATGCTTTTGCCAATGTCGAAGATCGTCCGGTCACCATTCAGAACAATGTGGGAATTCGCCTGCGTTGCCAGTGGAATTTTTACTTGCGGTAATCTTGAATACTGTACTATTGATTTCCCGGAATGTTTTTTTGAAAAAATCCACATATTGCCCCCTGCTGTTTATTGTTGTGTCATAACATAGAGGCGATAGCACAATTGCCAAGCGCGAAGGGACTGGTAGCACGGACTAAAGTCCTACAGTAGTGCCACAATTCTAACAGTTCATTTACATCAATTAGGATAAAGTGGCCAAAAAACATGGCGTGAATGCTTGAAAATCATAATACTGGCCAAGCCTGTGTCGGAACGGCCTTATTCAAATCCCGATTTTGCGCCCTTGGGAGCGGTTGAGAGCACCCATGTTTGAGCCCCGCCCCAGGCGGGGCGAGTTTGGGTGCGAACCCGCTTCCAAGGAGGGCAAAATCGCAGGATTTGAATAAAGCCTTGATTTTTTGGTACTTTTTCATCAAGGAAAAAGTACAGTATAGCACGATGAGTATGCTCACGCCCTTCCCATCTCACACAAAACTTATCCAAAACGCATGTTTATGTAAATACGTTGTTGGAGATGTGGCACTACTGTTAGGACTAAAGTCTGTGCTACCTGCCTCTTCGCACTTGGCAAATCTAGTATTTTTGGCCGCGTTCTATTGCCAAAAAACATAGATAAAGTATAGAGTCAAAAGATGTAATTTTCGGCTTGACGGGAAGGACAGACGGTTTCTAAAAACAAGTCACACAGTTTTTTATGAATAGAAAAGAATTAAAAGAATATGTAAGTGCCGGAAAAATTGGCACTGTGATAGATCATTTAAAGAATATTATCGCCCAAAAAAATGACAACGAACTGGCAGATATGGTGGTCAGTATTCAGGCCAACTATATACAACTGATCAAACAGGAAATTCGGAATACCGAATCATCAGAAAACTTGCAGAAATTCAGGGCTCAAATTACACGGAGCCTTTGCCTGGTGATAGATGAAATGCTCAGCGCAGAGGACTTCCTGCTTGAACTGCCTTCCAACAAAGAGGAAATTGTAACAAGGGATGCCCATTCTTTTATTGATATTCACCAGCGGCACGATGATGTATTCGATGCTCCTTTTTATGAAAAAATGGTGAATTATCTGAACAAGGCACAGCAATCCATTTATATCACGGGAGGAGGTTTGAACAATGCATGCCCGCCAGATGTGATGGATCAGTACCTGAACCCGTACAGAAGACTATTGGACAAAAGCCCGGACAACAGGGTCTACAGGCTTCAGTACCACGACAAACTCTTGTATCAGACAAATGGCAGGTGGTACAAATCGTTGTGGACGGAAAAGTTTACTGAATTCATAGGTGAATATGAAGGCCATCATGGGCTTCATATTCGCGTGGATGAGAAGTTGCACTACCCGTTGCATTGTTTTGTAGTAGATCCATACAGCAGCAATGCCATCGTAGAATTTTACCTGCCAGCCGCAAAAGGGAACGGTGGAAACGCCATTTTTCTGTTCGGAAACGTGAACGAAAAAAGAGATGTCGCCATGGGCCTGAAAGATTCGCTGGAAAGGCAAATGGAACAAATGCGCTCGATCAGAAGCGCTGCCGATTTCAGCGATTATGTGGATCGGTTGATTGTAGAAAAAGAGGGCCTGTACAGGTAGTATATTCAATAAAAACAAATTCAATATTTGCGCAAGTCAGGAAAAACAGGCCAATACCCACCAATACTTTTGTGCTAAGTACCAATTCAATATTAGTTGTGTCTATGGACGCAGGATTTTGTGCTGTAACCAGGCTGTTTTGAGGCGCAATGCACAGGTATTGTAACGAAAAACAAACGCAGTTAGAGCGCAAAAGTCAAAGTCCATAGACTCAACTAATATTGAATTGGTACTTATATCCAAACAAGTATTCCTATGAGGTCATTTGTACTGTTTTTCCTGCTTGCTGCTGCGGTATCTGCTACTGCTCAAATTCCTACGCTTGTCATTCCCCGAAAAAACGCCATTTATTTTCAGTTTGACTACCTAGGCAAAAGAACAGCCACCGCAAACCTTCCGGCTGGCACTGTGTCTCCTCCTGTTTTTCTGGGCTCCGGATTTGCAGCCCTGAGTTATGAACGTTTTGCGCTGCTTCGTGGGCGTGGCTGGCATGGCGGACTGGCCGCAGGCATCACGCCGCCGATCAATGCTCAAGTGCGTTTTGCCTGGCATATCGGGCCCAAGTTTTACATTGGGTCGGAACGACACGCTTTTTCCATCGATGCACAATATTGCCAGGTTTTTAGTCGCCATACCCGGTATTACCTGCCAGAGGGCACTTATGAGCATTTGCGCAGCCGCGCCATTTGCTTTGGCATAGGGTATTGCCTGACTACGCGCAGTGGTTTTTATCTAAATCCGTCGCTGATCTTTTGCAATGACACGTATGATCGTCGAAAAGGAGCCCCCTATGCGGGTTTTCAGTTGGCGTCCGGGTATTGTTTTTAGCCTTTTTCTTGCCCATTTTAGCCGTCCGGAAAATATTTCTGTTTTTTTCAGGCAACCTTTTTTCCCTTTGTGGATATAAAAGGTAACAAGCCAACAATAAACATGAATACCGGAAAGGCAAACCTGTTGTTTCGATTACTGATCCTGCTGCTGCTGGGCCTCGCTGGCTGCAGCAAGCAGGATCAGATCGAACTGATCGACCACCCGCCGGTGGTAGTGCCGGATACAACACTGATTAACTACTACGGCAACCTGCTGCTGGGCACAAGCCCGCTGCCAGCCGACACCATTTTTACACAAATGCAGTTGGGCGGCAACCCGGCCAATCCGAATGAAAACACTGGATACGACCTGCAGGCGGTCGTTGCACAATGGCCATCTTTCCTGTTGCACTGGGACCCGCACAGCCCCAACGAACCCCGTATCGAGGAAGGTATCTACACTGGTTGTTGCGCCCTCACGATGACCGACAGCACCCGGGCCCGGATATTCCAATGGATAGTGGAAGGGCGCGATCCGGCAGAATTTCCCTTGTTGGACCCTGTTATTTCCTTTGAAATGTATGATGCCTATGACGTCACCATTCAAATCAGTGATGTGATCGAATTGGTAAGAACGGAGATAATTGGCACCGACACGTTTCACCTCGATCAGGCGCGGGTAAGGCTCAGTGGAATCATGCGAAACGATCAAAACAATTCTTACAAAGGCATTTCTGGAGATTTCATCTGCTATTTCGGCAGAACCAACTAACAACACTGAATCGGTTATCCGCTTTCATGAAAGTCATCAGTATTTTTTCATCCTTCCGGGAAAAAGACCTGGGTAGCATCGTTGCCGGCTGCGTTCGTAAAGACGCCCAGGCGCAGCGCCTGCTGTTCAATCGCTGTGCCCCCAGGATACTGACAACTTGCAGGCGGTACGAAACCAAAGGGCTGGATGCAAAGGATATACTTCAAGAGACTTTTCTGACTGTTTTTGAAAAAATAGAACAATACGACGCCGAAAAAGCAGCCATTGTAACCTGGATCAATCGAATTGCCGTCAATACCGCCCTTAAAATGCTGCGCAAACAGCAGCCCGCGTGGGTCGAACTGGAACGGCTGCCCGATATTCCGGAAGAAACAGAAACGGAAATCGGCGGACTCGATGAACTGACGGAAGAACAGATTCTACAAGTCATTCAGGAATTGCCGGTAGGCTACAGAACCGTATTCAACCTGTATGTCATGGATGATTTCAGCCATGCCGATATCGCCGAAACCCTGGGAATCAGCGTACAAACCTCCAAATCTCAGTTTTTTAAAGCCAAAGCCATGCTGCGACAAAAACTGAGCGACCAAAAAAAAACTGCTAAATGCATGAATTTCTGACATGAAAGAGGACTTCGACCATATCAAAAAGCGCCTGCGCGACTACGAATCGCCCATCCAACTCGATGAAGCATGGGAGGCTTTGCAGACACAGCAGCAAAAGCGCCAGGGCAAATGGAAGCGTACATCCGGCATTTTGCTGATGATGTTACTGATTGGCTCTTGTGGTACCTGCTGGCTGCTGGGAAAACGCAGCGGCGCCCACCTGCAAACACCCGTGCTGGAAGAAGCCTCGCTGCATACCAATACTCCTGCTGGTCAAGAGAATCAGATAGTATCCAATACAATACGCCCGGCGCATAACATTGTAGACACTAACCATGAAAGCACCACTTTAACTCAAACAAATACACACACTACTACCCTTTCGCAGCTTACAAACAACCCGGTTCCCGAAGCCGGCCATTCATCCGAAACACCTGTACTTTTTTTACCAGACCTCCAAAACCAGCCTGCAAATGCCCATGAAGACTCCCAGAAAACAAGCATTTTGAACAATGACCTGTTGAGCATTTTCCCGCCTGCGCCAGCCGCAGCGCCTGTGTATGAATCATCGATCATTTCCGGCAACACATCATCGGCAGTGACGCCTGAAAATGATCGTACCGATTCAGACAGTCCTCTGCTGCAAGGCACAGCGGGAAATGCCTCGACATGGCAGACTTTCATTTCGCCTGCCGCAGTACAGCAACGTATGTGGTGGCTGGAGATGCTCCCAGAAAAAACATCCGGCATGATAGCCAGGCCATCCCAATTGTTTTTGTCGCTGCCCGTGATGAAAGTCGCGTTGTCGCCTATCCGGCCTGCTCGAAAAACGCCCATCCGCAAATCCATTTCCCTGAGCGCCGGCAGCGTGTTGGCACAACAACATTTCAAAAGCAGAACGGCAGAACAGGCAACATACGCAGCGCTGCGTTCGAGAACAGAATCGGGCTTGCCCGGCCTTAGCACAGACCTGGGCATTTCGGTGGAAGTGTCGAAGCGCAATTATGTAGACCTTGCCTTGCGCTATGACACCTGGTACGACCAGTTTGTGTACCAATACGAACAATCGAAAGAATACACCCTGACCAATGTGCTGCTGGGCGTGGTGCAATACGAACCCATCGGCACCCAAGTGCGGGTGTATGGCGATACGGTCATTACAGGTAGCCAAACGGTAAAAGCAACGTATTACAACCGATACACGGCTGCCGATCTGCGGCTGGCATTCGGACGCACACTCTGGCAGAGACACCGTTTCAGCCTTGATCTGACGGCCGGCATGAGCGCCAATGTTTACAGGAAAATACAGGGACATATCGCCGATTCGGGCCTGGCCAACAGCGTCATGGATTTGCAACATATGCCTTACAAACAAACCCTGGGGCTGGGTGTTTATGCCGACCTCCGGCTGAATTACCGCCTGACTTCCTGGCTGGATATACAACTCAAGCCCTCCGCCATACTCGGACTCAGCGATGCCTTGCAAGGCACTGCGCCCAGCAGCGCACACTTCCGGCGAACATCGCTACAATTGGGTTTACGGACCCGTTTCTGACGCATAAAACAAACAAAATGAGGAGGTTGCCGACTGGCGACAAGCCAGTTTCATGTCCTCGCCATGCCATAATTCCTGCTCACAACTTTATACACAAAAACAACTACGCAATGATCAAACAGTTTTTCTTCATCGTCCTGCTGCTTTGCCTTGGCGCAAACCAGGCAGCAGCCCAACCGGGCAATCCCTGCGACCCGGCGTCCGTTTCCGAACTTCAGAACGAACTCATTTCACAGGGTTTCGACTGCCTGCAAAATGCCGGCCCTTTTGAATGTGTCAATGATGTATTTGAATACGCTTTCGAACACTGCCCGCCGCCCATCGACACCACCGGCTACAACCCCTGCACACCCGAAGCCGTAGCACAGGTAGAAAGCGACCTGCTGGCGCAAGGTTTTTCCTGCCTGGAAAATGCAGGCCCCTTTACCTGTGTGGATGAGGTGATTAATTTCGCACTGCTCCATTGCCCCGACCCCAACGGCGGCAATGGCGGCAACCCCTGCGACCCGGCAGTAGTGGGGCAATTGCAGGCCGAACTAATCGCGCAGGGTTTCACCTGTCTGGAAAATGCCGGGCCGTTTGCCTGTGTCAATGATGTGTTCGACTATGCCTTTGCCAATTGCCCGACACCGATAGATACTACCATCCACTACCCTTGCGATCCGGTTATCGTGGGCCAGTTCCAGGCCGACCTGATTTCCCAGGGATTTGATTGTCTGATCGGCGCAGGCCCATTTACCTGCGTAGACGAAGTGCTGGATTATGCATTTGCCAATTGCCCAACACCCATTGATACAACTGGCAACAACCCCTGCGACCCGGCACTGGTTGCACAGGTTCAAAGCGACCTGATCGCACAAGGTTTTGATTGCCTCATCAATGCAGGGCCATTTACCTGTGTAGACGAGGTGTTCGACTTTGCTTTTGCCAATTGCGAACCACCGATTGATACCAATGCCTGCGATCCGGCCGTGGTAGGTCAGTTCCAGGCCGACCTGATCGCACAGGGTTACACCTGCCTGCAAGGCGCAGGCCCATTCCCTTGTGTGGATGATGTAGCCAACTACGCTTTTGAAAACTGCCCGCAGCCAATCGATACGACGATTCACTATCCGTGCGACTCCATTTCTGTACAACAAACCATCGACGATCTGGTAGCACAGGGCTACGATTGCGTGGCCAATGCAGGGCCGTTCTACTGTGTGCACGAGGTGGTATGTTATGCTATGGACAATTGCCCGCTGGAAATGGATACCACCATCGTGGAAATTCCAGCATGCCTGCTCGACCTTCCGGCAAACGTCCTGACCTTCCAGCAGTTCCTGCAATATATGGTTCAAAACTGTGATCCTGCTTTCGTAGGCACTATTCCTGCCTGCTGGCTCACAGCGCCCACGTTTGATACGGATGAGCAGTTCCTGCAATGGATCACCGAAAACTGCGGCTTCGATAGCCTCGTAAGCGGAGATGCTGGCGTATTGGCCAACCGTTTCTTCAATTCGCAGAACGCAACCTCCACGCGTCAGCCTGCCAGCACGCTGGATATGCTGGTGAGCCCGAACCCGACCAGCGCAGCCATTACAGTTGGTTTGAAAAACGGCGAACTCAGCCGCATCGAACTGTACGACATCGACGGTCGCCGCCGCATGGTACAGGAAAATGTATCGGGCAGTCAGGCTACACTAAACCTGAGCCAACTGCCGGCAGGTATGTATCTGCTGCGTGTGCAGGATGACAACAAGGGCATCGCTACCCGTCGTATCGTGAAAGAATAAGCGCCGGTTTCAGGGAAGTAAAACCCGTTGTTTTTTTCATATTTCCGCTGCTTCGAATATACGAGGCAGCGGATTTTTTTTGGCGGACAAATGGTTATATCAGCATGATTTCCATGTATTTAGCATCGGCGTTGGGGTTGTGCCGGTATGCCTCAATTTCATAAAAACCCACTTGCTGGTATAAGGCAATGGCCGCTTTCATGGTGCCGATGGTATCCAGTCGCAATCGAGTATAACCCAGTTCGCGGGTCAGTTGCAAAGCCTTGTCCATCAGCCCCTTGCCAATACCTTTTCCTCTGTGTGCATCGCGGATGTACATGCGTTTTAACTCACCGATGCGGCCTTCCAGTTTGCGGACGCCTACACAACCGACGACCAGGCTGGTTTCAGGTTCCAGCACCAGGATCAATCCGCCCTCGGGCAGGCCGTACTGCCGATCAAGTTGTTGGAGTTCCGCTTCAAAATTTTGAAAACCGAGGTCAAAATCCAAAGAGGCGGCATATTCGCGGAATAGGTCGGCGGCCATTTCAAAATCTGTATCAGTATGGGCAGTTATATAAGAATATTCGGGTGTGGTCATAAGAGATTGGTTGGAGATACAAACATGAAAAAATTTTCAATTTCAAAGAGATTTTGTTCCGCCTACATGCATAATTGTGTATCTTGAGTTGCAATAACGCTTCACCATAAACGCCTGAAAATGTTGAGAAAAGCGACCTTCTTGTTTGCATGCATTACTCTGACTTTCAATTACTTACACGCACAAATTAGCAAGCCCGACTTTTTGATTGCGTACGAACTTTCAGCCCTTAGTCCGGCAGGACAAGACACTGTTTATGAGCATTACCGTACTGATACCAAAATGTTCATGCGCGATGCAGGTTTGCTGGACAAAATGACGTATCCGGAGATAAAAACCATGTTTCAGGAGTATTATAAAAACAGGCTTAGCCTGGAAGATTTGCGCATTGTATTGCAGCACTGGGACAACAAACAGACAGACTTCATTCAACGTACCAGGGAGCGAGGCATCCGTTACAAAGCAGCGCTGGAATGCCAGAAAAGCGTATTTGATTCGGTGATGCCCGCGTATTTTCCATTGCTTGCATCTTACTTTCCTGCTGCCAGAAAAGCATTGACGGAAGAAGAAATCAAACAAATTACAGCCCTGCACCAAAACAATCGAAAAGTGTTGGCCCGTAAAAAAGCCGAGTTTTTGGATTTTGAAGAGCGATTTACCCTTGCGATTGATTCTTCCATGTATCAATATATGAAAAATGCTTTCGAGATGATGGATAATATCCCCGTTTCAGGGTATTTTTCCTTGCTGGGCGCCAATAATTCCACCATACCCCGCATGGAGGGCCGGCAGTTAGAGGATTATTTTCATCAATACGAGTTGTTTGAAAACGCCATCATCGAAGGGGTAAACCACGAAGGGTGTCGAGCGCAGGTTGCCATTCCTGCCTATCACAAGGTGAACAAGCCAGCGGTGGATCGGGTACATACCATCAGAAACAGCCTGTTCTTTTTTGTGCAATATGACAGCCTTCGAAATACAACAAGCATGGAAGTAGTTCCTTCTATAGTAGACACCATTATCATAGAAGCCATTTCTACCCAGGGAAAAATTGACAGTATCATCGACGCGAAATTGGCAGCATCTCTCCACCTGAAAAACATGAAAATGGGTTTTCCCAATACCATTACTTTCGTACAACTGAATGATAAAGAAAAATATGAGTCAATCATCAGTTTTCATGTAATCACTGATGCCGAAGAACGGCGTACATTCGCAATACAACGCAATAATCCGGAGTACCGAAAAAGACTTCAGGTACTAAAAACGGAAGACAATGAGGTCGTGTATTACTCGGTTAGAAGCCATGAAGATACCCACACCCTTCGTGTGGAGTATACTCTGGACGCGTTTATGCTCATTCAGGGGGAGTTACTGGAAATCAACCTTATTTCCTACAATCAAAAACCGGGTGTGGAAGGCATCCAAAACGCACTAAAAATACTCCGAAAACAATAGCCATGACAGAACCACAACGCCTGTTCGCCCTTTTTAAAAACCTTTACAACGGCCATCCCTGGATCGATGTCACGCTTGTCAATACATTGAACAACATCAGCGCCGAACAAGCCCAGCAGCGGCTAGGCAATTGCAACACCATTTGGGAAATTGTAGTACACCTCACCGCCTGGCGCGAAAATGTATTGCAACGAGTACAGGGCCAAGTGCTCAAAACCCCTTCCAGCAACTATATCGAGCCGGTTGCAGACACTTCCGATGCTGCCTGGGCGGCTACGTTGCAACAACTGGAGGATTCGCAAATGCGGTGGCTGGCGTTTTTAGCCCAACTCGATTCCGGACAACTGGAACACATTTACCCGACAAACGGCATGACGTATTACGAACAAATTCAAGGGATTATTCAACACGATGCTTACCATTTGGGGCAAATTGTGTTGTTGGCGAAATGGGGTGCTGAAGCGTCGTAGGAGGATGGGAAAACGGATGAAGCATCGTCTCACAACGCCACCCTCGGATCCAGCCATGCATACAACAAATCAGCCAGCAGGTTGATCACCACAAATACCAGCACCGTAAACAATACGCAACCAAGTACCACCGGGATGTCAAAATTCAACAGCGCTGTGATAGTGGCACTGCCCAATCCTTTGAAATTGAATACGTTTTCCACAAAAAATGCGCCCGTCAGCAAGGCTGCAAACCAGCCAGAAACGGCCGAAACGATCGGGTTCAGTGCATTGCGCAAGGCATGCAGCACGAGTACACGCCGGCGCGGCAGTCCTTTGGCAGTGGCGGTGCGCACGTAGTCCTGCGACAAGGTATCGAGCATGGCGCTGCGTGTCAACTGGGTGATGAGCGCTACCGGGCGCATCCCCAGCGCTATGGCCGGCAGCACCAGGTTGCGCCAGCGAAGTTCCCAATCACCAAAGTCGTCGAGCACATACAGGCTCCCCTGCACGTCCAGCCCTGTCCAGTCGCCGAGCGCAAATCCGAATACCAGGGCCAGTAACATGGCGGCAACATAGGATGGCACCGAATACCCCAAAACGGACAACACAGCAATCAGGTGATCGATCAGCGTGTGCGGTTTTACGGCAGCCCATACGCCCAGTGCAAGGCCGAGCAGGGTGGCAAACAGCATGGCAATACCCGCCAGCAAGGCCGTATTGGGAATAGCATCTGCCAGGATTTCCGAAACCGGGCGGCCAGACTGAAAAGACTCCCTCAGATAGGGCGTTTTGAGCACCCACGCCCGGTCGGCGTCTGTATAAAAAAGCGAAATGAAATGATACCGACGCCTGTTTTCAGGGTTGTCCTCTATTATGGAAATAGGCGAAATATCGGCTAAGTAACGCCCCATTTGTACGTACAAAGGCTGATTCAGGCCCAACTCTGCCGTTTTTGCCTTTACCGTAGAAGCGTCGCTGCGCTGACCGAAAGTGAGTTGGGCAGGGTCCACAGGAGCCAGGTAAATGATGCCGGTGATGGTACATACCACCAGTATCATGACCAGGATGCCATAGGCAAGGCGACGAAGGGCGTAGTACAGCATGACAATTACACAACAGTAATCAGAATATCCTGCGATTCGATCATAAAGCCGAACGATTCCAGTTCGAAACCCTCGCGGGCTGCTACGGCCTTAAAATCGGCTTCATGGCCGGGCGCTATGGCTACCAGCAGCCCCCCGCTGGTTTGCGGGTCGGCCAGAATATTGCGGCGATAATCGTCGATGCCGGCTATTTTATGGCCGTAACTGTCCCAGTTGCGAATCGTTCCACCGGGCACACATTTTTGATTCAGGTAATGGTCCAGGATATTTCGGTCGATCGTAGGCACTTTGTCCATATGCACAATGGCGCTGGTATTGCTTGCTTCGCACATTTCCGAGAGGTGGCCCAGCAGCCCGAAACCGGTTACGTCGGTCATAGCCTGCACGTACGGCAAAGCGCCAAACGCTTCGCCTGCCTTGTTCAGTTTTTTCATGCTGTTTGGGGCAATTTGGGCATGTTCGGGCTGGAGCAAGCCTTTTTTCTGCGCAGTCGTCAGGATACCCACCCCAATCGGTTTGGTCAGAAACAACTGGGCGCCGAGGGTAGCGCCGCCGTTTTTTTTCAGGTGGGCAATGGGCAGGCGGCCACTTACTGCCAGTCCGAAAATGGGCTCCGGGCTGTCGATACTGTGCCCGCCAGCCAGCGGAATGCCTGCTTCGGCGCAGGCTTTTCGACTGCCTTCAATGACCTGATTGGCCACTTCAGGGGGCAGTGTGTTGATGGGCCAGCCCAGGATAGCAATAGCCAGCAAAGGCGTTCCACCCATCGCATACACATCACTGATGGCATTGACCGATGCAATACGGCCAAAATCTTCCGGATCGTCTACAATCGGCATAAAAAAGTCGGTGGTACTGATCAAGGCAGTACCATCGCCCAGGTCGAAAACGGCGGCATCGTCGCGTTCTTCATTTCCGACGAGCAATGATGGAAAAACAGTAGAAGGTGTAGCCGATTTGAGGATATGATCGAGTACACGCGGGGCGATTTTGCAGCCGCAGCCCGCGCCATGAGAGTATTGAGTGAGCCTGTATTCGGTGGTTTCCGAAGGAGAAGATGCAGCCATAAACACGTTTATTTTTTTCAACAGCAAACATAAGATAGACAATAAAAATATAATTGCTTTAAAAGCCCTAATTTCGCAGCTCCGCAAAACAAAGCATGGTAGTATCCGATTGGGAACAAAAACAGCAGCAGCAGCCGTTTCCATATCGATTTAAACCGCGAATTATCAACCTTCGAACTTTCTAGAATGGAGTATCGTCCAAGCGACATCGAGCCGAAATGGCGTAACTGGTGGAAAGAGAACCAGACGTACAAAGTTGAAAATCAACCTGATAAGCCCAAATTCTACATCCTCGACATGTTCCCCTACCCTTCCGGCGCGGGGCTGCATGTGGGTCACCCGCTCGGCTATATCGCTACCGATATTCTGGCGCGTTACAAACGCCTGCGCGGTTTTAACGTGCTGCACCCGATGGGTTACGACTCTTTCGGGCTGCCTGCCGAGCAATATGCTATCCAGACGGGCATTCACCCGGAAGTTGCTACCGAACAAAATATTGAACGGTATCGCGAACAGTTGGACAATATTGGGTTCTCGTTCGACTGGAGCCGCGAGGTGCGTACCAGCAGCCCGGCCTACTACAAGTGGACGCAGTGGATTTTCATGCAACTGTTCGATCACTACTACGATCTGGATTCAAACAAAGCCCAGCCCGTTAGCCGTCTGGTGGACATTTTTTCCAAAAACGGCAATTCCGGCGTTCGAGCCGTCTGCGATGATGACACACCTGCCGTCAGCGCGTCGGAGTGGAATGCAATGGACGAACGCGCACAACAGTTGTTGCTGCTGAAATACCGCCTCACATACCCGGGCGAAGCGTATGTAAACTGGTGCCCGGCGCTGGGCTCCGTTTTGTCGAACGACGAGGTAAAAGACGGCGTTTCCGAACGCGGCGGTCACCCTGTCGAGCGCAAACTGATGAACCAGTGGAACATGCGCATCACGGCCTATGCCGACCGCCTGCTGGAAGGACTGGATGAAATTGAGTGGTCGGATTCTATCAAAGAGCAGCAACGCAACTGGATCGGCCGTTCGGTAGGCGCTTCGGTGCGCTTCGACGTGGAAGGCCATGATGGTATGCAGATTGAAGTGTTTACCACCCGCGTAGACACGATTTATGGCGTGACATTCATGGTACTGGCGCCCGAGCATGATCTTGTTCATACGATTACAAAAGACGCACAACGCACTGATATTGAATCCTATACGAAATGGGC
>JAEUUT010000128.1 GCA_016787415.1 Saprospiraceae bacterium | reverse complement strand
CTGCGTGGTGGCGAAGGTGCCTGCCGTAATCGTCAGCCCGGCCGTGTTGTCGTCGAAATCATTGGCTTTTACACCGTTAGCAGCAGGTACATTCAGTCCAACATTGCCGGTGCAGGTGTAGGCATCGGGCAGGGCCAGCGGAGAGGAACGGAACGTACCCGGCGCGAAGGTCGTACGCGGGTCGGGCACGATGTTCAGTTGGGTATTGTTGCCGGCCTGGCCGCCGGTGTTCTGGATCGTCACCTTATAGCGGATACGATCGCCCGGATCGGCCTTGCCCGAAGCCCCGTTGTCGATGATAATTTCGTCGGTTTGGGTGGGGACGATGGTTTGCGCCCTGGTTGTTGTCATGCTGAACAACCCACACAAAAACAGCACAATTAATTGTAGTACAATGCGTTGCATTTCTTCTTGCTTTAAAAATGAAAGAATGCAAGCCGTACAGAAAAATGATTTGGTTGGGCGCCGGGCCTGGATGGTGCATGGAAAAATCCGGGCGGCTGGATTATTTCACTTAAAAGCAGCACTGCACACAAATACGCACAGTTGCCATATTGGTTTGTATATCAGTGTTCGTGAGCGGTGTAATGATTGGTCGCAGCAGGTATTGCACTTCATTTTCGCAAAACCCTACCGGAGCGATCGTGTCAGCGCAGGTTTTTAGTTTGGCGGGGTTTGGCAAAAATTATTCGCAACCACGTTTACCGTACCCAGCACTTCCGTTGTCGAGCCGGGGTTGTTAGCAGCCAGCACACCTGCCGCTACGCCGGAAGAAATACCCTGTTCGAGGTTGGCGGTACCGGAGTCTGACTGTCGCACTCTAAGTCCAAATACGCCTCCAGGCGTTCCATTAGGAAATGTGACCGTGTTATTCCGTACATCAAAACAACCTGTGGATGATTTTCGAGCTTGCACGACGATACCTGTAACCCCGTTGGCATTGTCTTGCACTGAAACCGTATTGTTTGTGACAGTCGCCGTAAAGGAAGGCATGGTACTATTATCTGGTGTATCTACCAAAATTCCGCGCGAGGCACCACCCGTGGAGTTTTGAGTTACCATGTTGTTGTCGATCAAAATATTGGCAGTCGCTGCCTGCAAAGGGCAAAACCCGCCATCACAACTGGTCAACAACACAAGAATGGCCGAGTTGGTGGCAGTAGTCGGGTGTACGATCATATTCCCGGATATCACGGCTGTCAGGGAGGAGTTGGCCGTTGCATTACCAGGGGTTTGTCCCACGAAAATAGCAGCGCCACCGACACCGGTAATCATATTATTGGTTACATGGGCCACCATATCACCGTCTGTGCCATTGGAAAGTACAAACCCTTCATTTCCCTGGGTTGTTTTTTGTACCATACAGTTATTGATGGTGATGTCGATGAAAGAATCTCCATTCGCTGCAGCTTGTAGCGGTTGCGATTTATTGTCGTCGAAGAAGCAGTTCTGAATAGAAAAAGTACCGTTTGCAGCGGCTGTACCTGCATTCGAGTCGGTATGCAGTTCTATCTGTATCCCGTCGCCACCTGATGCCAACGAATTATTGGTAATGTTGCAATTGGAAATGGTGGCGCTGAAAGTATTGGCAATATTGTAAAACTCTACATTGTGCTCGATACCGCCTCTTATGATGCAGTTATCAATGAGGACGGTAGCACCGTTTTTCAAGCCATTTGCCCCGGCAGGCAGTGAAGTTCCAAACCCGATACAATCTTCTGTGCCTACACTGGTGTTGCCATTCGAGCCATTGATAGTACTGTATTGGAAGGTAAAATTGCCTACGTCCAGTCCCCGGATGCCAAAGTTTTGACAATCGTTGATTTGCATCCGGCGCAGCACGACATTGGAGGTGTTGTTGAGGAAAATAGCGGTACCAACCAAACCACTGTCATTCGTGCCGCCATCGCTTTTGTTGGCAATCGTTCCGCCGGAAGCGTTGCCGCCTTTGGTCGTATTGGAGCCATCGCCGCTTACAACAAGTCCACCAATCGTGCCTGTATTATTGAGGATAATTCCGGCGGCCGTTCCACCATTAGATGAAATACTCTGAAAATTCAGGTTGCCTGCTCCGATGTTGGTATTTATCACAATCAGCGCTGTGGCTGTGCCGCTGTTGATCGTATTGCCTGTGCCCTGCACCGTCAGCGTGCCGCCACTGGTAGCTTGAAAACCTGTAGCAGTTGTGTTATTGATGACCAGCCCACCATTAGTGAAGTTGACCGTCGTGCCTATGCAATTAAACATACTGACACCCACTGTAGTGAGGCTGGTCAGGCTTTTGCTCGCGCCGCTAAAAATGATGGTACCGCCGTTGTTCTGGCTCAATAAA
>JAEUUT010000120.1 GCA_016787415.1 Saprospiraceae bacterium | reverse complement strand
GGACATACCCGAAAGGTGAAGTCGGACAACGTATTTACCGAAAGGATTTCGCGCAACGTACTGGCCAAGAAAGTTTTTATTCCCAACCTGCAGAAAGGTTCGATCATCGAGTATCGCTACAAAATGCGTTCGGACGACTTTCTTTCCTTGTATGACTGGTATTTTCAGGAGGAAATTCCGATTCGGTGGAGCGAGTTGAACCTGTATTCGTCCGACAATTTACAGTACGTAGCAGTAGCCAATACGACCCGCCTGTTTGTTTTGAAAGATTCACTGGAAAACATTCAGAAAGGCAACTACCTGTTTTATAGCAAGCGCTGGGCTATGGCGAATGTGCCCGCGCTGAAGGAGGAGCCCTTTATTACTTCCATCGACGAGTACCGCAATTTTATCCGGTTCAACCTCCGTTCCTACAGCATTTCCAGGTATGTCAGATACCCCGTTTCTGCCAGTTGGAAACAGATCGCGCGGGATCTGGAAAAAATTACAGAATTCGGAGGGCAATACAACCGAATCGAAAACTTCCAACGTTTGTGGACAGCCTTCGAGCCCCAACTTGCTGCGGAAGACTCGACCGTGCAAAAATCCGAAAAGGCCCTTAGATTTGTTACCACCCATATGAAATGGGACGGCTCGTACCAGATATTGCCCGAATCGAATCTGGATAGCGCATTTTTGAAAAAAACAGGCAGTAGCAGCGAACTCAATCTCGCCCTTGTAGCATTGCTGCGAAAAGCCGGCGTAAAAGTGTATCCTTTGCTGCTAAGTACGCGCGACAACGGCGCCATGTACCGCAATCAGACGTTTATTCCGCAATTCAACTCCCTGGTAGCGGTGGTTAAACAAGACAGCACGACGGCATTTGTGTTAGATGCCACAGACCCTTACCTGCCTATCAACCATTTGCAATCACTGCATTACCACGGCTCCGGCTGGATGCTCGACCCCAAAAATCCGGCCTGGTTGAATATCAGCGCCCCCGAATCGGCGCATTCCTGGTACGGTAAAATGACGCTCGGCGATGACGGCGTTCTTTCGGGCAGTTTTCAGATGCAAGTGACGGGCAACATCGCCTCCGAATGGCGCGCCGAACTGGACACAGTAAAAACGGTGGAACTGCTGCGCAAAAAATTTGCTGTGCGCCACACCGATATCACCTTCGATTCCATCGTGTTTAGTCAGTTGCGCGACATCAGCCAGCCGCTATCCGTTCGATTTTCATGCAAGGTGTCGGGCGCCAGTCAGGCCGTCAATGACTTTATCTACCTGCAGCCCGTCGTCGATTTTTTTATACTCGACAACCCCTTCAAATCGCTTCAGCGCGAACTGCCCATTTCGTTTGTCACACCTTTCAAAGCGCAATATGTAATGGACATTGCCCTTCCGGAAGGCTATGTTATCGAGGAATTGCCGCCGCCGGCACGCATCAACCTGCCCGATAATGCCGGGAAAATGAGTTTTTCCTGTTCCAAAAATGCACACGGCGTATTGCAGGTCAACCTGCGCATGAACCTTGCCCAAACCGATTTCAAGGCATCGGAGTACGGCGCCCTGCGCCAGTTTTTTGAACTCGTGGTGGAAAAAACACAAACCCAACTGGTTTTGAAAAAAGCCTGACCCTACTCATTAAAAGCATCTTGTATAAGTTAAAGCCCTGACGGGTAAAATGAAAGCCTATATTTTTGAACATTCCTTCACACCGAACCGCTAAAAAATGAATCGTCAAAACACCATTGCAGCCCTGTTTCTGTTCCTTTTCCCTTCCTTATTGTTTTGCCAGCAACGTGCCCTGAAATGGGGCGACATTCCCGAAAGTGATCTAAAAATGACCGTTTACCCCGGCGATAGCACTGCTTCGGCAGTGGTGTTGCAGGACGTTGGTAAAATCGTGGTGCGCGCCAACACAGGCGCCGTCACCTTCTACAGAACGCGCCGCATCAAAGTGCTCGATGCCAGCGCTTTCGATCAGGGCAATCTGCGCATTTCCTACTACGACAGCAAACGCGAGGACGAACTCCGCGACCTCGACGTGCAGGTCACCTCGCCCAATGGCGTAAAAACAAAGATCAAGTCGGACAATGTGTTCACCGAAAAACTGGGGCCGCGCCGTTCTGTAAAAAAAATATTTATCCCTGGCCTGCAAAAAGGCGCAGTGATCGAATACCGATACCAAAAGCAATCGGATGATTTGCTCGAATTGTACAACTGGTACTTCCAAGACGACATTCCAGTGCGCTGGAGCGAACTCGAAACTGTTATCCCGGAATACTACGATTATGTGATTCTGCGCAATATCAGTGGACCGTTCGACCTCGAAGAAACAACGCAAGGCATGGACCCCGACGGGCACAACTGCTACAACAATCGCTGGGGCGTAGCCAACAACCCGGCCCTCAAAGAAGAGCCCTATATCGCTTGTATGGAAGATCAGTACACGTCCATCAAGTTTCAACTTCGTACGATCATTATTCCTGAAAAAACACCCAAAACCATCATCAGTACCTGGAAAGAACTGGCCAAAGAACTCGAAGACCTCGAACATTTTGGCCTTCAGTATAAGAAATCGGGCAATTTTGAAAACCTGTGGACGGCATACAGCACCACACTTGCGCCAGACGACACGCCGGATAAAAAAATTGAAAAAGCCCGCAAGTTTGTCAGTTCCAATATCAAATGGAATGGCAGTTACCGCTTTACTACCGACGACGACCTGGACGATGCTTTTGAAAAAAAATCGGGCAGCAGCGCCGACATCAACCTGTCTGTCGTAGCGCTGCTCCGCAAAGCAGGACTGAAAGCCATACCGCTGCTGCTCAGCACCCGCTCCAATGGCCAGATGTATCCGCAATATCCCTTCTTGACGCAATTTAACGCCGTGCTGGCCCTGGTGCAGGATGGTGATAAATTTACCATCATCGACGCCACCGATCCATACCAGCCGCTGAACCAACTGCGCATGGAGTTTTACCACGGCGCTGGCTGGATGGTCGATAAAAGCACCCCGGAATGGATCGACATCGGCGCACCCGAAGCCTCGCAAACCTGGTATGGCAAAATGCAACTACAGGAAGACGGCTCCATGAACGGCAACTTCAGCATTCAGACGACCGGAAATTTTGCCAGCGACTGGCGGGGCAGCCTCGACACCACCAAGGCTTCGGTTTTTTTGCGCAAGCAGTTTGGAACCTCGGAAATGGAGATCAAATTCGATTCTATCTCGTTTTCCAAAACCGAGTTGCTGGATCAGCCGCTGTCCGCAAAATTCAACTGCCAGGTGACGGGGGCGGCTTCCGTAGTCAATGACTTTATTTACTGCCCTTCGGTGCTGGACTTTTTTATTTCCCAAAACCCGTTCAAGGCGCTTTCCCGGAGTTATCCGGTGGAGTTTGAAACCCCGTTCAAGGCGCAATATGTGCTAGACCTGTCCCTGCCGCAAGGCTACCAACTGGAGGAATTGCCGCAGGCAGGCAGGGTGAATTTGCCGGAGAATGCCGGAAAAATGAGTTTTAACTGCTCCAAAACACCGACAGGCGGCGTTCAGATAATCCTGAAAATGAACATTGCCAAGACGGAATTTTCACCCGAGCAGTACGGCGCCTTGCGGCAGTTTTTTGAAATTGTAGTAGAAAAAATGCAATCCCAACTTGTCCTCAAAAAAGTTTGACCCCTCTCATGCGCATTGTTCTTTTTTTGTTTGTGTCGCTGTGCTTTCAGGGCCTTTCAGCCCAGCCATTGTATCGCGCCGCTGATATTCCGCCCGCGTATCTCACAGGCGCTCATGCCGTTGTGCGGGCGCACGAAACCCGTTTTACCGTAACAGCCCCTGATGAAGCCGACATGGAGGAATGGGTGGTAGTGACTTTGCTCAGCAAGGAGGCCGAATCGGAAGCGATCTGGACCGAATTGGAAAATGAGTTTCAAAAAGTAAAATCACTTAAAGGCAGTTTGTACGACGCCAATGGTAACCTCGTCAGGGAAAGCAAAAAACAGGATGTGCTGGATGTCAGCGCCTCCAGTGAAAACGAATACAGCAACTCTCGGGTAAAAGCACTGCAACTCGAATACGGCCAGTACCCGTACACAGTAGAATTCAGGGTAAAAAAAACGTTGAAAGGTTTTTTCCGCATTCCCGAGTTTGTCGTTCAAAAACTGGCGCGTTCTGTCCTGAGCACTTCGGTCGTGGTGTCGGCCCCGTCTGCATATCAATATGCCTGGAAGGGACTGCATGTGGATGTGCAGCCTGTTGCAAAAGAAGCCGACGGCATGAAAACGCTGGAATGGAAATTTGCCAACCTGCCAGCCATTCCGAAAGAGTCGTTCCACCCATATTTTGATAATGAATATTGTAAAATAACCATTGCGCCCAAGGCAATTACCATTGACGGGCATGCGGGTAATTTCAGCGACTGGAAACAAATAAGCGCGTTTTTTTATGAACTCAACAAAGACCGCGACGCCCTTTCTCCCGAGATGCAGGACAAGGTGCTGGCGCTCATAAAAGACAAGCAGACTACCCGCGAAAAAATCGATGCCTTGTACAAGTATTTGAAGCAAAACCACAGGTACGTCAGCATCCAGATCGGCATCGGGGGCTGGCAAACCCTCGATGCCGGTTTTGTAGAAAAGAAAAAATATGGCGACTGCAAAGCGCTTACCAATTACATGCATGCCATGTTGAAAGCCGCCGGTATCGAGTCATACATGGCCAATATTTTCGCCGGGGCGGAAGGCGCGCCGGAATGGACCGACGACTCCCCTGTACCCTACGCCAACCATGTTATTCTGTATGTGCCTTCTGAAAAAATGTGGCTCGAATGTACCAGTACCAATCTTCCGACCGGGTACCTGGGCGACTTTACATCCAACCGGCAGGCGCTCGTGCTGATGCCGGATGGCGGAAGCATTATGCAAACGCCCACTTTGACGCTGGCCGATAATACGCGCAGCGGGCAATTTTCCATCCGGCTCGACGAGGCTGGCGCTGCCGAGGTGCAGGGACATTTGCAATACGCCGGCGAACTGCACGAACCATATCGCGATCTCATTACAGTGCAAAAGCAGGCCGATCAGGAAAAAACCTTTATTGAAAATGCCGATTTCCCGGTAGCGCAATTGCAACAACTGAAAATCGAATCATCGGAGTCCTTGCCGCAGGCCATTGTTCAATATGCCTTGAAAGCCAACAGTATTGCAACACGCTCAGGTAAACGCATGTTTGTGCCGGTCAGTCGTATCAAACCGTTCAAGCGCAGCCTGCCTGCCAATGAAAAACGGATACTCGATCTGAAACTGAGGGAAACGTATGCCCTCACGGACACTTTTAATTTTCAGTTGCCTGCCGGTTACGCCCTTGAAAACCTGCCCCCCACCAAGCGCATCGAATCGGAATTCGGCCTGTACGAACTACAGGCTATTCAGCAGGGGCAGGAAGTGCGCGTTGTTCGCCGCATTGAAATGCTGCCTGTATCGGTGCCTGCTGCGTGGTATGAGGAGGTGCGGAAGTTCTATCAGGAGGTAACCAAGGCAGATGGCGCACAGATGGTACTGATCAAACCGTGAACACGGATTACGCGGATATGGGACGGATTTTCACGGATAAGGCAACACGGATTACGCGGATAAGGGACGGATTTTCACGGATTGGATTGGGAAGAAAAAGAAATGCTTCTTTACCACTAATCCAATCCGTGAAAATCCGTCCCTTATCCGCGTAATCCGTGTTGCCTTATCCGTGAAAATCCGTCCCTTATCCGCGTAATCCGTGTTACCTATTTTTTGCCCCTGTTTTCCAGCAGTTTCGGGTCCATTTCCAATGCTTTGCGGCGCAATTCTTCACCTTTGGTCATGTCGCCGGAAGCGGAATACGCCTGCCCCAGATCAAACAGGTAAATGGCTTCTTTGGGCGCCAGGGTCACTGCTCTGGTAAACCACTCGATGGCGCCGGCATTGTCGCCGGAAACGCCATGCGATACGCCGATGAGTCGGGCGGTTTCTGCATCATTGGGGTTGAGTTGCCACGATTCATTCAGGTACTGTGCAGCGCCGGGGAGGTCGCCTCTTTGTTCGCCCCGGTACCGGCCGCCATCGCGCAGGGCGAGGGCCAGGTATGTTTTCCAGCGCGGGTCATTAGAGGCCAGTTCTACTGCGCGGCGATAGTCGGCAATCGATTGTTCATATAATTTGAGGTAGTAATTGGCGCCACCGCGACTTACATAGGCATCGCTGTAGTTGGGGTAAATTTCAATGGCTTTGTTGAGGTGGGAGAGCGCCTGGTTGCACAGTTCGTTGCGGCGCACTTCGTTGGTTTCCTTTGTAGCCCGGTCGAAGAGGATACCACCGCATGCATTCTGAATTTTTGCACTTTTTCTGGAAACAGCCACATCCGAAAAAAACAATTTTTCATTGGAGGCCCAGGCCGGGTTGCGCGTAAAGGTTTTCAAGGAAAACAGCAGGATAATGACCCCGAACACCCCAAGTAACACGTTCAGGTTGTTCATTTTAGCGCGAAACCAATACAGAATGGATGCCAGTACCATGCAAAAACCGACGGATGGCATAAATGCAAAGCGCTCGCCCATATTGGTACCGACCGGGAACACGATATTAGAAACGATACTCAGCGTCAGCAGGTAAAACAGGATGCCAAAGCGCAGCGGATCGCGTTTGCCCAGGCCTGCAATGGCGTAGTAACCCATCCCGACGTACAACAAAACACTCAGCAGTACAGCGCCATTTGAAAAGGTCATGATGTCGATCGTACGTGGGTAATAGTCGTGCGTCAGCGGATGCGGCACAAACAGCAGTTCCACGTATTTCAGGAGCGTGTAAAAGATCGTTGCGAGTTTTTCTGCGCCGGTGAATGCTACCCACTGATTGCCCTGAAGTTTGAGATAAGGGTTGTTCATGAGTTCCATCGGCGCACCGCCAAATTTCCAGTTCAATATCGTGCCGCGGATAAAGAAGAATGCAAGAAATGCCACGGCCACAGGCGCCATGTTTTTCACAATAGATGCAGCAGATGCCCCGCGAAACACCCACAGCGCCAGCGGAATAACCGCTACAAACGTCACGGCATTTTCCTTGGACAAACAGGCCAGGAAGAAAATTACACCCGCCAGCAGGCTCCATTTTTGTTGACCCGAGTCATGCGCTTTCACCACAAAATACAAGGTAGCCAGGCTGCCCAGCAAGGTGACAATTTCATCGCAACCTTTGATATTGTCTACCACCTCGGTGTGAATCGGATGCGCTGCAAACAACAAAGCCGCCAGCCACGAAAACAGCGCCGCATAATCGTCGCCCCGGGGTGCCAGCAGCAAAAGTAGGGTGCGGTACAACACCACGCAGGTGGCGGCAAACAACAGAATGGTGAGCAGGTGAAATACAAACGGACTCGCGCCAGCCACCTCATACACCATGGCAAAAAGCACCAGCGTCATGGGGCGATAACGGCCGCCCGACACGAGCGTTTCCTTGCCTTCTACCTTGAAAAAACCGAAAAAAGTTTCTTTTGATAAAATGCCCGGTATGCCTTCCACACCTTTCGTTGTGTACATATTGTCGGTGATGACAATGGCATCATCGAGCACAAAACCGTGTGTCAAGGTGTTGGCATACAACAAAAAGGAAAAGGCGAAGATCAGTCCGCTTTGCAAAAGGGTGTTGCGGAAAAAGTCAGGCAGTGCCGCAAGTGCTTGTGTTGCCGTGTTTTGCCGGGCCTGGGCGGCGCCTGGGCGCGAGGGTGCTGGTGTACGCTGTTTGGACATGCCGAATCAGTCGGTTAGAAAATTTGACCCGCGAAAAAACGAAAAAATAGTGGAAGTGGGAAAAAAGAGGTGAGAAGTGAGAGGCGAGAGGTGAGAGTGCGTAGAGTTGACCGCTCCGCTTATAAGAAATGGATTGTCATAGCGGAGCGGTCAACTCTACGCACTCTCACCTCTCACTTCTCACCTCTCACCTCTTGCACCTCTCTCAAAGACTGTCCAGATTTTCGGAACGCCTTGTACGCCCCTTTTCCAAACTTCGATCCATTGAATACCATCGATGGTGCGCGTTCTTTTTGAACGTCCTCCGGCAGTTGCACAAAATCGGCGCATTCCTTCGAGCAGCAGCCGTGGTACTGAGCGCCACAACTATCGCACTGGATAAAGAGGATATGACAGAATTTATTGGCACAGTTGATATGCGTGTCGGCCGGGGCGCCGCACTGATGGCACTGGGCAATGATGTCGTTGCTGATGCGTTCGCCGAGGCGTTCGTCGAACACGAAGTTTTTTCCCACAAATTTGTTTTCCAGTCCTTTGGATTTCACTTGTCGGTCGTATTCGATGATGCCGCCTTCAAGTTGGAATACGTTTTCGAAACCGCGATATTTCATATAGGCACTGGCCTTTTCACAACGAATACCGCCCGTGCAATACATCAGGATGTTTTTGTCTTTTGACTCGGCCAGCAGATCGGCCACATAGGGCAGTTCTTCGCGGAAAGTAGCCACATCGGGCGTGATGGCTTTATCAAAATGGCCCACTTCGCTTTCGTAGTGGTTGCGCATGTCGACAATTACCGTATTGGGGTCGTCGGCCAGGCGGTTCCAGGATTCGGCATTGAGGTGCGTGCCGGTACGCGCCGGATCGAAATCGGGATCGTCGATACCATCGGCCACAATTTTATGGCGCACTTTGATGGTAAGGGTAAAAAACGATTTTCCTTCGGCTTCTACCGCAATGTTGAGGCGCATACCCCGAAACATGTCGTAGGTATTCATCAATTCGCGAAAAGCCTCGAATTGCTCCTGCGGCACCGAAATCTGGGCATTCACGCCTTCCTGTGCCACATAGATGCGACCCAGTACGCCCAGGTCGTTGTACTGGCGAAACAACTGGTCGCGAAACGCCTGCGGGTCTTCGATGCGTGCGTATTTGTAGTAGGAAAGCGTGACGCGCTGCTCGTGGCTTTGGCGCATACGTTCCTTGAGTTCGCTGCGATTGACCCGGTTGTGTAGCGGGCGTTTCGGCGTTTTGGTACTGGTACTTTCCATGGTTTTTACAAATCCATTAAAAGAGAAATCGGGTCTTCAATCAGGTTTTTGACCTTTACAAGGAACGTAACCGATGTAGAGCCATCGATGATGCGGTGGTCATAACTCAGGGCCAGGTACATCATCGGGCGAATCGCCACTTGTCCGTCTACTGCAATCGGGCGCTCCTTGATAGCGTGCATGCCGAGGATGGCGCTTTGCGGTTCGTTGATGATCGGCGTGCTCATCAGGCTGCCAAATACGCCGCCGTTGGTGATGGTAAAGGTGCCGCCGCTCATTTCTTCCAGCGACAGTTTGCCATCGCGGGCCTTGCCAGCCAGTTCTTTGAGTTTCAGTTCTACTTCTGCAAAATTCAGGCTTTCCACATTGCGAATCGGTGGCACTACCAACCCTGTCGGTGTGGAAATGGCCACGCTGATGTCGGCATAGTCGTGGTAAATAACGTCATCGCCATCAATAAACGCATTCACTTCGGGCATTTCCAGCAGCACTTTGGCGCAGGCTTTGGCAAATACCGACATGAAGCCGAGTTTGATGCCGTATTTTTTTACAAAAGCGTCCTGGTATTTTTCCCGCAGGGCCATCAGTGCGCTCATGTCCACTTCATTGAAAGTGGTAAGCATGGCCGTGTTGTTTTTGGCGCTCACGAGGCGTTTGGCGATCGTGCGGCGCATGCGGGTCATTTTCTGACGGTTGTCGGTCCGGCTGAATGCGGCTTGTGGAGCCGATGCTACCGGCGCAGGCGCAACAGGCGCAGGCGTTTGTGGAGCGGGCGCTGCCGCTTTATTTTCGACGGCTTTTTGCGCATCGTCTTTGGTAATGCGGCCATCGCGGCCCGTGCCTGCCACGGCGGCGGGTTCTACGCCGCCTTCTGCCAGTATTTTGGCAGCAGCGGGCGATGGCGTACCCGTGGCATAGTTGGCTTGCTGGGTGGCCGGTTCGACGGCCTTGGGCGCCGGTTCTGTTTTGGGCGTTTCAGCAGCCGGTGCAGGTGTGCTGCTGCCTGCGCTTCCGCTGGCGTCGGTATCTATTTTTGCAAATAAGGCGCCTACCGGAAGGTCTTCGCCTTCTTTGGCCACCCAGGTCAGTTTGCCTGCCGAGTCCGCCGAGAGTTCCTGATTGGCTTTTTCTGTTTCAATTTCGCACAGCGGTTCATCCATAGACACTATGGAACCATCAGGCTTCAGCCATTTGGAAAAAGTAACGCTGGAAATGGATTCACCCAGATTCGGGATTTTTAGTTCTATAACGGGCATTGCGAGAGAGGTTGGTAAAGTTGATGAGGGTTGATGAGGTTGATGAGGGTTGATAAGGCAGGAACCAGGATTTTAGGAATTTAAAGGATTAGAAGGATTCCCGACGAATCGTTGACGCTATTAAAATGAATGAAAATCTTATTGCTGACAATTATTTGCAATATCCATCCACTTAATCTTTCAAATTCTTACGCCTCGTCGGGAATCCTTCTAATCCTGCAAATTCCTAAAATCCTGATTCACCTCCCAATAAAACCGCCCGCAAAATTATATGTTTTCCCCATCATAACTATTCTATAATCTTTTCTTCTTTCCAAGAAAGAAATGATTCATTTGAGGTATTTTCGCAGATGTTTTGGTATCGTTCATCTGAAAAATGAGACTACACGCCTTTACACACCTGCACTTTCGCTGCATTCTTGAATGATACAAGAAAACAATTACCCACTTTTCCTACCGACCCTGATAACCAATAACGGATAACAGATAACCAACAACGGATAACCAATAACAAAACAACATGAGCAGCGGTCTTATTTTCCTCATTCTCCTCGTCGTCATCGGCCTTGTAGTAGCCGGCCTGTACAATCGCCTGGTAGGCTTGCGCAATGGCGCTGAAGAAGCCCTGAAATCCATCGACGTTTTTCTCAAACAGCGCTACGACCTCATCCCTAACCTCGTCAACACGATCAAAGGATATACGCAATACGAAAGCGGCACGCTGGAGAAAATCGTTCAACTGCGCAGCCAGGCCATGTCGGCGGGTGGCGCCGATGGTGGCGCAGCAGAAAATGCCCTTTCCGGCGCCTTGAAATCTGTTTTTGCCCTGGCCGAAAACTACCCCGACCTGAAAGCCAACCAGGAATTTTTGCAACTGCAACAAACGCTCAGCGGACTGGAAGAAAGCATCCAGCGCGCGCGCCGATACTATAATGCCTCGGTGCGCGACATGAACAATGCAGTGGAAATGTTCCCGGCCAACCTGTTTGCCAGCATGTTCGGTTTCCGCCGTATGGATTACCTCCAGGTGGATGAGGCCGAAACCCAAAACGTAAAAGTTCAATTCTGAGCGCCATGCAAGCACGCGCTTTGCTTCTACTGCTGTTTTGCTGGCTGACGGCAATTCCGCTGCGGGCCGAATATTTCACCATCACGCACTACTTCGTACAGGTAGCCTTTACCGAAGAAGGTTATGCGGACTTTACCGAAACCATCGAGGTAGAATTTTCGGAACAGCGTCACGGCATTTTCCGCACTATTCCCCTGAAAAGCGAGGTGAATGGAAAAACGGTCACACGTATCATCCGCGACATCAAAGTGGAGGGTTTTGATTTCAGCCAGTCAAAAGAAGGTAATAACCTGATGCTGAAAATTGGTGATCCGGATTTGTATGTAAATGGGCGACAGGTGTATCGCATTTCTTACAGGGTGTTGAATCCTTTGAATTTTTTCGAAGAACACAGTGAATTTTACTGGGATTTGCTGGGCACTTCCTGGCGTGTGGTCACCGAAGCGTTTGAATTTGAGGTGAATTATCCGGCACGTATTGCACTCACTACCAATGATGTACGTTGCTATACCGGGCCGCGTGGCTCTACTGCCCAGGATGCTGAATTACAGGTGTCGCCACATGGCGTTCGCGGCAGGTGTACACAAAAACTGATGCCCGAAGAAAGTGTCACGGTGGCCGTGCGTCTGCCCGGCGAGGCTTTCCAACCCATGAGCGACTGGGAATACTTGCGTGAGCAACACGGATTGCTTTTGGCGCCAATCCTTTTTCTGCTCACGGGTATTCTGGCGGTATTCATGGCCCGCAACCGCAAACAACCCGTGATGACCGAATATTTCCCGCCAGAGGGTATTTCGCCGGCTGTGGCAGGCGGGTTTGTCGACCACAGCGTCGATAACAACGACATACTTTGTCTGATCCCCTACCTCGCCAACAAAGGCTATTTGCGGGTGGAAATGGAGAAAAAAAGCGGCCTGTTTGCCAAAGACAAGATTCGGTTTTTCAAACTGAAAGACGCTGGCACGGAATTGATGCCTTTTGAAAAACAGTTTTTCGACGCCCTGTTTGACACCGGCGACGAAGTTGATTTGTCGGATTTGAAAAACAAGTTTTACGTACACATGGCCACCATTCGCAGCAGCGTGAAGGCCTGGATTCAGGAGCAAGGCTGGTACGAACCCGACCAGCGAACCTTGGGCTGCACGGTTGCATTGGCAGGTCTTGCGGCCCTGGCATGGGGTGCATACGCATTGTTTTCACAGCAAAATTTCGACGGCATCGCACTGCTGGTAGCAGGATTTGTGATGTTTTACCTGGCCAGCCGTTTCAACAAACGCACCGCCAGCGGCAACGAAACCTACCAGAAACTCGAAGGCTTTCGCCAGTTTGTAAAAAAAGCAGAACGGCCGGTCATAGAACGCCTGTTGAAAGACGACCCTGCCTATTACGACAAAACAATGCCCTTTGCACTGGCATTCGGCTACCTGGAAAAATGGAACAAACAGTTCGACGGCCTGCTATCACAACCGCCCGACTGGTACCGCGGAACAGGATACGGCAGCAGTGGTATGCACGACGGCTGGAACAGTTTTTCTACGGCATTCCCCGATGAGGTCGACAATATTGGCTCGGTGTTCAATTCGGCGCCCAGCAGCAGTTCATCTGGCGGGGGCGGCGGTGGTAGCAGTGGCGGTGGTAGCGGCGGCGGCGGCGGCGGCAGTTGGTAAGAGCATGTTTGGGATTTTTTGCGGGGCCTGAAAAGGTGGATTTTTTGCGCGTTTTTTGCGTTTTTTTATGCGCATAGCGGTGACTATGTAAATAAATAAAGGTGAAAAACGCGCAAAAAAGCCGCTTTTCAGGCCCCGCAAAAAAATCCCAAACATGCTCTAAGCCTATTTTCGGCCAACAATCATCACATACATCCAGGCGTTTTCCTGCAAAGCCTTGTATTGGGTCATGCTGGCGTACACGTTGTTCATGCGCACCAGACTGACGATGCCCAGAAAACGCAATACTTTGCCGATGGTCAGCCATTTGCGGCACAGATCGTGCAGGTTGCGGAGCGATACACGCACGTTGGGCGTTACGTCTTTTATTTCAAAAGACTGAAAACCAGCGGATTGCAGGTTGGCAGTGTGTTCTTCCCGCGTATCTATGTCGGAAATGGCCTGCGGGTGCAACCAACCCTGTAACAGGGCTTCGCTGTTGGCATTTAAAGGCCGGCCGGCCCGAATGTAGTCGGCTATAATCAGTCGGCCGCCTGGCTTCAGTATTCGATATGCTTCGCGGTAAAATTCGATTTTTCGATCGGCATGACACTGGCTTTCGCAGGCCCACACGACATCGAAAGTGGCGTCGGGGAATGGCGTTTTACAAAAATCCGCTTCCAGGAAAGTGGTGTGTTGTGAGCCGCGTTTTCGGGCATTTTGCAGGCAGTCTTCTATGTGGGTGGGCACGATGCTGATGCCTGTCACCCGTGCCGCGCGGTTTTCTTCCAGCCAGAAACTGGCGCTGCCTATCCCGCAACCTGCATCAAGCACGTGCTCGCCGGGCTGTATTCCCACCAGGTCGGCCATGGCTCGGTTCATATTGCTGAGCGCCGCCCGGTGTTTGTCGGCATGCTCGTCGTAATAACCAAAGTGCATGGCCAGGTTTTCAGGGTGCCCCCACACCATGCGATAGTCGAAACGGGTGTTTTGGTAGTAGGTTTTGACGTCCAACATTAGAAGAGGGTGTTTGAATCAGGATTTTTGGGATTTAAAGGATTAGAAGGATTCCCGACGGGATGATACAATTCTCCCAATTAATTCCATTTGATTGGAGCGTAAGTATTTACATTTCTACTTCAATTTTATTAATTGTATCATCCCGT
>JAEUUT010000110.1 GCA_016787415.1 Saprospiraceae bacterium | reverse complement strand
ATAGTACTGTTGTCGTGGGTAGTAATTTTGTATGCTGTAAACCACCTGCTGGATGGCAGTGCTTTTCTGGCAGTGTACGTGGCGGGCATTATTTTGGGCAATTCGCCGTGGATTCAGCGCGATATCAACGTACACTTTTTTGAAAGTCTGTCCTGGTTGATGGAAACGGCGTTGTTCCTGATTCTGGGTTTACAGGTAAAAATTTATAGCCTTCCCGAAGTGATGTGGGAAGGGTTATTGCTGGCAGCATTGCTTATTTTTGTTGCGCGGCCGGCAGGTGTATTCGCTTCGCTGGCATTTTTCAGGAATATGACATGGCGCGCGCAGGCTTTTTTTGCCTGGGTAGGGTTACGTGGCGCCACACCTATCGTATTTGCTCTAATACCGGTAGTGGGCAAAGTGCCGGAAGCCATGAAAATATTGAATATTGCCTTTATCATTGTTACGGTTTCCATACTGGTACAAGGCACTACTGTGGCTGCTGCCGCCAAATTTACCGGCGTCGGAAAAGTTGAAAAAAAATCGAAAACGCCCGCATAACTCACCACTCACCACATGACCACCGAAGAAATTATGCAAGCCCTTCAGAAAATGGGCAGTGAGCAGACTAAAAAAACATTCCTGCGTCATGGCGCACGCGAACCCTTCTTCGGCGTGAAAGTCGGCGATATGAAAACAATCGTCAAAAGCGTCAAAAAGGATCATGCCCTGTCGCTTTCCCTGTATGAGACGGGCAATTCCGACGCTATGTACCTGGCCGGACTTATTGCCGATGAAAAAAAGATTTCAAAGGCTGACTTGCAACGCTGGGCCGAGCAAGCGACCTGGTATATGATTAGTGAGTACACCGTAGCCTGGGTGGCAGCTGAAAGTCCGCATGGATGGGAACTGGCGCTCGAATGGATTGAATCCGATCAGGAGTCGGTCGCTTCTGCCGGCTGGGCCACACTGAGTAGTTGGTGTACCATACGCCCCGATAACGAACTCGATCTGGAGCACTTAAAAAAACTGCTCGATCGTGTGGCTGCTAACGTGAAACAAGCCCCCAACAGGGTCAGGTATACGATGAACGGTTTTGTTACGGCATGCGGCATTTCTGTTTTTCCGCTGCACGACTATGCCATGAAAATTGCTGAAAAAATCGGAGAAGTGTATGTAGATATGGGAGGTACGTCCTGTCAGGTGCCTTTGGCCTCTTCCTACATAAGCAATGCGAAGGAAAAGGGGAAATTGGGGCATAAAAAGAAAATAGCAAGATGTTAAAAGTCCTGCGGACAGTCCTGAGTCGTGAGTCCTGAGTCCGTAGAGTACACCTTGTTACTTTCGGCCTTAATAATTACAAAAGCCAAAAGTAACAAGGTGTACTCTACGGACTTAGGACTCAGGACTCAGGACTGTCCGCAGGACTACAATGCCTGCATTACCACATACACCAGCGCTCCGCCCAAATATCCCAGCACGGCCAGTGGCGTGATGCGTTTAAGGTACCAGAAAAAAGATATATTTTCCATACCCATGGCGGCTACGCCTGCGGCCGATCCAATAATCAGTGCGCTGCCGCCTGTACCGGCACAGTAAGCCAGAAATTCCCAGAAAAAGTGATCGTGCGGGTACTGTTCCAGCGTGTACATCCCTTGGGCGGCGGCTACCAGCGGCACATTATCTACTATAGCCGATAAAAATCCGATGGAAATTCCGATGGCCGTAATATTGCCTACCGAATGATCGAGCCAGGTAGCCAGTTCGACCAGCAGGTGTGCGCTTTCCAGCGCCGAAATAGCCACCAGGATGCCGAGGAAAAATAGAATACTCGGCGTATCGATTTTTCGGAGCGCATGCACGACCGATAAAGGGCTTCTGTCGACCTGATCCTTGCCGCCGTGAATCACTTCCGTTGCCAGCCACATGACGCCCAGCCCCAGCAACACGCCCATAAAAGGCGGCAAATGCGTCACCGTTTTAAAAACAGGAACGAACAATAAAACAGCCACTCCGATACCGAATACCCATTTGCGTTCCTGTGGGGTTGACGGTATTTTGTTGACTTCCGGCGTTACGACGGGCGTTACAACATTTCCTTTCAAACGAAAATGAATAGCCAGCGATGGCAACAAAAGGCACACCGCACTGGGCAAGATCAGCATGCGAATGATGTTGCCTGCTGAAATCTGCCCACCCGTCCAGAGCATAGTGGTCGTCACGTCGCCCATGGGCGACCAGGCGCCGCCGGCATTGGCAGCGATGACCACCATACCGGCAAAAAGCATGCGGTCTTCCGGATCGGCGATGATCTTGCGCAGCAAACTTACCATCACAATCGTCGTAGTAAGATTGTCGAGTACTGCCGACAGGAAGAAGGTAATAGGCATCAAAATCCAGAGCAAAGCCCGTTTTTGGGTGGTGCGAATGCGCTCTGTGACAATTTCAAAGCCGTCGTGGGCATCGATCAATTCAACGATCACCATCGCGCCCAGCAGAAAAAAGAGAATCTGCGCGATGCCGGCCATGTGCTCGTCCAATTGAGCCGTCACCATTTCCTTGTCGGAAGTCGCCAGTACATATACCACCCAGCAAAGCACCCCGGTGAGCAGGGCGGAAGCGGCTTTGTCAATTTTTATCGAATGCTCGAGGGTAATGGCCGCATAGCCTATTACAAAAACAAAAATCAGTATCCATTCCATCATGGATGCAACTTTCGTAAAATAAGCGGAAATATGAAAAAAAAATTGCCGCTTTTTCTCCTGAAAAGAGTGCCGGTGTAAATTGCGGCGGCAAATCCCAACTATATCATACGAAATATTGATTCGCACTATACATTCCAACCGTCATGCAAACAATCAAAGGTCCCGCTATCTTCCTGGCTCAGTTTATGGGCGATAATGCTCCGTTTAATTCGCTCGAAAGTATCTGTAAATGGGCAGCATCCCTCGGATATGTCGGCGTACAAATTCCTACCTGGGATAGCCGGCTGATCGATCTGGAAAAAGCCGCCGAAAGCAAAGCCTACTGCGACGACCTGAAAGGCCGCGTGGAAGCCTGCGGGGTACAGATCACCGAACTTTCCACACACCTACAAGGACAATTGGTGGCCGTTCATCCGGCATACGACCTCATGTTCGACGCCTTTGCACCTGCACACCTGCATGGTAAACCACAGGAGCGCACCGCCTGGGCGGTAGAAACCCTGAAACAGGCGGCCAAAGCCAGCCGCAACCTCGGCCTCGATGCGCATGTCACTTTTTCCGGCGCCCTGATCTGGCATACCGTTTATCCGTGGCCTCAACGCCCGGCCGGACTGGTAGAAATGGGTTTCCGCGAACTGGCCAATCGCTGGCTGCCCATTCTCAGTGCTTTCGACGAAGTCGGTGTTGATCTTTGTTATGAAATTCACCCCGGCGAAGACCTGCATGACGGCGTCACATTCGAACGTTTTCTGGAAGCCACAGGCAATCACCAGCGCTGCCATATTCTGTACGATCCGTCGCACTTTGTACTGCAACAACTCGACTACCTGCAATACATCGATTTTTACCATGAACGCATCAAAATGTTCCATGTGAAAGACGCCGAATTCAACCCAACCGGAAAAAGCGGTGTGTACGGCGGCTATCAGGGCTGGGTCGACAGGCCAGGGCGTTTCCGCTCTTTGGGCGACGGCCAGGTGGATTTTGCTTCCATTTTTTCCAAACTGGCGCAATACGACTATAAAGGCTGGGCCGTGCTCGAATGGGAATGCTGTATCAAGGATTCGGAACAAGGCGCCCGGGAAGGCGCGCCGTTCATTCAGGATCACATTATCAAGGTGACCGAACGGGCTTTCGACGATTTTGCCGGCGCGGAGATTGATGAAGGCTTTTTGAAGAAGATTATCGGGATATGAACAGGATTTTTGGGATTCAAAGGATTAGAAGGATTCCCAACTTGACGTATAAAATTGAAGAAAATTTCAAAAATTATCAACGCTAGGCAGAAATCCTTCTAATCCTTTGAATCCCCAAAATCCTGTTCAAACTTTAATCCCCCAAAAATCCTGTTCAAACTTCAAATCCCCCTCAATATCCTCCCCACCAACCCCGGCCCTTCATACACCAGGCCGCTATACACCTGCACTAGGTCGGCGCCAGCCTCCATTTTTTCCCGGGCTGAATCGGCGGAGTCGATGCCTCCAACACCGATAATGACGAACCCTCCGCCGAGTTTGGAACGCAGCAGGCGAATCACGTCCGTAGACCGGGCCTGTAGTGGCGCGCCGCTCAGGCCTCCAGCGCCGATGTTTTCCAGCATTGCGGTAGGTGTTTTTAGTCCTGCACGGGCAATGGTCGTATTGGTGGCAATGACGCCCGCCAGCCCCGTAGCCCTAACGATGTCGGCCACATCGGCGATTTGCTCTTCGCTCAAGTCGGGCGCAATTTTCAGCAGAATGGGTTTGGGATTTTCCTGCGCCAGGTTTTTTTCCTGAAGCAGCGACAGCAGTTTGGTAAGGGGCTCTTTTTCCTGAAGCGCGCGAAGATTGGGCGTGTTGGGCGAACTGACATTTACCACAAAGTAATCGACCCATGGAAACAATACCTCAAAACAGCGCAGGTAATCGTTTTCCGCGGCTTCGTTGGGGGTAATTTTATTTTTACCGATGTTGCCGCCGATCAAAACGGAAAGCGGGCTCTTTTTCTCACGCAGTGCCTTCAATCGCGCAGCCAGGGCTTTCAGCCCTTCGTTGTTGAACCCCATTCGATTGACCAGCGCATGGTCGGCAGGCAGCCTGAACAGGCGTGGCTGCGGGTTGCCGTCCTGTGCCACAGGCGTCACCGTGCCCACTTCTACAAACCCGAACCCCAGGCAGGCCAGCCCTTCGATGTGTTTCCCGTCTTTGTCAAAACCGGCCGCTAGCCCTACCGGATTAGGAAATGAAAGGCCCATGAGTTGACGCGCCAACGCTGGATTTTCCACACAAAAAAGGCGGCGCATCAGCCAATTTACTGGCGGAATAGCGGCGGCTAAATCGAGCAGTGCCACCGTGATGCGGTGGGCTTTTTCAGGAGAAAAAAGAAACAGGACGGGTTTGAATAGTGCGTACACTGGCAGAACGGGCTGGTGGCTGAATGGGCGCAAAAGTATCGCTGGCTGCAATGATTTTACGGGTTTTTCTACCTTTTGAATATGGTTTTTCAAAACATGTTCATCCAGGACTGCCCGAGGAGCCCGCATTCCGTTGTACCTTTGCAGCATTATGACAGATTCTGTAGCCGAAATCACGCCACAACAAGACATTCGCAGCCTGAGCCTTGCCGAACTGGAGGCTGTATTGGCCTCCTGGGGAGAACCTCGTTTCCGCAGTAAGCAGGTGTATGAATGGCTATGGGCCAAAACCGTGACTGACTTTGATGCCATGTCGAACCTGTCGAAAGACCTGCGCGCCAAACTGAAAGCGCAGTTTACATTGCACACGCTTTTTGAAGACAAAACCCAGCACAGCACCGATGGTACCATCAAATCGCGCTGGATTACGCACGACGGGCATCGCATCGAAAGCGTGCTCATTCCGGTGCCCGACGACGAACGATTTACGGTTTGCGTCAGTACGCAGGTAGGGTGCAGCCTCACCTGTGCATTTTGCGCTACCGGACGCATGGGTCGCAAGCGCAACCTCGAACCCGCCGAAATTTTTGACCAGGTCGCAGCCGTCAATCGGCAAAGCCTGGAAAGTTTTGGCCGCCCTCTCACCAACGTGGTGTACATGGGTATGGGTGAGCCGTTGCTGACGTATGCCAACACCATGGAAAGCATTGCGCGGCTGACGGCTCCTGCGCCGCATGGGTTGGGCATGGGCGCGCGGCGAATCACCGTGAGTACGGCAGGTATTGCCAAAATGATCCGCAAACTGGCCGACGACGGATACCGTTCCAACCTGGCGCTGAGCCTGCATGCAGCCGACGATGCCAAACGCAACGAGATCATGCCCATCAATGAAAGCAACAACCTCAAGGCTTTGATGGAGGCGCTGGAATATTTTTATGCCAAAACGCACAATCGCATTTCCTACGAGTACATTGCTTTCGAACGTTTCAACGACTCGCTGGAAGACGCCGCCCGCCTGGTGCAGTTGTGCCGTCGAAAATTTCCCGTTCGGGTAAATATTATCGAATACAACCCGATTGAGGGTATTTCCTTTGAAAAGTCGGACGAAAACAGGCTCAATGCCTTTGCCGCCTACCTGGCTCGGGAAGGTGTGACGGTGACCGTGCGCCGGAGCCGGGGAAAGGACATCGACGCCGCCTGCGGCCAATTGGCCAACAAGTGACCAAATTTTCCATCCCGATTTTATTTCGGCATATTTTTTAGCGCCTCCCGCCGGGTGAGCGGAGCCAGTTTTGTGCTGCCCACAAATTCCTGTACAGCATCGGGGTTTGTTTTGGCATACTGACGCAGGGCCCAGCCGGCTCCTTTCTGAATAAAAAACTCCTGGGAGCCAGCCAGGCGGCGGATGTTGGAAAACAGCAGGTCGGTATCGGTTTTTTCCCGATACGACAATTGAAAAATCAGTGACACCCGTTGCAACCACATATTTCCTGAGTCCATCCACCGTTCGGTCACCGGATGTATCAAGGTCGGATGTTTTTTGAAATGTATGCCCACCAGTTTGGCAATCCAGTCGACCGAATCCCACCAGGAGCGGGTACAAATCAGTTCTTCGAGAAAGTCAATAAAATCAGCAGGCTGATTTTTGAGCGTTTTTTGCACCGTTTCCAAAGCAAAATAGTGCAACTCCCGGTGATCGTCCTCAAAGCAAAGCCGAACGAGCGCTTTCAGGTCATCATTTTCCGGAATACCATGCGCAGCGTGCAATTCACGCGTCAGCGGCATCCACTGTGGCATGGGCAATCCGAAAAACTCGAACTGATGGCGCATGTAGCGTATCTGTTGTTGTGCATAATCCGGATTGCCTTTAGCGCGAAAGGTGTTGCAAACCGTTTGATAATATTGCAAAGGCACTGGCAGATTCATAAAACGCTATTTGTCAATTATTTAATCCGTGTGCCGGGCAACTCCTGCCCACCCTGAAACAGCGTCATTTGTGGTACGGCACCCTTATCATCCGGGTAAAATTCGATGACAGCATCTACCACTTTCAGAAAGAAACGCGTCGGCGACTCTGCATATATCTCAAAGCGGGATTGCCCTGTAGCCTGACCGAACAATTGATTTCCTTCCCGGCTGATCGTAATCGTAAATCCCGGGGCCAGTTGGTATTCACCCAGTAAGGGGTTGACTTGTGCATCGGTGAGTTCGAGTTCTCGCTTGACGGCGGGCAGCGGTTTGTCGGTTTTTACCCACATGTTGTTTTCCGAATGACGGTCGCTGACGATGGCTTTCATTGTTTTTTTGGCGCCTTTACCTTCTTCCGTGAAACGGATACGCGACAAGGAGTTTTCAAAGTAAAACTGACCAGGCGCATAAGGCAACAGGGTGAATTTGCTGGATCCAGTGCGCTGGGACTTCAATACGCCATTTTCTACCGTGATAAAACGTTGTTCCTTTTTATCGTTTTCATACACACCGGCATACGATGTCAGCACCTCCGGTTTTACCGCTACAACGGCAGGCGCTATGTCTTTTCCAGCGGCGAGGGCGGCCAGTTTGTCGCCAAAGGGTTCCGGGCCGACGCAATCGCAATTGGTGAGCACTGCCACGCAAACGTCTTCTTCCTGTACATATATCAGGTAACTTAAAAAACCGTTGATGGCCCCGCCGTGCTCGATGGTATGGCTGCCCAGGAGGGTGCCAATTTGCCAGCCATATCCATAATAAGTGTCCGTACCATCGGGCAACACATTGGGTTTGAACGCTTTTTGAAGGCTTTCCGGTTTGAGGATTTTACCGCTGTGTAAAGCGCGTGTCCAGGTTGTCAGGTCCTCTACGGTCGAAATCAGGGCGCCAGCAGAATAAGGCTGGGTGGTGCTCAGAAATTCGGCATTGATATATGTTTTTTCATCTTTGCTATAGCCCGCAGCACGACGTGGTATGATGGGCTCATACGAATCGTAGTAAGTATTGGACATGCCCAAGGGTTTGAAAAACTGCTCATTGAGGTATTTGGCGTATGACTTCCCGCTTGCTTTTTCTACGATGTAACCCAGCAGAATGTAACCCGAATTATTGTAGTGGTACTGGGTACCGGGATCGAAAGTCATCGGTTCGTTTTTGAAAAAATCGATCAGTTCGCGTGGCGAAAGGTCTTTGCGGCGCAAGGTGCTATTCCACGCCTGCATTTCTGTATAACTTTGGATGCCGGAGGTGTGGTTCAGCAGGTGTTCGATAGTGATTTTTTTCCCGTGTGTTGGGTAATCGGGTATAAAAACCGTGATTTCGTCCTGTAGTCCGAGTTTCCCTTCTTCAGCCAGTTTTAGAATAGCGGCCGATGTAAACTGCTTGGTAATGGATCCGATACGGAAAACATGATCGGTAGCGAGCGGCACATCCAGTTCGATATTGGCTTTTCCGATCGCTTTTTTGTATAAGGTTTCGCCTTTGCGGGTAATTAAGACGGCAGCACCCGGTCCGTCGGCTGGAAACTGTGCCTGCAGCAATTGGTCAAACTGGTTTTGCAAGGAATTATTCTGCGCAGGGCTTTTTGCTACAACAAGCAACAAAAACAGGTTGCAAATAATTAAGTTTTTCATGCTCTATTGATTTGGTTCGAAATGATGCCGCCAAAGGAAGGTGCATATCCGGCGAAACGGCAGAATTTATCGGCTAAATATGGTATCTTTTCGCTAAATACAGGATATTGCCCGTCTCAATCACATCCTGTTTCCATTTATGCCACAGTGGTTTGCATTTTTACTGGTTTTCCTCGGCGGCGGCATGGGCAGTATCGCCCGATACGCTATTGGTTTGTTGATATGGCCTGTGCAAGGACGTTTCCCCTGGGCTACTTTTGCGGCCAATGGCCTGGCCTGTCTTTTGCTAGGATACTGGATGGGGCTCCATGCAGGAGGTACGCTCCAGGAACAGCGTCGCTTGCTGCTCACCACTGGTTTTTGTGGAGGTTTCAGCACTTTTTCCACGTTTACAGCCGAGAGTTTCAGGATGTGGCAGGAAGGCCGCCAACTGGAGTCATTTGCTTACGTGGCAGGCAGTTTGGTAGTGTGTCTGGTTTGCCTATTTTTGGGCCTTAAAGTGAGTAGTGAGTGGTGAGTAGTGAGTGGTTTTTATTCCTGAAACCTGCTCATTGTCCAATAACAGGCAACTGTCTGTACACTCTACGATCTCTCACCTCTCACTCTCTCACCTCTCACCTCTCACCTCTCACCTCTAGATAGTGTCCGAAATCATCCGCCCCCACGCAGAAAGCGCCTACGCACACGAACTGGCTGCCCTGGCTGCTGTAGACGACCGGCCCCGTCCGGACAACTGGCTGCTATCGCCCTGGGCAGTAGTTACGTATTTGCTGGGAGGTAAAGCCGGCGATACAGAAATAGAGCCTAAGTACTATGGTAAACGCCGCATTATCGAAATTGCGGTGGCAACCCTCGCTACCGACCGGGCACTTTTGTTGCTGGGTGTACCGGGCACTGCCAAAACCTGGGTGAGCGAACACCTGGCCGCCGCCATTAGTGGCAATAGCACCCTTCTGGTGCAGGGAACGGCAGGTACAACGGAAGAAATGCTACGGTATGGATGGAATTACGCCCGCCTGCTGTCGGAGGGGCCATCGGAAAAAGCCCTTGTTGCCAGTCCCGTACTCCATGCCATGCAACAGGGTAAAATTGCAAGGGTGGAAGAACTGACGAGAATCCCGGCCGATGTACAGGATGCCTTGATTACTTTATTGTCAGAAAAAACACTGCCTATACCCGAACTGGGTTCGGAAGTGCAGGCCGTTCACGGCTTCAATGTGATTGCCACCGCCAACGACCGCGACAAAGGGGTGCATGAACTTTCTTCCGCCTTGCGTCGGCGCTTCAACACGGTCATATTGCCCTTGCCTGCTACCCTCGATGAGGAGGTTACGATTGTACAAAATCGACTCAATGCACTTGGAAAAACGCTCGAATTGCCACCCAATGCCGCACCTATACATGAAATTCAGCGGCTGGTGACTATTTTTCGGGAATTGCGCAATGGCAAAACCGAAGATGGTCGCGACAAACTAAAAAGCCCGAGTGCAACGCTGAGTACTGCGGAAGCCATTTCAGTCATCCATCAAGGCCAGGCGCTGGCCGTTCATTTTGGCGACGGCGATTTGCGCGCGCATGACCTCGCTGCGGGCCTGACAGGGGCCATCGTAAAAGATCCGGCCAATGATCAGGTCGTATGGCAGGAGTACCTGGAAACGGTGGTGAAAAAAAGAGATGGATGGCAGGATTTATACAGGGCGTGTAAAGAGTCGTAAGTCCTGAGTCCTGAGTCCGTAGAGTACACCGTATTCCTTTCGGCCTTGATAATTACAAAAGCCAAAAGGAATACGGTGTACTCTACGGACTCAGGACTCAGGACTGTCGACTCAGGACTACTTTAATGACTTCCAGATATTTCTGAATAACCTCCCTGTTCTCCCGATACACTTTGGCGCCACGGGTGGCCGTAACGATGCTGCATGGCACATCTTTCGCTACTTCCCGCTGGGAAAGGCCCCGATCGAGCGCATCAAAAATTTTCCAGCGTTCGAGCATCATTGCGCGTTCATTTTCCGTAAAGGTCAGATCGAGCAATTCATTAAATTCGGCTTCCGTTTTGGCGGATTGAAACAATTGGTAGAACATGGTCAAGGCTTTTTTTTAGTCCTGAGTCGTAAGTCCTGAGTCCTGAGTCCGTAGAGTACACCGCATTACTTTCGGCTTTTGTAATTATCAAGGCTAAAAGTAGCAAGGTGTACTCTACAGACTTAGGACTCAGGACTTAGGACTCAGGACTTTTGAGTCACGACTCAAAAGTTACACTGTATTCCTTTGTCAGGTATTCCTTGACCCAGTCGGTCGTAACCGATTTCGGGCGTTCGAGCGGGAGGCCCAGCACGCGGCTCCAGCATTGGGCTGCTAGCACGCCGAGCGCGCGGCTGACACCGAACAGTACAGTGTAAAAGTTGTATTCTTTCAGTCCATAGTGGATAAGTACTGCGCCGGAGTGGGCATCCACATTCGGCCACGGGTTTTTCACTTTGCCCAGGCTGGTGAGGATCGGGGGCACTACATCAAATATTTTCCAGACAACTTTGACCAGGTCGCTATCCGGAATATTGTCTTCGCAGAACTGACGTTGCGCCATAAAGCGCGGGTCGGGTTTGCGCAATACGGCATGGCCATAACCAGGGATAACGCGGCCACTGGCCAGTGTGCTTTTCACATATTCCGCAATTTGCTCACGGGTGGGCTTGGTGGTACCAAGTGTTTCGATCATTTTTTGCACCCAGCGGATTACTTCCTGATTCGCCAGTCCGTGCAAGGGGCCTGCCAAGGCATTCATGGCAGCGCTGAACGACAGGTATGGATCGCTGAGCGTAGAGCCTACCAGGTGGGTGGTGTGTGCAGAAGCATTTCCACCTTCGTGGTCGGCGTGGATAGTGAGGAACAGGCGCATGTACTCACGGAAACCTTCGTCTTTGAAGCCGAGCATATGGGTGAAGTTGCCACCCCAGTCGAGCGAAATATCGGGCAGCACCTGTTCACCATTGTGATATACCCTGCGGAAAATATAGGCGGCTACGCGAGGCAGGCGCGCAATCAGGGTCATGGTATCTTCATACGTGGCATCCCAGTATTCCGATTTGTTCATGCCTGAAATATAACGCTGCGCAAAAACGCTGGTGCTCTGCATAGCCATTACACCTACCGACAATTGAGTCATCGGGTGGGTATCGGCCGGCAGGGCGTCGATGGCACGGAATACATGTTCGGGGATATTGGCACGGCGCACCCAGGCTTCCGTCAGCCATTTTACCTGTTCTTTCGTAGGAATCTCTCCTGCAAGCATCAACCAGAAAAGGCCTTCAGGAAGGGGCTCTTTTCCACCGGGAGCGGTAGGAAGTTTTTCGCGAAGTTCGGAAATGGAGTAGCCTCTGAACCGGATTCCTTCCTCGGCATCGAGCAGGGAGGGCTCCCAGATCATACTGGTGATGTCGCGCATGCCGCCATAAGCCTGTTCGATGGTTACTTCGTCCAGTTTTTTATTACCGTGTTCTTTCAGTAGTTCCTTGACCTCTTTGGCGAGTGCCTGTGCTTTGTTGTAAAATTCTTGCTTGAGTAAGTCCATATAGCGGTTGCGGCAAATTTGGTTATTACAGTGCGCTCAGAAAGGGAAAAAACGCCTTTTTTCGCGCCGGATGATTAACGGGCATAAAGGTATGATTTTTCAATTTTCCCCATAAAAAACCCGCAATTTGTCGCAAAACAATATGAAAAAAGATTAGTTGCAGGAAAAAATAAAAAAGCGCATCCGGAGTGCTGTGCATGCTCCGAATGCGCAACTTTCTGGCCGTCAGCCAAAAAGGCTACAAAAGTCAACGTGTACTAATTGTATTAAGTGTCTGTTCTTCGAATTTATCCCCCTTGGATATAAGGATTAAAAAAGAGACGCAAAGATGCGGCGTTCGTTCGAATATATACTTCTTTAATACCTATTTTTTCGATAAACGTTAGTTAATTGTTGGTAAATAGAATCCAAATGTATCTATGAAAATAAAATTGCCTGCAAAAAGGTATATCCAGCCTTCCGGGAGATAAAAATGGCTAATCTGAAGGCTGTAAGAGAAGCGTTGCGTTACAACATTTCGGCACACAAGGGTATAGGGCCGGGGAGTATGCTTACATTAGCGCCCTACAAAACAAATACCCGCCATGTTTACGAGAGTCCTCGCCTTTCTGATTTTTTTGCCATTTCTATCCACCTGTCAAACCGCTTCTCCCTCTAATATCCAGATTATCCCGCAACCACAGTCGATAAAACCCCAAACCGGCATGTTCAATTTGAGTGCCGATACCAGGTTGTATTATCCGGACGCATTACCCGAGTGGCAAACGGCTGCCCAATACTGGACCGCCATCGTACAATCCGGTACGGGCATGAACCTGCTCATGCAACCGTTCAAGGAAAAATTTTCCAAGCCGCGCGCCAATTCCATCTACTTGCTGCCGGATGAATCGGTAGAATCGGCAGAAGGTTACGTGCTGGATGTAAAACCAGCCGCCATTCTTGTTCGTGCCCGCACAGCAGCAGGCGCTTTTTACGCCATTCAAACCCTACGGCAGTTATTTCCGGCCGAAATCAATGCGTCCCCGCTGCCGCCCAAAACGAAATCAAAAGGCGCAGCGAAGCCCGCAGGCCTGAAATGGGCAGCACCGGCTTGTTTGATCACCGATGCTCCCAGGTTTCAGTACAGAGGTCTGCACCTCGACGTAGGGCGTCATTTTTTTCCGGTCGATTTTATCAAACGGTATATCGACCTGCTGGCCATCCACAAATTGAACACATTCCACTGGCACCTTACCGAAGATCAGGGCTGGCGTATTGAAATAAAAAAATTCCCCAAACTGCAAACCATTGCCGCCTGCCGAAAAGAAACCCTGGCTGGCCACTACACCGACCGACCCATCAAATACGATGGCAAAAAGTACTGCGGCTATTACACACAGGAGGAAATCAAGGACGTTGTGGAGTATGCCCGCAAGCAGTTTGTTACCATTATTCCTGAAATAGAAATGCCGGGCCACGCACTGGCCGCCCTTTCTGCGTATCCGGAACTGGGTTGTGGAAAAAAATCATACGAAGCTGCTACCAAATGGGGCGTTTTTGAAGACGTATTCTGCCCGACCGAACAAACATTTCAATTTCTGGATGATGTGCTGGCAGAGGTTTGCGCTTTATTCCCTTCGCCATACGTACATATCGGGGGCGACGAATGCCCCAAAACGACCTGGCAGAAGTCCGAATTTTGCCAGCAACTGATGAAAAAAGAAGGACTGAAAGACGAGCACGAACTACAGAGTTATTTCATTCGCCGGGCCGAAGCCATGCTTGCCAAACGCGGGAAAAAACTGATCGGATGGGACGAAATCCTGGAAGGCGGACTGGCGCCCACCGCTACAGTGATGAGCTGGCGTGGGGTGGAAGGTGGTATTGCGGCAGCCAAGGCCGGGCACGATGCGATTATGACGCCTACTTCCTATTTCTATTTCGATTATTACCAGGGCGATCCAAGTACCGAACCGCTTGCCATTGGCGGCTACCTGCCCCTTGAAACAGTATACAATTACGAACCCGTGCCTGCCGAATTCACCGCCGAAGAAGCAAAGCACATTCTCGGCACCCAGGCGAATTTATGGACAGAATATATCGAAGACGGAGATAAAGTGGAGTATATGGTGTATCCACGTGCCTGCGCCATGGCAGAAATAGCCTGGAGCCCGAAGGAAAAGAAAAACTGGAAGGATTTTTCCAAACGTATCAAAACACATTTTTTGCGCCTGGATGCGCTGGGAGTGAATTATGCCAAAACCTTTTACACTGTAAATACGGCTTTTTCCAAAGGTAGAATCACGCTGAGCACCCTGGATGCCACCTCGCAAATTCGATACACTACCAATGGGAAAGACCCCTCTCCCAAAGCAAAAATGTATTCGGCGCCAATTGCCATAAGCGAAACCACCACGCTCAAGGCAGCCGTTTTTCAGGGCGACAAACAAATGGGAAGCATCCGCGAAGTGGAATTTCAAATGCACAAAGCGAGTGGGAAAACCTATAAAATGACAAAAACGCCCGACAAATACGCCGGGAACGATACCTATGCACTTACAGATGGCGTTCCTGGTGCGCTCAAAACCTGGGGTAACTGGGTTGGCTTGCTCAACAGCGACATCGACCCGGTGATTGATCTGGGTGTCCAGACAGAATTCAAGCGCGTCACCACACATTACCTGTGCAACAACTCCGCACATATTTACCCGCCACGCAGTATTGAGATTTTTGGTTCCAATGATGGTAAAAACTTTACCTCTCTCGGAAAGCAAACCATTGATGTGAACGCCAAAATGGATACCCTGGCTGTTGAAACCGTAAAGATGGAAAGCAAAAAAGCCAAATATCGCTACCTGAAACTCGTCGCTACCGCATTCGGCCCCATACCGGATGGCGCGCCGGGGGCTGGCAATGGCAGTTGGCTGTTTATGGACGAGATAAACGTGGAATGAGTTATGAAGGATGAGTTATGAGTTATGAGTTATGAGTGTTGGGTACAAACTCCTGGCTTTGTCAATAGAGAAGCCAGGAGTTTGTACCCAACACTCATAACTCATAACTCATAACTCATAACTCATCCCTCATAACTCACTCAAAGCGTCTATCATAGTTTTGAGTGCAATAAAGATGGGCTCGCGGCCTTCTTTGGTGACCAAGGATTCCGGATCATCTTCATCTTCCAGCACGGCTTCTTCGGCGAAGGCGACGAGGTCTTCCTGGTCGGTATTTTCAAAAAACGGATTGAGGCGATCGCGGAAATTCTTGCCGGCAGACTGCTCCAGTATTTCGTAGTTTTTTTCCTCCGCTTCACCGATCTGGTCTTCCGAAACGGCTTCCAGTACGCCGTTTTCCTTCACAATAGCATTCCAGGCAATGAGGGCCAGGTATTGAAGATAACCTTGCTCGTCTTCGTTCAATAAATCGAAATGCTCGCTGAACAACCAGGCAAAAAGCACGGGCTGGGCCTCGGAAAAGGCTTCCATTTTTTGCTGGTACTGATCTTCGGAGAGTTCTTCGAGCTCTTCGATAATGTCGTCTATGATGTTTTCACCTACAAATTTCATGTTGAATCGGATTTTTTAAAAATCAGGGCGGCAAACTTACTATTTTGAACGTCGTTGACAAAATAATACATCCGATAACGCGGGCTTTCCACGATCTTTGTATCCTTGTATTTTATCCCGCCGGTTTACTTTTCAGATTTTCGTTGTTATCCTGATCAGGATCAACATGAAATCTTCATTTGCAAACGAACAAAACCTGCCAGTAATGTCTATTCTTCGTGCTGCCCTGATTGATATGTACAATGGTGAATCCAACCGGGGGATTCCTATGCTGAATAAAATACTGGGCCACTATGCTCGTGAGATCGACTACGATCACTTTGACGTGCGCGCCAAAACGGAAATCCCGGACCTGTCATACGACATTTATATTTTTTCGGGAGGCCCGGGCGATCCCCTGGAGGCCGGCGGCGCATGGCAGGAGCCTTTTTTCAACCTGATCGGGCAGTTGTGGGATTACAACGAACGCACCGAAGAACCGGAAGCAAAAAAACACTGCTTTTTTATCTGCCACTCCTTCCAGATGGCATGTCATTATTTCGGACTGGGTACGGTTTCATCTCGTTACAAGATGTCGTTTGGCACCTATCCGGTACACAAAACTCACACCGGGAAAGATGAGCCGCTGTTTGAAGGATTGGCAGACCCGTTTTACATTGCCGATTTCCGCCGGTATCAGGTCACACAGCCCAACCGCGAACGCTTGCGCAGCATGGGCGCCACAATTCTGTGCCTGGAAAAACTGAGGCCCCATGTACACTATGAACGTGCCATCATGGCGATTCGCTTCAGCCCGGAAATGATCGGAACACAATTCCATCCGGAAGCCGACCCTGAAGGTTTGCTTACCTATTTTATGGAGCCCGAACGCCGCCAGTCGATTGTGGAAGAGCATGGCGAAGCCCGGTATTTCCGAATGATTCGCGACCTGTCGAACCCGCAAAAAATACAGCGCACATTCGACACCCTGATTCCCGGGTTTCTGGATCACGCCATCGAACAACTTACCCTCAGCACCGTATAACCACTCACCACTCACTACTCACTACTCACTACTCACTACTCACTCTCACTACTACCACCGCAGCAGCACCAGCCTCAACTTATTCCTGAATTCTGAAGGAATCAGGCATTCGCCGGAATTGAGTTGGAGAGCATCCCGGAAACGAAGCCGCAGGTTTTGGTTGGCGGTAGTGAGCAAACTGTTGCGGTCAAATTCGCCCAAGGGAGTGAGCACATATTCGCTACAGGTGTTTTCATATTTGATTTCGTCGTTGAACATAAAACGCAACTGATCCTGATTCAGGAACATGAAAAAGGACGAAAACGTGCCTTCATCGTCCTGCGAATACTGTTTTTTATGGAGTACGGTTTTCCACTGCGGCTGCCCGTCGGGCTGAAAACCCAGCACATACACATCGTCGAAGTAGTAATCGATGACCAGACGCATACCATCGCGCCAAAACCCGCGACCAGAAGAAGCGCCGCGTTGCAACTGATGACTTCTTTCGACCACCATGATTGCGCCGCCATCCTGCCTTAGTACGAGTTGGCGCACTTCGCTGTCAGAGATACCTTTTCCGTCGTCCGACACATCTTTTTGACGGAGGATGGATACAAATTTATCGTCGAAGGGCTCGGAGTGCAACACCTGCGGCGCAGTTGCACCGGCAGTCATGCGCATGTAAAAAGCGCCGTTGGCATTTTCCTTGTTTTTTTCGCTGTACAGGCCTGCTACTACCAGTTGGTTGTTTTTGTTATCGAAAATACATTTGGCAGAGGAGGTCAGGAAATTGGGCAATGGCACCTTGGCCAGCCGGTCGGTATTATTTTGTACCTGCAGAATATTCATGGTATGTTCTTCCATTTTTCTGCTTCGGTTATTTTCTTCAGACAGGAGGTAAAAATCGCCTTTATTGCTAAGCACCATGGCTGGCGGGCTGTATTCATCAAATTCCTGCTTCAATTCAAAGGTTTTATCCCATAGCACCTGCATTTTATCCAGTTGAAAGCAAGTGACTTCCAAGTTGCTGCGGTCGCTGGTATTGTACACGGCAATACAGTTTCGGTCTTCGCTGTATATATAATTCAGAATCGGAGGGTTGAAAAGCCTTTCGCCGTAATCTTTGATCAGCATGCTGTCTATGAGGTTGGCGCCGGGGTCGTATTTATGGATGCGCAGCACAGCATACCCGTGTCGGCGAATTTTATGGATAACAGAAAAATCATTTTTTCCGGCCACCACCGCCACAATCTGAATGCCTTTGCTGTCGATATCTTCCAGGGTGCGGCTCCATGCGAGGCGCATTTGCGCATCATAGGCCTGAATTTCGAAGTCGTTGTATTTGTCGCGAAATACCAGAATGCGGTCGCGCAGGCGTCCGATCAACTCATATCCGTAATCGTTTCGAATGGAAATGGCGTCCGAGATAAGCATGGTTTGCGCTACCAGGCTTTCCGGTTGCCAGGCGCAGCATGCCAGAAACAAAAAAAATAGGAGCAGTTTTTTCATAAAATCAGGTTTGAAACGGAAGAGTCAGCAAAAGTTCTCAAAAATAGGCGGATTTTTGTGCTTATGAAAATTCTTATTATCAACGGCCCCAACCTCAACTTGTTGGGTAAACGCGAGCCTGAAATTTATGGAAATCGCACATTTGAGCAATTTCTGGCAGAATTGCAGGCAGAATTTCCGAAAATAGAGATCGACTACTTCCAAAGCAACCACGAGGGCGCCCTGATCGACCGCATCCATGAAGCCGGTTTTTCGACCGATGGTATCATCCTGAACGCCGGCGCCTATACGCATACTTCCATCGCACTGGCCGATGCCATTGCCGCCGTGCCTGCGCCGGTGATCGAGGTGCATATCAGCAACGTACATCAACGCGAGCCATTTCGGCACCATTCTTACCTCTCGGCTAAATGCGTGGGGAGTATTGTGGGGCTTGGGCTGGAAGGGTACCGACTGGCGGCGTCTTATTTAGAGGTGAGAAGTGAGAAATAGTCCTGAGTCCTCAGTCGACAGTCCTCAGTCCGTAGAGTACGCCTGATTACTCCCGGATATTTCTTTGAACTAAAGCCAAGGGTAATCAGGCGTACTCTACGGACTAAGGACTGTCGACTGAGGACTCAGGACTATTTCTCACCTCTTTCTAGAAGCAACCTTTCCCGTCTTTCCAACGCCAAGTACCCGATAGTACCAAACGTTTCAATTGATTATGCGCCCTTTCTTTTTACTGCTTTTTTGTATTGTTTGCAGCGGATGGCTGCAAGCCCAGACCGATTCGATTTTTCCACCCCTGCGTATTGGCGAATGGCGGCAGCATCTGCCCTGGCAACGCTCCACCTACGTTACCCAAAGTGCTGATAAAGTGTACTATTCCACAGAATGGGCGGTGGTAGAAATTGACAAATTAGACCGCAGCCCCAGGTTTATCACCAAAGTCGAAGGATTGAGCGATGCGGGCATCAGACTCATCCGATACAACCAGGCGACCAATTCCCTGCTGATTGCCTACTCCAATAGCAACCTGGATATTTACAACCCTTCCGACGGAACGGTCATCAACCTGCCGTTCATTTTCAAAAACCTCAACCTGAGTGGCGACAAAAGAGTCAATAGCGTATTTTTTGAAGGTAAATTTGCCTATTTGTCCTGTGGTTTCGGGTTGCTAAAACTCAATATGGAACGTGCAGAAGCCACCTTTACTACCTTCACAGATGTGCCGGCAAAGGCTTTTGTCATCTACAACAACTATTTCTACCTAGGCACGGAAGAGGGTTTGTTTCGACTGCCCGCCAACGATGTAAACCCGGAAGATTTCAGCCGTTGGGAAATGCTGGGTGCTGCCCAGGGGTTCCCGGCAGGTACGTCATACAATGCGCTGGCAGTATGGCAGAATAGCCTGTACCTTGGTATTGGTACTTCTTTATATAAATACACGAGTGGAACACCTGAACTGATTACCACCAATCCCGACAATCGGCCAGTTCTGTACATGAGCCACGAAAACGAAGGGCTGCTCGTAGCCTGGAAAAGCGGGTATAGCGGCGTGGTGCAATACCTCGATCCGAACGGACAAAGACAGGAAATCCAGGGCGCCTGCGGCGCTACCTCTCCGCTTTATGCCATTGAAGACGGCGCGAAAAAATTCTGGTTTGCCGACGACAACGAACAGTTTCGCTATTATGACATGACGCTGAACAAATGCGACCTGTTTACTTTCAACTCGCCCCTGTTTCAACATTCGGCTGAAATTGCCATTGAACGCGGCAAAGTATATGTAGCCACCCCAGGCGCTTTACCCGACTTGTCGCCTTTATATCGTGACTGGGGCATTTACATTTATGAAGATGGCCGCTGGAAACGTTTTTCTGTAGCATCCAATCCCGAACTGGGCGATAGTTGTGGCGTTTCACACTGGCGCGTAGCGCCTCACCCCTCGGAAGACCGTTTTTATGTAGGCAGTTTTACCGGCGGTTTGATTGCCGCTACCAAGCCTGGCGCCCCGACGCAATGTTATACCCAGTACAATTCTATTTTGCAAAATGCCGGCGCTTCCGGTCAAAACCGGACGGCTATCGGTGGACTTGCATTCGATGAAAACGGTAACCTGTGGATCAGCAGTTACGATGCCGCAGCGCCCATTGCCGTGCTGAAGCCGGATGGTACACTCCGTAATTTCTCCGGCGCGCCTGCCAACAACCTGCTGAATGTCACCGTCGACCAGAATGGATACAAATGGTTTGTGACCGCATTCAATGCAGGGGTGCTGGTGTACGACAGCGGGCAGGATATCGACAGTCCTGCCGACGACCGGTACCGGCTCATTTCCACAACCAACAGCGAACTGCCTTCCAATACAGTGTATAGCATTGCCGTTGATCTGGATGGCGACGTCTGGATCGGCACGCAGGAAGGGGTGGTAAGTTTTGAATGTGGCAGCAATGTGTTTGATGCCGCATGCACGGGACGCAAACGCATCGTAACGGTGGATGGTTTCAATGCCTATTTGCTTGAAACAGAAGAAGTAAGAGCCATTGCTATCGACGGCGCCAACCGCAAATGGTTCGGCACCAACAACGGCGTATTTGTCCAATCACCCGATGGTATCGAACAAATAGCCCAGTATACCAATACCAATAGTCCGTTATTCGACAATGCCATTACCGATATTGCCATCGACCAGAAAGCGGGCGAGGTATGGATCGGAACAGAAAAAGGTATCGCATCACTTCGAATAGAAGCCACAGCGGGCGGCAATATCAACAGCAGTACCGCCTATGCGTATCCGAATCCGGTACGCCCTGATTACGATGGCCCCATTGCCATTTACGGGCTGGCACGTGATGCCAATGTAAAAATTACGGATATCGCCGGCAATCTCGTGTATGAAGGCAAGGCCCTCGGAGGGCAGGCCGTATGGAACGGGCGCGATTACCTGGGCCGCAGGGCCGCTTCCGGGGTGTATCTCGTGATGGCCACCAGCTCCCAAAATTTTGATTCGCCCGACGCCATTATCACTAAAGTTGTCATTCTCAACTAATTTTTCTGAAAAGGACGAAAATCGGTTGTCTATGACCTAAATACGTCCTTTGATCCGAAAATGTATTATTCCAGGCGCGCCAACATTCGGCGCGCCTTATTTTTACGGCAATCATCCAGTCAAACTCATTCGATATGCGCCTGCTTTTTGCCACTGTTGTTCTTCTTTTTCACACCCTTGTTTCTGCTCAAAAACCCATTAATCCGGAAGACATCTGGAAAAATGATGCGTATAAAAGCAAGGTTGTCCAGGGTTTTAATTTCCGCAACGACGGGGTACACTACACCTTGCTGGAAGACAATGCCATCGTACAGTACGACCTGCGCAGTGGCGAAAAATCGGGCGTGATGCTGGAGGCCGCTTCCCTGCAAAGCAGCGCTGCCGAATGGAAAGGCAAAATAGACGACTATGCCTTTAGCGCTGATGAAAAAAAGATATTGCTGGCGGTAGGCAAAAAGCCGATTTATCGCTGGAGTACCCGGGCCGACTATTTTGTGTACAACTCCGCCAATAAAGCCCTGACGCCTTTGATGGAAGGAAGCAAACAGCGGTACCCAGCCTTTTCTCCGGATGCTTCCAAAGTAGCATTTGTGGCGGATAATGACTTGTATATCAGAGATTTGACAACAGACGCCCTTACCCGCGTAACCACCGACGGCAAAATCAACAACATCATCAACGGCGCTTCAGACTGGGTGTACGAAGAAGAATTCGAACTGCTGCGTGCGTTCGAATGGAGTCCGGATGGCAAAAACCTCGCTTACCTACGGTTCGACGAAAGCCTTGTGCCGGAAGTGACCATGGACATGTACACCGGCGAGGAATACCCGGAAGAAGTAACCTTCAAATACCCCAAAGTAGGCGAGAAAAATGCTGTTGTAACAGCACATTTGTACAACATCGCCTCCTCCAAAACCCTGGAAGTTCAACTTCCTGATCGGCAAGCAGAAAAAGACGACTACCTGCCCCGCCTCGACTGGACCCCGACAGGAAAGGTGTGTTTCACCTGGATGAACCGGCACCAGAACCAAAAACGACTTATCCTGGCTGATCCCGCTACGGGCAACTGTACGACGCTACTCGAAGAAAACAGCAAGTATTACCTTGATCTGCATGATGTTACGTTTTTGTCCGACGGCTCGGGCTTTATCCTTCAAAGCGAAAAAAACGGTTTCAATCATTTGTACAAATACAATATGCAAGGGCAGGAAGTGGCCGCACTTACCAAAGGCAAATGGGATGTGAGCGATTTCTATGGTGTTGATGAAAAAAACGGGACCGTTTTCTTTCAGGCCGGCGCCGAAAAACCCACGCAACGCGAACTGTACAGCGTCAACCTCGATGGCAAAAAGCGCAAAAAAATAAGCGGCCCAGAAGGCTGGCATGGCGCGCAGTTCAGCAAAACCTTCGACTACTTTGTTGACAGTTACACCACCGCCAATTCACCCGCGCAATACGCCGTACGCACCCGTACCGGCAGCCTGGTGCGTATGCTGGAAAGCAACAGCATGCTGCAAACCAAACAACTGGAACACAAGGTGGCGCCTGTGGATTTTTTCAGTTTCAAAACCTCTGAAAATATAGAACTCAACGGCTGGATGATCAAACCCACCGCTCCGCAATACCAGAACCAAAAACTGCCGGTACTGATGTTTGTGTACGGCGGCCCCGGCAACCAGCAAGTGACCGAACAGTGGAAAGGCGCCAATTACTGGTGGTTTCAAATGCTGGCTCAACAAGGATACGTGGTAACCTGCGTCGACAACCGGGGCACAGGCGGCCGCGGCGAGGAATTTAAAAAGATGACCTACAAACAACTTGGGCATTACGAAACCATCGACCAGATCGAAACAGCCAAATACCTCGGCGGATTGCCGTTCATCGACAAAGAACGAATCGGTATTTTCGGATGGAGTTATGGCGGCTATATGTCGAGCAATGCCATTCTGAAAGGCAAAGACGTGTTCAAAGCCGCCATCGCCGTAGCGCCCGTTACCAACTGGAAATGGTACGACAGCGTGTACACCGAGCGCTACATGCAAACCCACGAGGAAAATCCTGCCGGTTACGACGACAACTCACCGGTCAACTTCGCCGACCAACTGGAAGGTCAGTACCTGCTGGTGCATGGCCTGGCCGACGACAACGTGCATTTCCAGAATACGGCAGAGATGGCCAACCAATTGATTGTCAATAACAAGCAGTTTGAAACGATGGTGTACCCCAACCAGGCGCACAGCATCGTCGACCCGAATGCCAAAATCCACCTGTACAACCTGATGACCAAGTTCCTGAACGAAAAACTAAAGGGGAAAAAAGAAGGAGAAGTATCGAAACCCTAATCAATAACAGGTGTTTACGCTACCTTCGAGTTTCATAACCACCTGCATGGATCACATCCCCTTTTTTCGTGCCCGGCTCCTGCAATGGGCTGCCGAACACCCGCGGCCCATGCCCTGGAAAGGAGTGCGCGATCCGTATAAAATCTGGCTGTCGGAAATTATTCTTCAGCAGACCCGTGTAGAGCAGGGCCTGCCTTACTACGAGAAATTTGTAGCAGCCTACCCCACCGTAACCGACCTGGCGCTTGCTCCAGAGGATGCGTTGTTCAAGTTGTGGGAAGGGCTGGGGTATTACTCCCGCGCCCGCAACCTGCATTTTACTGCAAAATACATTGCTACGGCGCTCGACGGCCGTTTCCCCGATACCTACGACGCCATCCGGGCACTGAAAGGTGTGGGCGACTACACCGCTGCGGCCATTGCTTCGTTTGCCTATGACCTTCCGCATGCTGTACTGGATGGAAATGTGTACCGTATTCTGGCGCGTTTTTTTGGCATCGATATGCCGACCGATACGCTGGCAGCCAAAAAAGAATTTACGCGACTGGCTCAGATCCTGCTCGACGCCGAACAAGCGGCCGCATTCAACCAGGCCATGATGGATTTTGGCGCGACGCAATGCACCCCCCAACAACCCCGTTGCAGCACCTGCCCGATGCAGGCGCATTGTGTCGCGTTCAAAACCGGAAGGGTACAGGAATTGCCGGTAAAATCGAAGAAACTGATAAAAAAAGAGCGTTATTTCTGCTATTTCGTTTTCAATTACAAGGGCGACACCTGGGTGAGAAAACGAACAGGTAAAGACATCTGGCACGGCTTGTTCGACTTCCCGGCGCTGGAATGGGCCGAGCGGCCCGATTGGCCCGAGGGCCGCGCCGGAATGGAGAAATGGGTGCAACAATACCTTTTCCAGGAAAACAGGGTCAACTTTCAGGTGATTCAAGTATCGAAGCCTTACAGGCAAACACTCACCCACAGGCAGGTAGCCGCCGTTTTTGTCGAAATAGACTTGCAGGAAGAATTGCCTGTGCATTTGCCCGTCTTTTCAGGCGTTCAACGGGTAGCACGTGCCGATTTGAAAAAAAATATTGCAGTACCACGCCTGATTGATTGGTATTTGCAGGATAAAGCTGGAACTTTAAGTTTGTTTTGAAGGTAGCCACATTCCGTGGCGCAATAGATCTAATAATTTACTTTTAAAACACAATTCACAATTATGATCAACAAAGTAACCCTCATCGGAAATCTGGGCGGAGACCCTGAAGTCCGCCACCTCGAAAACGGCACTGCTGTCGGCCGTTTTTCCCTCGCAACCAACGAGAATTACAAGGACAAAGACGGCAACTGGCAAAAACTGACCGAATGGCACAATATCGTGGTATGGCGCGATCAGGCCGAGCGGGCTGAAAAACAACTTAAAAAAGGTATGACCGTATTTGTGGAAGGGAAAATTTCCTATCGCAAATACACCGGCCAGGATGGTGTGGAACGCAACGTGACCGACATCGTAGCCAATACCGTGCGCAGCCTGGAAAAATCGGAAAACAGTGGCAGCGATAGTCGCTTCCCGGCAACCGAACCCACCCGTAGCGCTACAGCCGTCACCATGCCTGCCGACGCGCCGCCGCCGGCTGATGGCGATGATTTGCCGTTCTAACTTCATTTGATACCTCGAGAGGGAGCCCTTTGCTCCTGTTCTATTGCCTTTCAAAACACTGCTCCCTCTCGAGTATTTTTTGTCCCCTTCCATGTTCTGGTTTTTCGTCGGCTTGGCACTGTTTTTTTTGGTCACCGTGGCCGAACGCGCTCTGGTGGGCCTGTCGCCGCACGACCTGGAACAGTTGCGACTCGCCGAACGCCCTTCCGCGCGCAATTCCTACCTGCTGGGGCAGGAGGGTATTCGGCCGGCGCTGGCCGCCCTGCTTTTGGCAAGGTTGCTCCTGCAGGTGGTGGTGGTGGTAATCGGGGCGGTGCTTTTTTTCGGCTCCGAATGGATCAGAATAAACCTGGCTACCAGCGCTTCGCATATTGGCTGGCCAGAATATGTGCTCTGGGGCATGGCGGCGCTGTCTCTTTCCGTTTTGCTGGCGATACTGTTCTGGGGCATACAAAAAGCAGACCTGTTCAGAAGCAGCAGCAGTACCCTTTTTTGGGTGCAAAGGCTCACGCCATTTATCTATTTCTGGAAAAAACTGTTTAGCCCGCTGCTCAGGAAGGAGCCGCGCAAGGAAGCCAGCCAGCCCGGAACGGCTCCCGACCAGTCGACCGCAACAGGCAACAGCGAAAAACGGGAAATGGAACTGCTGAAAAGCATTGTGAAATTCAGCGACGTGACCGTAAAGCAGGTGATGCAACCGCGTACCAGGGTAGTCGGTGTGGATTTCAGAACTGATTTTCACGAGTTGCTTCAGGTGGTGAGAGAATCAGAGTTTTCTCGCCTGCCTGTTTACGATGAAGACCTGGACAACATCACCGGCATCCTGTATGTAAAAGACCTGCTGCTGCACCTCGATGCGCCGGCGGAGTTCGAATGGCAACCGCTTATCCGCACCAATGTGATGCTCGTGCCCGAAAGCAAGCGATGCAGCGAACTGCTGGAGGAATTCAAACAGCAAAAAATCCACATGGCCGTTGTGGTCGATGAATACGGCGGCAGCGCGGGCATCGTCACGATGGAAGATATCCTGGAGGAAATTACGGGCGACATCCGCGACGAATTTGATGAAGACAGCGAGATTCGGTATCGCAAAATAGACGACTATACCTACCTTTTTGAAGGCCCCACCCTGCTCAACGATGTATGCCGCATCACCGGCCTCGATGCGGCCACTTTCGATACCGTACGCGGCAACGCCGATACACTGGCAGGCCTGGTGCTGGAACTACGCGGCGATATTCCAAAAACAGGCGTAGAAATACCCTGGAATGGCTATCTGTTTACCATTACGGCTGCCGATAATCGGCGTATTGCGCAGATTAAACTTGGATTGCCGAGGCTGGGCAATTGACAACTTAGAAACTGTTTTAAAACAGTTTCTTATTTTTTCGCCCCCGTGTATGCCTTCACCCGCACCTGCGCATTTTCCCGCACATTCAAATAATACAGGTTTAAATCGCCAATGTGGTAGTTTTTGCGTGTCAGCAAGATACTGCCGGGAAATTTGGGTTTCGCCGCCAGCAAAATTCCCTTGTACACTTCTGCATCGGTCACTTTCGGTCGCAATACACCAAACGGGCTGATAACCGCGCCTGTGTTGGCCGTTTTAGGTGCGTATTTTTTCTCTGTTACGCTCCAGTTGAGCGGGTTGGTACACACGATTTCGGGCTGATAGGCTTTGCGCAAGCCGTATTTGCGGTTCCAGGTGCGCCAGGTGCAATAACAACCCGTTTGATCGGGTGTGGTGCAGGCAGGAATCTGCGCGAAGAAGTTTCCTGGCACAGGCCATCCAACAATGTATCCAGCCACAAACTGTTGCGCAAGCGGGTGATTTTCAATCATTTCTTTGATCAAAAACATCGCATGTCGGGAACCCTGGCTATGCGCGGCAATAATGAACGGGCGGCCGTGGTTCCAATGATCCAGGTAGTACTGAAACGCCGCTTTTACATCCAAATACGCCACATCGAGTGCCTCTTTGGCCGATACGCTGTCCTTTTTAGCAAAGAAAACGTGGAGATGCGCCTGTCGGTAGCGCGGGGCAAATACCCGGCCGGCGCCATTAAAAATAGACGCCTGAAAGAGAATCGCACTATCATCAGTCTTTTTATTGGTCTGCTCGTCTCTTACATCGGCATTCCAGTTGCGTTCAGAACGCTTGGTGCCAGTGTACGTAGTTGGGTACAGAAAAAACACATCAACGGCAGCACTGTCCTGCATATCGTGCAGGCCGGTCGGTGTGCGATCCGCCGGATCCTTTTTATCGGGGTGCGCCGCCCAGTTGTCGAGGCTGGCATAGTCGGGCGCTGGCGGAACGTTTGCAGGGGCGAAGGCTTGTTTGGGGTGTACGGCGCACCCGGCCAGCGCGAGCCAGCAGGCACAAATGAGCAGGAGGTTTTTTTCCATATCAGATAAAGTTGTAGCAAAATGGGAATTGGGATAAAAGTAGATGCAAATACGAGATTTATCTAAAACCGGATCACGTATTCTGTTGTTCCGGCGTTGTTTGTACTATGAAAAAAATACTGCGCAAAACGATACGTATAGCAGCCTGGGCGCTGCCGGTCGTACTGCTCCTGGGGTGGTGGGGCGTGGAGAATGTATTGCCATACTGGCCTATCAAGCCCTTTCGCCAAAACCCGGAGCATGCTTCCTGGCGCATTCCCAAAGGCGCACACCCGGAAAACTACGGCCTTCGGGCCGATTCCTTCGACATTCGTACTCCCGACAGCATTCACCTGAAAGGTCTGTACATTCCCGCCCGGACTCCTGCCCACAAAACGTTGATCGTGCTGCACGGCATCAGCAGTTGCAAGGAATTTTTTCTGCCTGCGGCGGAGAAACTCACCCGACACGGTATCAACGTCGTGCTGTTCGACCTGCGGGCGCACGGACAAAGCGGCGGCGAGTACTGCACCTTCGGCGCCTGCGAAAAACACGACGTAAGCGCAGTGGTGGATATGCTGCTGGCCCGCGACTCCACGCAGAAAATCGGTGTGATGGGTCACTCCCTGGGCGGGGCAATTGCCTTGCAGGCCCTGGCGGAAGATAAACGACTCCGGTTTGGTGTCATTGAAAGTACATTTCACAGCCTGGAAGCCGTAGTAGAACAATATGGTGTGAATTATTTTGGCATAAGAAGCCCCTGGCTGGCACACCATACTCTCGATAAAGCGGCCGGAATTGCGCATTTCAACCCATATGAAGTCATGCCCTGCGAATCGGCTCGCCAGATAACCCAACCGATTTTTATGTCGCATGGCGATCAAGACGAACGTATTCCTTGGCAATTCGGCAAACAAAACTTCGATCAACTCGCTTCCTCCAACAAGCAGTGGTACCTGATTCCCGGCACCCACCACAATGGCTTGTGGCAAACCGGCGGCGCAGCATACGAGGCTGCGTTGATGGGATTTCTGGAGAGGCAGTGAGTTTTGTTATCTGTTATCGGTTATCCGTTATCAGTTATCCGTTATCAGGGTGGTAAGGAGACCATTTGTACAAATGTTTAGCATACCTTATCGAGTAGCCAAAAAATTGTACAAATGGTCTCCTTACCACCCTGATAACGGATAACAGATAACGGATAACAGATAACGGATAACCAACAACGGATAACTACTCGCCATAGGTTTCTGCCGCCTTCTTCTCCAGTTCCGACATCGGGTAAATGCCTACCAGGCGCCCTTCAATACTCAGGCTGCCGCTCCCGTAGGTTTTTTTGTATTTCACCAGCCCAATGCCTTTGGCATACCATTCCTCGCCTTTGCCCTCCACTTCTGTATTGCCTTCCTTTTTATTGCCAATGGCTTCGGTCAGGCTGAAACGGATGCAGGGGAGTTGTTTATTCAGGATTTCATAGTTCGGGGCATCGCCCAAAAAACGGCGGTTGCGAATGACATACACGGTAGCCAGCGTATCGTCTGGCGGGTGAAAACTGACCGTAAACAGAAAGACCCCTGTAGAATCTTTTACCTGAAATGGAAAAATGTCGGGGGCTGTGATGGCTGCCCGGGTTTGGATGGGCTCTCCGGAAACGGAATCGGGTTCGAACAACATGTATTCCCTTGCCTGTGTGCCGTTGTCTACCACTTTTTCCCGGCAAATCTGGCCGATCCGAAAAAACTGGTCGTAGTACGTGCTGCTTAGGAACACCCCGCTGTCGCGCGAAACCGACCGATAAAACCAGTATTCCGGCGTAACAACACCGTTTTGGCTTACCTCATACTCATACACGAGTCCGCGCCGGAGTTCGTCGATAGGGAAATAGTAGGCTTTAATATCGCGTTTGCCGTCTCCGGTACAAGCCGCAAAACATATCCAGCAGAAAAAGATAAAAGCCGAGGCGCGCAACATGAAACAGGTATTTACACAAGCGCTCCGGCGATGGTGCGCGAAGTTTCGGCGTCGCCCATAGTGTAATAGTGGAGGCAGGGCACACCGGCAGCCTTCAGTTCTTTCGACTGCTGAATGCACCATTCGATGCCAATTTGCTGCACAGCCGCATCGTCTTTGGCTTTTTGCACTTCCAGCACGAGTTCCTGCGGAAAATCGATAAAAAACTTGCGTGGAATCGAACTGAGTTGGTAGCGACGCGTGAGGGGTTTCAGGCCAGCCACGATGGGAATATCGATTCCATTGGCACGGCATTTTTCCACATAATCGAAGTATTTTTTGTTGTCGAAAAACATCTGGGTCACGATGTAGCCTGCGCCGGCATCCACTTTGGCTTTGGTATATTGCATGTCGACTTCGGAATTGGCGGCTTCAAAGTGCTTCTCCGGGTAGCCGGCAATACCGATGCAAAAATCGGTACGTTCGCCGTTCTGAATATTCAGGTCGAGGTAACGGCCTTCATTCATGCCGGCAATTTGCTGCACCAGGTCGAGCGCGTATTTGTGGCCATTCTCCTCGGCGATAAACTTGTCTTCAAACTGCCGCGCATCGCCGCGCAAGGCCAACACATTGTTGATGCCCAAAAAATTCAGGTCGATCAGTGCATTTTCCGTTTCTTCTACCGAAAAGCCGCCACAAATCAGGTGTGGCACAGCATCCACACCATATCGATGCATGATCGCAGCGCAAATACCTACGGTGCCGGGGCGCTTGCGAATGGCCGTTTTTTCGTAGTAGCCCGATGGTCGTTTTTTGTAAATAAACTCCTCCCGGTGGTAAGTCACGTCGATAAAAGGCGGCTTAAACTCCATCAGTGCATCGAGGGTGCCAAAAATAGCCTGCATCCCGCCGCCTTTGAGCGGGGGCAGAACTTCGAATGAAACAAGCGTTTTGCCTTTGGCTTTTTTGAAGTGTTCGGTGACTTTCATGGAATAAAAGCAGTGATGTGCGCCGGTGCGGCGCGCTGTGTGTAAAAAACGTATTCTGCCAATACTGGTCGTCGTCAATACAGAGGGGTGATCAGTATTGGCAGAATACGGTACCTAAAACGGATACTACTTTCTGCCTAGTATCGCTGTGCATCTGCGCGGGCTTTCATTTCGGCGGCCTTTGCGCTATTACCCATGGCGGTATACACCTCCGCCAGATCGTCGAGTATGCGAATGTCCTCATACTGTCGATTGAGCCCGTATGTCAGAAATTTTTCAGCCGTTTTTGGGTCGTTTTTCTTCTTGAAGTAAAATTCATACCCTGCCCGGTGGCAGAATGCGAGGTATTTGTCGGCATTGGAGCCGCTCAGGTAATCCATGTATTTATCAAGGAAATCCCTGAAGTTCGGGTTATAAGGGATTTTCTCCATGATGTACTCCATTTCATGGAAAAACTTGTCTAACTGGTGATCCAGATCAAAGCGGGCAGCGGCCACGGCGCCTTTCATGATAAGTGCTGCACCGTAGTCGGGGTATATTTGCAAGGAGCGATTGATGTGGTACTCCATCGAATCTACCAGCGGCTTTTTTATGGCAGGATCTCCATTTTTAATGGGGACATACTGATCTTTATACAGGGCTGTAACATAAAAGCAGTGAGAGCGGGCGCTTTCGTGCGACACTTCTACGGCTACTTTATTCAAAGCCATGGGGTCTTTCCAGTCGGGTATGCGGGTAAACGTACGGTATGCAAACAAGGTGGCAATGATGGCCAGCGGCATCACACTCAAAATGGCCATGCGATCTTGCGGCTCGTGGATCAGTTCGGGGAGTTTCCGCGCAAAAAACCATCCGCCCAGAATGCAGAATGCGACAGAAGGCATGTAAACAAAGCGTTCGTTCATAAAAGTGCCTACCGATACGAACAGGTTGGACACGATGCTCAGGGTAAACAGGAAGAACAAAATGGCGTAGGCAGGCACCTTGCGTTTTTTCACATTCATCACAGCCCAGACGCCCATACCAACATACAATACCAGCGACAGCAATGCGCGCCAGTCCGTCCAACCTACTTTGGGCACATGGTAAGGGTAGTAGTCATGTGTGAGCGGGTGCGGTACGAACAATAGTTTGACATACCAGCCAAGGGTCAGGAAAATGGTGGCCAGTCGTTCGCCGCCGGTCATGCCAACAAACGGGTTGTTCATCAAATCCACGGTGTCCTTGCCATGGTTGAGCATATACCCCAGTGCCTTGTAGCGAATCAGGATAAAAATCAGGGCAGCGAGCACCAGCGGTATGCTGGCGCCTACATTGCGTCCGCTCGATACGGGCGTGAAGAAATACACCGTGAGAGGGATGACAGCAACAAAGGTGAGTGCATTTTCCTTGGACAATACCCCGAGCAACAGGAACAGCCCGGAAAGCAACAACCAAAGCGTGCGGTTGGTATCGAAGTATTTCAAGGTAGCATACAAGGCTGCCAGGCTGCCCAGCAGGGCCAGAATTTCATCGCGGCCTTTGATATTGGCCACACACTCGCTGTGCAGCGGATGCAATACAAATAGGAGGGATGCCAAAAATGGCAGGCTGAAATACCAGCGGCCGCCCTCTTTCAGCGGAAACAACCCCGACAGGATGCGATACAGGAAAATGCCGGTAGCGCCATACAGCAGTATATTAATGAAGTGGCTGATGTGAATCAGGTTGGGATTGTCTTTTCCAAAAATGCCGATTTCAGCAGCAAACGTAGCCAGGCTGAGTGGACGATAACGTCCGCCTTCCAGCAAAAACTGTTGTTTCTGGAAGTACCCCATAAAACTGTCATAGGCAAAAATGTCGCCCAAGCCGGCAAACCCCTTCTGTACATAGGCATTTTGCCAAATGACGAGCTGGTCGTCGAGCATGTACCCATAACTGATCGATGCACCGTACAGGAGGAACGCAAGTGCCATCAGCAATACCGCCGGAATCCAGTTGTTGCGCCAGAAGCCTTGTTGAAAGGTAGCGGTAAGAGCCGGCGCCGATGCTGTGGGCCGGGTATTATGCGCGGGAGATTTGGCAGAAGCCTTTTTTGCTTGCTGTTTCTGTTTGGCAGCCATCCGATGATGTTTTGCAGTTTGATTCGTTTCGAAGACCTGAAAGAATACCGGTCATCGCATGTAAAAAACGGCTGCAAATATCGGATTATCCTTGGTAAATGAAACACGGATCATACGGATAGTATCCGGATTACACGGATTGTATGGATAAAAAATGGATTCATACATCAAAACCAAAAGATGCGGTACTTCCACACCCTGAAAATCCGTGTAATCCGTATGCTATCTGTGAAATCCGTGTTGCATTTACCAGTTATTCAGCAACTCCGGCTCTGCCCGATACATATCCTTCACCGCAGCCACCAGCGCGGCGCCTCCGAATGTGAGGGTGTAGTGGTGTGAAAAATAAATAACCCATTCTAAAGAGGCGTCGAACACCATGCCTTCGTGCGCGCCGGTAAAAATCTGGCTGGCATTGATTTCAAACAACCCTGTTTCACAATCCAGCAAATACAGCGGCTGGTGTACATGCTGTTGAATCCATTCCGTTACCTGTTGCTTCCGCTCGTCGGCCATTCCGTTCAAAAACACCACTTCGGAAGGGGACGCCTGGGTGAGCGGGTCCCAGAAACTGGAGTCGAAATTCCATTTTTCCTTTAGTTGGCTGCGCAGGAAAGTAGCCGTTTCGCCCAATACTCGTTTGAAGGTGTTGCCTGAAACGGGTTCTGGCTGCATCGGGTCGCCTGGGAACAGCACCGGCAGTTCGCTGGCAATGGTGCGCGCCGATTTTTCCACAATACGAAACAAGGAGCGCAGGTATTCGGGTACATTCGGGTCGATCGGAATCTGCACCTGTTTTTCACGGCGGCCGATGTGTATATCGAGCAGGAATTTGACCGGCGCATTGGCGGCTATTTTTTCTACGGCTTCCAGTGCCAGATCGGAATTGAAAATGGCGTAATAATGTAGGTAATTGCCTGAAAAGCGCTCATTTCCGCGTGGAATACCGTTTCGGGTAGCCATCAGCATCGCTTCAATGGGGTCGAGGTAGCCGGTCACCCAGTCGTCGTACCAGGGCGCTCCGGCGGGGTAGCCGCGCCAGCGAGGCATCTGGAAATGCAGGGTCATCACCTGCAAGTTGTTCTGATGCGGCTTGTGGTAGCCTTCTACGGCCCATTTTTCGGCTTCGAGGCGCAGGGCAGTAACAGGATCTTTTGACGTGGAAAAGGATTGAAGCGTGGTACTGTCCGGGGATTGCCCGCAGCGGCCCGTTTCTATCAGAATCTGGGCATCGGGGGTATTCGACAGTCGCACGTAGTGCCATCGTTGCCCGATTTGTTTGTAGAGGATTAATTGAAAAGTGTTCACTAACAATAAGTTTTCTGGCATTTTACTTTTTAACTGACAAGGGTATAGAAAAGTTCGTGCCAGACTTTTTCAGGAAACGGCAGGGATACCGGATGTTTTGGACTTTATTTGCAAATAAACGGATGAAAAGTCGTTTTTTCACCCGACATACCAAAATCAGGGTAGAAAATCGACCACCATTGTAGTTCTATGACTTTTAAGACTACTCACATTGTAACGCCACCCCGCCGCCGTTCGGCTTTTCGTCGCCGCATAGGCCGATGGGTGTACATCTGGAAGCGCCGCTGGCAATGGTGGTTTGGCAAAACAAAGTGGGCTACACAACGCTATGCCCCGCTGGAGGAGACGGTGATCGCCCATCATACACCGCTCTTGCGCCGCTTGAAGCAGGTGGATATGTATTTGCAGGAGAATAAAAAAACCAACCTCCGGCTGGCTGCTGAAAAAATTAACAGCATACTCATTCAACCGGGAGAGACCTTTTCTTTTTGGTATCTCGTAGGGCGCCCCACTGCACGAAAAGGTTATTTGGAAGGGCTGGTGCTCGAAAACGGCCGTATTGGCAAGGGCATCGGTGGCGGACTTTGCCAGATGGGCAACCTGATTTACTGGATGGCGCTGCATACCCCGCTTACAGTGACAGAGCGATGGCGGCACAGTTACGATGTGTTTCCGGATGAAAACCGCCGCTTGCCCTTTGGCTCCGGGGCTACACTGGCCTATAATTATATCGACCTGCAATTGCGCAACGATACCCAGCAAACCTATCAACTTTTTGTCTGGCTGACGGACACGGACCTGCATGGGGCTTTTTACAGTTCGCTTGCTGCGCCGTATCGGTATGAAGTATTTGAAAAAGGGCATTTTATACACCATGAACCCTGGGGCGGGTATTCGCGGCACAACCGCATTGCACGGCGGGTGTACGATGCCGCCAGTGGCGCTTTGCTGCGCGAGGAGCCGGTGGCAGAGAACCATGCGCTGATGATGTATGAGCCGTTTTTGGAGGGGGGGGAGAATCAGGATGAAGAGGATTTTAAGGATTAGAAGGATTCCCGATTTGATGTTGACAATTTTAGAAATTGACTATAACAACTATGCCCAATGCCCGAGATTAACATTAAAAATGTAATCTGAGTAAATCTCTAAAATTGTCAATATCAAATCGGGAATCCTTCTAATCCTTAAAATCCTCTTCATCCTGATTCTCCCCCTTTTCCTACCTTTGCCGCCAAATTCAAATCACCATGATTCAGCGCATTCAATCCATCTACCTGTTGCTCGCTTCTTTGGCCGGTTTTGGCCAGTTTGCAGTGCCTTACCTTAGTACACCTTCCGGCGACCCGGCTACTGTTATGCCGGCTCTGACCGATCAGGTATTCAACCCCTTCGACAATTTTGGCCTGCTGGGCCTGAGCATTTTAAGCGGGCTCATTTCATTCATAGCCATTTTTATCTTTAAAAACCGCGGGTTGCAAGGGCGTATCACAGGCGGCGCGCTGTTGTGCTCGGCCTTGCTGGCGATTTTGCTTGGAATTAGCACTTTTCAGATTTTGAAAGCCGTGCCTGCAGGCGGTTCTGTACACTACCAGGCCGGACTGGTGCTGCCTGCCGTGGCGTTGGTGCTGCAATGGCTGGCGGGCCGTTCCATCAAGAAAGACGACCAACTGGTGCGTTCGATGGATCGACTGCGATAGATCAATACATTACAATGGCCCAACACGCCCCTACCGATAAAGGCTGACGCCTTGCAGGTATTCCCATACCGCATCGGGCACTAAGTAGCGCACCGATTTGCCGTCCTTGATGCATTGCCGGATGTAAGTAGCCGAAATATCGAGCAGGGGCGCCTCGCAGATTTTCACGCGCGGGTGATTGCCCAGCGCCCCCAGTTCGTAGTCGGGGCGTTTGTACACATATATATCGTATCCGGCCAGAATCTGCTCGTAATTCTTCCACAGGTGCAGCGAGGCAATGTTGTCGCCACCCATGATGAGTGCAAACTCGTGCTGCGGGTATTTTTCCTTCAGCACGGCCAGCGTATCGATGGTATAGGAAGGTTTGGGCAGGTTGAACTCTACATTGGAAGCCTCTACGAGCGGGTTGTCGCCGATGCCCAGTCGGGCGAGGTGCAGGCGATCGTAGTCGCGGGCCAGCGTTTTTTTGGGTTTCAGCGGGTTTTGCGGACTAACCACGAGCCATACCTTTTGCAGGTCGGTTTGGGTAGCCATGTGGTTGGCAATGATCAAATGACCGACATGCACAGGATTGAACGACCCGAAAAACAAGCCGATTTTCATTTTCCGAGGTTTTTGTCTTCGTCGCTGACGCGGTTGAGCAGGTTTTCCACGCGGTACATTTCATCGACTGTGTCGTCGAGGAAAAACTCGATTTCGGGCATGCGGCGCATTTGTTTGCCGATTTTGGCGGCGAGGGCCTGGCGCAGGTGCGGGTAGTTGTCTTCCAGTTGGAGGATGACCTCCTGTTTGTGTTCGGTGCCGTACACGCTGACGTATAGTTTGGCGAGCAGCAAATCGGGGGTCATTTTGACGGTGGTGAGCGTCACTAGTTTGTCGCGGCCATAAATATTGACACCTTCTTCCGAAAGGATCATGCTGAAATAGCGGCGGATGAGTTCTCCAACCTGCTTCTGTCGTATCGATTCCATATCTATATTGTCTTGTTAAAACTTTGGGGCAAACGCTTCTATAGCGAGAAAAGTGCCACAAATGTATGGGTAATCAGAACTATTTTTTCCCGGCACTTGTTCATGAGATGGTTTTCCAAATAAAAATTGGAAAAATTTTCAGCAGGGTTTGGATTTTCGGTTGACACGGACTTATCTTTGCCCCGCTTTTCTGACAAGCATTGTCAGGATCGCGTTGATCTCGTAGCTCAGTCGGTAGAGCACTTGACTTTTAATCAAGGAGTCATGGGTTCGAGTCCCATCGAGATCACAACTTTAAAGGCTAACTATCTGTATATCAGAATGTTAGCCTTTTTTGTTTTTTGGTTGGGTACAGATTTGGGTATGGTGCCGAACTGCGTTTAATTTGAAATTCAAAAATTTGCCGGTCTGCCGGGCTTTTCGCCGATGGGTTGCGCTGCCGTCCGCCCACAAACGCCGGATAGCGAAGGAAAACAAACGGCAGCGGATCGGCAAACCTGAACAGGTAAAGCCCCTTACTTTTTCTTCTTTTTGCTTTCCCCTCCAAACATCGGCGCGGTATATTGTTCGTACAACCCAAACAAAAATTCAATCCTGCTTAACTCATTCGCAAACGGCTGCGAACGATAACACAGATCGACGGCCTTATCCAATGCCGTGTGCGCTTTAACCAGGTCGGGCGGCATGGTCACGGGATCGTATAGATCGGCCAAACTGCTGCCGGGATATTTGGCGCGGGTGTCCAAAACGGTTTGGGCGGCTTCCTCAACTTTTTTCTTTTGGGCGTCGGTGGTAGTAAGTGGAAAGGGGTATGTGTTGTAAACCAATGTATTGGAGTACCTGTAATCACTCTTAATTCTACCACAAGTATATTTTACCCAAGTCATGTGCATCTGTGAGAAAATAGTACCAAATATAAAAAGCGAAGCGCCTGGGATTGAAAAGCATGAATTGTTTAGAATGTCATTTTCGGTTAAAAACCCAAAGGGAATATACCTTCTATTTTCAGATGAATGTGAGGGAACTAATACATACTCTTTTTGTGGTTGTCGGTTTTCGGTAAATAGTGCCGGGAATTGCGCCCATTTAACGGTTGCCGGTTTGGTACTTTCTAAACGCATTTGTCTAACTGCCTCAACTCTTTGCATAACCCAAGGCATTTGTTTTAATTCGTTTGGAGCAATTCCAACTAACCAAAGACACCAACGCTTTTGACCGTTTAAGTATTCGTGGGCGCTGATAAAAGGTCGAATGTATTTTGCTGCAATTGGCTCTTTTTGAATAAACTGTTTTTTTTCTTCATCTGTAAAGAGCAGGTTCCCCCCGTCTGTTGGTTGGCTTCCTTTGAACATTTCCGGTACATTACAAATCGGCTTTGTTTGACCAACAATGAGAATGTTTTGGCCTTCGATCAAATATGGATTGATATTTTTTGCTTTTTTTTCTTGAGGTTCCCCTTTAATGTCGGTATAATCAAAAATCCGCTTATTGTCAATGTCCTGCATTCCAAAACCAATAACAACAACGTGAACGGCAGCATTCCCCCGCGCTTCATTGCTCCAGCTGAATGTCCGGTGCGCGAAATGAATCTTTACCCGGTACCGATTTAGCATTTCAGCCCAAAGGAAACCTACCTGTTCACCTTGTGCAATGCTGTTAGTGCTAACAAAAGCACATCGAATATTAGTATTTTGAATATACACAGCAGATTTTAAATACCAAGCCGTCACATAATCTAAAACCCCTGCCCCGCTAACATTCGCAAAAACCAAATCCATATCTACCCGTTGGGCTGCATTTTGTAAACTTTTACCCACAAACGGCGGATTTCCCAAAATATAACTCAGTTGCTCTTTCGGTACCACATCGGCCCAATCTACCCGCAAAGCGTTCCCATGCACGATTTTAGCCGCTTTGGTCAACGGCAGCCGCACAAAGTATTGTCCAAATTCATTGGAAACTTTCATGTTCATTTGGTGATCCATCAACCACATGGCCACCTCAGCCACACGGGCAGGAAATTCGTCGTATTCGATACCGGCGAATTGATCGACATCGACTTGCATAATGTCCCGAACGTTCAGAAAGCCTTGCCCGCTTTTGTTCAGTTCCCGCAAAATCAGCAATTCCAGTTCCCGCAATTCGCGGTAACTGATAATCAGGAAGTTTCCACAACCGCACGCCGGATCGAGAAAATGAAGGGCGGAAATTTTGCGGTGTAATTCATTCAGGCGGTTACGGTTGCCTTTCGCTTTTTCAAATTCGCTGTATAGGTCATCCAGGAATAGCGGCTTTATCACTTTCTGAATGTTCTTTTCCGATGTGTAGTGCGCTCCTAAATTGCGGCGCTCTTTGGGATTCATAACGGCCTGAAACATAGAGCCGAAAATGGCAGGGGAAATTTTACTCCAATCGAGGGCGCAACACAAAAGCAGGTTTTCCCGCATCTTGCTATCAAATGCCGCCAAAGGCAAGTTTTCCTCAAATAGTTTGCCGTTGACGTATGGGAATACGGCCAACGTTTCATCCAGGGTTTTGTATCGCTTTTCCGGCGGGGTGTTTAGCGTTTGGAATAGTTGGGCAAGTTGCAAAGCAAGGTCGCTGCCGTCTGGCTTGGTGTAGGTGTCTATTAATTCCTGAAACTGTGTGCGCTCGAAAATCCCGGTATCCTCTGCAAACAGACAAAAAAGCATCCGTACCAAATACACTTCCAAAGCATGGCCGGTGTAGCCCGCTTCCTCTAAACGGTCGTGTAGTCGGCCCATGCGTTCGGCGGCTTCGATGTTAACCGGGTCTTCATCTTTGTAACTGCGTTTCTGATACCCTGCTATAAATCCGAATAAATGAACGTTGGCAGATAATTCGCTCAACTGAAATTCGTGGTTTGTGCCGGTGTCCAGGTCGAACAACCGGAAACGGTCAAAATCAGAAACGAGAATGTATTTTGGTAATTCGTGTTCTTTCAGGCCGGGAAAATAGTCCTTTGCCTGTTGAAATGCTTTGTCCAGGTCTTTGCCCCTCGACTTGTGTTCTATCAGGATCGTACCTTTCCAAAGCAAGTCAATAAAACCCTGTTTGCTGTCGCCTTTTTTTACGGCCTGTTCAAAGGTTGCTACCCGGCGGCGGGAAATGCCGAACACGTCGAAAAATTCACCCCAAAAGGTTTTGGCTTCCGCGTCTTCGCTCGTTTCGTGTTCCCATTCTTTTGAAAAGGAAATGGCGCGGGCTTTGATTTCATTCCAGGATAGGGGCATATATGCGGGCGGTAAAGTGGTGAGCGTTGCGGCAAATATATTTCATTTCCGGCTTACCTGAATATCAAAAACAAAAGCCGTTAACCGGCAGACAGTTAACGGCTAATCAAAGCGTTTAAATAGCATTTGGAAAAGTCGGAATTAGTTAGCCTATCCCAACAACCGCGCCACCTGTACCGCTGAAAATTGGCCTCCACGTGGCGTTTTAAAACCCTCAGCGTTTAGCGTGTCGGCTATTTGGCGAAGCGTTGCCCCACGTTCGCGCAATACGGCTGTATACCCCTTTGCCGTTATGGTGTTTTGATTATTGGCAGCGTTGCGGCTGTGCGCTTCGCGCCCTTTCGCCCTTGCTGCTGTGGTGAGGTTGGCAGGTGTTCCCAATTTTTCGCCCCTTGCTTTTTTTGCGGCAAGTGCCGACCGTGTGCGGCTGCTGATTAATTCGGCTTCATGTTGAGCCAATACGGCAAAAATGCCGACGGTGAGCGTGTTTGCTTCTGGAATGTCACAGGCTACAAAATTCACCCCCGCTTCTTTCAGCGTAAATATAAACCCGGCGTTTCTGGCAAGCCTATCGAGTTTGGCAATGACCAAAACGCTGCCCGTCCGTTTTGCTTCCGCAATGGCAGCGGCCAATTGTACCCGGTTGTTTTTTTTACCGCTTTCAACTTCTGTAAACTCGCTTATGATCTTTGAATCTGTGCGCCGGGCGTAATCAGTTACGCAAGCCCTTTGCCCTTCTATGCCCAAACCGCTTGCGCCTTGCTTTTGTGTTGATACCCGGAAATATGCGACTATTTTTTTCATTGCCCTTTGTTTTAAATCCGTTGTAAAGATACGTTCCTTTTTGTTACATTTCATAAACGACCGTTTAAAAAATGTAACATTAACATTTAGGGCAAAAAACAAAACGGAAAAGGCAGACATAAAAACGCTTTCTATTCAAAAGCAAATCGAGTACGCAGCCCCCTTTTCACCTTCTCAGCGGCGCGAAGCAACCGCATACAATGTCGGGTTTGCTTTCCCTTGTATGTCTCTTTAAAGTAAGGGCGTTGCGCTGCTTCCAAAATAGCGCCACCTATTTCATAGGCATCAAAAAAACGATCCATCATGCGCCATTTCTTCGAGTGCGTTTGCGCTCTATACATGGCTCCAGGTGCGGCGGATCGGTGGACAAATCGCCCGTCTATCAAATGCAGTTTTTTGCAGCGTTGGCCGGTGGTAGGACATTGGAAATACCAAACCACCCCTTTGCCGATGTTGGCCGGGACGGAAAAAATGGGAATATCATATTTAACAGGGTACCCGTTGAAAGTGTAATTCAGTGAAAGATCGGCGTTACCTGATTCAACGCCAAAAAAGAAAGAATACCCGATACTTCCTACCCGTTCGCCTGCTCTATCCCAATGCACCGTACCCGAACGGAAATACTCCGATTTTAAGCAACCCCAACGTTTCAAGTCCGCAATACTGATAGTCAGACAGCGGTCAATAATGAGCGGGAACGTGGGCGCTTTAGCCATAAATTTTTTTTGAGAAACCTAAAAAGTTAGGGAAAACCATACGGTTCACCTTCGTTAAAATGCACAGATTCCACTTTCGGCAGTATGTAAGGCATCATTTTACAAAGTATGTTGAGCCGCTCTTTTGCTTCCAGTCCTTTCAGATATTCCGGCAATCGTTCTATTTCCTGCCTGAAAACATCTTTGAGCGTTGCCCGTAAATCAATGGTCTTTAAATCATTTTTATTTTCCCCTGTTTCCCTTTCCAGCCGCTTTATCAATGCGCCCAAAGGTTTTGAAATGCCGGTTAAATAGTTGTCGGTTTTGTCATTTTCTGATTTGCTGAAAACCGTATTTTTAAAGTAGTAAAACAACTTCTGAGCAAGAAATAATTTTTCCGGCCCGCTCATTCCAGCCGTGTTTTCCTCAAAAATTGGCATTACCCGTGCCGGTTGGTCGGCCACTTGACATAAAGCGTTCCTTGTGTCAATAAATGCCTTTAATGCCGCTTTGTCATCGGTAAAAATGCCGGTCTTTATCGCATCGAGCCATACTTCCAAATACTGTTCGTTGTCGTATTCACAACCGGAATTTAGGTATTGCTCAATTTCAAGGGCGTTTTGTTTTTTCATGTTGAGCGTGTTTTTTCGGTAAAATCGTTTTACCGGCCTTTTTTATAGGAATATGAAATATCTGCATTTGAATCAAATAAGGCTTATGCTTTACCTTCCCCCTTTTGAAATTCTGACAAATCCCGGCGCAAAAGAAAGTCCGCCAAATCCCATTTTTGGGCGCGTTCAAATTCATCCGCCCGCGTTTCTAAAAAATGGTTTACGCTGACATCATAACCATACGTTTGCATTTCAGCTGCTTTGGCAGTCCAATTTTCAAACGGTGTTTGGCCGTCTTTATCCGGTGGCGATAAATCAGGGTAAAGGATAACGCTACGCCCTTGCAATACCTTCCATTTCTCCAGGTCTTTCAGTCCTTCTTTTCCGCAACTTGCCAGCCATACAAAATTCAGGTCTGCCAAATAGATACTTGCAATCAGGGCGGTTTTTTCACTTTCTACAATAGCGACTTTTCGCGTCGGGTGTTGTGCCAAAAGGTGTTCCCCAAACCAGTATTTTACCCAATTATACTTTTCTTCATCGGTTAAGCCCAACACACTATGCGCCCATGTAGGATTGATATTTTTAATACGGTGGTGGTCATAGGCCGGGTACGCAATCACATGCCCGCTTCCAGCCTTGTTTTCAATATTTACCTGCCAAAAAATTGTCCTTCCGGTTTTCCAGGTGCCGACGTGGTAAACCTTTACGGCATCCATCACAACGGCGCGGCCCAACTTTCGGCAAAGCCATTGTACCAGGTTATTACTTTCATAACCTTTTAGGCTATTTTGAAATGTGGCAGGATCAATGAATGACGGCGGCAATTGCGGTTTGATAGGCCGCTGCTTTATGCGGTACGGTGGTGCGGGTACGTTTTTCCCTTCAATTTGAATGCCGTAAAAGTTTGCCAGCCATCGCAAAGCATCGGGATAACTCAACCCTAAATGCTTCATTAAAAACCGAATTGTGTTGCCTCCTTTGTCACATCCGAAACACTTATAAATTTGCTTTGACGGTGTTATTTTAAAAGATGGGGTTCGTTCATCATGGAATGGGCAAAGCGCTTTGTACCGGCTCCCTTCCCGGCGTAAAGGCAGGAAATGGCCAACGACGTCTACAATATCGGCGCGTTCTTTTATTTCTTGCACAATGTAATGAGGTATCATGTTTTTGCCGTTTTTGCGATATGCGCAAACGCAAAGCCGTATATAGGGGTTTGCGTTTGCGTGTATCATTTTGCGTATGGTTTTATGCCTTAATCGTTAGGCTTCAAAAAGTAGAAAACCTTCCGCCCCTCCTGATCTTTTACCAACCGGCAAGGCTTTCCAGCGCTGTTGTGAAAACCCGTATCGGCACTGATAATTTCCTTTACTCGTTCTTCGATGGTGCGTTGACTGGCTTCAAAATCCTTCATCAACAGTTCAACCAATTCTTTGCTTTGCATGGGTTCATCCAAAAGGTATTGCTCGATTTTATCGGCCACCTCTGTCGGCATTGCTTTGGCTTTGCGTTGTTCAGATAGACGGCTCACTTCACCTTCATCCGCTAAAACCAACCCTTTGAAAGTATCGCAGTACTTCAGGTAGAAAGGTTCGTGCCGTTTGGTGTTGCGGCATTTCAGAAACTTTACCCGTATCAGGTTGGTATCTTTCCCGGCGGCGTCCATCTCATATCCTACCTGCATAACGCTACTTGCTTTATTGGTTAACTCAGTACCCAAATGCCCCCTTGCTTTGGCGTGTCCGGGATTTTCGTGAATGATGCAAAGGAATGTGACATCAAATTGATTAATTGCCATGTTTAAATGGTCTATCAACGCCATACTGCTATCCGTTCGGTTAAAGTCCTGACAGCAATCTGTCAACACATCCAGGACAATAAAAATATGGTTTTGGAACTTGGTTCTTACATGGTCGAGGTATTCGCGCAATGCTTCAAACCGTTCATTTCGCGGGACGTTCATCAAAGAAATGTAATCGAATCCGTCCGGGTGTTCTTCAATTCTAAACCCTGCTTTGGTTTGGATTGACTGCAAAGCATAGGGTAATTGCTCATTCAGGTTGCGCTCCGTATCGACGATACAAACCGTAAATTCTTTTCCAGTGAATGCCTCAAAACCGGCCAATACATTCGGACAGTCTGCCCGCTTTAACAAGGTGCTGCAAATCAATTCCGCAACCCGGCTTTTATGTACCCCGGCTTGCCCCTGAATGACGTTTATCGTATTGGGGTAAATAACTTGTTTCTCCAAATGAGAAACAATAGGCGGTGAAAAAATGACCGTTTGCGCTTTTGCCTCTCTCAACTTCTTTTGAGACTCCAAAATGATCGGCAGAAATGGATTTTTGCTTTCCTTGTTCTGTGGCTGTTGTGGCTCTGCCTTGGTGTTGCTTTGCGCAATCCCTTCTACAAGTTCGTTTGTAGGTACGGTAGAAATGTTGTTATTTTGCATAGTATTTAATGATTTTTTACCCATTGTCGCCCGTTTCCGTTGCAACCGGATACGGGCTTTTTCATTGCTGAAAGGGCGGTGAATGTTAGCGGGTTTGTTTATGGTTAGTGTGTGCTTTCGCCAATTCCAGAACCTCCGAACGCAAAAAGCGGACTGATTTTCCGACATAGTGGCGTTTGATTTTCCCGGCGCGGGCGGCGTTGTCAATTGTTGAGACACAAACCGAAATGAGCCGCGCGGCTTCTCGTTTAGTGACATAGTTTGCTGCTGCCTGTCCCGGTACGTTATCGGGAATAGGCTTATCAGTTTTGAGGCAATGCCGTATTGATTCGACTACAATTTGACGAAATTCGTCAGGCGTGAGCGTTGTTATTATTGTGCGTTCCATATCAAAGTTTTGCGTTAAATTTCGATAAAGATAGGAGCGCATAACACCCGAAAAATACGGGAAATACGGATAATCCGTATTTATCCGTATCGCAAACAATTGAAAATCAATCTATTGTACTTTCATTCTTTTTTCGAGCGCGGCCTTTGTGCGTTGGTAAACTTCATGGTGCGGGTTCTCATTCTCAATTGTGTCTTTAGACAAAGATTCCATCCTGAAAAACTCCTTTATGGCCTTGGCTATCGTTTCTTTATTTTTCAAATTTTTCCCTGTCAATCCGGCATCAATGGCAGTATACCAAAATGCGCGAATGCGGTGGCTTTTATTTCCTTCATCTGGCCATGTGTAACCGTCCCCGTCCTTTACGATCAAACCAATGGACACAGCAGCATCTAATAGTTGATTCATTTCGGGTTCCCCCTTAAATAATGATTGGAATGTGCGGGGCGGGTTTGGCTTCCTTCCTGGTTTAGCCTTTAGGTGGGTAATTGCTTCATCTTCCTGTTCATTAAATCGTTCATTAAATCGTTTTTGGAGTATTAGACTTTGACTTGGCAAGTGTTCAGTAGCCCTCCTTTGTACTTCATTGTAAGCAGATTGTGAAAAGTAATTACCTAAGGCTGGATTGCCAAAACCCGATGCAATGCTGAATATTTCATCTAAAAGTTGGGTTATGTTTAACTGATCCTTTTCCGGGTCAAAGTGCGGGCCTCTGACGTAATAATTATATTCTTGGCTTCCAAATTTTTCAATAAACACGTTCAGTTCTCTTTCGGTTAAGCCGATTTTTAACGCCCCCTGTAATATGTTTTCCCACTGGTGAGAATTTACGAGAACTGGAATTTTACCTGCTTGACGTTCCGTAACGATAGTCTGTTGAAGCGCATCGTGTTGGGCTAATTCTAATTCAGATGGAGGCATTCCCATTAATTGTGGCTCATAAATAAAGACATCTTTTTCAGTCAGAATTTTGTCCTTCACAAATTCAAATTCTTCTAATTTCATGTTGAGGTACTTTTTGAATTGGTGAAAGGCAAGGGCCGCAACCATGCAATGCAACCTGTCGTCGTTTGTGCTCAACCTTGCTGCGGGCAAATCGGAATGCCGACCTGAAATGCCTCTTTTGGGGTCGTCTCCATGCACACAAACTTTATCGTACCAATCACACATTGATCCGTTTTTTCGATTGGCATAGGTGTGAAATTTTAACCAAAGACGGTCACCATAAGAGCTATATGAGAAATTTTCTTTATACTCAAAGAGAAGTTTGTTGACCTGCCGCAACTCGTCTTCCACTAATATCTTTTTCTCAATAGATTTTCTATATTGACTTTCAAACCAACCAACAAGGGAAGCAACATACTCGCTTAGCCACCCTTGCAGGATTTCAGTTTTACGCTGTTCGATTTTCTGACTTTCACTTTCTGGCAGGATCAAAAAAGTCAAATGACCATTCCCTTTTGTTGTGCTTACCCTCTCTTTGGTGAGGTAATGACCCTGTATTCCCGGTTCACCATAAATGAATGGCCCTATTGATCGGTTAATGTCCAACCAATCTTCATATGTATAAACTTCGTGTTCAGCGTTTGCAATCTCTTCCGGGTCGTACCATTTACTCATTTCTTCAAATTCTTTGTCTGTCAGCTGATAATTTTTCATAAGAGCAGATTTTAAAAGACAGGGCCACCAATACCGGCAGCCCTGCCCCGGTGAGTATTTAGGCGCTTATCTTGGTGCGTTTTAACTTCTTACCTGATTGCGTTTCCCATGATGCAATCCGGCAGCTGTCGGAACAAAATTTTTGCTTCGAGTGTCTATATTGGTAGGGTGTTTTGCAATGTTCGCAGATCCGCCGGTTATCGTCTACGATTATCGTCGTATCAGTACTACGAAAATCGTCCGCGCGCGTGCGCGTGAAAGGTGCAGGCATCGTGTACCGTACACTGTTGTTATCGGCTCTCAAATTCGATGCAACGGGCTTTCCATTCAATGCGCCGGGTGTTGTTGTTGTAATTTGAACGCCGGGCGCTTGTGCGGCATCCTGTTCGCTTTCTTCGTGGTTACCTTCTGCGTAATGCCTGAACAGGTAGTAAAGAATGAAAGCCGTACAAAGCAAAAAAATCAGTTCAGCAACAATTGCAGCCCCGACGGCGTACACCTGCATTTTATCAATTTTTTCCTGTCGGTCTGCAAGGGCTTCCAAGTGATCGGTGTCACCACGTCCGGCGGCGTCTTTGGTAGCCGCTTCTCTCTTTTCCACAAGTTCAGCCCGTTGAGTTTGCAACTTTGGCAGCGTCCTATTTTCTGCTATCCAATTTTTGCCAGTTTTCAGATTGCTTTGCACCTGGTCAATATCCTTTTGCACCCTGTCAATGTCAGCAGTCAAAGCAACAACGGAAGCCCCATCGACGGCGCGGGCGGGTTTAGGATAAACAACGCCGGGCAATTCCTTCGCCCCATATAGCGCCGCTGCGATTGATACACACATAACGAGCAAGGCAGCAACCCCAACAAAGCCGAATTGCTTATACTTTAAAAAATGCTTTGCTGCAATTGCCAGGGTAGAACGCTTTACATTCTCAACCCCGAACGCGAAAAGCAAACCCAACGGAATGGCAATGTAAATGCCCCACGATAAAGGCACAATGTGAGTTAGGGCAAATACCCCTAAAGCGGCGGTGGTTAGGAAAGTAACTACCTGTGCGACCGATTGGCCGACCTGGGTAATTTTGTAAACCCCGGCGTATTCCTCCGTAAAAGGTTTGTCTTTGAAAACTTCGCCCGACTTACTGGCAACGACATCGGCGTTGCCCTCAGCGTTTTTTTTGCTTAAACTCTGTGCAAATTCTCTAAATTTGCGCTCAAACGGATTGATTGACATTGTAAAAGATGTTTAATTGTGAACGTTTGCCCGCTCTGCTGTCCAAGGTGTGAGCGGGTTTTTTATTTCTGTTAGGTTTTAATATTCATTATCCGGGCGGCATCTTTTGCAAAATCCAATGCTGCTGTTTTGGCATCAATACAAATGTATTGCCTAAATGCCTGTTCTGTTTTATGGCCTGTGATTTTCATTATTTGATAAGCGGGCATTTTGCCCCGGTAAAAGTTGGTAGCAAATGAACGCCGGGCGACGTGTGTAGTTAGTTTTTCCCATTGCTCTACTTCCTGCTCCTTTTTTCTTCCGCCTGCACTATTGGTTACTAAAAACTTTCCAGTCATCCCGGCAACCTTGCCCAATTCTTTCAAGTAGTCATTCATTTTTTGGCCGGAAATTGTAGGTACCGTGAAATCGTACTTTGCCAATAGTGTTTCGAGTATCGGGAAAAGCGGGATATATACCTGTTCGCCTGTTTTCGTGGTTGTTATGCCAATCATTCTTTCCCCATCAAGTGTGGTAATGTGTTCCGGGCGCAAGCGGCTGAAATCGGAAAAGCGCAAACCGGAATAAGCCCCTATTATAAACAGGTCACGTACACGCTCCAAACGTTTGTTATCGGAAAGATCAAGGGCTGCCAGTGCTTCCAGCTCTTCAAATGATAGAGCAAATTTTGTTGTACCACCTTTCTTAATAGAAAAGCCCTCAAATTCCTCAGACGAATGATAGCCTCGCTGTCTCGCATCCTTCATGTACATTTTTAAGGTGCTGAACAACTTGTGTACATAGCTGATTTGCAGGTTTCGCGGCGGGGCAAATAGCCAGGCTTTAAAATCGTGGAAAAACGCCTTAGTAATTTCTTCAAAAGCAAGTTTCTTGCTCTTTTCGGCGGCATAAGTGGTAAGCAATTTTTGTATTCTGGAAACGGCCTGAATGGTGCCTTTGTTGGCGTTGGGTTGGTTGCGCCGTTCCTGTATGGCCGTTTCAATAAATTCTAAAAGGGTAGGAATTTTGCCTTTGTCATCTTCCGGGCGGACGGCGTACCCCATGCGATAATCCAATTCTTTGCGAAAATCAACCGGGTTGATATTTCCCCCTGTTTCCCGGTACACCTCAACCGTAAACCTTGCCAGTTTATCGAGGTTGATATTTACATCTGTATTTTCAGGATACTTTGCATTTGCAATGGCGCGGGATTGATTGCGCCCCTTGCTCCAGGCCTCCGGGCAAACCTTTTCGCCGGTGGAATATTTCAAACGCTGCCCGCTGTAATAGAAATACAGGAAAACGTAGGTCGGCTGTTTTGGCTCTTTCGTACTTTGCAGAATGAAACGAACGGGCGGAACACCTTTTATTTTTGGCATGGCTCAAAATGTTTGGATTGAAACATGGCCAAAAGTAAAACGTCTTTTTGATTTGGGTACAGTTTTGGGTATAGTTTTTTAATAGTTTATACCCGACGCTAACAATTGATAACACCAAAATGCCGTTTATTAAGCACAAGAGCCGTTTTTTGCTGTTCTCGTTTGCCGTTGACAATTAGAGTTCGAATCCCATCGAGATCACACCCCATAAATGCAACTTGTTGATAATCAGCAAGTTGCATTTTTTATTTATACTTTTTGTTCGTTTTTTGGGTAAGGATTTGCGTGTTGCCAAAAACCTCACCAAAAAATCAAGAAAACGAACTATGTACAGACTTATTTTTACCGCATCGGTAAATCCGAAGATACATAGAATCCCTTTTCTTTCATCTTGTCGCCAGCAGAATCTGCCAGCCGTATATCCATTGCTGCTTTTGTTGACTTTCACATTATCTTTGTAATCCATGCCTCCAATCGAACAGAAATGCAACAGAACTATTACTTCTTTATTGATGAATCTGGCGACCACGGACTGAACAAGATTGATCCTAATTTTCCCGCTTTCGTTCTCTGTGGAATAATTATGAGTGATTCTGATTATAAAAAACTGAATTCAGAATTCAAAAAGATAAAGAAGGATATATGGGGAAATGATAATGTCGTATTTCATTCGAGCGACATACGAAAGTGGAAGAAGGAATTTTCCCTGCTTGTTGACCCCACTATTCGGCAAAATTTCTTTCAGGCTATAAATGACTGCCTTTCATCTTGCAACTATTCAATCATTTCGGCAGCGATCAAAAAGGATGACTACACGAAAAAGTATGGTGTGCTGAATGACGTGTATTCAATATCTCTTTCCTTCATGCTTGAAAGATTGATCTTTTTTTTAGACAAAAAAACTGACGTAAAATCCGTTCACATTGCCATTGAAAAAAGAGGTAAAAAAGAAGATAATAAACTGCTTAAGTATTGCAATATGGTATGTGATAGAGGTACATATTATGTTGAATCCCATAGATTTAAATCAATAATAGGTGGCTTCCATTTTGTAGATAAAAAGCAAAACGTAAATGGGCTGCAGCTTTCAGACTTAGTAGCATACCCGATTGCTACACATGTGATAAACCCTGCAAAGGCCAATCCATCTTTTGATATAGTAAAGGGAAATTTTTACGTAAACCCTAGTGGGGACTACATGGGGTGGGGACTTAAGACATATCCATAAAAAACAAGAAGTCCACCCCTTGTGAGGAGGCGAACTTCTTGCCGACCGGAGAACCCCCAATCCGTTACAAATGTAACGCCTTTTCTCAAATGGCACAAAATTTATTAAAAACTTTTTGTTTTTATTAACAAGATACAATTAAAAACTTTTTGTGTTTTTTATTTTCTTTCACACCAAGAAATTCACTATATAATAGTTCTGTAACACTTTGATTATCATTTTTTTAGTAGGATATTCGATTCGCAGATGACGAAAATGGCTGCCTCCATCACCAAAGGCAGCCCCTAAAAAACGAAGCGTGTATTACTTGTTTCTAAAATTTTCGTAATGTAGTGGCGTAAACGCGAACCATTTTCCGAATTTTCACACGTTACAAACTTTTTAAATTCCAGTGGCACAGCCTCTAATAGTTTTCCAAGTTCGATTGACATACTGGAATGAGTGCTATAACCCAACTCAAAATTCATCGTATTCGCATACTTGCAAAGGCTCTCAATGGCACGGAATAACGTCAAACTTTTCTCCGTTACGATGTAGTAAGTACGTCTCTGAACTACTCCGTCTTTTTTCCGCACTGGTAGAGCACGACTTAACTACGAAACACCGGGCCCAAACCTCATTTTCAAGCCCTTCTCCCCCCACGCTCACCCCCCTCCCCCCACCCTCAACGCCTCCTTCCACTTCGTTGTATACCCTGGCGACAACCTGTTTTGCTGTGTGAGCCGGGCGCTGCCGCCGAGGCTTTGCGCGGCCGTTCGCACGGTATTCCTGCCGAAGCGGGTGTTCACGCTGTCTAAGGCAGCCATGAGTCGGGTGTGTTTGGCGTGATCGAGGTTGTCAAACAGAGACATTTGCCCGCCGGCATGCGGGTGTACGAGTTCGCCCAGCAGTACCCCGGCGCGTTTGTAGCGGTATCCGGCGCGAAAGATTTTGTCGAGGGCAAATTTGGCGGCATTCACCAGTTGCAAGGTGCTGTTGGTTGGCGTGTGGAAGGTGAGTGTAAAAGAGCGGGAATACTGCTGCTCGCCCGCAGCCAGGTGGTTCGTCTGGATGTACGCGGTGAGCATGGTGGCGCTGCTTTGTTGCTTACGCAGTTTTTCGCCGCAGCGGGCGGCGAAGTCGGCCAGCGCTTCGCCCAGTTCGTTTTTGGTGCTGAGCGGGTGTCTGAACGTGCGGGTGGTACCCACGTTCTTTTTGTTCGGCACATCCGTTTCGAGGTGGATGCAGGCTTCCCCTTCCAGTTCTTTTTTGATGCGCAGGCCGACCACCGAGAGGTGTTTGCGCACCCATGCGTCGTTGGCTTGCGTGAGGTCGTACGCAGTGCGTATGCCGTGCAGGTGCAGCAATTTTGTGTATTGCCGGCCGATGCCCCACACATCGCTGATGTCCAGGGTTTTCAGGTCGCTTTCCCAGTTGTTTTCCAGCAGGCAAACGCCGTTTCCAGCCTTGTCTTTTTTGGCTATGTGGTTGGCCACTTTTGCCAGCACCTTGGTGGGCCCCACCCCCACACAAACCGGGACGCCCACCCAGCGCCACACCGTTTTGCGGATATTCAGCGCATGTGCAGCCAGATCGAAACGCTGCATACCGCTGAAATCCAGGAAGGATTCGTCCACGCTGTACACTTCGAGCGAGGGGGCAAACTGCCGCAGCGTGTTCATGACCCGGGCCGACATATCGCCGTACAGAGCATAGTTGCTGGAAAAAACGTGTACGCGGTTTTTTCGGATCAGTTCGCGAATTTCAAAAACGGGCTGGCCCATGCCGATTTGCAGCGCTTTGGCTTCATCCGACCTGGACACCACGCAGCCGTCGTTGTTGGAAAGCACGATTACCGGCTGCCCGCGCAGCGCGGGGCAAAACACGCGTTCGCAGGACACGTAAAAATTGTTGACATCTACCAGGGCTACCATCTTCAGGGCTTTTTGATAACGTACGTGACAATGCCCCAAATGATCAACTCGTCGCCTTCCTGCACCACAATGGGCGGAAAAGCAGCATTGGCAGGCAACAGGCGTATCCTGTTGCCCTTCTTTTCCAGGCGTTTAATGGTGAACTCGTTGTTGAGCACACAGATGGCAAGCGCCTGGTCGAAGGGCGAAACAGATCGATCTACCAGCAAAAAATCGCCGCTTTCAATGCCGTCGTCCTGCATGGAATTGCCCTGTACCCAGATGCCAAAGGTGGCGTCCGGGTTGCGTATCAGTTCCTCATTCAGGTCGATACGGCTTTGAAAATAATCGTCGGCAGGAGAAGGGAATCCGGCACAAACAGTGCCGTCCACAAGGATTATATAAATTTTTCCGGTTTGGTGCAGGGCATAAAGCCGTAGTTCGGCCAAAGGATCGTTTTCCTTTTCCGTTCTCATAGTATGATGTTTGAACGGCGAATTAAAACAAAATTTGTTTTATAAAAACATTATCTAGGCAAATTAAATATATTTTGTTTTTATAAATTTACAACGATTGGATACCGAATGTGTAATGAATGGCAAGCGATTGATCAGTATTAAAAATGGGATGGCTTACTGTCAGGTTTTATCATACGCCCTTGCCCTGCTATCCAAAATTCCCGTTCTTTGTCTGACCAGGCGCCCACTGCCTGCCCAAAACAATGTCCACGTTCCGATTTTCCATATTTCTGCTTCTTATCAGCGTATGCTGCCTGTTTTCTTTTACGTCGCCTTCTGGCGTGTTCGACGACTGCCGCCAACTGGTCATCGTCACCAGTCCCAAGGCCGGTAGTGTGCGCGCTACCCTGTCGAAGTATGAAAAACAGGGCAAATCGTGGAAAAAAGTAGGCGCTTCTATCCCTGTCAACCTCGGCCGGAAAGGCCTGGCCTGGGGCCGCGGACTGCACAGCGCCAAACCGGGGGTGCAGAAAAAAGAAGGCGACCAGAAATCGCCGGCCGGACTGTTTCGCTTCGGTACGGCATTCGGGTATGCGCCGGCTTCGGAAGTGTCGTTCAAGTTGCCGTATGTGCCCATCACCGAATCCCAGATTTGTGTGGAAGACAGCGAATCTGCCTATTACAACCAGATCGTCGATGCGACGCTGACAGAAAAGGACTGGGACGCACGCGAGTCGATGATGCGCCAGGACGAGCAGTATAAGTGGGGTATTTTCGTAAAACACAACCTGCCTGCTGAACCTGAAGGCGGTTCCTGCATTTTTTTCCATATCTGGCGCAAGGAGGGTTCCGGTACGCTGGGTTGCACGGCCATGACCGAAGAAAACCTGCTGGAACTCATGCACTGGCTCGACCCCGATAAAAAACCGATGCTGGTGCAAATGACGAAGCAGGATTATGAAGGGTACCGGAAGAAGTTTCGGCTGCCGTAGAGCCATCTCTCACCTCTCTCAACCATCCCCGATTCTGAAGTCGCCCGTGACATTGTAATTCCCGCCTGTGACTACGTTCTTACTATTAATGATTGTAATGCCTTTGTCAGCAGTCTGCTCTTTTGCTTTGTTCAGCAAGACTGCCAGTTCCTGCTGAAAATCCGCTTTCCCTTCCAGTTCTCGTTTGAGTTTATTGCGTACATCTGCCTGTGTATCCGGGTCGTCTGGCGACTGCGCCAGTTCTTTCACCTCCTCGATAAACAGCGGTTTCACCTTTTTCCATATTTCGCGCACGTCATTGTTGGCAGCGTTGGCGAAGTCGCTGCCGATTTCCTTGAAGGATTCGGGCATGGGAAACAGGAGGGCGTATATTTCCTTGGCAAGTGTTTTAGCATCCATAGGAGGCGATATAAAAGTGGAAGTATCGAGTTGGTAAAGCAGTTCGAAGGCGACGGCAGCGGCCCGGTCGGCGGCTACAGGCTGCCAGTTTTCTTTGTCGGTTTCGGATTTTCCTTCACAGAGGTCGGAAATGCCACGGATGGCAAGGCTGTGGATGTGGCGGTACTTTTGAAGGGCGGTAGCAAATCCGGCTACTTCCATTTCGAGGCCCAGCGTATCGTTGAAGTGTTGTTTGATGCGTTGGAAGGTAGGGTTATTGGTGCTGGCCACCACTTTATCGCCGGCGGCAATGGGCCCCAGGAAAATGCTGGCATCAGGCGCCTGATCGGTCGTGCGTTTTTTCCAGGCCGGGCTACGGCTGAGTTGTTGCGCATAGGTCAGCAGGTCGGCGCTGAACGATTCGGCTGAAGGGCGCGCTTTGAAGCCGTCAGCGTCTTCTTTCCCGGCGTCGTAGCCATAGGCTTTGGTAGCGATCAGTACGTCGGCGATGTGAACGTCTTTCACACCGCCGGCTATACCAATCAGGAGAACAAATTGTGGTTGAAATTTTTGAATGGCGCGTTCGGTAGCCAGCGCCATTTCCACGTTTTTCATTCCGGGCTGGCAGAGCACGACCCGATAGGAGTGATGCGCGCCGTCAAAACTGCCCGTTTCGTAGGTAGCTGCTTCCAGCACCGTGGATTTGCGGTTGTGCACATGCCGCGCCACGGCATCGAATTCCAGTTGGAGCGGGGTCAGAAGGAGCACAGTCAGTTCTTTCATGTTTCGTTGAGTTGACAAGCGTGGTCATGCCGACGCGAGTACGCAAAAGAGCGGCGCCTTACATTTATAGTTTAAATGCAGGCGCCGCTTTGGTCTACGAACATAATTACTGAATTAATGGTATGGTTAAGTCTACCTACTTTTTATTTCCAATCGCGTAGTCAACTATTTTTCACATTACGAATACCAATAAATGAAAGGCTTTTCAGCCAACCGACAACGTTGTTTTCAGGATTCATTAGCCGGTATTTCGCACTTTTTCACTGCCTTTGGGTGTTTTTACATGCTTCAGGATTTCCCAAACGGTTCTTTCTGAAATACTGAAACGATGTGCCAGGGTATTTACTGATATTGATTTCGAACACGCATCTCTTTCCATCATATATTCATACTCTCGAATTACTGCAAAGCGTTGGAGATGGGGCAACGTGATTAAATTCTGATCAAGGATATAGGTGGAAAAATTATGGTTGCTTGCTTCGAGTTGATGCCTGAGACAGTATTCGGTAAAACCCTTTTCGAGGTGCTCCTGAAATTTGTCCAATATCAATTTTCTAGGCTCCATTATATTTGCATTTCCAACTATACTAATATGTTCTGTATGATTTCCTCCTCAATCATGACACAAGAGTACAGGCGTTTTAAAAAAAAAATTTCCACGGTTTTTACCGTTTCACACCATACTTTTTAGGCTACAACGAATTACTTTTATTTGCATAAGTGACGATGTTGTTACAATGAATGAAAATTTTATCAATATTTAATTTCCATAAAAAAACATCGTAAAAAATTCATTATCAAATACTTTTAAATATTACCTTGAGCCGGGTATTCACAATTTCCCTCCATTTGCAATTTCCAGTTTCCGTTCAATATTCTTGTAGCATTTTCACCGTTTTTTTGAAATGGCTAAACTGAATTTCTTCTCCCTGCTTCAAAAACTTGAACCCGAGGAGATAGCAGGATTTCACAAGTATTTGAAGCAAATCCAAGGAAAAAACAGCGTTTCGGTGCGCGTTTTTGAATATTACAGGAAATTTCACCCTGATTTTTCCGATCAAAAAAAAATGAATGTGGAATACGCTGCGGAGAAGATTTTCCCCAAGCCCTTGTCGGAAAAACGAACGCAACGGCCAAATTTGCCCAACACGTTTTCCGATCTTTTCAAACTGCTTAAGGAATACCTGATAATAGACAGCGTCAGAAAAGATGAGAAAAACGCCGAATTGATCTGGCTGGACTTTTTGTACAAACGTCGCCTGGCTTCTTTTTTTTCATCCCAGACTGATTCCATATACGGAAAGATAAGGCAGGAGGCGGTTCAACTGAGTGAAGCAAACCAGCGATACCTGGGTCTGCTTTCCGCCTTTCAATTCCAGAATCTGGCTCTTCAAACGCAATCACCACCAATTCAGGCCATGCAACAGTGTCTGGATGCCCTTCGAACATATCAGGAAATGTGGCTGGAAAAAATGGAATGCCAGTTGGTCAATGCCCGGAAAGTACGACCTGACGCTATCGCCAAACAATCGGACATGGTAGCCATGCCAACGGAATTGAGGGATATTTATCGAATGATACACCAAATGATTCTCAATGAGGATGAGTCCTTGTTCAATAGACTTGTTCGGAAATAGTTTACTTTGCAGAAAAAGAATAAATTGGAATTTCGAGATCAACGTAGTCAAAAATCAATGATTGGGGTAGATGATTCAGAATTGTCTGTGATAGTGGAGGCATTTGAATCATTGTACTATGAAAAGCAAAATCAGAAGCCCAATCGTCGTCGTTCGGCTGGAGGAGGACGCAAAGGAGCGTTGCCAACAAGCCGGGATAAGGTGGTTTTTTGTTTGTATTACCTGAAACGCTATCCCACCTTTGATGAGTTGGGCAATCGTTTCGGTCTGGCACGGTCCTCGGCGTTCGAGTCCCTTCAAAATCATTTGCCTTTGCTGAAGGCTGCGTTGGACAAATTAGGGGTTTTGCCACCTGATTCTTTCCAAAAGCCGTCGGATCTGGCAGATCATTTAGAAAAAAAAGACAACTGAATTGCTCATTGATGCCACAGAGCGCCCTCATTACCGGCCCAAAAACAAGGAACAACAGCGGGCTTTGTACAGCGGCAAACGACGATGCAACACAGTTAAAAATATGGTCATTTCAGATGCAAAACGCTTCATTCATTTTTTGGGACCCACTACTCAAGGCAATGTGCATGATCTGGATTTACTCCGAATTGATTTTCATCCGCGATTTGACTGGTTTTCCAATTTCGATTGCATTATGGATTTAGGATACATCGGTTTTGCTCGTGATTACGCCACCAAATCTCTCAAAATGCCAACTAAAATGACCAAAAAACAACCCAAACTAAATGGAACACAGAAGCAAAATAACAAAAGCATCAATCAGCAGAGAATTTGGGTAGAACATGCTATCGGAGGTATGAAACGTTTCGAATGCCTCGTCAGTCGTTTTCGTAACCGCAAGGTCCCTCTCTTCGATGATTTGCTTATTCGAATCTGTGCTGGAATCTGGAACCTTCACCTCACAATATCATAATCCTATTTCCGAACAAGTCTAATGAAGTAGAGAAAATATTGATAGAGAATATAGGTAGCATTGACCCGAAAGAACTGCAAATCATCCTGGCCCCTCTGCGCAACTTCCTGGCAGGAAAAATCAGAAAAGACCGTGACAACCCCTGGGTTGCCAAATACCATGAGCTGAACCTGTTCCGGCTACAATATGACCCAACAACCCGGAAAGGGCAAATACAGCCACAAGAATTTACCAATATCGTAAGTGTGGCCACGCGCCTTGACAAAGTGGAGTGGGCCAAATCTTTTATCGGGGAATACGGGCCACAGTTGGACAAAGGCAGCCGCGACAACAACATTCGGCTGGCCAATGCAACGATTTTATTTACGGAAGGACAGTTCAAGCAATGCTTCGAACTGCTGAATCAGGATGAATTCAAGGATTTTTATGAAAGCATGCGAGCCCGGACCCTGGTTTTGCGTTGCTATTTTGAGTTAAAAAAAGACCCGGATGCTATTCTGGCCAACTGTCATTCATTTGAGGCTTTTTTGGATCGAAATCGAAAACCCAAAAAAGAACCGCTGGAGGCTACCCTCGAATTTGTACGCATTTGCAAGTCTATCGTATCGATGACCACAGATAAAAAAGTGCTGCTGAAACGCATTCAGGAAAAACCGAACCTGATTCTGAGCCACTGGCTGGAGAAACAGGTCCGCAAGTATAGAGTTTGAGCAAGAGTAAATACGACAAGATCGCACGGGCTACTGTTCTGCCAGCGCTTTCACCTTGTCCAGCGCTTTGGGAAATATATCCTGAAAATAATCTGCATGCGGTTCATGCGCGTCAATTTCCACCTGCAAGTTGGTGCCGTTTTCGGTGGCCGAGAGGCGGTAATTTTCAAAGGCGTTTTCCCAGGCTGATTCGCCGGGCGCTTCGGCCCCGTCTTTCCATTCGCCCAAATGCTGAAACGACATGTATTCATTCGGAATGAGCCGGGCGATTTTGCTAAACATGCCATTTTGCCCGCTACCTTCCACGAAAAGAATTCTGCTGCCTTCCTTCCAGTCGCTTAGGGCATGCGAACCTGGGTAAAACACACTAACCCATTCGCGATAGGAAGCGTCGGTCCACAATACATCCCAGACTTTTTCGGGCGATGCGTGGATGTGGATGTTGAAATTCAGTTTTTTCATAACACTTGTTATTGAGATGGTGAAGATTGTTTTGAGTCAAAATGAAGCAGCCAGTGGTTGCCATATTTATCTGTAAGGTTGCCAAACAAAGCGCCCCAGAACGTCTGTTCCAGTGGATGGGTGCGCTGGCCGCCGTCTGATAGCAGGTAATACAGTCGCCTGATTTCCTCCTCACTGCTGCAATCGAGCATGAGCGATACCGCATTGCCTACTTCCAGCCCGCGTTCGGCAACCATATCGGAAGCCAGGATGGTCAGGGCGCCATTCGTCAGACTTGCGTGCAGGATAAACGCCTGTGCCTCTGGTGGCAACTGGTCTGCCATCGGTGATTCTCCAATGGTCTGAAAAAAAAGTTCGCCGCCCAGACACTCCCGATAGAATGTCATGGCCTGGCGGCACTGCCCGTCGAAAGTGAGATAGGGGTGGAGGTGCATGGTAGAGGTGAGAGGTGAGAGCGTGAGAGAGCGTAGAGTGTACCGCTTCGATCTTAGAAGCCGCCTGAAAGGCCCGGGCAGGCTAAAAATCATGGATTTGGGCTCCAGGCAAGATTTGTTTTTAAAGGTACAGCCTTATCCTATTGCCAAAAAAGATGAAATATGGAGTAAAAAGGTGTGGTTTTTAGTCTGTCCGGGCCTTTCAGGCGGCTTCTAAGATCGAAGCGGTACACTCTACGCTCTCTCACCTCTCACTTCTCACTTCTCACCTCTCACTTCTCGCCTCTCGCCTCTCGCCTCTCACATCTTCCCCATAGGGCTATAAAACAATACCCACTGGTGCCCATCAGGGTCGAGTACGCTGGCGACATAGCCCCAGGGCTGGTCGGTCACTTCGCCGATCTGTGTGCCGCCGGCTTTCAGAGCGCTTTCAAGTTTTTGATGTACATCTTCTTTGCTGTCGGCATAACAGTTGAAAATGCAACCGCTGGGTTTCAGCGCTGCGTTGTGGTCGGCTGTGAACGTGGAAAATACTTTCCATTCGTGTATCACCAGTGTCTGATCGTTGTCTAGCATAAACGATACGGTGCCGGGGCGAGCGGGCTCTATGCCATTGGTGGGTAGCCCGAGTCCGTCGCGGTAAAAGGCGAGCGATTTGTCGAGGTTGCTGACGCCGAGCGAGATCCAGTCGATTTGTGGTTTCATTGTATTGAGCGTTGGAATATCCGTCCATTCTGTCGGATATAAATGAGACAATCGTAAATATCAAAGCCATTCCAAATGCAGTTTTGGGTTGCCGACTTTTATGTCAAATACCATCTTGTATTCATACTGCAAACATAAAATGTTTTAAAATCGCGAAACTATGGTAAAAACGACAATTACAAGGGTTGTTTACGACAAACTTTTTGTGTAGGTTTGCCGAATGAAAAATATTGCCATCCTTGTCCCCGAGTCGTCCGTTATGCAGGCCATTGCCGATCCGAGTTATATATTCTCGGCAGTCAACCAGTTTTTGCAAGTCAATGGCCGGCAGCCATTGTTTCAGGTGCGGCTCGTGGGCCAATCACGCGAGGTACGGCTCAACAACGGCATGTTTTCTGTACACACCGATTGCCTGCTTGATGAAACAGAAAGAGCAGACCTGGTGTTTATCCCGGCCCTTTTTGGCGATATGCGTTCGGCTATCGAACAAAACAGAGCCGCTATTCCATGGATTGTCGACCAATACCAGCGCGGCGCCGAAGTAGCGTCCTTGTGTGTGGGCGCATTCCTGCTGGCATCTACCGGGCTGCTCGATGGTAAACAATGCTCTACACACTGGGCATTTGCCAACGAGTTTCGCGAAATGTTTCCTCGCGTTGAATTGAAAGACGGCAGCGTCATCACAGAAGAAAACAATATTTACTCCAGTGGAGGCGCACATTCGTACTGGAACCTGCTGCTGTATCTGGTGGAAAAATACACCGACCGCGAAACGGCTATTCTGGCGTCCAAGTTTTTTGCCGTCGATATAGACCGCAACAGCCAGTCGGCTTTTATGGTATTTCAGGGACAAAAAAACCATGCCGATGAGGAAATCAGACAGGCACAGCAATACATTGAGGTTCATTTCCACGACAAAATCGGGGTAGACGAACTGGCTGATCGCTATGCCATCGGCAGGCGCAGTTTTGAACGCCGGTTTAAAAAGGCCACCAACAACACAGTGGTCGAATACCTGCAACGCGTGCGCATCGAAGCCGCCAAACGCCGCTTCGAAAACAGCCGTAAAAGCATCAATGAAGTGATGTACGATGTAGGATATACCGACACAAAAGCCTTCCGCGATGTGTTTAAAAAAATTACGGGCCTGACGCCGGTGGAGTACAGGAACAAGTTCACCAAGATGAATTGAACGATGGAAAAAGCAAATGCCTGCATTACCCGCCAGATGAGCGCCCGCAAGCGTATTGCGCTCATAGCACACGATCATAAAAAGCAGGACCTGATCGAATGGGCTGTTCACAACAAGGAACAACTACAAAAGCACCAGTTGTTCGCTACCGGCACAACGGGCAAAATGCTGGAAGCAGCGCTTGATATGCACGTCACCCAGTTTTTGAGTGGGCCACTCGGAGGCGATCAGCAAATTGGGGCCAAAATAGCAGAAGGTCAGATCGACGCGGTGGTTTTTTTCTGGGATCCTATGGAAGCCTTGCCGCACGACCCCGACATCAAGGCCCTGCTGCGCCTGGCGGCTACCTGGAACATTCCTACTGCCTGCAACCGTGCTACTGCCGACTTTATGATGACCTCCCCGCTGATGCGGCAGGAATATGAAGTGCTGCTGACGGATTATACGAATTATTTGACGCGAAAACTGTGATAGAGAGTTATAAGTTATGAGTTATGAGTGTTTGTGCTGTACTTCCGGCTTGTTCAATAGAGAAGCCGGAAGTACAGCACAAACACTCATAACTCATAACTTATAACTCATAACTTTGAATCAAGGTATTTTCCCGTATAACTTTCCCCCACCTTCACCAGCCCTTCAGGTACGCCTTCGTACACCAGGTTGCCGCCATCTTTACCGCCTTCGGGGCCCAGATCGATGAGCCAGTCGGCCGATTTGATGACCTCCATGTTGTGTTCCACCACGAGGACGCTGTGGCCTTTTTCTACCAGGGCTTGAATAGCCGTCAGCAGTTTCTGAATATCATGGAAATGGAGCCCCGTAGTAGGCTCGTCGAAGATGAAAAAAATATGCCCCTGGCCATTTTCACGGATCAGGAAGGACGCCAGTTTGACACGCTGCGCTTCGCCGCCGGAAAGTGTGCTCGATGACTGGCCGAGGTGTACATAACCCAGGCCCACGTCATTCAGCGGTTGGATACGTTCTATAATTTCCTTGTTTCCCTGAAAAAAATCGATGGCTTCCTCGACACTCATATTGAGTACATCGAATATGTTTTTGCCCTTGTATTGCACATCGAGCACTTCCTGGCGGAAACGGCGGCCCTTGCATTCTTCACATTCGAGGTGTACATCGGCCAGAAACTGCATTTCCACCACTTGTTCGCCTTCTCCTTTACAGGCTTCACAACGGCCGCCTTCCACGTTAAAACTGAAGTGTTTGGGTTGGAAGCCGCGTATTTTCGACAATTGCTGCCCGGCGAACAGGTCGCGGATGTAGTCGTATGCCTTGACGTATGTGACTGGGTTGGAACGGCTGCTTTTTCCAATTGGGCTTTGATTGATAAATTCCACCCGTGTTACTTTTTTCACGGGGCCTTCCAGTCCGTCGAACAGGCCCGGCTGTTTTGCTGCCGATTCCGGCAGGTGTTGCATGAGTGCCGGGTAAAAAATATCGCGTACGAGCGTCGTTTTCCCAGAGCCGCTCACACCGCTTACCACGGTGAGGCAATGCAGGGGAATGCGCACATTTACATTTTTCAGGTTGTGCTGGCGGGCATTTTTGATCTGTAGAAAATCACTTGTCTTGCGCCGTTGTGCTGGCGTAGCAATAGACATTTTCCCCGACATGTATTTTGCTGTCAGGCTTTGTGGCGCTGCTTTGTGTATGTCGGAAAAATTGCCGGCAAATACCACATTTCCGCCATGCACACCCGCTTCAGGGCCCATATCGACGAGGTAGTCGGCGTTTTTGATGACCTCTTCTTCGTGTTCTACCACAACGACCGTGTTGCCGAGGTCGCGCAAATCTTTGAGCACTTTTACAAGCCGCCCGGTATCGCGCGGGTGCAGGCCCACAGATGGCTCATCGAGCAGGTACATTGAAGCGGTGAGGTTGCTGCCCAGGGTGCGGGTGAGGTGGATGCGTTGCGTTTCGCCGCCGCTGAGCGTATTGGAAATGCGGTCGAGGGTGAGGTACCCCAGTCCCAGTTCGACAGTAAATCGCAGGCGGTTGTTGATTTCCAGCAACAACCTGCGCGCTACCTGCCGGTCGTGTTCGGGAAGTATGCTGTCGAGTTGTTGAAAAAACGCCAGCACCTCGTCGAGCGGCACACCCGTGAGGTCGGAAATGTTTTTGCCGCCGATTTTCACACAAAGGGCCTCCTGCCGAAGCCGGCCACCATCACAGGTAGGGCACACCGTACGGCCACGGTAGCGGGCCAGCGTCACGCGATTCTGTATTTTGTAGGTTTTGCTTTCCAGTTCCTTAAAAAAGGCGTCAATACCCTCAAAATACTGGTTGCCGCTCCACAGCAGTTTTATCTGCTCTTTTGTGAGCGACTCGAAGGGCGTATGCACCGGGAAGTCGAATTTGTGGGCGTTCTGGAGTAGAGGCGTCAGCCATTCGCCATACTTCTCGCCTTTCCAGGCGGCAATGGCGCCATCGTACACCGATTTGGTTTTATCGGGCACCACCTTGTCCCGGTCGATACCCAGAATCCGGCCATATCCTTCACAGGTAGGGCAAGCGCCATACGGGTTGTTGTAGTTGAAGAGTTGGGGTGTTGGCTCCGGGAATTCAATACCATCCAGTTCGAAACGGTTGTTAAAAAGCACGGTATGTGGCTCACCCGGGCTTACGATTTGTACGGCGCACTCTCCTTCACTTTCATAAAAAGCGGTATTGATGGAGTCTGCCAGCCGCATCCACTCCTGCTCGTCCAGGTCGGGCGACAGCACAAAACGATCGATCAGAATGCTGAGTTGCTGGTCGCTGTACTGAAATGCAGGTTGTTTTACATCGAAGCGGGCGTCGGCGCCTTCCAGTATTTCTTCAATACGCAGCGTTTCGGCGCCGTATTGCAGGCGGGTATATCCTTTCTGGAGCAGGAGGTTGAGCGCCTGTTCGAGGCTGCGCTCCCGGTATTTTTTTTCGAGGGGAATGAGGATAAGCCCGCGGGCGCCTTCGGGCTGTTTTTTGATAAAATCAATGACATCCGACACCTCGTGTTTTTTCACGATTTCGCCGGAAACAGGGGAGTAAAACTTACCGATCCGGGCGTATAGTAGGCGCAGGAAATCGTATACTTCGGTCATGCTGCCCACTGTGGAACGGGTATTGCCGGTAGTGACGCGTTGTTCGATGGCGATAGCCGGGCAAATGCCGCGGATGTAATCGACATCGGGTTTTTTCATTCGACCCAGAAACTGACGGGCATAACTCGACAGACTTTCCACATACCGGCGCTGACCTTCGGCATATAGCGTATCCATGGTAATACTCGACTTGCCCGACCCGGAAACGCCGGTGACGACCACCAGTTTGTTTTTGGGAATACGCAGGTCGACATTGCGCAGGTTATTGGTGCGGGCGCCCTTGATACTGATATGCGAAGTGTCTACCAGATCGTATGTTGCTGCACCGTTTTCCACCACATCGTCGGTGTTTTGATTTTTTACGCTTGCCATGTCCGTCGGTTTGAAAGCGCGAAATTAGTAAAAACTTTTTGTTTTGAAGTAGGAAGATGTGAACAACAGTCCTTTCTGCCAGGTGTCCCGTTTATCTATGCACAGGTTTTAAATGCGCCCAAAAAGATGGCCAGCCACACCAGCCCTTTTGCCAGAAAGAATAAAAATCCACCGACACCAATACGTCGTAGCCAGGTTCTCCAGTCTTGTTTTTCCATGTTCAGATGCTTATTTTACGGGTTCAGTCAGTTGTTTCTGCTAATAAAAGACCTGCGTGACATCTTTGTGCGTTCATTTTATCAAAACCCACCATATTCATGCGGTCAATTTTTTTTCTGATGTTGTGCGGCGTTTTTTGTGCCGGTCTGATGTTTCCCTCATGCAAACACGATTCTGTGTTTAATGTTGAACCCGACCCTACCGATACGACAGGTACGGGTGGCAACAACGGCGGCGGCGGCAACAATGGCGGCAGTGGCAATGGCGTACTTTGCAACCCTGACAGTGTGTATTTTGAAAATCAAATCCTGCCCATTCTGATTTCCAATTGCACCGAATCAGGTTGCCACAATGCACAGGATCGGGAAGATGGCGTGGTGCTTACTTCCTATCAAAATCTGGTAGCCACGGTTGAAAACGCAACATGGAACAACATGAGCGAAAATGACTTGCTCGACGTACTGACAGAAGACGACCCCGAAGACCGTATGCCCTACCAAAAACCGCCGCTGCCACAGGAGCAGATCAACCTGATCGTACGCTGGGTACAACAAGGCGCACAAAATAACGGCTGCAACGAGAACGCCGGACAATGCGACGTATCTAACGTTACGTTCAGCAATTTCGTCCAACCACTCATACAGGCTCGTTGCCAGGGTTGTCACAGCGGAACATCGCCTCAAGGCGGCATTAATCTTGCCGGTCATGCAGCCGTCAAAGCAGTAGCCGACAATGGCAAATTGTATGAAGTAATAACGCGTACCTCCAACTTTATGCCCAAAGGCGGCCAAAAACTGGATGAATGCACGACGAATAAATTAAAAGCGTGGATTGATGCGGGCGCTTTGAATAATTAGAGGTGAGAGGTGAGAGGTGAGAAGCGAGAGGTGAGATGCGAGATGCGAGAGGTGAGATGCGAGATGCGAGAGGTGAAAAAAGGGAGAATGTGATAGGTGGTGCATAGCCCTGGGGAAATAATGGCAACACTTCTCACAAAAAAGACGGAAAACCATTCACTATAGTATTTGATCATTAAAAAACACATGAAAAGAACATTTTTCCTCCTGGGCCTTGCCCTTTGCCTGCTGGTAATCACCTTCCCGCCGGGCTGCTACTACGACAACGAGCAGGATTTGTATGGCACTCCTGAACCCTGCGACACGGTGGCTGTCAGTTATGCCACGTTCATCGAACCTTTATTACAGGATCATTGCTACAAATGCCACAAGGAATCGGAGCCTGAGTTTTCCGGTTACATTCTGGACGGCTACGAGAACACTAAAACCTATGCGCTCTCCGGAAAAATTGCCGACCGTACCAACAATGCCGCCAATCCGATGCCGCCGCTGAGCGACGGTGGCTTGCTGCCTGATTGCGACCGGCAGAAAATTCTGGCGTGGATTCGGGCCGGAGCGCCTCAGAATTAGAGGTGAGAAGTGAGAGGTGAGAAGTGAGAGCAGCGTAATTTTTAACAATCATCATTCAACACCTAAATATTGCAACAGAATGAAAAAGCAAACCATCCTGTACGTACTGCTGGCCGCCGTTCTGGTTGGAGGCATTGTAGGATACCAACTTTGGAACAAACCGCACCAGGATATCGCTGCTGCAAAAACAGATGTAGCCGTAGATGCCACTGCATTGTACAACGAATACAACACCGATGAAAATGCTGCCAATGCCAAATACCTCGACAAGGTGGTGGCCATCACCGGCAAGGTAAAGGACGCCTCTAAAGACGCCGACGGCGCGGTAAAAGTCAACCTCGACGCCGGTAGTGAAATGGGGGTGGTAGCCTGCGAACTAAGCCCGTTTGCCAAACATGCCCGCACGGAATTCCAGCCCGGCGAACAAGTCACCTTCAAAGGCAAGTGTACGGGCCTGAACCTCGATGTGGTATTCGTGGAATGTGTAGAGTCAAAATAAATCCGTGTTTTGGGTTTATCTGAAACACACTCATTTACAACCATTTAAAATGCAAACTATGCAAAAACTCATTGTTGCTTTTTTCGCGTTGTTCCTGTTGGGAACAACTGCGCATGCGCAAAAGTATTTCACCCGCGACGCGAAGGTTAAGTTCAGTTCCGAGACGCCGATGGAAAAAATCGAAGCACTGAATAAAAGCGGCACCTGTGTGCTTGACGTTGCAACGGGTAAAATGGAGTGGAAGGTACTGATAAAGGGTTTCCTTTTTGAAAAAGCCCTGATGCAGGAACATTTCAATGAAAATTACATGGAATCTTCCTCCTTCCCCAATGCGCAGTTCAAGGGTCAAATTACCAACCTGAGCGAAATCAATTTCACACAAGATGGTAAGTACAATGTCAAAACCACTGGTAAAATGACCATTCACGGCGTAGAACGCGATGTCAACATCGAAGGCACGCTCAAAGTGTCGAAAGGCACGCTGGAAGTACTGTCCAATTTTGTAATAAAACCGGAAGACTACAAAATTGCCATCCCTTCGCTCGTGAAAGACAATATTGCCAAGGAGATCAAAGTAGTGGTGAGCACTACGCTGGCTCCGTTGAAATCTTAACCTGGTTATCAGTTATCAGTTATTGGTTATCAGTTATCAGGGTTGGTAAGGAGACCATCTGTACAATTTTTTGGCTACTCGATAAGGCATGCTAAACATTTGTACAAATGGTCTCCTTACCAACCCTGATAACTGGTAACTGATAACTGATAACCGATAACCTAAAATAACCACTCAATGAAAAGAATCTTTACCATCCTGCTTGCCCTGCTGTTTACCACTTCGGGGCTGCTGGCGCAGGACGACCTGCTGTCGATGCTCGGAGAAGAAAAAACGACCGACTACGCTACTGCCAGTTTCAAAACCAACCGTATCATCAATGGGCATTCCATCGAAAACACAGCGCCCGGCGTACTCGATTTCAAAATATCTCACCGCTTCGGCCCTTTGCGGCAGGGGGTGTACGATATTTTTGGTCTCGACGGCGCTTCCATTCGCATCGGCTTCGACTACGGCATCACCGATCGACTAATGGTGGGCGTGGGCCGGAACAGCAATGAAAAAATATTTGACGGTTTTTTTAAATACCGTATTCTCAGGCAAAGTACCGGTAAACGGAATATGCCTGTCAGTCTCTCGTATTTAATTGACGGTCAGATCAAAACGATCAAATTCAGCGACACAGAGCGCGACAATAAATTTACTTCCAGGCTGTTTTATACACACCAGTTGCTACTGGCCCGCAAATTCAGCAAGAGCCTGACCTTGCAAGTAATGCCAACGCTGGTGCACCGCAATCTGGTACCTACGAAAGACGACAAAAACGATGTATTGGCTCTGGGCGTGGGCGGCCGGGTGAAACTGACCAAACGCGTTGCCCTCAATGCCGAATACTATTATGTGCCCGAAGGCCAGATGACCACCAATTACGCCAATGCCCTGTCCGTAGGCGTCGATATTGAAACCGGCGGACACGTATTCCAACTCCATTTTTCCAACACCAACGATATGACCTACAAGGGTTTTATCACCGAAACACAGGAAGACTGGTTCTTCAAAAACAGTGAAGGCCGGATGTTGAGCGGTATCCGTTTCGGGTTTAATGTATCGAGGGTGTTTACGGTGAAGAAACCGAGGGGGCTGGAATAGGGTTGGTGAGGGTAGTTTGAACAGGATTTAAGGGATTGAACAGGATTAGAAGGATTACCAACTTCATGTTGACAATTTTTTAAATTTCTAACATTATTGGCTACTACGTTAGGAATCCTTCTAATCCTGTTCAATCCCTTAAATCCTGTTCAAACTACCTCAAACAAAATATTTCTTTCGATGCCCATTAACGTATCGGCATCTCAAATCCCCCTTTTGCAGGTACTGTATGCGCACAGTGCCTGCTTTTTGTTTTTTTAGGACTATATTTGTTGGGTGTAAAACAAAAATATTCTGCTATGCATCCATTAAACCTCCAGCGCTCTACTCAGGGGCTACTTGCCTTTACTGCCTTGTGCATCATGCTGATGTCTGTAAGGGTTGTCATAAAAGACGAATGGCGATTCGGCTTTTTGGTCTGGAATCTTTTTCTGGCCTGGGTGCCTTTCTGGCTGACGAGTATTGCCGCACACATACACGCCCGAACGGGCAGCAAACTCCTGGTCATTCCGGTATTGAGCGTATGGTTGCTCTTTTTCCCCAATGCACCTTACATCATTACCGATCTGTTACACATTCGGAATTATGGCCAGAACATCATCTGGTTCGATAGTGTGTTGATTTTTCTGTTTGCATTTACGGGATTGATTATCGGGGTACAATCGTTGCAAAAAGCCCATGAGTTGTTCAGGCGGCAATTCAACCCGGTATGGGCCTGGTTACTGGTGCTTGGATGCACCCTGTTGTCCGGTTTTGGAATTTACCTGGGGCGCTATTGCCGGCTGAACAGTTGGGACCTGTTCAACGACCCATTCAGGCTGGCAGGCAGGGTGGTGAACCAACTCGACAACCCGCTTTCGCTAAAAGTAACGTTGATGTTCGGGTTTATCCTGTTTGTGATGTACACGATTTTCCATCGTTTTTATACCCCGGATCAAACATCGGTGTTGCGGCAGACGTCAAACTTGCAGCAATGAGTAGGCCTCCAATGCCGACAGAATTTCTGCTTCGCAGGGTTCTACAAGTTCCATATCCAGTTGCATGCTTTTAGGCAAGGACATGCGTACGCTCCCTGCTTTGTTCTTTTTATCCTGCAACATGGTTTGCCATATTTCCGGAACAATGCCGGCTGGGATTTTCTGGTGCGGAAAAATGCGCAGCAATAGCGCCTTCCATTCTTCCGGCACGATTTTACCCAATTGCTGCTGCTGTATCCAACTTTCTGTGAGCATACCGATGGCGATGGCTTCGCCGTGCGTCAGTGGGTGCTCGGTTTCCAGAAAATAACTTTCCAGCGCATGGCCGATGGTATGGCCGTAGTTGAGCAGCATACGAATGCCTTTTTCATGCGGATCTTCGGTTACCACCTGCACTTTGACGTCGATGGACAGGCGTAGTATATGATGCCAGTCCTCATAAGAGCAGGCTTGTAGGTGTGTTGGGCTGAAGTGGCAGATTGTTTCCCAGAGTTCGACCGAGCCGATGAGGGCATGTTTGATCACTTCGGCAAAACCGCTGCGCAGTTCGCGTTCGGGCAGGGTTTGCAGAAAAACGGGGTCGACGAACACAGCGCCGGGGTTTCGGAACACGCCGATCGTATTTTTCACCTGCTGAAAATCGATGCCCAGTTTGCCGCCGATGGCAGCATCCGTCATAGAAAGCAGGGTGGTTGGCACCTGCACAAAGTCAACGCCGCGTTTCCAGGTAGCGGCACAGAATCCGCCCATGTCGCCGATCACACCGCCGCCGAGGTTGATTACCAGCGCGTGCCGGTCGAGCCGGGCTGTTAGCATCTGCTCCCAAATGGCCGTGCAGGTAGCCAGGTGTTTGTGCGTTTCACCTGCCGGAATTTCCACAACGGGCGTATCCGAAGGCAGGCCGCTTGCTTGCAGGAAAGCCGGCAGACAGTGTTTTCGGGTATTGCTATCCGTCAGCAGCAAAACGCCCGAAGGGTTGCGCTGAGCCATCCATTGCGGGAAGGTGTCGGCCAGTGGTCCCAGCAGAACAGGATACTGGTTTCCGGGCTGAAAAACGGTGGTCATTTTGCTTGCGGCATTCGGATGGTGATGGTAGTGCCTTTGTTAGGTTCGCTATGCAGGTCGAGTTTCCATTTATGCTCCTTGCACATGGTTTTTACATAGAAAAGCCCCAGCCCGAACCCTTTCACGTTGTGGACATTGCCCGTAGGCACGCGGTAAAATTTGTCGAACACGTGTTTCTGATGCTCCTTCGGAATGCCGATACCGTTGTCCTGCACACTAAGCGCCAGGCTGTTGCCTTCATTGAACAGGCGGATGTGGATATCCGGCGTTTCACGGGAATATTTTACGGCATTATCGATGAGATTATGCAGGATATTGGTGAGGTGCAGCCGATCGGCACGTACCACCGGATTGGCAGCATGGAGGTCGAGGTGCAGCACGCCTTTTTTGTCGTTTACCTTGAGTTCTATGGAGGGCGAAATGCTGTTGATGAGTTCGGCTAGATTCACGTCTTCCACATGAAGTTCAATGTTGTCGCGTTCGATTTTGGCGAGTTGCAGCACTTTTTCCACCTGGGTATTGAGTCGAAGCACCTGCTCCTTGATAATGCCGGAGTAGCGATTGAGGCGCTGATCTTCCTTCACTTTTTCATTTTGCAGAAAAACGTCGGTAGAAATATTGATCGTGGAAATAGGCGTCTTAAACTCGTGGGTCATGTTATTGATGAAATCCCGCTGCAACTCCGACAGTTGTTTCTGGCGCAGGATAACGATCATGGTGTAGATAAAAAAAGCGACCGTGATGAGCATGAGCCCGGTGAAGAAAATCACGATCCACATATTGGTGAGGATGTTGGAATTTTTGTGTGGGAATTCTACACCAAAATAATAGATAAAATCGGAGTCGTAGTGCTTTTGCAGAGGTTCTGCCAGCGGCTCTGCCGAAGCGGAGTATTTAATGAACTTGCCACTCACCATCTGGTCGCTGGAGCAGTCGAAAATGCCATATTTGTAATCTTCTTTCAGGTTTTGGGCCTGAAATGCCTTGGCCAGGCTATATTCCAGGTCGTCGGCCTGAAACATGTTTTCAATGTTCACGACCCAGTAATTCGACGACAACTGTCGTACGAAGTTGTTAGCAGGCAGGGTAAAATCGTTGAGTTTACCCAGGTCGATGGCGGCATCCAGCATAGCCTGGCTCACCTTGCGGTTGAACTCCCGCTCCTGAATATCCCAGGTGCGCAATACCCAGTAGGTTTGCACGGTAAGCAGGCTCAGGATGGAAATGGCGCCAAGGACAATGACGCGGCGTATGATGTTGTTGTTCATTGCATCTTAATCGAGAATGAGAGGTGTTCAGGTGTTTTGGTGTTTTGGTGTTTTAGTGTTTTGGTGGTGCGTTGCTCTTGGGGTTGGTGTTATCTGATACTGTACTGTGACCTGATACTTTGATCAAGGCATTTGAAATGAGGCGAACCCCTTCACTTCTGATGCCAAGAGCGGAGCCCTCCAAAACACCAAAACACCAAAACACCAAAACACCTAAAAACACGCACATGCAAAATTCGCACATAAAAAAAAGCAAAACCCACCATACAGCGGGTTTTGCTTTTCGTTATGCTTTGGCCACGTAGGGCGTGGCGGAAAAGTTATGCTTCTTCAGCCACCACGTCGAATGCTACGTCCTGGTGTACTTCCGGGTGGAACTTCACGGTAGCCGTGTACGAACCCAGTTCTTTCACCTCTTCCGGCATTTCGATGATGCGTTTGTCGGCATCAATACCCAGTTCTTTCAGTGCAGCCGAAATGTTTTGAGCAGAAACGGAGCCGAACAGGCGGCCGCTTTCGCCGGCTTTGGCAGGGATGCTGAGTTTGGCGCCAGCCAGTTTGGCAGCCACTTCTTTGAAGGCAGCGATAATGGCGCCCTCTTTTTTGGCAGCCTGTTTTTTCAGGCCTTCCAGGCGGGCAAGGTTGGGCTTGTTGGCCACAATTGCCAGACCTTTCGGGATCAGGTAGTTGCGTCCGTAGCCGTCTTTTACTTTTACGACATCGTGTTTGGCGCCTACCTTTTCGATATGTTCGAGCAGAATGATATTCATTGCTGTGAAATTGTAATGCGTTTTAAGTGTGCGGTGCGGAGCATGCCCCGTACCAGATTTATTTCATCAGGTCGGCCACGAATGGCAGCATGCCCAGTACACGGGCGCGCTTTACGGCAGTAGCCACACGGCGCTGGTATTTCAGGCTGTTGCCTGTGATACGGCGCGGCAGCAGTTTGCCTTGCTCATTGATGAACTGGAGGAGAAAATCGGCATCTTTATAGTCGATGTATTTGATACCGAATTTACGGAAGCGGCAGTATTTTTTGCGACGCAGTCCGATTTTAGGATTGCTGAGAAACTTTACATCTTCTCTTGTAGCAGCCATAGTATATACTAATTAGTGCGTTAGACAAATGGGTGGGAATCGGTTACGCGTCCAGATCAACAACTCCGGGAGCGCTCACGGCGGCGGCGGCAGCTTCAGCAGCCTCAGCGGCTTCCTTGCGTTTTTTAGCGCCAATACGACCGTTGCGTTTGTCGTCGTTGTATTTGATACCGTACTTGTCGAGTTTAACCGTCAGGAAACGAAGCAGGCGCTCGTTGCGTTTCAGGTTCAATTCGAATTTGCCCAGCCAGTCAGCCGAATCGCAGCTGAATTCGATGCAGAAGTACACGCCCGAAGAGCGTTTGTTAATTTGGTAGGCCAGTTGGCGCAGGCCCAGCTCATCCACTGCAACAATTGTTGCGCCGAAACCTTTCAGTTCCTTTTGGATGTGCTCCGCTGTCGACTTTACTTCATCGCCCGACAGCACTGGATCCACGATGAAATTGACTTCGTAATGTCTCATTATCAGTCAGTTGTGAAAAAATTGGTGAGTGATTTTAAAAAATGGCTGCAAAAGTAGTGACAATGAGCGATTTGTGCAAGCATTTGGCTTCATTTATATAATAGTACCTTGTTTTTCCGCATACTTCCGCTCCGGTATGCTGCCATCAGATTGTTGAAAGGTGTGAAAAATACACGAAGTTCGCTGAAAAGGCCTTACCTTTGTCATCTGTTTTTCGAAATAACACCCCTTCTTTACCAAAGATAACTGTCTTTCTGATTGTTATTCTATTCGCCTACTAACTCATTTTGCACATACCATGGTTGGGAATCTTACCCAGAACGGCGCCAAACTGAAGCGCATTTTCATCGAACCTACTTTGCCTGAAGGCCTGGCCCCGCTGGCCGAACTTTCGCAAAACCTCTGGTGGTCGTGGCAGCATGAAGCCATCGAACTGTTCAGAAGCATTGATCCGCACAAATTCGAAGCGCTCAACTACAACCCTGTAGCCCTGCTCGACGAACTCAGCATAGAAAAAGCACAGGAACTCCAGGCCAACACAGCATTCATGGCATCCATGAAACGGCTGCACAAGGAATTCCGCGATTACATCGACAAGGCGCCTGCGCTTTCCAGCCCCCGAGTCGGCTATTTCTGCATGGAATATGGCCTGCACCAGAGCATGCGTCTGTATTCGGGCGGACTGGGCATATTGGCCGGCGACTACCTGAAAGAGGTGAGCGACCGCAATTTCAACCTGTTTGCAGTAGGATTGCTGTACCGTTACGGGTATTTCCAACAGGGAATTTCCATGCATGGCGAACAAATCCATAACGTGGAACCCGCCAAATTCACCCAACTTCCGCTACAGCCTGTACGCGACGAACGCGGCGAATGGGTAAAAACGCATGTCAACCTGGCCGGTCGCACCGTATGGGCCAAGGTATGGCTACTGCCTGTGGGCCGTGTGTCGCTTTACCTGCTCGATACCGATATCGACGACAATACCTGGGAAGATCGCTCTATCACGCACCAACTCTATGGCGGCGACAACGAGAACCGCCTGCGGCAGGAACTATTGCTCGGTGTGGGTGGCCTGCGCGTACTGAAAGCCTTGGGTATTTCGCCCGACATTTACCACCTGAATGAAGGCCATGCCGCATTTCTGGGGCTTGAACGCATTCGCAACTACATGAAAGACAAAGGTTTGTCGTTTCAGGAAGCGCTGGAAGTGGTGCGTGCTACGCAGTTGTTTACAACCCATACGCCGGTACCTGCCGGGCATGATACATTCTCCGAAACCCTGCTGCGCGATTACCTGTACGAGTACACTTACGCGCTCGATATTTCGTGGCGTGATCTGGTAGGACTGGGACGTGTGGACCCTGACAGCAGCACGGAACTGTTCAATGTGAGCCACCTGGCGATCCGTACCTCGGAAGAGATAAATGGGGTAAGCCGCCTGCACGGGGAAGTGAGCCAGAAAATGTTTGTAGAACTCAATCCGGACTACAGCCATGCCGAAAGCAACATCGGCTATGTCACCAACAGCGTACACCTTCCTACCTGGGTAGCCACGGAATGGCTCGATTTGTACAAAAAAGAACTGGGCAAAAACATCCTCGACGACCAGACGAACCTCAAACTTTGGGCGAAAATCCAGCAGGTGCCTGCGGCACAGATCATGGAAGTGCGCAAAACGCTCAAAAAACGTCTTTTTGCCTGGGTGCGTCATTCCCTTCAGGAAGACCTTACCCGCCGCGGCGAAAACCCGCGCAGTACGTTTGAAATCATCAACTCCTTGCGAGAAGATGCGCTGGTAATCGGTTTTGCTCGCCGTTTTGCTACCTACAAACGCGCTACTTTGTTGTTTTCTAATGAAAAACGCCTGGCGGAAATTGTTAATAATTCCGATCGCCCGGTCATTTTCCTATTCGCCGGAAAAGCCCACCCTGCCGATAAAGCCGGTCAGGAGTTTATCCGCCTGATTTACAATACTACCAAAAATCCGGCTTTCCGAGGGAAGGTGTTGTTTCTGGAAAATTACAGCATGGAAATGGCGAAATTGCTCGTTCAGGGTGTCGACATCTGGCTCAACAACCCTACGCGCCCGAAGGAAGCCTCCGGTACCAGCGGCATGAAAGCCGTGATGAACGGGGTGATGAATTTCTCCGTACTTGATGGCTGGTGGTGTGAAGGCTACAAACCCGGCGCAGGCTGGGCATTGCCGGAAAAGGAAACCTTCCATGACGCCGCTTTGCAAAATGACCTGGACGCCGAAACCATTTACAATACGCTCGAAAACGATATCATACCCACGTACTACGATCAGGATGCCAATGGCATTTCTGAACGCTGGGTAAGCCACATCAAAAATACGATTGCGCTGATTGCGCCCGAATTTGTCATGGGGCGTATGCTCGATGACTATCAGGCGCGCTTTTATTCAAAACTCTGGGAGCGCAGCAAAAAAATAAAGCAAAACAACTACACGGCCGCACGCGAACTCACCGACTGGAAAAACCGTATTCGCCAGTCGTGGGACGCCATCGAACTCGTCGAATTGAATGCGCCTGATACGTTTAACCGCTCTTTTGCTATGGGCGAACACTTCAAGGTGTCGGCAACCCTGCAACTGAACGACCTGAAAGCAGAAGACCTCGGACTGGAAGCCGTGTTCTACAAACGCCATTCCGAAACCGAACTGGAACTGATTGCTACCTATCCGCTGTCGCTGGAATCGAAAAAAAGCGCACAGGCTACCTATTCCTGCGATGTCATACCGCCTATGGCCGGTGTATTTGAATATGGATTCCGTTTGTATCCCAAACATCCACTGCTGGCACACCGGCAGGATTTTGGGTTGGTAAAATGGATATAACAAGTCCTGAGTCCACAGTCCTGAGTCCTAAGTCTGTAGCGTACACCTGATTACTTTTGGCTATTGTAAAAAGAACGCCTAAAAGTAATCAGGTGTACGCTACAGACTTAGGACTCAGGACAGTAGACTCAGGACTTCAAAGTCGAGGTTCGGCTTTTCACCAACTTCTTCACTTCCTTAATCGGAATGGCTGTACATTTTTTTTCCATGTAAGCCATCATTTCCATCACCAGGGCTTGCGCCTGTGGGTCGAGGGCGGCGAATTCCTTGCCATATACCTGATTCAGGGCGCGTTCCTTGATGGCACGTACTTCGGCAGGGATGTGGGCCATGGAGCGTTCCACCTGGCGATCGTGCCATTGTTCGCGATAAGCAAACAGGCGTTCTGCAATGATGGACTCGGCTTTTTTGCGTTCGTTTTCGCGATAGGCCATGTGTTCGTTGGCGATTTGTTTCAATCCTTCGATTTCGATGAAACGCAGGGAGAAAGCGGGCAAAATGCGTTTGTCTACGTTGTTCGGAACAGACAAATCCACCACCGTTTTCAAGCCTTGTTCGCCCTGTAGCAGGTGTCGGTAAATTTCCGGCGTCACCACCGGTTCAGTCGCGCCGGTACACACAACCAGACAGTCAAAACCTTCCGTGTAGTGTTCGAGGGCATCGAGCGGGAGCGCGCGGCCCTGAAGGGTATCGGCGAGGGTGCGGGCATTTTCAAAACTCCGGTTGAACACCATGACGTTTTGATAGCCGTATTTCATCAAAAATTTGGCAAAGAGGGTATTGGTCTGGCCTGCGCCGATCATCACGATGCGGCTGTTGCGGTCGGGTATGGAAGCCAGCATTTCCTGAAAGGCAAGTGCTACTACAGAAACGGCTTTTTCGCCGATACCCGTCTGGCTGTAAATTTCCTTGGCGGTTTCGATGGTAAAACGCATCAGCAGACGCAGGTGGTCGCCGGTGAGTCCGGCGTCGCGGCTGCGTTCGTATTGTTCGCGGAGTTGGCGAATGATTTCACGTTCGCCAATCACCAGGCTATCCATAGAAGCGGCTACTTCCAGCCAGTGTTGGATGGCCTCGGCGCCATGCAGCAGGCGCATTTGTGTACTGATTGCCTCCTGCTCGTCGAAGGAAAGTTCGGGGCGAACCATTCGTACCACTTCCTGCGCAATGCTGTCGGACACGCGGCCATGTTGGTAAAACAAAAATGCTACCCTGTTGCAGGTTGCCAGGTACATCATTTCTTCCCACTCAAAGCGGTCTTTCAAATGTTGCAGCACGGGCGACGCATGGTCTTGCACCACCATTTTACCAATGGTTTCAAGGGGCGTGTGGCGGTGGGTGAGGGTAAGCAGGTGATAGCCGTCGAGCATGGCAGAAGGTAACTAAGATTGGAATGTCTGTGCGTTTTAGACACCTGCAAAAGTAAAAAGGCCGCCTGCCGGCAATGTCATGCCTTTGTAAAGGGGGAGAAAGGATGAAAATTTGGAAGTTGTCTAAACAAACCCGGCGTACCTTTGCGGCATGAGTGACAAACTTAGGGCATACCTGGCCCTCCATTTTTGTGTATTAATATGGGGATTTACGGCCATACTGGGCAAATTAATCACCTTGCCTACACTTCCACTGGTGTGGTGGCGAGTGCTGATTTGTTGTGCCGTGTTGCTTGCATTTGTTCCGATTGCCCAGATCAAAAGCCTTGGGCAGTATCGATTTTTAAGTCTGTTCGGCGTGGGTTTGCTGGTAGGCATACACTGGTTGTGTTTTTATGGTGCGGTAAAAATTGCCAATGCATCGGTGGGGGTAGCCTCTATGGCAACCACCTCGTTTTTTGCGGCCATTGCCGAACCGGTCATTCTGAAACAACGGGTAAAATGGTACGAACTCCTGCTGGGCATACTCATTTTGCCGGGTATGGCACTGGTAGTGGGTACCATCGACTGGACCATGCGTGCCGGTCTGGCCGTGGGTATTTTGGGCGCTTTGCTGGCAGCCGTTTTTACTGCGTTGAACAAAAAAGTGTTGGAAAACAATCCGCCGCCACCGCTGGCTATGAGTTTGGTGGAATTGTCGGGGGCTTTGGGTGTTACATCGCTCGTACTGCTCCCCACGCTGTGGTATGCTCCGGATATGCGGTTTGCACTGGAAGGCTGGGACTGGCTGTGGATGATGGTACTCGCGCTCCTGTGTACGCTCCTGCCCTATTACCTGACCTTGCTCGCTATGCGGCACCTTACTGCTTTTGCTACCAACCTGACCATCAACCTTGAGCCGGTTTATGGTGTTTTGCTGGCAGCGGTATTGTTTCGGGAGGATAAAGTGCTGGGGCCTCATTTTTACCTTGGCATGGTCATTATCCTGATTGCTGTATTCAGCCACCCGTTTTTGAAAAAAATGTTTGAAAAAAAAGCGCCGGCTCCTGCTCCGGTTTCTTGAATTATGCTGCTCAAATGGCTTTTCACCTTGCTGGCTTTGATATGGCTTTACCAGGCCCTGCGCCCGATGTTTACTATACATCCGCCCAGCCCGCCGCCGACACGCCCCACCGAAAACAAGTCCTCTCATGAAGATTTGGGAGGAGAATATATTGATTATGAGGAAATTAAGTGAGGGGTTGATGAGGGTTGATAAGGTTGATGAGGGTTGATAATCAGCCACTCGATGAACGAACAATCCGCACCTTACCCCAAGTCGCTAATTATCAACCCTCATCAACCTTCATCAACCCTCATCAACCTTATCAACCCTCATCAACCCTTCATCTCACCCACTCATCATGAAAAAACTTCACGACGACCCGTTTCTTGTCATTTACAACAAACCGCCCGGCATACCTGTACAGGCCGATAAAACGGGCGATACACCCTTGCTGGAAATAGCAGAAAAATACGCCAAACGCACGCTTCACCTCGTGCACCGCATGGATCGGCCGGTAAGCGGCGCGGTATTGCTTGCCAAAACCAAAGCCGTAATGACGGCCCTGACCGAGCAATTTAAAAACCGGGAAATTGACAAGGAATACCTGGCTATTGTAGGGCAAATGCCCCCGCAACAGGAAGGCACACTGGTGCATTACCTGCGCAAAAACGAAGCGAAAAATATTTCCGTAGCATACCCAGAAGAAACGCCGGGCGCCGAACGCGCCGAATTGAAATACCGGGTGCTGGGCAGTAGCGATCGGTACCACCTGCTTCACATTCAATTAATTACGGGTCGGCACCATCAAATTCGGGCCCAACTCGCCGCTATTGGCTGCCCTGTCCGCGGCGACGTGAAATACGGGTTCAAACGTGCCAACAAAAACCGGTCTATCGATCTGCACGCATGGAAACTTTCCTTCGAACACCCACATAGCGGTGAAACTTTATCAGTGACAGCGCCATTACCGGAAGAAGTGGTGTGGAAGGCTTTTGGAGAGGTGAGAAGCGAGAGGTGAGAAGTGAGAGGTGAGAAGTGAGAGGTGAGAAGTGAGAGGCTGACACTGTTTGTTGGAAAACATTTTATGTCGTACGGATAAACTTTTTGTTGTTTGGTCTAAAAAAACAACGCGCCCTCTTGCTTGCCTCGACCTTTGCAGCACATTATCTATTGCTGCACTCCATATGAAATTACTGACCACCCTCTTATTGTTGGGCTGCCTCCAGGCCCTGCATGCTCAATCTGCTACTGTAAAAGGTTTTTTAAAAACGCCCGAAAACGAGGTGGTATCTTTTGCGCAGGTAGCCTTGTTTCATCTCTCCGACAGCACGCTTTCCAAAGTCGCATTGAGCAATGAATCCGGCGTTTTCAACTTTGCAGGGGTACGGCCAGGTAGATATTTCCTGAAAGCGGTTTACCTGGGAATGCAGGAACTTTATAGTCAGGAAATTAACCTTGCTGAAAACCAGCAACTAGATATGGGCGCTCTATCTTTTGCAGCGGCTACCGTCAGCCTGAACGAAACCCTCATCGTCGCCTCGCGTCCGCTGGTGGAAGTAAAACCCGACCGCCTTGTTTTTAACGTCACCGGAACCATCAACAGTGCAGGAACCGACGCCCTTTCCCTGCTGCGAAAAGCGCCCAGCGTAACAGTCGACAACAACAACAATGTGAGCGTACTGGGCCGGGCCGGCGTACTGTTGTATGTCGACGGCAAACGACTGCCACTTACAGGCGAAGAACTGACCAATTACCTGCAAAGCCTGCCTGCCGACCTGATTGATCGTTTCGATATTATTTCCAACCCCGGCGCCAAATACGAGGCCGAAGGGAATGCGGGTATCATCGATATTCGATTGAAAAAAGACAAAAACATGGGCGCCAATGGCTCGCTGAATGGTACCTATAGCCAGGGCAAATTCCATCGGGACAACCTGAGCGGAAGCGGAAATTTCCGAAACAAGCGCTTTAATGTGTTCGGAACAGCAGGCGCCAATGAAGGCACCCGGGTGGATGATATGCGGTTTTACAGTTTTCTGAACGACATTGTTCAGGATGAAATCAACAATAACCGCAATAATTTCAAGGGCTATAACTACCGCATCGGCGCCGACTTTTTTCTGGCTAAAAAACATACCCTGGGCGTATTGGCTTCCGGAAGCACCAACCATTGGGATCGTAGCGGATACAACCGGATAACCCTGGCACGGGAAATTACCCCGCAAATTATTGACAGCATTCTGATAGCCGGAAATACTGCCGACGTGCGTCGAGTGAACCAGACCTATAACCTTAATTACAGGTTCGACAATGCCAAGGGCCGCACGTTTAACCTCGACATTGACTATGGCAATTACCAAAACAACACCTATCGCTTTCAGCCCAACCGTTACTACGACTCTACCGAAACAATTCTGAAGACGGAAATTCTGACACGGTTTGACACCCCGACCAACATCGACATTTACACCGCACAGGCTGATTATGAAGACGACCTGTGGGGAGGCAAACTGGGCCTGGGTTCCAAAATGAGCAAGGTCGTGTCCGATAATACCTTCCTGTATTTTGATGAGGCAGAGGGCGTTGTGACGCGCAATGACAGTTTCTCTAACCGTTTTAAATACGACGAGCAGGTATTTGCAGCCTATATAAGTTACAGTCGCGCCTTGGGAACAAAAACTAATTTGTCCGCAGGCCTTCGTACAGAGCACACCGACGCCGATGGGAAATTACAGGCATTTCGCCCCGAATTGCAACGCCCTCCAGTGCTGCTCAACTACTGGAGTTGGTTCCCAACCCTTGGCTTTACACATCAGTTTTCATCCAAATACGCACTTGCTTTCAATGCCGGACGCCGTATAAACCGCCCCGACTATAATGTATTGAACCCTTTTGATAATCGGATGAGTGAACTTTCATACGAAAAGGGCAATCCCAACCTGCAGCCTGAAATTGTAAACAACGTAGAAGTGGGAATCACGGTGGCGCAGCGCTATAACTTCAAACTGGGCTATAGCCATACCCAGGATCAAATTACACGCCTGATGGCGCCTGCTGACGACGATCCCCGTGCCGGGTACATCACCTGGGCCAATCTGGCCAGCCAAACTGTTTTTAGTTTTAATGCCAGTGTGCCTGTGCAAATCCTCAAAAAATGGCATGCCTATTTTAATGTCAGCGCTTCTCACATCGACAACCAGGCCGATTATGGAGATGGCGGTGTGGTCGACCTGCAGGCATTTACCTATAGCATTTATCAACAACACACGTTCGACCTGCCATGGAAATTGCAAGGCGAAATTTCCGGCTATTACTCCGGCCCGGGCATTTGGGGCGGCGTGTTTGTGTACGAATCCAGTTGGAGCCTCGACCTGGGCCTGCAACGCAAATTCATGCACGACCGCCTGAATGTACGCCTCAGTGTCAGCGATATTTTCTTCGAATCAGGTTGGAACGGCGTGTCTGACTTTGACGGACTCAAATCCTATGGACTCGGCCGCAATGACAGCCGGCGCGGCAGCATCAGCATCGGATACCGCTTCGGAAATGAAAATGTAAAATCGCGCCGTCGCCAGACGAGTATCGAAGCGGAAGGAAGCCGCGTAGGAGGATAGGATAAGGGGCAAGGGGCAAAAAATTAAGAGGCAAAGGGCAAAAAGCAAGCGGCAATCCTCTTGCCCCTTGCTCTTTGCCTCTTGCCTCTTAAACCCCGCCCTTGCCTCGAAAAGCTTCCTCTTTTTTTAAAAAAAACACCTTTCATTATTCCAAAATTCACAGTACCTTTGCGCCCGCTTTTAGAAAAAGCGCGGACACCGATTCCGTCCTGCAAGTGGAATCATAACATTTTACCAAACCCGACCCCCAAACAGCCAGTCCTTATTTATCATGTTAGAAGAAGAAAAAGAACTCAACAACGAGCAGGAAGAAGTGAACACCCCCGCTGAAGAAACAGTGGAAACGCCTGCGGTAACCGAAGAACCGGAAGTTGTTGCAGCAGCAACGGAAGAAGTGGCTGAAGAAAAAGCACCGGAAGTAGTTGCGGAAGCAACCGAAGAAACTGCTAAAGAAGAAACACCAGAAGTGGTTGAAGAGGTAGTAGCAGCAGCCCCGGTGGCAAAACAAGCCGCTGAACCCGTTGAAGAAGAGGAAGAAGAAGTGGAACTGCCTGAATTCGAACCGGTAGTAACCGGAGGCGCCCACGACGATTACAACTGGAACATGGATAAGCGCGGTGCTATTGCCTACACACAGGCAGAAAAAGCAGCGCTGCTGAAACAGTACGACGAAACGCTGAAAAGTGTTGCTGAAAATGAAATCATCCGCGGCCGCGTGAGCGCTATCAGCGGTGGTGACGTAGTACTCGACATCAACTACAAAAGCGACGGTCTCATCCCGATGAGCGAGTTCCGCGACACGCCAGGTCTTGCACAGGGCGACGAAGTGGAAGTGTACGTAGAAAGCCAGGAAGACAGCCAGGGCCAATTGGGCCTGTCGCGCCGCAAAGCGAAAATCCTGCGCGCCTGGGAAAGCATCGTCGATTCGTTCAAAAACGGTACCATCATCCGCGGTACGGTTATCAGCAAAACAAAAGGTGGTCTGATTGTTGATTGCAACGGCCTGGAAACCTTCCTGCCTGGTTCGCAAATCGACATCAAACCGGTGATCGACTACGATCAGTACGTAGGTAAAGTGATGGAATTCAAAGTGGTGAAAGTCAACGAGCAAATCAAAAATGCCGTTGTCAGCCACAAAGCCCTCATCGAAAGCGATCTGGCAGAACAGCGCGAGCAAATCCTCGGCAGCCTCGACAAAGGCCAGGTACTCGAAGGTATCGTGAAGAACATCACCGACTTTGGTGCGTTCCTCGACCTCGGTGGCGTCGACGGTCTGCTCTACATCACGGATATCAGCTGGGGCCGTATCGGTCACCCGAGCGAAATGCTGTCGCTCAACCAGCGTATCAACGTGGTAGTGCTCGACTTCGACGAAAACAAAAAACGTATCAGCCTGGGTCTGAAACAACTGACGCCGCACCCGTGGGAAGTACTGTCTCCGGAGGTAGTGGAAGGCTCCGTGGTGAAAGGCAAAATTGTCAACATCGAAGATTACGGCGCTTTCGTGGAAATCCAGCCGGGCGTAGAAGGCCTGATCCACATCAGCGAAATTACCTGGGGCAACCAGAGCATCAACGCGAAAGAATACTTCAAAATGGGCCAGGAAGTGGAAGCCCGCGTCGTGACCATCGACCGCGCTGACCGCAAAATGTCGCTCTCGATCAAACAACTCACCGCTGACCCATGGAGCGAAATCTCCGATCGCTTCCCGATCGGCAGCCGCTACACTGGCACCGTGAAAAACATCACCAACTACGGTATCTTCGTTGAACTCAGCGAAGGTGTAGGCGGTATGGTGCACATCAGCGACCTGAGTTGGACCAAGCGCTACGCACACCCAAGCGAGTTCACGAAAGTGGGCAGCCCGCTGGAAGTTGTGGTGCTCGACATCGACAAGGAAAAACGCCAGATCAGCCTCGGCCACAAGCAAACGCAGGACAATCCGTGGGATGGTTTTGAAGAACTCTTCCCCGTAGGATCCTACCACGAAGCAACGGCTATGAAACGCGACGACAAAGGTGCTACCTTCCAGTTGCCACACGGCCTCGAAGCATTCGCTCCTGCCAAACACATCCGTAAGGAAGACGGCCAGCCCGTCAACCCAGGCGATGTGGTAACGGTGAAAGTGATCGAATTCAACAAGGAAGATCGCCGCATACTGGTATCGCACACACGCTACCTTGAGGATTTGAAGTACAAGGCTGAAAATGCCGTACGCGCAGAACGCTCGAAAGAAGAAGGTGAAGAGAAATCCGCTATCGCCGAGGTTCAGAAAAAAGTAGAAAAAGAAACACTGGGCGATCTCGCTGCTCTGGCTGCTCTGAAAGAGTCGCTGGAGAAATAACTGCCACGCGGATTCCCGCAGATAGCAGAAGTTTTAGTGTTTTGAGGGAATATTGAACCGGCCGTTCCGAATTTTCGGGGCGGCCGGTTTTTGTTTTTTGTGTTTACCCACCGAGACTGGATGGGAAAACGGATAAAACGGATGCTTGCGGATTTAAACTGATTTCTTTGCCTGATGGTCGTTTCTATGCACAAAAATCTCTAGTTGTATGTTACACTTTGTGTCTCTGGTGCCCTTTGTGGTTAAATGTTAAACCACGAAGAACATCAGGGACACAAAGCATAGCGTACACATTGGCATCACAAGTAAAATTGGGAAAATGGTGAAAAAACGCTTCTTTTATGCCTCAAAAAAAAAATAAAACAGTTTTTAAAGTTGTTTGAAAGTTCAAAATCGAATAATTTTTCTCAAAAGAACTCACAATCTATCTAATGCCTCCAGAATTACCCGACATGCTTCCCTAATCTCGCTTTCTTCGATAATTAGAGGCGGCGCAATACGTAAACTCCGATCGTTGAACAAAAACCAGTCGGTAATCACGCCGTGTTCGATGCAATAGCGGATGACTTGTTGCACCCGTTCAAAACTGCCCAGGTCTATGGCAAACCACAGCCCTGCACTGCGAACTTCCCGAATGCCCGGGTGCACCAGCAATTGCTGGAAGAGTGCCGCTTTTTCAGGTACGCGCGCCAGCAAATCGCTTTGCGTCAGCACCTGCAATGTAGCCAGCCCCGCCGCGCAACACACCGGGTGCCCGCCAAAAGTGGTGATATGCCCCAGCACCGGATCGTGGGTCAGCACCTGCATCACCTCGCGGCGAGCGATAAATGCCCCCAGCGGCATACCGCCGCCAAAACCCTTGGCGAGCAGGAGTACATCAGGCACAATGCCGTATTGCTCGAATGCGAAGAGCGTGCCTGTTCTACCGAAACCGGCCTGAATTTCGTCAAGAATCAGCAATGTACCCGTTTCGGTGCAGCGCTGCCGCAGGGCCTTAAGCCAGGCTGGGTCGGGCGGGTACACACCCGCTTCGCCTTGCACGGTTTCAACAATCACGGCCGCTGTGGAGGAACTGATCTGTGCCAGATCAGCTATGTTATTGAAATCTATATTCCGTATGCCTGGAAGCAGCGGCTGAAAAGCCGAGGTGAAATCGGTTGGATTCATCAGACTGGCGGCGCCTTGCGTACTGCCATGATAGGCATTTCGGCAGGCAAGGAACTCGTAGCGCCCGGTGTAGCGTTTGGCTAATTTCATGGCGCCTTCGGTGGCTTCTGCCCCTGAATTGACAAAATACACCGAATCGAGCCCTGGCAAATGGGCTGCCAGCAGTTGTGCAAATTCCACTTGTGGCGCCAGCACATACTCCCCGTACACCAGCGTGTGCCAGTAAGCGTTGAGTTGTTGTTCCACGGCTGCCTGCACCTGTGGATGCCGATGCCCCAGCACGCTGGGACCAATGCCTGCGATAAGGTCGAGATACTTTTTTCCCGACCGATCGTATATATAACAACCCTCGGCGCGCACAATATCGAGCGCCAGAGGCGCCGGCGAGGTTTGTGCCACATGCTGAAGAAAAAGGGAGCGAAGGGAAATAGCCGTAGTACCGGTAGGAGTGTTTGGCATGAAATTTTTATTAAGAGAACGGAAAGGGAATTTTGCCTGTTTTTTTACCAATCCGTTAATTATTTTTGGAAAAGAACTTTTTAGGTCAATATTTGTGCCGTTGGCATGCTTTTCATCATCTTGTTGGAAGCAACATCCGTGCAAAAATGTTGTTTAAAGGTGCAAATGTCCCGGTTTTCATACTCCGGAACAATGCCGACAAAAACTATTGTAGAACATGACCGCTCACAATTTAATTGCATACGATATTCCTGCACTGACTGTCGAACAGACGGGGCGTGATGCATTTCATATGCTGAACGATTACCACGTCAAGCATTTGCCAGTGCTGGAAGACGGTAAACTGGTGGGTATTTTATCCGAAGAAGATGTTTTCAACCATAAACTGTACGAACCGATTCGCTCTTACGATTTTTCGTTGCTGCGTCGGTTTGCCGTCATGGAAAATGAACACATTTTTGAAGTCATGCGTGTGATGGGCGACCATCGCCTGACCGTTATTCCGGTAACGGATACCGAAGGAACCTACCTGGGTTTGATTTCTCAAAATGACCTGCTGCGCTATTTTGCCAACACCGCCTCCTTCACAGAACCTGGCGCCGTGATGGTGCTGGAAATGAACCGCCGCGACTACTCGCTGGGCACTATTGCTCATATCATCGAATCGGAAGACGTACAAATATTGAGCAGTTTTGTGACCTCTTCGAATGAAGATCCCGAAACAGTAGAACTCACCATCAAGGTAAACCGCCACGATATCAGCCGTGTCATTGCTTCCCTCGAACGCCACGAATATGAGGTGAAGCAAACCTTCAGCAACATTGAGAATGCCAATGTGATGACAGAGCGCTATGCGTCATTGATGAATTATTTGAATATGTGAGTGGTCAGTGGTGAGTAGTAAGTGGGGTAACAAATTTTGCATTGTTGGTCTCTCGATCATATCTAATGATGAAAAACGCACTACTACTGACCATTCACTCTTTATTGCTCGGCATTCATTCCGCACTACTTGCTTTCCCTGTGAATGCCGGACTACCGTTATTGGCCCTCAGTAATCCGGATGATTGCAGCACGGCTCCTGATATTTCTGCCTTTTTTACTGCCGCTACAGGTGTCGTTCAAATGTCGGGCACCTACGATAACACCATGGCTACGGCCGATCCTGCTGATCCTGTGCCAGGCTGCTTTGCCGAAACAGGTGGCGTAGAGCCGGTCAATAACAGCCTTTGGTTCACATTTACCACTAATGGCGGCCTTTTTCACCTCGAAACCATTCCCTGCAATACAGGTGGGCTCTATATTTCGGGTGGAGATACCCAAATGGCCATTTTTCAGGGAACCGATTGCCACAGCCTCACGCAGGTAGCCTGCAATGAAGACCTGTATGTCGACAGCGATCCGGCTACCGATTATCGGGCGGGACTGACGTTTCTTACCGTACCCGGGCAGACGTATTACCTGATGATCGACGGTTATGCGTCGGGTACTATAGTGGCTTCTGGGCAGTTTTGTATTCAAATCGTGCGTGTTTCCACCGTTACCTGTGCACAGGCAACTGCCGGGAATTACGAGATCGAGAACAACGGTTTTTTATGCAAAGGCCAGAACCTGCTGAGTGTACTGAGTTTTGACGCTGCCTCTTTTGTCATTCCCAACGACCAACCTTTGTCGGGAATGAGTTGGGCGCTTACCAGCCAGCCCATCCCGCCCGACACATGGCCGGGAAGCATTCCCGGAATCATTAGTACAACATTGAGTACACAGGTTTTGCCCGTAAACCTCCAGAACAACATTATCAGTTCGGAGCCGATGGTATTTTATTTTACCCCTGTGGTAGTGGGCAGCGCAACACTTATCAACCCCGACGTACCTGCCAAACTTCCCAATCTGGACGTCTCTTCCGGATGTTATATACTCGGCGCAACCAGTGTGCTCACCCTGGTACCTGTGCTCGAACCCTTGCACGGGCAAGCCATTGTCACGCCAGCCACTGCCGGACAGCAAAATGGAGCAGCAACACTTCTGATCAATGGCGGCTACCCGGCCACCGTAGCCAATCCGGCCTTGTATCAGTTTGAATGGAGCACGGGCGATACTACCTCGTTGCTTGCCAATCTTGCCCCCGGCGCTTATACCGTAGTGGTGTCTGATCCAAGCGCATGTGTCAGTAACATCACGCTTACAGCAGATGTAGTGGTACCTGTTTTGGAACCGAATACAGCATTCGATGTTGGAATTTTCCCCAACCCTGCCACTAACAGGGCTTTCTTAGTCCTGCAACTGCCCGAAGCCGCCGATGTGGAGATACGGCTGCTGGATGTTTTCGGGCAGGTATTGCAACAATTGGTAAACCACCATGCACAGCACCTGGAACGTACGCTGGAACTGGACAACTACCCGCAAGGCCTGTATTTTTTACAGGTAAATGCTGGCGAACGCAGCGCCATAAAAAAGATGTGGGTGCAGCGGTAATTTTGAGAAAGAAGTCCTGATGCCGGATTTCACATAAAATATTTCTACTTCCAGCACAACAAACCCTATTGTTTTGTCACATTTGCATCTTTCATCATCCACTGCAAGATGCCATGTACGAACTCAAGAAAACAGCCTTCGGCCAATACACGCGCTACGAATTGTCGCATGCTGCTACAGGAAATTCCTTCAGCATGGTGCCCGAGCGCGGCGCCAATGTGCTGAACATCCATTTCGGTAAAAAAAACATCCTCGACGGCTACAACACGCCGGAGGAACTCGAAGCCGCCAAATGGGGCAAAAGTGTGCTCCTGTTTCCATTCCCCAACCGGCTCGATCACGGTCGCTACGAATGGCTGGGCAAACAATATGAATTTCCGCTCAACAATGCGGCTACCGAAAATGCCATTCACGGGTTCGTGCGCGACGAAGCATTTGAAGTGGAATATGTGTTTCTGGCAAAAGACCACGCCAGCATTTTGTGCAGTTATGCCTACGACGGCTCCCGGCCCTACTACCCTTTTCCGTTTTCTCTGGAGGTGGAATTTATGATCCACGACAATGGCACGTTCTCCCTCGATATGGCTGTACACAACCTGCACAACGAGGCTATTCCTGTAGGTTTTGGCTGGCATCCGTATTTCAAATTAGCCGATACGGCCAACCAGCACCGCATGAAACTGCCTTCTTGCGAACAAGTGGCCATCAACGACCGCATGATTCCTACCGGGGAACGCACGGTTTACCTCGGGTTTCAGAAAAAAACAACTGTGGGCGACACTTTCCTCGATAACTGTTTTTTCAATTCCAAAACCGCCGGCACAGCCCGCCTGCTCCTGGAAGGCACGGAGGGCACGCTGGAAGTAGCCGCTTCTATCCGACAGTTTCCGTTCTTCCAGGTTTTTACACCGCCACACCGCGAAAGCATCGCCCTGGAGCCCATGAGTTGCAATGTAGATGCCTTCAACAACGGGCAAGGACTGGTGTCGCTGGCGCCTGATTCGGAGTGGAAAAGCCGGATGGAAATCAAAATGAAAGAATAAACGGCACTTTTTGTCTCCACACGACCATTTCATGCAGGGTTTTCGTTGAAAGATGCAGCGGCATTCTACCTTTGTCCAAACATCTTTCGGACTTTCCGCATGAAGCACTTTTACCTGTTACTAACTCTGTTGGTTGGGGCATCCGTTTTGTCGGCCCAAAATGGCGGCCGCATTACCGGCAACCTGCAATCCAACGGCAACTTTTTTATCGCCGATTCCATCATTGGCGCTTCCAACACCCCGCAGTACGATTACCAGAAATTCGGCGCAGAGAGTTGGCTCAACCTGAACTATTCCAACTGGGGTTTCGACATCGGCGTGCGCTTCGATGTGTTCAACAACTCCAACCTGCTCAATCCCAACGGTTCCTATACCGACGAAGGCATCGGCCGCTGGTATGTGCACAAAAAGGTAGACAAATTCGATCTCTCGGGCGGCTACCTGTACGATCAGATCGGCTCCGGCATCATTTTTCGGGCGTATGAAGAACGCGCGCTGCTGATCGACAACGCCCTGTATGGCGTGCGGCTGGGCTACGACCTGACACCCAACTGGAAAGTGCGGGCGTTTACAGGACGCCAGAAACGGCAATTCACCCGCTACGGCACCACTGTGCGCGGCGCTGTGCTGGAAGGATTTGTGCAGCCTGACTCTACGAAAAACCTCACGTTTGCGCCCGGCATCGGCGTGGTAGGCCGCACGTACGACGACGAAACGGTGAACCAGATCGTCAACACCATTGCGACTTATGCCCCGCGCGACAGCACCGGCGCTCAGTACAATACCTATGCTGCTACGGTGTTCAATACCCTTTCAGCAGGCGCATTTACCTGGTATGTGGAAGGTGCTGCCAAAACCTATGATGTGGTGTACGATCCACTGGCTGTAACCGCCACCGGCAGCCGCGGCAAACTCAGCAACCGCCGCGGGTACACCGTATATTCCAGCCTGGCCTATGCCAAAAGTGGCCTGGGCGCTACGCTCGAATTGAAACGTACGCAGGACTTTTCCTTCCGCTCCAATCCGTTTGTGGTAGGGGTGCAGGGCGCGCTCAATTTCCTGCCGCCTATGGCCAAACAGAATACGTACCGCCTCACCGCCCGTTTTTCGCCTGCTACGCAGGAACTGGGCGAACAGGCGGTACAAATGGATGTCAAATACAAAGTCAACAAAGCGCTGTCGCTGGGTGTCAATTTCTCCGACATTACCCAAATCAACGGCGATGGCTTCCTGAACCTTGATGGCGCTACGCAGTTGTACCGGGAAATTACCCCGGAATTTACCTATAAATACAAACGGAAATGGCAGTTGATCGGCGGTGTGCAGGTGTTGAAATACAATATCTTTGTGTACCAGGGCAAAGACGATTTTGTAAATGCCGTGACGCCGTACACCGAATTCCTGTACCGCTTCAATCCGCGGAAATCCATTCGTATTGAAGCGCAATACCTGTCGACCAAAGACGAATTCGGTTCCTGGGTAAATGCGCTGGCAGAATTTGGCTGGGCCCCACACTGGATTATGTATGTGTCGGATATGTACAAAATTCCGCACCACAACCCGGAGGAATACCCGGTAGAAAAAACGAAATTTGACGGTCTGCATTACCCCAGCGTCGGCCTCGTGTACACGCACAAAGCCAGCCGCTTTTCCCTGGCTTACGTCAAGCAGGTGGAAGGCATCAACTGCGCCGGCGGTATTTGCCGCCTGGAACCGACGTTTCACGGGGTAAGGCTGAATGTGAGTTCGTCGTTTTAGGGGTTGATGAGAGTTGATAAAGGGTTGATGAGGGTTGATATTCAACCACTCGATGAATTTAAGTTTTTCAACTTACCCCGAGCCGCCCTCATCAACCCTCATCAACATTTATCAACCCTTATCAACCTCATCAACCCTCATCAACAACTTTTCCAAGTCATGAAAAACATACTGCTCTGCACATTTCTTTCTCTTGCTTTCCTATCAGGATGTGAGGAAAAACCTATTGTAATACCCGACTTGCAGGCAGGCGCCCGCAAGGTGCTGGTAGAAGAACTGACCGGCGTACGCTGCCAGAACTGCCCGGACGGCACGCGCGACCTGGCGGCTTTGCAACAAACCTATGGCGCAGATAACCTCATTGTGGTCGCCATTCATGCGGCCATCGGATTTTCGGCGCCGTACACGAGCAATCCGCCCAACCTGTACGATTTCCGCATTGAAGGCGCCTCCGACCTGGCCGACTATATCGGCTTTGCCGAAGGTTATCCAACGGCTGCGGTCAACCGGCAATTGCCTCCTGGCAACACCTCGCTGTTCCTGCCGCGCTCGGCATGGCCGGGCGTCATTGCCGATGAATTCAGCCAGGATTACGGGCTTGATTTGTTTATGAATACCAACTACGAGGAAAGCACCCGCGAGTTCAAACTCGATCTCAATATTGCGCCCTCCATCAGCCTGCCTGGAGAACATCGCCTCAACGTGATGATTACGCAAGACAGCATCGTGGATGTTCAGTTGGACGGCAGTACGCGCAACCCCAACTACATACATCGCCATGTGCTGCGCAAAATCGTGTCCAAACCCGATGGCGACGTCCTGACGGAAGCACTCACTGCGGGCGCATTGATTTCACGTTCCTACACGATCCCCATCGATCCTTCCTGGGATGCCAAACATTGCAGCGTGGTCGTATTCGTATCGCGCGGCGGCAACCCGGACAAGGAAGTGCTGCAGGTGGCGGAGAAGCATATCGAGTAGTTATTGGTTATCGGTTATTGGTTATCGGGGGTGGTAAGGAGACCATCTGTACAATTTTTTGGCTACTCGATAAGGCATGCTAAACATTTGTACAAATGGTCTCCTTGCCACCCCTGATAACCAATAATACGTGCAGATGGTCTCCTTACCACCCCCGATAACTAATAACGGATAACTGATAACCAAATCAGTAACTGACGTGCTCCAAAAACAAGCCCGACGGCGGGGCCGTCAGGCGCGCAGGTTCGCGCGAGGGATTTTTCAGGAAATCTTCCACCGTTTGGCCAGTCATGCGGCCGCGGCCCACTTCCACCAGTACGCCGACGATGCGGCGCACCATTTTCCAGAGAAAATGCGAGCCGGTGAGGTGGATGTAAATGCGGTCGGCATCTTCCCGCACTTCCACGCGGGTCATTTCCACCATCGTGCTTTGTCCTTCCTTTTCCACATCGCCGAAAGAGCCAAAATCGTGGAAGCCTTCCAGCCGGGCGGCGGCGGCGGACATGGCCTTTACATCGAGGCGGTCGCGCACCCACCAGATATACTTTTTGGCAAAGGCATCGCGGCGTTTGGAAATCTGGTACACATAACTGCGGCTGCGCGCGTCGTGGCGGGCATGAAAACGCGGCGGCGCTTTTTCCAGTCGCAAAATATTGATGTCGTGCGGCAGCAGTTCGTTGAAACGGATCAGCAGTTGATCGGGCGCCATGCGTTCTACCGGCGCTTCGAGGTGCGCTACCTGCCCGCGGGCATGCACACCGGCGTCGGTGCGGCCTGCGCCGTAGATTTCCACGTCCTGCGTTTCGAAAATTTTGAATGCCGCTTCCAGCAGTTCGCCCTGGATGGAGCGTTCGTTGCGTTGGAACTGCCAACCGGCATATCGCGCGCCGTCGTATTCGAGTGTGAGTTTAAATCTTGCCATTTTTGATTCGTCGGGCGGAATGTCGACCTTTGTTCCGCCGGTTTTGCGGCAAAGGTCGGAAATTTAAATTTAACGTGCGTTTTGATAGAAACCCACAAAAAAGAAAGCGTCAATACTTGAAAATCACAACATTGGCCAAGCCAGTGTGGGGACGGCCTTATTCAAATCCCGATTTTGCCCCCTTGGAGGCGGTTGAGAGCACCCATGTTTGAGTCCCGACGTAGGAGGGACGAGTTTGGGTGCGAACCCGCCTCCAAGGAGGGCAAAATCGTAGGATTTGAATACAGCCTTGATTTTTTCGTTCTTTTTCATCAAGGAAAAAGAACAGTATAGCACGATGATTTCACTAGCACAAGAACCTTTTTCAGCCTTAAGCAAACTCACGTAATTTAAAAACACCCTCTGTCCATGCCACCCATCTTCCACACCCGCGCCCACGGAAAACTCCTGCTCACGGGCGAATATTTCGTGCTCGACGGCGCGGTAGCCCTCGCCATGCCGGTGCGCTTCGGGCAAACGCTGGAAGTGGCGCATTTTCCCGGCAATGCATTGCGCTGGAAAAGCCTGGATGAACGCGGGCTGGCATGGTTTGATGCAGAATTTAGTCTGCCCGGACTCGAAATTGCCCATACTTCCGACGCCGACACCTCCCGCACCCTGCAATCGATGTTGCTGGCCTGCCGGGCACAAAACCCGGCGTTTTTGAATGAAAAAACCGGCCTGGAAGTCACTACCGCCATTGATTTTCCGCGCCAGTGGGGCCTGGGCACCAGCAGCACGCTCCTCGCTGCCTTGGGCCGTTGGGCCGACGCCGACCCATACGCACTACTGGCCGACACCCTCGGCGGCTCGGGCTACGACATTGCCTGCGCCTACGCCGACGGGCCGCTACTGTACCAGCGTGGCAAAACGGCGCCGGTGGTGCAGCCGGTCGATTTTCGGCCTGCTTTTTCCCAGAACCTCTGGTTTGTGTACCTCGGCAAAAAACAGGACAGCCGCGAAGGTATCCGACGCTACCGCGAACTCACCAAAAGCCTGCGCCCGGTGCTGGCGCGGGTAGATCGCCTCACGGAACAATGCCTATCGGCCGCCTCGCTGGCCGATTTTCAGCAGGTGCTGGAAGAACACGAGGCGCTCGTGAGCCATGCGCTGGAACTGCCCACCGTGAAATCCCTGTATTTTCAGGACTTCCCGGGCGTGGTGAAAAGCCTCGGCGCCTGGGGCGGCGATTTTGTGCTGGCTGCCAGTGCCGAGCCGGAAGCGGCCGTTCGGGCGTATTTTCAGGAGAAAGGAATGGAAACGGTGCTGGGATGGGGAGAGATGACGGGGTTATGAGGGGTAGCGTTGGAGCAGGGCGAGGAAGTCGGGGTCTTGGAAGTAGAGGGCCCAGTCTTCGTCCTCCACGACGTAGTTCGCTTGTACTTGTTTGTTTTCGAGACTTATCTGAAGGTGGCGTAGTGCAGGTTCTTTTTGATTGCGGAGGGCGTGGAGGCAGGCGAGGTTGTAGGAGTCGCCGCCGTATTCCACTGACTTTTGGAGTTTATCGAGCGCTTGATCGAGAAGTTCTTCTGCCTCATTGCCTGTTTTTAACTTGGCTAGATACATTAAAAGAGTACCCCAGTTTTTATAAGCCTCATGATTGTCTTGCTTTATCCGAACTGATTTTTTAAATTTGTTAAAGGCTGAATAAAATAACCTTTCCACTTGCTTTCCTGTTTGGACTGGAGCGAAATTACCTAAGTCTATTCCCCAATTATTATAAACCTGGTATAAATTTCGGTTTATTTTTACAGCAATCCCATATTTTTTAAATGCTTTATGGTATAGTTTATCTGCTCTGGTTCTTGGTTCGATGGTACTTGCTAACTTTCCCAAAAAAGTCCCCCAAGCCCAGTAAATATCTGCTTGTTTAGGTTTTATTTTAATAGATTCTTTGAATTTATCAAACGCATCATTGAATAATTCATATGCATCATTTCCTGTTTTGCTAAGTGCTAATTTGCCTAAATTAAGCCCCCAATTATTAAATGCTTGATAAATATCCGGTCTCAAGTTGATTGCTTTTTCATATTTTTCAAATGCCTCGTAACATATCTTCTCATCTGGCTTGCCAGATTTGGACATCGCAATTTTACAAAGTGCATTACCCCAATTATAAAAAGCCTGATATAAGTCCGGATTTAATTCAACAGCAACTTCATATTCTTTTGCTGCACGTTCAGAATCGTCCTCAAGACTGAAATTCAACCCTCGTGAAAAATACTTCCAGGCTTCGCGTTCCAGAAGTTTGTCTCGGTTGGGGTGGTTCAAAGCCTCCAATTCTTTTATTTTTTCTTCCGAAGCACCAAGTTGTGCTTTTAAGGTTTTAACCTGCTCCGTATCATTACTTCCGCTTTGCTCTTTTATTACAATTAACTGATCCACAATCCCTTCTATCTGCGCGAAATCACTCACCATCAGCGGGGTTAAAAAATCGAGCGAACTATCTAGTGGGTTTTTAGTAATGATAAAGTGCTTTTGGTTGTACTCGCCTTGCAGGTTTTTTATTTCCCGAAAAATGTTGTTGATCTGGAAGTCGCCCATGCCTGTTCCGATGAACAGGATAGATTTATTCAGGATAAAATTGCGCAGGGTTACAATAGAGTAATCAGCCTGCCGGTTTCCATAAAAATTGCTGTAATCAGAGGGAAACAATATCATGGAATCTACAAATTCATAGCAACCATGTAACTTGAACAAAAGAGACGCGTTTTGTTTCCTGTGCCTGCTTAGTTCATAGGTTTTCCCTTTAAAGGCGGTGTTTTTACTAAGTTCAGGGTTGGCTTTTTCAAAAGCCTTGTCATAATTGGTAGTGATTATCTTTTTGGATAGACGGTAAAGTTTTCTGTGCAGGTCAAAATTGTTGTCCTCCTTGAGGTCAAGAAAATCCTTGATAAAATCGCTGATTTTTTCCCTCGAAATATTTTTATCGCGTTCTATCAGGTGTAAAATGTCTATAGGTTCATATCGGGCAACCAAAGGGAACAATACTTCTACATCGTGCCCTTCCTCTTTCAAATGCTGCAGGATTTGATGCACCAGATTGCTCCAGCCTTTGATGGGTTGTCCTTTTGCGTTGAGCAGGTTATATGTTAAGCCTGCTCCTACAAAAATGATCAGTTCATTTTCTTTGATGGCCTCTTCCAGTTCTCTGGGTATTTTAGGTAGTTCCATTTTGTATAGATGTACGTATAGACGGGGGCGACTTTTAAGTATATATCAGCAAACCTAACCTGAAAACACAACATTACCAAATGAAAGTATATGTCAGGGTGAAGTAGCCGCGACATTGTTTTTTTTAACACGAAGGACACAAAGGAGGGCACGAAGGACACAAAGGGTTGTGTGTGAATGTATTGTGTCCTTCGTGCCCTCCTTAGTGTCCTTCGTGTTTAAAAATACCCCCTCCGTTTTATTCAAAATATTTTGTTTGAAAACCCCTTACCTTCGCTCCCCAGAACCTGTCCAAATCCTATGTCAAAAAAACTCTTCCTACTCGACGGGCATGCCCTGGTGTACCGCGCCCATTTTGCCTTCATCACCCGCCCGCTGATGAACTCCAAAGGCTGGAACGTATCGGCCGTGCAGGGCTTCATGCGCACGATGTGGGACATGATGATGAAAGAAAAACCCACGCACATCGCCGTCATGTTCGACCCCAAGGGCGGCACTTTCCGGCATGAGCAGTTCGAAGCCTACAAGGCCAACCGCGAGGCGCAACCCGAAGACATCTCCTTCGCTATTCCGTGGATTATCAAAATCCTGGAAGCCATGCGCGTACCAATGGTGATGGTGAGCAACTACGAGGCCGACGACGTGATCGGTACCGTGGCCAAGCAGGCAGAAAAGGAAGGTTTCACGACCTTCATGGTGACGCCCGACAAGGACTACGGCCAACTGGTGTCCGACAACATTTTCCTGTACAAACCCGGCCGCGTCGGCAATGAAATCGAAATCTGGGGCCCAAAAGAAGTGTGCGAACGCTGGGGCATCCGCCGCGTCGATCAGGTGATTGATATGCTGGGGCTCATGGGCGACAGCGTCGATAACATCCCCGGGCTGCCGGGCATCGGTGAAAAAACGGCCGCCAAACTGCTCGAAGAGTACGACAACATCGAAAACCTGCTCGCCAATGTGGACAAACTCAAAGGCAAACAACAGGAAATCGTGCGTACCCATGGCGAAAAAGCCACCCTGTCGAAATGGCTGGCTACCATCGACATCAATGTACCGATCCAGTTCGATGCCACGGCCTACGAAATCGAGCCTTTCGACCGCGAAAAACTGCTAGAAATATTCAAGGAACTGGAATTCCGCTCCTTAGCCGACGCCATCCTGAGAAGCCCCTGGGCAGGGCATGTAGAAACCGCCACATCGGATGCCAAAGCCGGGAAAAGCGCGAAAAGTGCTCCGGCCAGCACCTCGGGCGGCACACAGGGCAGCCTTTTTGGCGACGACCCGGCTGCACAGCCCATCGAATCGGCCGCCGATGCCGTGCCGCAACACCGCATTGCCGATAAAAACATCCACAACGTGGAGCACACCTACCACGTGGCCGATACGCCCGATACCCGCGCGGCACTGCTCCAACAATTGATGGCAGCGCCTGCCGTGTGCTACGACTCCGAAACCACCGCGCTCGATGCGACGCAAGCCGAACTGGTAGGCTTTTCCTTTGCCTTGAAGCCCCACGAAGCCTGGTACGTGCCCGTGCCTGCCGACCGCAGCGAAGCGGAAAAAATCGTGCAGGAGTTTCGTCCCTTGTTTGAAAACGAAAGTATCGAAAAAATCGGCCAGAACCTGAAATACGACGCTATTGTGCTGAAAAATTACGGCGTCGATTTGCGCGGCAATTTCTGGGATACCATGCTCGCGCACTACCTCTGGGAGCCCGAACTGCGCCACAACATGAATTTCCTTTCGGAAACCTACCTGAGTTATGCGCCGGTGAAAATCGAAGAATTGATTGGCAAAAAAGGCGCGGGGCAAGGCAATATGCGCGACGTGCCGCTGGAAAAAATCAAGGAATACGCTGCCGAAGATGCCGACATCACGGTGCAGTTGTTTCATTTTCTAGCCCCCAAACTCCAGGAAAATAACCTGGAAAAACTATTCCGCGAAGTGGAAACGCCGCTGGTAAAAGTGCTCGCCGATGTGGAATATGCCGGGGTGCGCATCGACCCGCACTTTCTGACCGGCTACTCGGCCGAACTGGCTACCAAAATCGTGGCGCTGGAAGAAAAAATCCTGGGCGAAGCAGGTTTTGCCTTCAATATCGCCAGTCCGCGACAGGTGGGCGAAGCGCTGTTCGACCGACTGAACCTGCCTTATCCAGGCAAAAAAATGAAATCGGGGCAGTACAGCACCGACGAGGAAATTTTGTCCGACCTGGCGGGCGAATACCCTATTTGCACCGACATCCTCGCGCACCGGGGCCTGATGAAACTCAAAAGCACCTACGTGGATGCGCTGCCCAACATGATCAACCCGAAAACCGGGCGCGTACATTCGCAATTCAACCAGACCATTGCCGCCACCGGACGCCTGAGCAGCCAGAACCCTAACCTGCAAAACATTCCGATTCGAACCGTAGAAGGCCGGGAGGTGCGCAAGGCATTTATTCCGCGCGACAACGACCATATCCTGTTATCGGCCGACTACTCGCAAATCGAACTGCGCCTGATTGCCGAAATCAGCGGCGACGAAGCCATGCTCGACGCTTTCCAGAAAGGGCTCGACATCCACACCGCTACCGCAGCGGGTGTGTACGGCGTGCCGCTCGATCAGGTCACCAGCGAGCAACGCCGCGCTGCCAAAACGGTGAATTTCAGCATTATTTACGGCGCGGGCGCCAGCAACCTGTCGCAACAACTGGGCATCAAACGCACGGAAGCGAAAGAACTGATTGAAAATTATTTCAAACAATACAGCGGCCTCAAACGCTACATGACCGACATCGTGGAATTTGCCCGCAGCAAAGGCTACGTCGAAACCCTGCTCGGCCGCCGCCGCAAACTCCGCGACATCGACAGCCGCAACGGTATGATGCGCTCCATGGCCGAGCGCATCGCCATCAATACGCCTATTCAGGGCACCGCCGCCGACCTGATCAAAGTGGCCATGATTCAAATCTGGGAGGCCATGCGCGCCGAAGGTTTCCAGTCCAATATGATCCTCCAGGTACACGACGAATTGGTGTTCGACGTCCGGAAAGACGAACTCGAACGCCTCAAACCGATTGTGTATGAAAAAATGACTACCGCCCTGCCCAACCTGAAAGTGCCGATTCTGGTAGAGATGGGAACGGGCGGAAACTGGCTGGAAGCGCATTAGGTTATCAGTTATCTGTTATTGGTTATCAGGGTGATAAAGAGACCATCTGTACCATGCTACTGGACATTTTCGTGGAGCGAGACCAAACTAAAAATGTCCAGTAGTGTGCATCTACACACTTGTTTGGCCACACTAACAAAGATGCCATAAAATTGTACAGATGGTCTCTCTATCACCCTGATAACCAATAACAGATAACGGATAACAAAAAAATGAACGGCAAAGAAAAACTCCTCTTGTTTACCCTCGCGGCGGTCAATTTCACCCACATCATGGACTTTATGATCATGATGCCGCTGGGGCCGCAATTGATGAAACTGTTTCAGATTTCGCCGCAGCAATTCGGGTTTGCGGTTTCTTCGTATAGCATTACTGCGGGCGTATCCGGGTTTGCGTCGGCATTTTTTGTCGACCGCTATGATCGGAAAAAGGTACTTCTGTTTGCTTATATTGGATTTGTAGTGGGTACGTATGCATGTGCCTGGGCGCCCAATTACTACCTGCTGGTAGGTGCGCGCGTGTTGGCAGGCTTGTTTGGCGGCATGATCGGCGCGCAGGTACTCTCGATTGTGAGCGATACCTTCGGCTATGAGCGGCGCGCCAGTGCCATGGGCATTCTGATGACGGCGTTTTCACTCGCTTCGGTAGCGGGTGTTCCGGCCGGGTTGTGGCTGGCTTCGCATTACAGTTGGCACATGCCATTTGTGGCCATCGGGAGTATTGGACTGGCCGTAATTCTGGCTATCATTTTTCTGGTACCGCCCATCAATGGCCATTTGAAAGACGGGCGTCCGCAGGGGAATCCCTTGCATGTGCTGACCGATATTTTCAAAACACCCAATCAAATGCGCGCACTCACGCTGAGCATCACGCTCATGATGGGACATTTTTGCATCATTCCTTATATAGCGCCGTCGTTGGTGGGAAATGCCGGGTATCGGCAGGATCAGATTTTTCTGATTTACCTGGTGGGTGGTGCGCTCACGATTTTTACCTCGCCGCTGATCGGAAGACTGGCCGACCGCAAAGGGAAATACCCTGTTTTTGTGGTCATGGCCTTGTTGTCACTGATACCCATTTTACTGATTACACACCTGAAGCCAACGCCCTTATGGGTCGTGCTGGCCATTGCGGGCCTGTTTTTTATTACGGCCAACGGGCGCATGGTACCTACGCAGGCTATTGTATCGGGGGTGGTGACGCCAAAGCAACGGGGTGGATTTATGAGTATTAATTCATCCGTGCAGCAATTAGCCAGCGGTATTGCCGCCAATATTGCCGGCGCCATTATCGCAGAGGGTCCCGGCGGCCGAATCGAGCATTACAACTGGGTGGGGTATTTTTCGGTAACGCTGATTGCGGCCTGCATTTTTCTGGCAGGAAGAGTGAAAGTAGTCGTGAGTCCTGTGGACAGTCCTGAGTCGACAGTCCTGAGTCATAAGTCCTGAGTCCTAAGTCCTAAGTCCTAAGTCCGTAGAGTACACCTTCCTACCCTTGACATTCCTAATTATAGATACCAAGCTATCGGCGATATTTTTTCCGCATAACTGGTGCTTTCTTCCTACCCTTGACATTCCTAATTATAGATACCAAGGGTAGGAAGATGTACTCTACGGACTCAGGACTGTCGACTTACGACTTTATCAGTTCCACATGGCTGTGCAGTTTCACCGTGTCGCTTACTACCACGCCACCGGCTTCGGTAACGGCGCTCCAGTTGAGGCCGAAGTCTTTGCGGTTGATTTCGCCGTTGATTTCAAAACCTGCGCGCAGATTGCCCCATGGGTCGGTAGCCACGCCGCCAAATTCCACATCGAGGCTGACAGATTTGGTCACGTCGCGGATTGTCAGGTCACCATTCAGCACGTACTGGTCGCCGCTGCCTTTCTTTTCAAAACCGGTGGATTGGAAGGTCATTTTCGGAAAATTTTCGGAGTCGAAAAACTCGCCGCTGCGCAGGTGGTTGTCGCGCATTTCATTACGGGTATTGATGGATGTTGTGTCGGCGCTGAAATTGATTTTTGCTCCTGTGAAATCGTCGTTCTCCGTTTCGGCGCCTGCTTCAAAAGATTCGAACCAGCCGGTTACGGTGCTGATCATCATGTGTTTCACACGGAAAGAGATTTCGGAGTGGGTTGGGTCGATGCCCCATTTTGTCGTTGCCATATCGATGTTGTCTTGAAATGATGTTTTAAATTTAAGTGTTTAAACATCGATATTTTAAAAAGGTTTTAAGGAGGTGGAAAAAAAGTTGATGAGGGTTTATAAAAGTTGATAAGGGTTGATGAGGGTTGATGAGGTTGATATTCAACCACTCGGTGAATAAAAAATTATTCCTTACCCCAAGATGCGCTTTTATCAACCTTATCAACCTTATCAACCTTATCAACCCTTATCAACCTCCTCAACCCCTAATAACCAATAACTATCCCAGCCTCACCTTCAGCAGTTGCGCCAGTTGCTCGAACGCTTTTTTCCAGCCCTCATTCACAAATACCCATTGCCCTTTGCGATAACCTTTGGTAAACAGATAAAATACATTTTGGCTGCGCCAGATGCTGGGTTTGATGCCCATCTCGGCTACCGCTGTAAGCACGCGGTTGAGCCACTCCACCCTGGAAACGGAAGATTCGTCGAGGCTGATTTTTTCAATTTCCCGATACACTCGTTCACTGATGGCATGGCGAATGGTTTCCTCGTCGTTGAGTTTGATATCCCACTGTTTCAGGTCGCCTGCAATGCGATTCAGCACCCGTGTTTCAGTAGGCTGGTCGTTTCTGAAAAAATCGAGCAAATCGGAGTTCAGCACATACGAGGCTATATTCCTCCATGCATCCGGAAGTGGTAATCCGGCCTCCTGCAGGCCCGTCATCAACTGGTAGTTATCGTTGAACACATTCCTGAAACTCGACTCCGCCATTGAAAGGCTGTGATCGGTAATACCGCTGATGATTTTTATTTTTTCATCGGCAAAAAGGCTCGACAGGGTGAATTTTTCCGGGCCGAAATATTCCTGCAAGGTGCCGATCACTTCGCCCAGGTTGGCATTGTTGAATGCCTTCCCGGTGCGCGCAAACATTTCCTCGAAGGTTGTTTTATTCATCGTGCCACTGATATTGCCGATGATATGTTGCTGGCCAAGATACAGCACCGCGAAGCAGAAGGTGCGTTCGGCACGGCTCAGCCGGGAGCGAATCACTAGCCGGCCCGCAGCAAACTGGGGCGTACCTGCCTCTATTTTTTCAAAGAACTCTACTCCTGCGCTGTAATTAAACAGGTTGAGCCCTTCCGGTTGTTCTTCAAAAAGAGACGCCACCGCAAAATGCATGGCTACCCGCTCGAGGGTGACGCGGGTAGGCACCACGTTCTGGAGAAAACTGGCGGCGCCATTGGGAAAAACATTGCTGGGCGCTTCGCTGAGCCGCCTTACAAATTCAGGATACAAATCGGCCCCGGCAGCATCGTGCGCATAGTCCATGGCGCGCAAGGCATATTGCAAAATCTGGTTGGTTTCTATGCCCGAAATTTCATCAAAAAACCAGCCGCAACTCGTGTACATGAGCACTGCGTGGCGCTGCATTTCGAGCAGGCGCAGGGTGGCCACCTGTTCGAGGTGGCTCAATTCACGGCGCGCGTGTTTTTTCAAAAAACCATTGACAACGGCATCCGAGCGATTGAGCGTAACGTCAATATAGTCGTTGCGTGCAGCCCAGGGGTCTTGCAAAAAACGGGAGGCCTCTTTTTCGTACAGAGGCGCCAGTCGGTCGCGCAGCCAGTCGAGCGTATCGCGCAGGGGTTTTCGCCAGCGCTGATGCCAGCCTGCCCGGCCCGAATTGCAGCCGCAATCGGCTCGCCAGCGCTCTACGCCGTGTACACAACTCCAGGAAGAGTTTTCATGTATTTGCACCTCCCATTTGGGCGGAAACAATTCGAGAAACTGTCCATAGTTGGTCAAGGTGGCCGTCTGATTGTCTTCGATGAGGTTGAGACAATCGGCCAGGGCCATTTCACCAAAGCGATGGTGGTGGCCATAACTTTCACCATCTGTGGCAATATGCGCTAGTTGCGGTTCGTCACTATTGTCGAAAATACCGGTCAGGCGGTTGGCAAAGTTGCGGCCGCTGTTGAGCAGCCCGTTGAACGCCACCTCCTGCGCAATGCCACCGTGGTAAAAAAACAGTGCGATCCGGCGGCCGCTAGGCAGCACACACCAGTAGGGCTGTCGGGTATCGATGGTGTCGGCGCTAACGGCCTGCCATTCGTCGGCGCCCCCCATTTGCCGAATGGCTTTCGCTTGCCGGGGCGCCAGGATGGTAAACTGGATGCCATGCGAGGCCAGCACTTCCAGCGTCTGCGTATCGGCAGCGGTTTCGGCCAGCCAGATACCCTCCGGATAGCGCCCAAAGCGATGCTCGAAATCGCGGATTCCCCAGGTCACTTGCGTCACCTTGTCGCGGTAGTTGCACAAAGGCATAATCAGGTGGCTGTGTACTTGTGCCAGCGCCGAGCCGTGCCCACCAAAACGTTCCATGCTTCGATGGTCGGCGGTTTGCAGCAGGTGGTAGGCATCCGGGTCGTTTTCTTCCAGCCACGACAACAGCGTGGGGCCGAAGTTCCAGGAAACGCGGTTGTAGTTGTTGCGGATTTTTACAATCCAGCCTTTCTCGTCGAGAATGCGGGCTGAGGCATTCGGAGCGTAACATTCAAAATTGATACGCGTATTCCAGTCGTGAAAAGGACGAGCCGATTCCTGGCGCTCCACTACTTCCAGCCAGGCATTTTCACGCGGTGGCTGGTAAAAGTGGCCGTGTATACAGACGAATTTATTCTTGCGAGACATAAGCGCGAAGATAAGATGCACGTACAAGAAAAGAAGTCTTCGTCCGGGTTGTCAGGGGCTTGAAAACAGATAATACAGCCTTTCAAGATTGGAAAACAGAATTTATGCGATCTGAATTATCTATTTTTAAATCAAAATATTTCAGAGCGGCTATTTTTCAAAATTGAAAGACTGTATTTCAACAAGCAGCGTGTCTTTAAATTTTTTCGTGCACCAGGGCTACGATGGCACGCTCTTCGACATCCGCAGCCAGCGCCATTTTTTCGGCCTCGGCCACTACCTGAGCGGCGTAGTTCTTGTCGTCGAGGCCCGTGGCATTCACTTTTACATTCAGGAAAGCCCCATACACGGCCGCACGGGCACACAAGGCGCCTACGCCTGCATCGGTAACGGAATTAGGATTGCCGGTTTCCACCATTTGCCGGATGAGCGGAAAGGAATCCATACTCAGGCGCATTACTTTCAAGGGCACTTCGATGGCTTTTTTGGTAGCCGCCTGAATGGCTGCCTTGCGGGCCGCCTTCTCTTCCGGCGTGCTATTGGGCAATCCGAATGCCATCATGATTTCATTAAAGGCATCTGTATCTTCGTCGACCGATCGGAGCAACGCGTTTTTCAGGTGCTGGCCCCGTTCGGCGGCATTGGAAAACACTTCCCAGCGCTCGTCCCAGCCGCGTTTGTGGCTGCTGAGATTCGCCACCATGGTAGCCAGCGATACGCCAAGCGCGCCTACGTAGGCACTCACGGAGCCGCCACCAGGCGCGGGGCTTTCGGAGGCCGTTTCGTCTGAAAAACCGCGCAATGTTTTGTTTATCAGTGCTTTTTGAACAGCAGGGTTTCCTTTTTCGAGGTTATATTCGATGATTTTTTGCTGCGGATCAAAGGGCGCGAGTTCGTCGAGCCCCATCGATTTTACAGCAATTTTGATGAGTTCGGAGTCGCTTACGCCAACGCTGCGCTGCTGTTTTCGAAGGAAATATTTACCTGCTTCCAGCATCACATTCAAGGGCACGAGGCCGACCAGTTCGGAGCCCGAGACACGCATGCCGCGTTGGTCGGCGCTTTTGCAGCATGCCTCGAAAGCCATGTGCAGCGGCGTAGCGGCAATGTCGGTGATGTTCATCGAAATCTGGGCAATGCCATATTCCTCGATGTACCAGCCGATGGCTTTTACACCTTGCAGAAGGCCGGGCTGGCGCAAGGGTTCGCCCGTGGCATCTTTCATGGGTTTGCCCGTGGCCGGGTCATTGAGCACGCGCCCTTTTTCGCGCACATCGAAGGCTACCGAGTTGGCACGGCGCACGGAGGTAGTATTCAGGTTGACGTTGTAGGCAATGAGAAAATCGCGTGCGCCGATGACGGTAGCGCCACTTTTCGCATGGAACCGGGCCGGGCCGAAATCGGGTTTCCACTCAGGCAGCGCCAGTTTTTCGGGCAGGCCTTCGTATTCGCCGGCACGTATCACCGCCAGGTTTTTGCGCTCGGGGCGGCTTGCTGCGGCTTCGTACAGGTAAATGGGCAGCTCGAGTTCGCGGCCGACGCGTTCGCCCAGGCGGCGCGCCCATTCGGCCGTTTCCTGCATGGAAATATGGGCAATGGGGATGAGCGGGCACACGTCGGTAGCGCCCATGCGCGGGTGTTCGCCACTGTGTTTGCTCATGTCGATCACTTCGCAGGCTTTGCGAATAGCTTGAAAAGCGGCTTCCACGACAGCCGCCGGCTCGCCTACAAAGGTGACAACAGTGCGGTTGGTGGCCTTGCCCGGGTCTACATCTAGCAGGGTAACGCCTTCTACGGATTCAATGATGTCGGTGATTTGTTTGATCACAGCGGGATCGCGCCCTTCGGAAAAATTGGGCACGCATTCGATAAGTTGTTTCATAAACGGAATGTCTGGTTATGGCAGGGGGCAAAGATAAGAGTGAACAGTCGTCAGTCAACAGTCGTCAGTCAACAGTTGTCAGTCTGCGATAGGCTGCCATGAGTCTGTGACTGATGATGAAGCACCCATATAAAAGAAACAATTTTTTTACGCGTTTTTCTATTTTAAAAAAATGAAACGAAAAAGACATTTTGCCTGTAAAAATTTTAAAAATTAACTAATTCAAAAATTTTTATATCAATAAGTGTTGATAAATAAAAATTTACATGACAATCAAAAATGTTATTATATAGAGGTGAAAAACTTTCTTTTTTCTACCCGTACTCCTCTCCACTCCCTACCTTCCGGCAGCATTTTCCCTACATGCCGTATCTCTTCTGCATTCCTTCCGTTTCATAAAATTTTTAAAAATGGGAAATCGACTCCGCCTTCTGACCTTCTGCCGAGTGATTGTGTCCGGCTGCATGTTCCTTTGTTTGTCCACTTCGCTGAAAGCACAGCAAGACCTGATGGTTGCGATTACCGGGCCGGATTTTCTATGTGAATTTTCTTGTGGTACTTACACGGCGACAGTTACGCCAGGCTCGACACAAACAACTGCTGTACAATGGAGCGTCAATGGGCAATTTATCACGTCTAATCCCAACAACAGCAATTATTTTGTGGTATGCCCCTCTGAATACGGTTTTGCCCTCGGGCAACTCGTCATTGGTGCACAGGTACTGGGCGCTAATGGCCAGATCGCTACAGATACGCTTATGGTTTTTGTCATGCCATTTCAGCCCATGACCATTATTTCTTCCAATGAGGCGCCTTGCAACCTGGCCGACAGTTCGGCTTGCGAAAAAGTCTGCCCCGGAACCACCGTAACGTACTCCGTATTTCCCAACACGCCACCGGGCCAGGCGCCGATCAACTGGCACGTATCCGGGGCCAGCGAATGGCATGTAAATACCGGGGGAGGAAACCCCAACCAGGGCACGTCCGTCACTGTTACCTGGGGAAGTACCGGAACTGGATCTGTGTCGGCATTTTCAGATGGCATTTCCGGATGTGCCGGGGAGGCTTCCGTTTGTGTCAACATTATAGAAGCGCCACAGGCAGCCTTCACGACCAACCCGCCGCCACCGGCGACCGGCAATCTGGTGGTATGTAAAAATCAGCCTGTGTACTTCCAGAATCAGAGCAGCGGAGCAGACACATACGAATGGACTTTTAGCGACGATCAAACGACTTCTACCGAAACCAACCCGCAACATACCTTCGTCAATCCAGGCACATACACCGTTACGCTGGTAGCGGCCAGCAACTGCCTGTGTTCCGACACTACTCAAATGACCATCGAAGTACTGGATGCCAGTTCTCCCACGCTGGATTGTATCGGTACGGTATGCCCCGGAGAAGCCATTACATACACTGCCTCCAACGGCTGCCAGCCTTTCACCTGGTCGGTGTCGGCAAACGGTACGATCACAGGCGGCGGCACATCCACCTCGGATACTATTGCGGTTGCCTGGAACAGTGGCCCTGTCGGTACCATCACGCTTGGTTCTCAGCCTTGCAGCGGGATGCTGTGCCCTACGCCGGCTGTCATAGAAATTCCAGTCATCGACAACAATGCCCCGATAAAAGGTCGCGAGCGGGTATGCCCTTCAGCCGTGGAAGTGTACAGCATCACACCTTATGGCGGCACGAGTTTCAACTGGAGTATTTCCGGTGGTGGCACGATTACGGAAGGGCAAGGCACCAACCAAATCACCGTGGCATGGGCGTCTTTTGCCAGCGCTGCTACCTATACTATTAGTGTTGATTATGAAAATTGTTACCTGGAATGCGGGGGCTCTTCTTCGTTACAAGTACACATTTTGTCGCCATTTGCTATCGCCGGGCCAGTGGAAGCCTGCGAGAATGGCAATGTGACGCTGATGACCAAATTACTCACCACCAACCAGAACCTGAATTCCAACTGGACGCTTTTTGACCCTACCGGGGCTTCCGTCTGGTCTGCAACAGGTGCTGCTACTGTCATGCCTGATTTCCTAAACGGTGCAGGTAAATACCGCATCCTGGCGGTGCCAACCAACCCGGCACAAACCTGCACTGACGAACAGGAATGGGGTGTGAGTGTATCCGGATTGCCTACCGAACCAACAGGCATCACGGGCGAACCCAATATTTGCCCCGGCAGTGCCTACACATACGAGGCACAAGGGATAGCGCCTGGCGCTAAAGTCCGCTGGACTATCACCAATGGCGCCAGCGCACCGCAAATTGCGTATGGCAGCCCCATCAACGTAACCTGGGCCGCCACCGGCCCCTATGAACTTGCCGTCGCCAATGTGAGCACCAACGGACTGAACTGCGCCAGCGACACGGTGCGGATTCATCCGGTTGCCATCAGCATTCCGGCCATCACCGGTACTGGCACATCCTGCGAAGATGCAGTGGGTAGTTACTCCATTATTCCTCAAAACATCGATGTTCAATGGACTATTTCACCTGCCGGAGCAGGGGCGGTTTCCGACGGACAAGGCACGAGCGCTGCCGATATTTTCTGGACACAACCCGGCAATCATACGGTCAATGTAGCCGTGTGCGGGCAAACGGCGTCATTCCCGGTCACGGTGTGGGCCAATCCCGACCCTATTGTGCAACACCCTGCCGGGCTATGCCCGGGCAGCACGGCTGCTATACAGACGAGCGTAGCCTTTGCCGGATATTCGTGGAGAGACGATAATGGCGCAGTATTATCTACCGTTGCCAATCCAAATCTCGGGTTTGGCACCTATGCCGTTCAGGTAACGGATGCCAACGGCTGCGTGGGAAAATCCGAATTTACCATGCTCAGTTACGATGCGCCGGATGTGTCGCTTACGACGGCTGATCCTACCGGATTTTGCAACAACTCCATGTTCGTACTGCTGACGGCACTCACCAATGCAGATGCCAATTATACCTATCAATGGTCGGTTGATGGAACGGCGATTGCCGGCGCTACTTCTGTAGATTATGCCACCAACCAATACGGATTTTATACCGTCCAGGCTACCAACCAGTACGGCTGCACGCATGTGGCCGGGCCTATCAATATTTTCAATTACTGCGGTGGCGGCGGTGGCGGGGTAGGTGTGCCAGGAGGCGCTGCACTTTGCCCACCCGGCGCTTTTGACGCTACTTTCGACCCCAATGTGCGTTGCGACTCATTCCAGTTTCATATTGTAGACAATACCGGACAATATGTGCCTGGAAGTGCCAGTTGGCTGTTTTTCATATCCGGTGGATATGTACTGGGAACGGCGACAGGCGACAACCCGAATTTTGTATTCAACAATGCAGGTAAATACCTATCGTTTACGACCGTACAATTGCAGGACGGCAGCACCTGCAAATTCCTCGACTCTGTAAAAGTGGAACTGGTAGCGCGTTTCGATGCAGAAGCGGATTGCCCGAGCAACGGTACAACGTTTGAAGATGTGAGCGAACTGCTTCCGGGCAACAGTATTACCACGTACGCCTGGGATTTTGGCGATCCGGGGTCCGGTGCTGCCAATACCGACAATATCGCCGATCCGACACATAACTATGCTACATCAGGCATTTATCAGGTACAACTTACCGTCACGGGCAACAGCGGCTGTACGGCCAGTGCCACCGCACCCGTAGAAGTATTCCCGCTCCCGGATGCCACCTTTGCAGCCCCCGCGGCCCGTTGTGCCGGAAATGCCCTGCTTTTCCAACCTGCCAATATGCCGGGCGATTTGCTGGATGTTTCCTGGGATTTTGGCGACCCGTCGTCGGGAAGTGCCAATGATGCGCTGGGGATTACGGTGTATCACCATTACAGCACGCCTAATACATATACGGTAAGTGCAACAGCTACCAATGTGTACGGCTGTATGGCCTCTTATTCGCTACCTGTCACCGTAGAACCCAACCCATTGAGCGGCGCCGTTTCACCAGCCAATCCGGGTATTCTGTGTGAAGGCGCCACCATGATACTGACTGCGCCCGCAGGCGCTGCCACTTATTTATGGTCGGATGCGGCGGGTACTGCTACACAAACCCTGACCGTAACAGAGGCCGGAGTATACCAGGTAACCCTTACCGATGCCAACGGATGCACGTTTGTGCCCGCGCCGGTCAAAATAGATGTAGCGCCTGCGCCCGACGCACTCATCAAGGCCTTATTGAAAAACCAGTTGGGACAGGTCGTGGGCACTTCTTATCCCACCCTGAGCAGTTGCAGCGGCGAAGATGTGTTCCTGCAAGTGCAGGGCGATGGTAATTATAATTACGTATGGTCGGGCGGCAATGGCATGACCGATGAAATCGAGTTTTCCGAAAATAGGGGCAATCTGCTGCCCGTTGGCACACACACTTATAATGTGACAGTAACCAATCCTGCCAACGGGTGTACTGCCGTGACAGACCCGTTTGTAGTAACCGTACACCCCAACCCCAGCGGCTTCAGTATCAGTAGCAGCAGCAATTGCGCCAGCCCGTCCAATGTACTGACTTACACAGGCCCACAACCCGCCAACTGGCAATTTATATGGAGTACCGGCGCGGTAGGCACCTCGCTTACAACGGAAGAGTATGGCGGTTTTTACATCCGCGTCATCAATGAATTTGGTTGCGAAGCAAAGAGTAATGTGGTAACGGTATTGCCCGGCCCTCAGGTCTCGGCTATCCCTTCGGGCTGCCACGAACGCTGCGCACCCGACACCTTGTGCGTACCTAATTTGCCGAGTGTAACCAGTTGGCAATGGTATCAGAATGGAAGCCTGATTACAGGCGCCACTACGCCGGAACTGATTGTTACAGAAAGTGGTAGTTACTACGCTGTGCTGACCGATGCAAGTGGCTGTACGGCCCAAAGTGATCCACTGTCGGTACAACTGAACGGCGGAACCGGCGACCTGCAAGGCACAGTCTGGTCGGATGTAAATGACGATGCTGCGGTAAACTATTTTGCCGATACCACCCTGGCTGGCATTACCGTTATGCTGATAAAAGACGGCATATCGATTGACACCACGCTAAGTGATGCCAATGGCGTCTTTTCGTTCCCTGACCTTCCGGCTGGCTGGTACGTTGTCATGCTGGATTCTACTACGTTCGAACCAGGGTGGACATCTGTGATCGGAAAAGATTCTGTGTATGTAAGCGGTTGCGGAGAAGGTTTTGTGCCCATCGATCTGCTGATGCGTTTTGATTGTGTGCCGGTGATGGAAACGGTCGATTTGTCCGCTTGTGAAGGCAGTTTCGCCGAGTACAACAATACACTTATTCCGGCGGGCTTTAGCCAAGTGTTCCAGTCTACCGACATTCATGGCTGCGATGTATTTACGCTGGTCACCGTAAATCCTTTGCCTTCCTTCACTGACAACCTGACCTTGTATGCCTGCCCGGGCGGCATGGCCGATTATCAGGGCACACCTGTTCCGATTGGAGTAAATTATTTCGACTATACCAATCAGTTCGGGTGTATCTCCACCACCATCGTAACCGTAGAGCCATATATCATTGGTACAGGCGCCGTTACACTTCAGGCGTGTGCGGGTGAGTCGGCACAATACAACGGCGTGGATGTGCTTGCAGGCACTACCCTGAATTTCACGGTAAGTACTGCCAATGGTTGTGATTCCACAGTAGTTGTTACGGTAATGCCATTGTCTCCATCGGCTTCTACACTGGAGGTGTACGTTTGCCCTGGTGAAGTATACGTTTATCAAGGCGTATCTGTACCTGCCGGTCAGACGCAAAATTTCACCCTGGTCAATGCGGTCGGTTGCGATTCGATTGTCACACTCATTGTGCATGCATACGCATCTGCATCAAGTAGTTTGCAGGTATCTGTTTGTGAGGGCACGGCTTACAACTACAACGGTCAGCAAATCCCGATTGGAACCACAGAACCCGTATACCTGACCAGCGCCAATGGCTGCGATTCCATCGTGATGGTAACAGTAAGCGGGCTCCCGGCTGCTTCGTTTGCACTGTCGGGCACGGAAAGTTGCCCGAATGAAACAAACGGCAGCCTGGAAATTACCGGCGCCAGCGGTGGCACACCGCCCTACGAATACGACCTGAACAACGCTGGCAACTGGCAAAGCGACGTCTTGTTCAGCGACCTTGCAGCCGGACAATATACGGTTCAGTTGCGCGATGCGTCCAATTGTATTGTGGAGGAAAGTCTTGAAATAAGCGCCCTTCCGGCAGTTTCGATTGCGACAGTAGGCGGTATCATTCCTTGCGATTCCACAGAAATTACCCTGTCGCCGGAAATTACTGTTGGAAACCCAAATGAATATAAATTCCTCTGGTCGACGGGCGACACTACCCGCAGCATCAAGGTGGCTGAAGCGGGTATATATACTTTCACATTGCAGCGAATTGACGGACAGTGCCTGACCGTGCCTGGTACGATTCAGGTAGAATGGGCCGAACTAAGTGCCGAGCAAGGTATCGTATACATGCCCAATGTAATCAGCACGGAAGCCTCTGATCCAGAAAATACTGCCTTCCGCCCGCGCTTTGCCAGTGGCATGACCATCCTGAAATACAACTTTGCCGTGTTTGATCGCTGGGGAACACAGGTATTCCGAAGTGAAAATCCTGCCGACAGTTGGAATGGCACCTTCAAGGGCTCCAAACTACGCCCAGGTGTTTGGGTATGGACACTCGAAGCGGATATTGATTTCTGCGGAAGGGTTATGAAGATTCGGAAGCAGGGGGATGTGGCACTGATTCGTTAGAAGTCCTGAGTCGACAGTCCTGAGTCCTAAGTCTGTAGAGTACACCTACATACTCTTGAGGTTTGTATAAACAAATACAAGGTTAAGTAGGTGTACTCTACAGACTTAGGACTCAGGACTGTCGACTCAGGACTTTTACCGTACTTTCGCCCCATGCCACCTATTTCTGCCGTCATCATCACATTCAATGAAGAGCGCAACATCGGTCGTTGTCTCGAATCGCTGGCAGGCGTTGCCGATGAAATAGTAGTGCTCGATTCTTTTTCCAGCGATGATACGGAGCAAATCTGCCGCTCCTTTGGCGTCCGTTTCGAGCAACATGCATTCGACGGTCATATCGAACAAAAAAATCGGGCGCTCGGGCTGGCATCGCACCCGTTTGTGTTGTCGCTGGACGCAGATGAAGCGCTGAGCGACCTTCTACGGGAGTCGATACTCCATGTAAAAAACGACCTGCGCTTTGATGCGTACATTATGAACCGCCGTACCAACTACTGCGGCCAGTGGATTGCGCACTCCGGCTGGTATCCCGACCGGAAACTGCGGCTCTTCGACAAGCGCCTCGGCCACTGGGGCGGCACCAACCCGCATGACCGGGTGGAAATGCACGCCGAAGCAAGTACGGCACGCCTTGACGGCGACCTTTTGCATTACAGTTATTACACCGTAGAAGAACACCTCGAACGCGCTCGCAAATATGCTTTTATCGCAGCCCGGGCTATGCATCAGCAAGGCAAACGCGGCGCCTGGTGGCGCATGTGGCTCAGCCCTATCTTCAAATTTATTCGGAATTATATCCTGAAAGCAGGGTTTCTCGATGGTCGTGCCGGATGGACGATCTGCCGGATAGCAGCACTGGAAACGCACTGGAAATACCGGGCTTTGGCCAATTGGAAAGGATGAGTGGAAAGTTGGGCACATGATAATTTTCAACCTTGATCCTTCTTAGAGTATGTTGAGATTTCTCTGCCTAGGGGAAAACAGAAAAATTTTATTTCCAGCAAGGCAAATTTCGCAGTCGGATGCGGGCTATCCGGCGAGAAATTTAACGAAACTGCAAATAAAATTTTTCGTTTGCAGCCCGGCAAGAGAAATCTCAACATACTCTTATACCCACCCCAAAAAAATGGCTCCTGCACACCATGCACAGGAGCCTGTATTCCACATTAATTCGCAATTACTATTTCATCGATGATGATGTAACTGGAATAAGAACCGTTTTTGAGTACGCTTCTGAAGTAAAACTTGTAGGTGCCAGACGGAAGACCCGAATGAGTCAGGCTTGTTGCACTCGTACTTACCACGCCACTGGTGTACCCATTTTCCGCTCTCACGTAGTAGGATTGGTACGAGTTTGCTTCTTCCACAGCAGTCCATGAAAATGTTGCAGAATTGCTGCTCTGTGAAGCAAGTGTCACGGCTGGTTCTCCACTCGTGATGTGTAAAGCGGAGGCTGAGAAGCCGATTCCGGCAGGCAAAAGCAACAGAACCAACAAACATATTTGCGCTCCCTGTTGCCAAACCTTTTTGACTTTGTTTTTCATTTCTGAAATTGTTAAGTGAAAAAATGTTTGGATGGCAGGGCAGAAACCTGCTGTCGGGGCATAGAGAAGGCCAGGCCTGAGGGTGCACATAAGTTGCCGTCAAAGCCGCACCAGCCGGTGCCCGTTGCTATAAAAAGGGAGAAAAGCGCTTATTACCTTTTCGCAGGTGTTCGTAAAGCGGTAGCATACCCGTAGACCCGGCTGCTACTACCATCCCTGCCATCCGGTTTGTTGATACAAAGGTATGGGAGAAATAAGCAAATAGATTTATAAGTAGTTGATATATAGCACTTTACGTAAATGCTTTATAAAATTTACGTAAATTCACAGGGGACTGGAAAGGGAGTATTGGTTATCAGTTATTGGTTATCTGTTATCAGGGGTGGTAAGGGACCATTTGTATATTCATTTGGCCATACAAAATGATAAGCCAAGAATATGTACGAATGGTCCCTTACCACCCCTGATAACAGATAACCAATAACTGATAACTACACGAGTAGCCGCGCATCCCTCGTAAATGCCTTATACGCTTCCAGGTAGCGGTTGTACAATGTTTCCTGGTCTTTTTTGGAAAATTCCAGCACCGGGCAATTGGCTCTTCGAATGCCATACAGATATGGAGAGACCATCATTTTACCCTCTTCGGTATCGCCATCTACAAGCAGGTAGAGGCTGTAAGGAATGTGTTGGTAAATGTAAATTTCAAACGAGCCGGGCAGGTTCATCGACTTAAACTGTGTACACAAACTACGCAAGTCCTGCATGACCTCCCGTATTTTTTCCAGTGACCTGTGTTCCGTCTCCAGTTCCGCAGACCGGTCTTCAAAATACATGCGCGCCTGTTCGCAATCCGGATCGAGCAAGTAACCTTTTATGTGTACGCCTCTTTGCAACAAATTCAGAATATGCTGCTTGTATGCACTGTCGCTTTGAGAAATAAAGTAAGTGGAAAAGGAGTTGAGGCGAATGCCCACCTCTACTAACTCATGTTTTGCATCAGCAAAAAACGCCGTTTTTTGGGCCACTGTGGCCCTGCCTTCCGCATACACTTTGATACCCTGATTGGCAGGGTCCTGTTTTTCGGGCACTACAACCGGCTTCCACTCAGGGGTGTTTCTTGCTGTAAAATTGCCGGCAGTTTCATCATAGGCCATGTCCAGTTCCTGCTCCATGAGCGTCTGAATGCCTTTGGCTGCCGTTTCGAGGGTAGCAATACCTACTGTCTTGTCGTTTTTTATATTCGAAAGAGAGGCCGATGAAATGTCATGCCGGAGGGTACGAAGTTTTCCGAGAATGTCGCTTTGAATATAGCCCAGTTGTTCGTACAACAGTTTAAGGCCGGCGTTGACAATGGTTTGGTAGCGTTTTCCTTTAGGTGTTCTTGCCATATACCAAGGTGTTTGGTGGTTTAAAAATTGCAGGGATGCAAGGGATACGGCTTATTTGACAGTTATTTATTCGGTAAATGTAAACATGTAGCGTTCTCCGGGCGGTATTTTTTTCCCAAACTCGGTTACAATTGTTTTGGGGCTGCTGTATTCAAAGCGGATCAGACAGGTGGGCGCGCCCGGCTCGCGTTCGAAAGTGAGTTGGGCAGGTACACGGCCTTTCATGGTACTGACGTTTTTTACGCCTTTGCTTTCGGTTATTTTCCAGTCGCCCGATGGGCCCACGAGTACGAGCGCATATTGGCGGCCGGCAAGCGTATCAACAGCAGCAATGGGGCGGCTGAAATCAAAGGGCCCCCACTCACCCATGATGATAAAACGTCGGCCGCGCGGAAAACCATCGGGCAAAACGGCCAGCATGCCTCCAGGCAAACTATCAGGCTCGTGCAGTTCGCCATACGGAATATCGAGCGGCGCATAGGGGTTCTGGGGCTGGCCAGGATGTGTGAAGTTCAGGCCTTTAAACGAGGCCAGTACCGGGTTTTGCCATACAGCAGCAATTTGTGCGGTGTTGCCATAAATATCATTGCGCAAAAAACGGAGACTGTCGTTGGGTTTGGGCGTTTCCAGCAGTTTGTCAAATTCGAGGAACAGGTTTTCTCCATTGATCGACACGTTTTGGGAAGCGCTGATAGACAGGGGTTTTCGCACGGCAATAAATACATTCCTGTCTATACTATGGCCGAGGCTGCGCACATCGCGGTGTTGGCTATAACCCCAGTCGGCCGGTTGTTGCTCCCGAGCCCAGAGCCGAATGCCCACGCTGTCGTCCTGAAACAGGTTTTGCCGGATAGTGTCATGCTGACCGTGTTCGATGGCAATACCGGTACGGCAATCGGCCAGGTAATTCCCCAAAATGCGCGACCCATAACTATATCCGCCCCAAATGCCGTAGGTACACTCCCGAATGATATTTCCCTGAATCCGGTTGCGGGAAAACGTGACTTCCACTCCATTAGTAGGGGCATGGCTGAAGTCATTGCCGAAAATCACGTTGTCGTTGCAGCCGCCCTCGCCACTGTCCATCGTGCTTTGTCCGGCCCACAAAAACAGGCCGTCGCCTGAATGCGTGGCAGAGTTGTACGCAATCGTGTTGCCGCTGCTTTGCTCGTACAGCAGGATACCCGCCGAGTCCTGGCCTCGGGCATATACGCGGTGAGAATACCCGCGCACATTCCAGTCGAGCAGGTTGTGCATAATTCGGTTGCGACTGCTGCGGTACAGCCCGATGCCCAGTCCGGAGTTGAACTGAAATGAATTATTGTACATCAGCCCGTCGTTGCAGCCGCTCAGGAGCAGCGCGTTCTGGTTGCCTGTTGCCCGGCACCCGCGTACGGTGGCTTCCGGGCAGTTTTTCAGGTAAATACCTGCACCGTAGCGCAGCCATTCGTCGGCTTCATTGTGGTGATAACTCAGCCAGTCGCTTTCATCTTCTTTCAGACGTGTCGATAGCAAGCGGGAGCGGAAATTGTAGGACACATCGCAGTTTTCAAGGGTAAGGCGGCCAGCATTTTCGGCATACACGGCCACCTTGAATCCTCTGATCCGGGCATTTTTTATCCGAATATTGTTGCCCATCACCACCAGACCGTAGCCCGTAAAATGATCAGGCAGCACGCCCTCGGCTGCGCCGCGCAGTTCGGCGTTTTGAAAATCGACTTCCAGGTCATTTCCCTGAATAGTACAAACCACCATTTCGGAAGCCGAATCGGCGGTCAAAAGGTATTCGCCCGGCCGGATGCGGCAGGAGGAAGTAATGTGCATGCCTTTGGTGAGCGGCAACTCGGGCGTTTGGGCTTGCAGCGCATGGCACAGGCAGGGCCATAAAACGAGGAACCATATTTTTCTCATCCTGCTTTTTTGAGCAAAAGTAAAAGCGACTTCGGGGATTCAGCGTAGGTTTGGGCAACATTTGCCTAACCATTTTATCATGCAACAACCATCTTCTGTTATCATCGTCGGAGCCGGTCTGGTCGGCTCACTCTGGGCTGTCTTCCTGGCACGCCGTGGCTATCAGGTAAAGGTGTACGAACGTCGGCCCGATATGCGCGCTGCCGGTTATCGCGGCGGACGTTCCATCAACCTAGCTATGAGCGAACGCGGCTGGAAGGCCGTGGAAATGGCCGGTATCCGGGAACAATTGTCCAAAACCGCGCTGCCCATGCCCGGCCGTATGATGCACGCCGTGACGGGCGATCTTACCTTCCAGCCCTATGGAAAAGAAGGCGAAGCCATTTATTCCGTGTCGAGGGGCGGCCTGAACCTTGCTTTGCTGGAAATCGCCGATCGTTTTCCCAATGTGGAATTTTTTTTCGAACACCGCTGCGTGGATGTCGACCTGGATTTGCCCTATATCACTTTTGAAAATATGCAAACCGGCGACACGCATCAGGTAGAAGCGCCGCTGATTTTTGGTACTGACGGGGCTTTTTCGGCTGTTCGATATGCGCTGCAAAAAACCGACCGCTTCCAGTACACGCAATTTTACCTCGACCACGGTTACAAGGAACTGACCATCCCGCCCGCTGCCGATGGAGGATATCGCATGGATCCCAAGGCACTTCACATCTGGCCGCGCGGCAATTTTATGCTCATTGCGCTGCCCAATGCCGACCGGAGTTTCACCTGCACGCTGTTTTTGCCATTTGAAGGGGAGGTATCTTTCGAGCACCTGAAATCTGATGCAGATGTGACGGCTTTTTTCCGTCGTTTTTTCCCCGATACGCTCGACCTGATGCCGACGCTGCTGGAAGATTTTAAAAACAACCCTACCTCATCGCTTATAACGGTGAAATGCCGCCCCTGGCAATGGCAAAATCGCATCCTGTTGCTGGGCGATGCGGCGCATGCCATTGTGCCCTTTTATGGGCAGGGCATGAATGCCGGTTTTGAAGATTGTACCATTCTGGATGGTTTGCACGATCAATTTGGCGGCGACTGGTCGAAAATTATCCCGCATTTTGCGGCACAACGAGTAGCCGACGGCGATGCTATTGCCGAACTGGCTCAGCGCAATTTTATAGAAATGCGCGACCTCGTGGCAGATCCTAAATTTCTATTGCGCAAAAAAATTGCCGCTCACCTGCACGCGCAACACCCCGATTTTTTACCTGTCTATTCGATGGTTACGTTCAGCAACACACCGTATCACATCGCCCTGAAAGAAGATGACGCTCAAAACCGCCTCTTTGCCCAAATTCTCAACCTGCCAGGTATTGAAGAGAACTGGATGGAAAATCCGGAGGTGGAAAGGATAATTAGAGGTGAGAGGTGAGAAGCGAGAGGTGAGAACTGCGACGGAGCCCTGAAAGGGCGTATTCATTAGCGCAGCAACGCCCTGTGTATTTGATAAAAAACACCCTGCGTTTAATGTATTCGAAAACGCCAAAACCACAAATCGCCCCTCCTTCCCCACATCTACGAAAAAAATCGTAGAAAAAATTTGCATCTACGAAATTAATCGTAGATGTTTGTGTCTCGAATTCGAACCACCTGTATTTTATGAAACCTACCGATTCGGAACTGGAGATTCTGCAAATACTCTGGCAGCAAGGAGCGAGCACTGTGCGCACGGTGAACGACCTGCTAAACGAGCAACGCAAAAACAGCCAGACAGCCCCGCGCAATGCGGCCCGATTGAAAGAAGCCATCGGATACACCACTACCTTGAAAATGATGCAAATCATGTTTGAGAAAGGCATGGTGACCCGGGAAGAAGAGGGGCGTACTCACCTGTACAAGGCAGCCGTACAGGAAGGCGACACCCAATCACTGTTGCTTCAGGAATTTGTGGACAACACGTTTCGGGGCAATGCAGCCCGGCTGGTCATGCAGGCCCTGGGCAACCACGAAGCCAGTGCCGACGAACTCGACGAGATCAAGGCGCTTATTGCACAACTGGAAAACAACCCGCCCAAACCATGAACGATCGTTTCGCAATTTCCGACGTTGTTGTACGAGCGCTGGGCTGGACGCTCACGCATTCCATTTGGCAAGGCGCGGCCCTCGCCCTCGTACTGCTGATCCTGCTGCCCAGGCTTCCAAAGGCGCGGCAACGTTATCTGGCTGCCTATGGCGCCCTGATGGCGGTGCTCGCTGCATCTGCTGCCACGTTTTTTTGGGTTTTCGAACCAGAAACAGCAGCAACCATTTCAACGGAAGGCGTACCAACTTTTGGGCCTTTTCTCCTGACGCAGCAGCAGACGCCTGTACAGACGGCGTGGACAGATAACCTGACGCAATGGCTGGAAAGCCATTACGTATCCATCGTACTGGTGTGGCTGCTGGGGTTTCTATTTTTCCTGATCCGCCTGAGTACCGGACTCTGGCAGGTACATCAACTACAAACGCAACGCTTGAAACCGGTGGAGGAACACTGGCAACAAAAGGTTTTGGAACTGAGCAACAGACTTGGACTGACGGCTACCGTCAGGCTGTTTGAATCGGCGATGGTGTATTCACCCGTGGCGATTGGCTGGTTGAAACCCGTTGTTTTGTTTCCCATCGGTTTGATCAACCGCCTCAGCCCTGCCGAGGTAGAAGCCGTTCTGGCGCATGAACTGGCGCATATTGCCCGCCGCGACTGGCTTTTCAATCTCTTGCAGGCATTTGTAGAGGCAGTATTTTACTATCACCCTGCTGTGTGGTGGGTATCGGCCGTTATTCGGCGCGAGCGGGAAAACTGCTGCGACGATGCGGCGCTGGCCGCCACCGGCAACCCGCTGATTTTTGCCAAAGCACTGGTACAGGTGCAGGAACTGGCCATTCCTGCCCCGCGCCTGGCGCTCGGCATCGGCGGTTCATCGCGCCGTCCGCTCCTGCTGGAGCGTGTTCGGCGAATTCTGAATCAACCACAACAAAAATCTCAAGTTATGGAAAAACTCACAGCAACAGTTATTCTGCTTGCCTTGTTGACCTTTATCGGCCTGCGCGCAAATACGCCACCCACCGTGGCCGCTGCTTTCGCTCAAATCACGGACTGGTCCGACGGGCTGCTCTGGAACAATGACAACAGCCAAATGACGCAGGACAGTGTACCAAAGTCCAAGTCTAAAAACATACAGAAGATTACCCGGGAAGACGACAATGGGAAAGTGGAAATGGAACTGGAAAACGGGCAGATTACCCGCCTGAAATTGGATGACAAAGAAATTCCAAGCAATGAATTCGCTCAGTACGGCGAACTGGCGCAGGAACTTCAGCGTAGTGTCGTGCCACCCGTGCCGCCTGTACCACCTATGCCGCCCGTTCCGCCGGTGGCGCCGGTTCCTCCCGTACCACCAGTACCGCCCATTTTCGGATTCGCAAATCCTCAATTAAGCACCATCACCGACGAGGAGGGCAACATCGTTATCACCCTGGAAAAAGACGGGAAACCCATGGAGATCAAGGTTGAAAAAGGGGAAGTATGGATGAATGGCAAAAAACTGGAAAAAGGTGAAAAAATTGATTTGCCTGGAATGGGTTTCCATTTCGCACAGCCGCTCCAATTCGATATGAACGCACCTAATATGGCTTTTGGATGGGGCAATAGTAGCGGCAGTGGCATGTCCTATTCCTTTTCTGACGAAGACCGCGCTGAATGGCAGGAACAAATGGAGGAATGGAGAAAGCACGCCGACGAATTTCGCGAACACTACAATGAACTGCGCGAAAACTACCGCAACATGAGCGATGAAGACCGGAAAGACCTTGAAAAGGACATGAAAGAGTTTGAAGAAGAATGGAAATCCAGTCAGGATGAATGGAAAAGAGAAATGGAGAACTGGAAAGCGCACCAGGGCGATTATCGCGAACAACAACATCAACTTCGCGAAGATCTACGCAATCGGGAGCGTGACAACCGCGGAATGGAATTTCAGGCGGCTTTAAGAGCCCGGTTGCTCCAGGACAAATTAATCAGTGACACAAACGATTTTTCCTTCAACCTTAGTCCCAAGTCATTGAAAGTCAATGGTAAAAAGCAGTCGGACGAGGCACACAAAAAATACATGGAACTGTACGAGCGCTTCACAGGCAAGCGCATGGAAAAGAAAGATAATTACACTTTAGAAGTGCATAATTGATTTTTTGCAGCTTGCTTGCCGTAGAGTAGTTTCCCGCAGGATAATTTCCCGCAGATTTCGCAGAATACACGCAGACTTTCGCAGAACGTAGCGTACACACATTTTATCTTGAAATGCTTCGTGTACGCTACGTTCTGCGAAAATCTGCGTGTATTCTGCGAAATCTGCGGGAAACTTCTAGCCGCTTACTCTTTTCCTTTAAAGTTCCGCTTGTCGCGGCGGCGGTTGTTGCCCTTAAAATTATTCCCCTTGTTGTTATTGTCACTGCCTGTGCCGGAGTTAGGAGGGCGTTGGTCGCCTTCTTTTCTGGGCTGCTGAGGCGGGCGGCTGTCGCCCTGATTTTGGGGTGGTCGAGGGGCCGGCGGCGTTTGTTTTGCCTGTGGAGCGCCTCCTTCCTTTCTAGGTTGCTGCTGCTGCTGGGGCGGCCGTTGTTGCGGGCGGTTATCGGGCCTGCGCTGGCGATCATCGCGGCGGGGCGGTTGTTTTTGTGAAAGGTCGTCCTGCTGAGCCGCCTTTTCCACGGCTGCGGCAGCACTCTGGGAGCGGTCGCGGTTACCTTTGTTTTTCTTCTTTTTCTTTTTGCGTTTTTCGATCGGCAACTGGATTACATCCTGCACATTTTCGAAATCGGGTTCTGCTTCTTCCTGTTCTTCTGCTTCCACCTGCGGGGCCATAGCGAGAATATCTTCCAGGCTGCCGGGCACCTTGCCTGATTTGAGCATATCGAGCGCCTCCCATATCTGGTCGACGTGTACGGCGAGGAACTTGCTCCGATCATCGGCGTAAGTGTAGTACATCAGGCGCTTGAACACATCCGTCTTGATCAGGATAGCAAGTCCGGCGCCTGTTTTGAGGCGTTCGGCGCGATCCGGGAAATCTTCCAGCGCATCGATATAGGTATCCAGTTCGTAGTTGAGGCAGCATTTCAGACGGCCGCACATACCCGAGAGTTTGGTCTGATTGATGGCCAGGTTCTGATAGCGCGCAGCGGCCGTATTCACACTTTTAAACTCGGTAAGCCAGGTAGAGCAGCACAGTTCGCGGCCACAATTACCCAGTCCACCGATGCGGGCCGACTCCTGACGGGCGCCGATCTGGCGCATTTCAATTTTTACTTTGAAATCGCGGGCGTAGTGGCGAATGAGTTCGCGGAAGTCGACGCGGCCATCGGCAGTGTAATAAAACGTGCATTTACGCCCGTCGCCTTGAAATTCCACGTCACCGATTTTCATATCGAGGTCGAGCGTACGGGCAATAGCGCGTGCCTGAATCAGCACTTTTTTTTCTTCCTGGCGCACTTCGTCGAGGCGCTCCAGGTCGCGTTCGTGGGCTTTGCGCACCACGCTGGAGAGGCGGGCATCGGAGCGTACGCGCTTGCGTTTCATTTGCAGGCGCACCAGTTCGCCGGACAGCGACACCTTGCCTACATCGAATCCACCCGACTGCGATTCTACAATAACCCAGTCGCCCGTAGTGGCGCGGGTGAAAGGTGGATTTTTGTAGAACTCTTTGCGGGAGCCGTTTTTAAAACTCACCTCCACCATATCGAAAGGGCGGGCATCGCTGATGCCTTGCGCCGTAATCCAGTCATACGTATTATGGCGGTTACAACCGCCTGTTGCGCAACCGCCATTGCTATTACATCCGCTTACTGCATCCTTACCGGTCGAGCAGGAACATCCAACACATCCCATATTATATTGATTTCAAGAGAGAATAATCAGTTAAAAGGCAGTAAAGATAAGCGAAAGATTAGAAGTGAAAAGCGGTAAGTGCGTGCCGGGAGTACAGATGCATAAAAAAACAGGGAAAAAGGCTTCTTACGCTTACAATTTTTTCACCTGAAAACAAGGATGAGCAGGCCGATTATGGCGCATGCCAGCCCTGTCCACAGGAAGTAAAACCCGGCTCTGTGCCGGAACATACGCATGACGCCGGCAATAAAAAAATTAGGAAAGGCCATTCCGATAAAAATAGTACCTATGACGGCCTGATTGATTTTTCCATCATTAAACTGGTAGGCCGTCGCAAGAATACCTGCTCCAATGAGCAGGGTGAGCAGTACGACGCCGAGGGCACGGCTCAGTTTTTTCATGGGTTCAACTTTTAAAAATGCTGTGCATGGCAATCGAGGTATCCAGAAACAGCGTCTTGGGATTGGCGTTGCGTTCTATGTAGTATATATTGTCGTTGAGCAGGCTTACAAGTTGCGTAATTTTTTCAAAGTCAAGCACTTTTGCCATGTTTTGAGCCGTGCTCAGTTCTTCCGGTCGCAGCCGCAGGTTGGTATCCCTGGTCGTGAGCAGAAACAGCATTTCCCGGAGAAAATGCAGGCCGTATTGCAAAAACTGTTTCTGGTTTTCGCGGCCCAGTTGGGCAAAATTTTCGGTCCATTTCACCAATTCTACCGGATGGCCGCGCCAGCATTTGCGCAGCCAGTCGAGCAGCAGGTGCGCGTCGTCGTTGTCGGGGTTGTCGGCCAGCCCGAGCGCACTTCCAAAATCGCCGCCGGCCAGAAATGCCACTTGTCGGGCGCGGGCAGCGTCGAGGCCCCTGCGTTGTTCGAGGCCCTGCGCGACCTCCTCGTCGCTGAGCAGGTCGGTTTTAACTAATTGGCAGCGGGAAAGAATCGTATTCAGAATGGCCTCCTGATTTTCGGCAGCCAGCAGGAAAATGGTTTGTTCGGGTGGTTCTTCGATGAGTTTGAGCAGGCGATTGCCTTCCTTCCCGAGATATTCGGGCAGCCACATCAGCAGGATTTTGTATTTTCCTTCAAAAATGGAAAGGCTGAGTTTTTTGATGATGGCATTGCACTCGTCCTTCGTGATATTTCCCTGCTTGTTGTCGGCGCCGAGTTGCTGTAGCCACGCATTGACGTCGCTGTACGGGTTGTTTTCCAGAAATGTGCGCCATTCCTTCAGGTAATTGGTGCTGACGGCATTGGCGCCAACGGTCGGGAAGGAAAAATGGATGTCGGGGTGTACAAATGCGGCAGATTTATGGCACGCATTGCAGTGGCCGCAAGCGCCGCCGGAGCCGGGATTTTCGCATTGCAGCAACTGTGCAAATGCCAGGGCCAGGGCCAGGTTGCCGCTACCAGTAGGGCCCAGAAACAGCAGGGCATGTGGAATGCGTTCTCCGGCTGCCAGTTGCAGCAGAAAATGTTTGGTTCTTTCCTGACCGATTAAATCGTCGAATTGCACGTCGTCGTACCTTTGTTTGTCTAAACCGCGAAGGTAACTGAAAACCTGCTGGCAGCCAACCCTCTCTCCTCTCACCTCTCACCTCTCACCTCTCACCTCTGTTTATGCTCGTTTCTGCTATTGTTGCCGTTGCACACCGAAATGTCATTGGGAAAGACAACCAGATTCCCTGGTACCTGCCTGCCGACCTGAAGTATTTCAAACGCACCACCCTCGAACACCATGTCATTATGGGGCGCAATTCGTTTCACAGTATCGGGCGGCCCTTGCCCAAACGTACCAATATTGTGATTACCCGCGACCCGTTTTTTACGGCCGAAGGGGTACTGGTGGCGCATTCGCTGGAAGAGGCCCTGGAAATGGCCCACGACAATGGCGAAACAGAGGCTTTTATCATTGGTGGCGGTGCCATTTACCGGGAAAGCAGCCATTTGTGGGATAAAATCTACCTCACAGAAGTGGAAGTGGAGGTGGAAGGCGATGTGTTTTTCCCTGACATCAACCCGGCAGAATGGCGGGAAACCTGGCGGGAGGCACATGCCCCGGATGAGAAGAATGAGTGGGCGTATGTGTTTAGGGTGTTGGAGAGGGTTGGGGAGGTTGGGGAGGGTTGATAAGGGTTGATGAGGTTGATGAGGGTTGATAAGGGTTGATGAGGGTTGATGAGGGTTGATAAATCGCGGCTCGGGGTAAGATGAGGACTTTTCATTCATCGAGTGGCTGAATATCAACCCTCATCAACCTCATCAACCTTTATCAACCCTCATCAACATTCCCCTAACCCAATTTAGTTAAATCCGCCCCCAATAATTTTATCCTGCCTTGTGGATACAAAAATAACCCGCAATTTTTTATACTTTTGCACCGGCTTTGTCAGAACAAAGGTTTTGTCAAAAGCCCAAAGTCGTCCGACAAATTTTTTACACACGCCGCAGCGTTTATGTAAAATCGGCGACTATGCTTACACGGATTTCTACACACCAATCAAGTCTGGTTATCTGATAACATGGAAAAGAAGCGTTTGCTTATTATCACCCAGGAGTTGGAGCCTTATACGGAAGGCCCTGAAATATCATCGCTGGTGGCTAAATTGCCCAAATTTTTACAGGATACGGGGTATGAATTGCGGATTTTGATGCCGCGTTACGGCGTAGTAAACGAACGGCGCCACCGACTGCACGAGGTGGTACGTCTTTCCGGGATGAATATCATTGTCGACGACGACGATTACCCGCTCATCATCAAAGTTGCCTCTTTGCCTAATTCACGCTTGCAGGTTTATTTCCTCGACAACGAAGATTTTTTCAAGCGTAAAGCCATTTTTGAGGACGAATCCGGCAATGCATTTGAAGACAACCCTGACCGCGCCGCTTTCTTCTGCAAAGGCGCTATCGAAACGGTGAAAAAATTTGGCTGGGCCCCCGATATTGTATTGTGCATCGGCTGGATGACAAGCCTCGTGCCGTTGTACCTGCGTACAGCCTACAAAACGGAACCTATTTTTGCCAATTCTCAAATTGTATATTCCGTGTACGGCACACCCCACGAACGGGAAGGTAGCGACCGTTTTATGGAGAAAGCAGCCATCAACAACCTGTCGAAAAAAGACCTCGAGGTTTTCCGCGAAGGGGAGGGCGTTTCCATGCACAAAGGTGCTGCCGCTTATTCGGATGCTTTGATCATCGGCAGCGAATCGGCCGACACCAGCGTTGATTACCTGTCCGTCGCGCAGGACAAGCCCGTGCTCCCCTGGAAGGGAACGGAAGAAATGCTGACCAATTACGGTGAGTTTTTCCGCAGCCTGCTCGAAGCCGAAGTGCCGCAATAGGCTTTCGGACCTACTTTCAACAAATTCATTTCCAGTATGACGGCGAGGGAACCCGGAGCGTACAACGCCCCGGTTCCCTCGTCTTGTAAAAAAATATGAAACAAAAATTTCCCCTATTCGCCGCATTCTTTGTCCTGGCGATCCTGTTGTGGACTGCCTGCACACGCACCAGCCCTTTCGGCGCCGACTTGTTGGATGACCAGTTGGCCGACTATGATTTTACCGATACCCTCACGATTCGTTGCAGCATCGAACGGGAAGACAGCCTGGTTACGTCAGATCGTATTTCCACTGCTGCCTATTTCTTGTGCGGCGACATGACCGACCCGTATTTTGGAAAAACCAAGGCCGATATTTATGCGCTCTTCCAGCCCAGTGTGCCTACTGCGCTGGAAAGCACACTGCGTTTCGACTCCATCATCCTGTTCATGCGTTATGGAAATACAGGCTTGTATGGCGACACCATGCAGCCTCAAAACATCGTGGTGCAGCGCGTAGATGAGGGTTACTCCATCGGGGCTACCACGGTGTATTACTCTACCTCTTCGTTGCCTGCCAGCACGGAAATTGGCCGACTCGACAATTTTGTTCCTCATCCGGGCGATCAGGACAGCCTCTTTTCCACGACTGCCCGGGGCGCGTACATAAAAATTCCGCTGGATCCGAATTTCGGGCGCGAACTGATGGCGTTCGACAGTGCTACCCTGGCTGAAGACTCTGTTTTTTATCAGAAATTGCGCGGGATCAAAATTACCAGCACTTCTTCCGGCGCAACGCCCGGGCTTATTCTGCCGCTCAACCTGAACGATCAGAATTTTAGCCGTATACGCCTCTACTACACCCGGCAGGATACCATTCATGGAACTTTTGATTATTTCTTCCAGGGTAGCAACAAGTTTTCCAGTTTCAAACACGATTATTCCGGCTCTGTGGTAGGGGCACAGATTGAAAACAGCAACGACAACCTCCTGTACCTACAGGGCGCCGAAGGCGTTAAAGTGAAAATTGAGTTCCCCTATGTCGACCAGTTGGAAAATATTGCTGTCAACGAAGCCGATCTGCTGCTGACCGTCAACGACCAATTGGCCAACGACCTGCCCGGCCTTCTAAAGCCGGCAACACAATTGGTATTGTCCCGTTCCGTTGGAGATACTATTTTCGACGTGACCTCCGATGTATCGAACTCTATCAACAGCCTCAACAACTATTCAAGGTTTGGAGGGGCGCCCAACAAGGAAACCGAGCCTGGCGGTATCGTTACAAGGTATCACCTCAATATGTCCGATTATTTGCAAGGCCTGGTAGATTTGCCTGCCGGAAGTGATATTAAAAAGAAAACCGTTTACCTCAACCTGAATCTTCAAAGCCGCACGGCCATGCGTTCCATTTTGTATGGCCCTGGAAGTACAACCTACCCGGCGAAATTGTTGTTGAAGTATTCGAGGGTGAAGTAGAGGAGGGGATAAAGGGTTGATGAGGTTGATAAAGGGTTGATGAGGTTGATGAGGGTTGATATTCGGCCACTCGATGAATGAAAACGCAACCTTACCTCGAGCCACCTTTTATCAACCCTCATCAACCTTTATCAACCCTCATCAACCCTCGTCAACCCCTTATCAACCCTCATCAACCCCTTATCAACCTCATCAACCCCTCATCAACCCCTTATCAACCTCATCAACCCCTTATCAACCTCATCAACCCCTTACCATCTCATCATCCAAACCAACTGCTCGCCTATGTGCGGAATTGTTGCATACATCGGATCCAAAAAAGCCTATCCCATTTTGATCAAAGGACTGGCGCGCCTCGAATACAGGGGGTACGACAGCGCTGGTATTGCCTTGCAAAACGGCGAACTGAATGTATATAAAAAGAAAGGCAAAGTGGCCGATCTCGTCGAGTTTACAAAAGGCAAAAACATCGACGGCAATATCGGTATGGGCCACACCCGCTGGGCTACCCACGGCAAGCCTGATGACACCAATGCGCACCCACATGCCAGTGGCAACGGGCGTCTGCTGATTATCCACAACGGCATTATTGAAAACTACGCCGTTATAAAAAGTGCTTTGCAGAAACTGGGTCACACTTTCAAAAGCGAGACCGATACCGAAGTACTGGTTCACCTCATCGAAGAGGTACAGCAACAGGAAAACCTGCCGATCGAGGAAGCCGTACGCCAGGCCCTCACGCAAGTACATGGCGCATACGCTATTGTAGTGATGGATCGCCAGGACCCTTATAAAATCGTGGCCGCTCGCCGGGCCAGCCCCCTGGTGATCGGCATCGGGAAAGGAGAGTATTTCATCGGATCGGATGCGACGCCCATCGTCGAACACACCAAAAAAGTGGTTTACCTCAACGACGAGGAAGTGGCCACCTGCACCCTCGATGGCGACCTGACCATCAAAACCCTGCGCAATGAAGTAATGACGCCCACCACCCACCAGATTGAACTCGAAATAGAACAACTGGAGAAAGGGGGATACGACTATTTCATGCTCAAGGAAATTTACGAGCAGCCTATTACCATTGCCGAATGTATGCGCGGCCGCATGGATGCTGAAGAAGGCTGGGTGCGCCTCGGTGGCATGGAAGAACATATGAAACGCATTATCAATGCCCAACGGATGATTATTCTGGGCTGTGGTACTTCGTGGCATGCAGGCATGATTGCCGAATATTTGTTTGAAGAAATTGCACGTCTTCCGGTGGAAGTGGAATACGCTTCTGAATTCCGCTACCGCAATCCCGTCGTTCGAGAAAACGACGTTGTGCTGGCCATTTCCCAGTCGGGCGAAACAGCCGATACTTTCGCCGCACTCGAACTGGCCAAAGAACGTGGTGCGCTTACCTATGGCATCGTCAATGTGGTAGGCTCTTCCATTGCCCGCCTCACACACAGCGGTTCGTACATTCACGTAGGCCCCGAAATCGGCGTGGCTTCTACCAAAGCCTTTACAGGCCAGGTGACGATGCTGACGATGATGGCGCTGGTACTAGGCTATGAGCGCGGATTTTTACCCAAATCGCAATACCAGAAACTGGTACAGGAACTGGCGCGCATTCCGCAGAAAGTGGAAGAATTACTTGAAAACTGCCAAAAGCAGGTGGAATATATTGCCGGTGAGTTTAAAAACGCGCCCAATGCACTGTATCTGGGTCGAGGGTATAATTTCCCGGTAGCCCTGGAAGGCGCACTAAAACTGAAAGAAATCAGTTACATACACGCCGAAGGGTATCCGGCCGCCGAAATGAAACACGGCCCCATTGCCCTCATCGACGAAAATATGCCTGTTTTTGTCATCGCCACCAACAAAAGCGCCCACGAAAAAGTAGCCTCTAACATACAGGAGGTAAAAGCGCGGAAAGGCGTGGTCATTGCAGTAATTACCGAAGGCGACGAAACCATCAAAAGCCTGGCAGATTTTGCCATTGAAATACCGGAAACGGAAGAACCTTTTACACCACTGCTGTCGGTTATCCCGCTTCAGTTGCTGGCCTACCACATCGCCGTATTGCGCGGTTGTAATGTGGATCAACCCCGCAACCTGGCCAAATCGGTGACGGTGGAATAAACCTTTTTAACGTCGGCAGGGTTTTAAACCCTGCCGACGTTGGAAACCCTACCGACGGTGAGGGTAACATAACTTGAATCACCTGCTTTATGAATAGATTAGATATAGAATACAATACCGAACGCTCGCAAATTCAGTTTCCTGAATACGGGCGTTCAATACAGGAAATGATCCTGCATGCCAAAACCATCGAAAATCCGGGACTTCGCCAGAAAACGGTAGAGTCCATCGTCGGTCTGATGATCCAGTTAGGCCCTTCCGGCAACAAAAACATGGATGACTACCGGGAAAAACTCTGGAACCATGTGTTTGAAATTGCCAACTATGAATTGGATGCGACGCCGCCACCCGGCATTATCATTCGCAGGGCTGAAGAGCGCGCCCGTGCCGAACCATTAGGCTATCCGGCATCCGCTACTCGCTTCCGCCATTATGGCAACAGCATTCAGGCGCTGATTAAAAAAGCCATTGAAATGCCGGAAGGTTCCAAAAAGGAAGGCTTTGTGGAGGTAATCGCTTCCTACATGAAACTGGCGTACAAAACCTGGAACAAGGAGCACTATGTGAGTGACGACATCGTGAAGGAAGACCTGGAAAGCCTGTCTGACGGACAACTAGCCCTACATGAAGGCCACGATTCGCTCGACAAACTGGCTGCCGGCGCCGGCAAACTCGACAACCAGCGCAGCCGCAACAACAACCAGCGCAACCGCAAACAACGCAATGGCGGCAACAACCAGCGCAACAACCGCAACAACAACCAGCGCAGCGGCGGCGGCGGCGGGAACTACCGGAAAAGGAAGAAGTAAAGGCAAGGAGCAAGAGGCAAAAAGCAAGAGGCAAAAAGCAAGAGGCAAGGGGCAAGAAGAGTGGCAAAATTGCCCTTTGCTTTTTGCCCTTTGCCTCTTGTTTTTCTTTAGAAAAACTACGCTTTCCATTTAATCCCGCAGCCGATGGCTTTGGTTTGTTTTACCGGCACTTCTTTTCCGGCACGCAGCGCTTCAATCGCATTTTCCACATATTTTTCTTTGGCTTCCGATGCCTCCTCGGAGTTGTCGTCGATGGCGCCGATATAACGCACTACACGGTCTTTGTCGAGCAGAAAAACGTGTGGTGTACGGGTAGCGCCGTAGGCCTGGGCAATTTCCTGCGTTTCATCGTAGAGGTACGCGTACGGTATATTTTTCTCTTTGACCCGTTTCTGCATGTTATCGAAACTATCACCGGGCTGTCTGACCTTGTCGTTTGAGTTGATGGCCACAACCGGGTAACCCAGTGGCGCATATTTCTTGTGTAATTCGATGATTCGATCTTCATAAGCGATGGCATAAGGGCACTGGTTGCAGGTAAACACAACGATATAGCCTTTGGCATCTTTCATGTCGGCCAGCGAGGCCATTTTACCATCCACATTTTTCAGACTGAAATCGCGGGCCGTATCGCCCACCATGTAGCCGGTTCCGACGTTTTTCTGTGTAAAAGAAAAAGCAATGAGTGTAGCGGCAATCGTACACAATGCAAGGAGTTTTTTCATGATAATGAAAATATTTAATGATGAATATATAGGTATCGCCAATTCCTGATTGGCTGAATCTTCTCACCTCTCACCTCTCACCTCTCACCTCTCACCTCTCACTTCTCGCTTCTCACCTCTCACTTCTCACCTCTCACCTCTGTAAAGCCTCCTTCACCGCCGCTTCCAGTTCTTCATACGTGAGTTGTTTTTCAAAAAACAGGTATTTATCCTTCCTTTTGGAAATAATCAGGGTAGCCGGAATAGCCCCCGACCATTCGGGACTAACACGGTCTATCCAGTTATTGGGGTTGGATTCATCCATAAAAACTACACGGCTTTTGAGTTTCTTTTTGGCTACAAAAGGTTTCACTTTGGAGTCTACCTGTTTTTTAAAATCATTGCTGACTAATATTACCTGTACTTTTTGGCTGGCATATTCCCGGTTCAGTTTTTCAAAAGAAGGCAATTCGGCCACACAAGGTCCGCACCAGGTAGCCCAGAAATTGAGCACCCACACAGTATCCGTGTCGGACTGCTTCCATCGATCGATTTGATCGGCCTTGATAAAAGGAATATCCTGGGCCTGTATGAGCGCAGTGTGTAGTAATAGCACTAGCAATAATCTCAGTTTCATAAGCAGAAAAAACGGAAAAAACCGGGGCTTGTTTACGGGTGCGGCGGCCAATAGCCCAATCTTCAGCCTGAAAAGCGGGAATCTGTCGACGAAGCACAGGCGCCATTTTCTACCATTCAGCCGCTTCATTCTACAGTTCACAGGTTTTTGATTGTTTTCAAGTCAGGGTGTCCGACACATTTGTGTGTCCTCTGACGAAAAAATATCAACACCACTGAATTATGAATAACAGACAACTCCTCCTTTTGCTTGTTGCATTGCTGCCGTTTTTTGCAGCAGCCCAAACCCAAACCCTGCGCGGTACAGTATACGATCAGCAAGCGGAAACACCGCTGATAGGTGCAACAGTTCAACTTATCACAGAAGGCCAGCCGATTGGCGCTACAACGGATGTCAATGGCACATTCGCCCTTAAAAACGTGCCGGTCGGGAGGCAGGCACTGCGCGTCACGTACCTGGGCTATGAACCTCAAA